>CAKUGY010000013.1 GCA_934654835.1 uncultured Collinsella sp.
CGGCCCAGCCCGCATTCGTACCGGCGCTAGTAGTTCACCACCTGCTCCTCAAAGTACGCCCTCGGGTGGTTACAAACCGGACACACCTCGGGCGCCTCGGCACCCACATGCAGGTGCCCGCAGTTCAGGCACTTCCACACCTTTACGCCCTCGCGCTCAAACACCTCGCCCGACTCGATACGCTCGACGAGTTTGTTGTAGCGCTCCTCGTGCGCCTTCTCGACGGCGGCGACACCACGGAACTTCGCGGCGATCTCGACAAAACCCTCCTCCTCGGCGGTCTTGGCAAACTCGTCATACATCGTGGTCCACTCGTAGTTCTCGCCCGCGGCGGCATCGCGCAGGTTGTCCAAGGTGTCGGGAACGGCTCCGTCGTGCAGATACTTAAACCACAGCTTGGCGTGCTCGGACTCGTTGCCTGCGGTCTCGGCAAAGATATTCGAGATCTGAACGTAGCCGTCCTTCTTGGCCTTGGAGGCATAGTAGCGATACTTGGTGTGCGCCTGGGACTCACCGGCAAAAGCGGTCTCGAGGTTCTTCTTGGTTTGGGAGTTCTCAAAATCCATAGGTGTACTTCCCTTCAACACATGCCGCCCATAGGCTTTGAGCGGCCTTGTCTTTAGGATGCCCTCATGCGCAGAATCTAAACCTTACAATCCTGTTCTTCAAATTCGGGCGAGCTATACGCTCATCCAGCGGTCGTCCTCGGCGCGGCAAAAGCCTTCGCGCTCAAGATCGGCCAAAATACCCGCGACCAACTCACGCTCGACCGACTCTCGGCCGGCAGCTGCCTCCATCTCGTTAACGCCGGCAACGGCTTCATCGAGCGTAATGCCCGCCGGGTGCCCGTCGCGCGCCGCCAGCAGCATGCGCACGATGTGGGCGCGCTTTTGGCGACGCGAGCCCTCAAACTTGGACTGACGGCTATAGCCTGCCGAGCGCCTGGAAGGATTGGGCAGCGTCTTTTTGAGGTACGCGCCGTAATCCAGCAACGCGTAGTACCACGCGCGCGGCGTGTCGGCATCGTCTTGAGGCACGGCGAAGGGCGCGATCTCGTCCGCTACCGCACCGGGGGCAGCCGGACAAGCAGCTTGGATCAGCGGCACCAGCTCGCGATCGGGAACGGCAGGAACATCGGGAAAGAAATGATGCAGAAAGACCGTGCGCACGTTGGTCTCCAGATACACACCCGGAAGATCGAACGCAAACGAGCGGATGCCCTGCGCCGTCGCCGGGCCAATACCGGGCAGCGCGACCAGGTCGCGCGTCTCGCTCGGAAACACCCCGTCCCAGTCCTCCACGACGCTCTGTGCGGCCCTGTGAAGCGCCAGAGCGCGGCGATTGTAGCCCATCCCCTGCCACGCATCCAAAACGTCCGACGGGGCGGCCTGAGCGAGCGCCTGGACGGTCGGAAAGCGGTCGAGCCATGCCGGCATGCGCGTCTCGACGCGCGGCACCTGCGTCTGCTGGAGCATGACCTCGGAGAGCCAGATGATATACGGGTCGCGCGTGCGGCGCCACGGAAGGTCGCGATAACGCAGGACCCCTTCCGAACGAATCATCGAACGAAAGGGGTCCTGAATCATAGCTATGCTCCTTATGCTGCGCTATTCCTCCCGGCAAGCGCACGCGCAGGTGGCGTACTCGGGAAACGCATCGCGGTCGGCGAACCTGGGATCGACGGCCGGGAACTGACGGTGAGCGACGATATCGCCGAGCGAAACGGAATCGAGATAGTCGCGCATCAACGCCTGGGCTCCGGCCCACAGGGGATGATAGCAGCACGTGCCCATGCGCGCACAGTCGCCATCGGGCGCGGTGCAATCGTTCATGACCATGGGGCCTTGTACGGCCTCGACAACCTGGCGGATGGTGACATCGTCGGGGCTCACCTTAAGGCGCATGCCGCCGTGAACGCCACGCAGGCTTTCCACAATGCCAGCCTGAACCAAACCGTGTTGAATCGAACGAGCAAACGAATACGGAATATTGACCTCTTCGGCAGCAGTGCGAACAGAAAGCAACCGCTCCGGCTCCTCGGCAAGCATCGCAAGCATGCGAAGGGCATAATCAGTCTTCCTCGATATGTCCATGTTTCCCCTTTCAAGGAATACGAACAGCTCGAACGAGCTCCGGGGCCGAGCTTGTGTCGAGACGCCAAATGACCGCCTGGGCAACCAAATAATAAACTGGGTGCCCACTGGATGCCGCACTTGGAGACAGAATGAATCAGATACGGCCTACAGTGCGATTTAGTATAACCTAACCCCCTGCTTCATTGAACGAGTGTTGCGCAACAAACCCCCTGTTTGAACATATATATCAGTTGGGCTTGACTCACTCATTGCAAATGTGGTGATTTGGATGAAGGGGCGATAAGGATCGATGTCCTATTAAACGCAAAAAGCCACGTCCGAAGACGTGGCTTAAATTGCGTTGGCGGGAAGTACGGGGCTCGAACCCGCGACCTCCGACGTGACAGGCCGGCGCTCTAACCAAACTGAGCTAACTCCCCAGGCAGTCGTTCGCGTTTGTTTCCGCTCGCGTGCGCTGCGGGGATTAGTATACACAGAAGTCTGTCCGGCGCGCAACAACTTTTTTGAAAAAATTTTTGGGGCCTGTCCGGGAGGGTCTCCGGGGCTGAGGGCGGGGGTTAAGTTTGCTGCTCTACAGTCCTGCGCAAGACGGAAAGCACATTAAGTGCTTTCCTTTGCGTGCGGAACTCGCGACAAACTTAACCCCCGCCCTCAGCCCCGGAGACCCTCCCTGCCGTCACTTTCTTCGAAGACTTTGTTGCTCGCCGCTTCGCGGCTCGGGGTCCCCGTTCTCCGCGGCGGGGTTGTCTAAGGTTTTTGTTGAAACTCGGCCTTTGGCTCAAAGAAAACCGGGGGATGCAATCTGCATCCCCCGGTTTTGTTGCGGTTACTCTAGGTCAATAAACTTGGTGCTTATGATCTTGCCGTCTTTTACTAGCATTCTGGCCATGGTGGGGCCTCTGGTGCCTCTGGGGTAGCTGGCGCTGCCTGGGTTGAGGACTAAGCAGCGACCCACTTGGGCTTCTTTGGTTACGTGGGTGTGACCGTTGATGGCTACGTCTACGGATCCCACCGGGAGGTCTTCGCGGTAGTGGGCTACGGCGAACTTGAGGCCTTCGTAGGTAAAGAGCGCCAAACGGTCTACATCGGGGCCGTAGTCGCGGTAGTAGTCGTTGTTGCCCAGCACTGCTCGCACGGGGGCGATGGTGCATAGGTGCTCGTAGTCCATCTCTGACGTGAGGTCGCCGGCGTGGATGATCAGATCTGCGCCCTTGAGCTCGTCCAGGAGCGCAGGCGAAAGATAGCCGTGGGTGTCCGAGATAATGTCGATGCGCTTGGCGCTTGCACTGTTCATGGGATCCCTTCCGCAAACGATTATGTCCATACATACAAAAATGCCCCACGGCTCCGCAGACAATTGGTCTACAGGGCTGCGGGGCCATTGTGCTAGAGGCTCAGGGCCTTCTTGAGCGGTACGACGCGACGGCGCGAAACCGGTACGCGTTCGTCGACGCCCGTAATGCCCAACTGGATGGCGCCCGAGGGCACCGTCTCGACGTCCGTGACGCACGCCAGGTTGACGATGTAGCGGCGGTGAACGCGGAAGAAGCCAAAGTCGCAGAGCTTGGCCTCGAACTGCGCCAGCGAGGTCGTCGACAAAAAGCGGTCGTCGACCGTATAGATGCAGGAGTAATCATCCTTGGCCATGATAAAGCGAATGTCGTCCACGGGGATGAGGACCTTGCGGCCGCCCTTTTCCACCGGGATGCGCTCGATGGTCACCTTGCTGTCCGTGACGGGCTTGGCGCGCTGCATGACCTTCTCGATCGCTCGATCCAGGCGAGCCTCCTCGACCGGCTTCATCAGATAGTCGACGGCATCCACATCGAATGCCTCGACCGCATGATCGCTGTACGCGGTCACAAACACGATCGCCGGCGGATTCTTGAGCTTATGCAGGGCCTCGGCAAGCTGCAAGCCCGAAGCGCCAGGCATCGAAATGTCGAGGAACACGACATCGACGCGACTCTCCATAAGCATCTCGATGGCGGAGCGAACGCTCGACGCTTCTGTGATCGTGCCGATCTTGCCCGTCTGCTCGAGCAAGAAGCGAAGTTCCGAACGGGCCGGGGCCTCATCATCCACAATCATCGCACGCAGCATAGGGATAAAACCTTTCGTCAACTAACTACGTCGGGCATCCGCCAACCGGCGTTAAACCCGTAACCAATTATTTTACTCTTGAATGTCGAAGATGCTCTCCGACAAATCGAGATGCAGGAGCACTTTAGTGCCCTTGCCCGGTGCCGATTCGACGCGCGTATAAGAGTGCGGTCCATAAAAGCGATGGATGCGCTCCGAAATATTATGCATGGCAACACCGGCGCCGCCACCTTGCGGGGAGCTGGCGTCGGGGCGGGCAGAGCGCTCGTCAAACAGCCTTGCAGCCGTGCCCTCGTCCATGCCAACGCCGTTATCGGCCACCGCGATTAGAATTGCGTCATCGCCGTCTTGGTGGACGGTCACGTCGATCCTCAGGGCACCGTCGTCGCCCATGCCATGACGCACGGCGTTCTCGACAATCGGCTGGATTACAAAGGCCGGGACCAACGTGTCCTCGACATTCTCCGAGACATCGAAGGTCGCCAGTACGCGGTCCTCGCCAAAGCGCGCCTTCTCAAACGTCAGGTAGCGCTTGGTCTGCGCGACCTCGCGCGACACGGGAATGAGCGAGCCCGAGTTGTCGAGCGTGGCGCGATAGAACGAGGAGAACTCGCGCAGCAGCTCGCGGGCGCGCAGCGGGTCGGTGCGCGTAAACGACGCGATGGTGTTGAGCGTATTGAACAGGAAGTGCGGATTGATCTGAGCCTGCAGAGCACGCACCTCGGCACGAGCCGTGAGCTCCTTTTGCACCTCGAGCTCGTGGATGGCGAGCTGCGTGGACAGGATCTCGGCAAAGCCCGAGGCGAGCGCGTACTGGGTACGATCGACGGCGCGCGGGGTCTTGTAGTAGAACTTGAGCGTGCCGACGGTGCGGTCGCCCACCTTGATGGGCGCGATGATGCCGGCGGGGACCTGGTTGTGCGAACCATCCGAACCCACCACGTCCACCATGCGGTTAAACGACTGCACGATGCCGTGCTCGATGACGTAACGCGTGGCAAGCGTGTGGATGGGCGAATCGGGCAGCAGCTTTTCCTCGAACTCGCCTGCGCAGGCCAGCACGTTGCTCTCGTCGGTAATGGCAACCGTCATGGCGCGCGTCTCGGGCAAAATGCGCTGGCACACCAGACGTGCCGACTCCTGCGTCAGGCCGCCCTTGATGTCCTCGAGCATGGCAGACGCCACCGAGAGCGTCTCCTCGGTGTACTGCGAGCGCACCGAATCGGGATTGAGCGTCAAGAAGATAAAGATGCACAGAAAGATGCACAACAGCGCGCAGGCGACCACGGTCGCGATAGGCTCGATTCCGGTCGCCAGGGCAAAGACAAAGTACATCAGCACGCAAATGGCGCAAACGACGGCGATTATGCGAAAGATTGATATTGAACTATCGCGCTGGGCGCGGCGGTCGATCATTCAGTCCCCTCCAGGATGCTGGTCAGTTGTGCGTCACGCCAGAGCCCGTCCATGATCTTGGGCCAGAAGCTCTGGAAACGCAGATAGCTTGCGGCGTTTTGGCGTGCGTAGGTCTTGGCCTCGTCGATGCCGTGGCGCCAAATGCGCAGGTATCCCTCGTGCTCTCGGGTAAACATGCTGCGGACCATGGCGGTCTTGCGCACACGGTCGTCGAGCTCGCGCGAAATCCACGGGCCCGGGTAGGGCATGAGCGACGCAGCCGTGACGGGGATGAGCTCCTGCTGGTGCGCGGCAAACGTCAGCTTGGCCCGCTCGTAGTACCAACGGTACACGTCCTGCATAAAGCGCGGCGAGCGCTTCTCGGACTCGGGCGGCAGGTGGCGCACGGTCCACTCGTTATCGAACCACACGTCGTAGCCAAACATGCGCATGTTAAAGAGGTAGTCCAGGTCCTCGCCTCGGGTGATAAACGGATCGAAGGCCACACGGGTAAAGGCGCGGGCGTGCAGGGCCACAAGACCACCGCACACGTAGTTGGAGCGCGAGATGCGGGTGCCCGAGAGCGCCTTTTTCATCCAACGGTTGAACTCGATGCGCTTGGTCCACCAACGATGGCAGATGCCCACCTTGTCCGTGGGAGCCAACGGGGATCCGTCGCGATCGTAGAAGTACCCACTCTTGACCAAGATCGGCAGACCCTGGCGCGTCTGCTGACCCAGCGCGTAGGTCGCGCGCTTCATAAAGTCGGCGCCGATGACGGTCTCGTCGTCATCCAAGAAGACAACCGCGTCGTGGCCGAGCACGGCGGCGCAGGCAAGCCCCATGTTGCGAATGGCGCCGTAACCGCGCAGGCTCACGCACTCGCCCGAGCCCTTGGGCGCAATCTGCGCCACACGGTCGGCAATGCGCGATGCCTGGGTATTGGTGACCACGGTGACCTTGAGCGCGGGGTGCGCGTCCACGATTTCGTGCACGCGCCTGGACACATCGGCCGTGGCCGAGATGGGGCAGACCACCAAAAGGATGATCCGCGGAATGTCGCGCACCTGCTCGAGCGAGGCCAGGCAGCGGTCGAGCTCGGGGTTGGTGGCATTGAGCTGCGTCGAGTGGTCATAGGCGCCGGGAGCGTTTGCATGGGCATCATCGCCCGCCCAATATGTTGGGATCACAACCGTAGCGTTCATGCTTTTCCCTCCCTGCAACAAAAAAACGGGGCGCCGCCAAACACAGGCGGCGCCCCGCGACCTAGCTGACTCCATCATACCCACTTGGGCAAATCATTGCTCGGAAGTCAGAACCTTTTATGCGGATAACCCCAAAAGAGTACCGCGACGGGCGCAATAACCGCCCGGCGCTTATGCGGTCTGCTCTGCCGCCCGAGTCATGCGGGACAGACGGACCAGTAGCACAAAGCCCACGACCAGCAGCACGCCAATGGAAAGGACGCCCAACGACGGGTTGCCGGTCAGCGAGGTGACGACCGACACCAGGAAGGTGCCCATAACGCTTGCGTAGCGACCAAAGATGTCGAAGAAGCCGTAGTACTCGTTGGACTTTTCCTTGGGGATGATGCGGCCAAAGTAGCTGCGGCTGAGCGCCTGCACGCCACCCTGGAACAGGCCGACCAAAATGGCAAGCACCCAAAACTCAAAAGCGGTCTTTAAGAAGAATGCGGCAAACAGCACAATGCCCATGTAGGCGGCGACAGCCACCAAGATCATGTTGAGCGTACCCACGCGACCGGCGAGCTTGCCGTAGATAATGGCGGACGGGAAGGCCACAAACTGCGTAACGAGCAGTGCCAGCACCAGCTGCGTCGAATCGATGCCCAGGGCCGAGCCGTAGCTGGTGGCCATGGAAATGACCGTGTGGACGCCATCGATATAGAAGAAGAACGCGACCATGTACAGAAGGATGGTCTTGTTGCTGGCAATCTCGCGCATGGTGTGCGCAACCTCGGAGAACACGCCGCCCACAATATGGCCGATGGTGTCCTCGGGCTTGCGCTCGCGACCGTACTTTTGCTTATAGGTGCGAATGAGCGGCAAGGTAAAGACGAGCCACCAGGCGCCGGTGATAATAAACGACAGGCGCGTGGCCAGCATGGTGGGGATACCGAGGGCCGGGCCGCCCATGATAAGCGCCAGGCAAACGATAAACGGCACGGTGGAGCCGATATAGCCCCAAGCGAAGCCCGAGCTCGACACGGCATCCATGCGCTCGTCGGTGGTGACATCGGGCAGCATGGCGTCGTAGAACGTCATGGAGGAGTTAAGGCCGATGGTGCACAGCACGTAGACGGTTAAAAACGCCATGGCGGACATGGGGATGGCCTGCGCAAAGCAAAGCACCAGGCCCGTAAGGAAAAAGCCCATGAAGAACTTGATCTTGTTGCCGGCGTAGTCGGCAAGCGCGCCCAGGATGGGCATGAGCATGGCAATGACCAGCGAAGCGATTGTCTGCGCGTTGCCCCAGGCGACCACCAGGTCGGCCGAGGAGGCACCGGTGTTGATGGCGTTAAAGTAGATGGGCACCACCGAGGTGTTGAGCAGCACGAGGGCCGAATTGCCCACATCGTACATAACCCAGTTACGCTCGAGCTTGGTGTATTTCATGGACAGGGCCCCTTCGTATTCGCCCGATATGCAGTTAGTTCATCGTACCCCAATTGTCCAGAGGTGCCGGTAAGGATTCGGCAAAGGGGCACGCGGCCATGCGGGGCGATGGGACTGCGCCAGCCCTATTCCTCGCGGTCGAACTCCTCGTCGGCACCAAGCACGCGACCGCTGTAGTTGATATGGCCGGTCACGGCCTCCATATCGCCGGTCTCGATAAAGCGGGCGACGGTGAGCTCGTAATCAACAAGCGCGCGCTCAAAGACCTCGGGGAAGCTCTCGGTCGAGACTTCGTCGGTAAAGGGATTCTTCCATGCCAGGTGGCCCAGGTTGCCGGTGCGCTCGGGCAGCTCGGTCGTCACGCGATGGGCAAGGCCGTCGAGCAGCGAGTAGTCGTGCACCAGGCCCTCGACCAGGGCAATCGCGCGCGTCTTGGCCGAGCCGGCAGGCTCGATGGCACGATAGAGCATCTGCATGTCGGCCACGGCGCCGGCGTACTCCCCCGCCGGGATGTCGATACCGTACACGCGCCCGGCGACGTAGCTCATCAGCACGCCGGCCACGCGATTGATGCGATCGGTGGTGACGATCTCGCCCGCCGGCGGATAGTCCTCGACCGTGGCACCGTCGCGCTTGAGCTGCAGCATCAGCACATCTAGGTCGCTTTCGAGCACGGCGTGAACCTGGCTACCCGAATCCTCGAGCTCAGGGTCGGAGTCCACAATGCCAAACTGCTGCTCATAGACAAAGGGATGAGCATTGCGGTCGAGCACATAGTGCGACAGCAGGCCCAGCGCAAAGGCGCGGCCCAGGTTGGCATCGCGCGGCAGCAGGTGCGACACGCCATCGCGCAGGCACGAGAACTGACGTGACATGCGCGAGCGGTGCATAACCTGTCCCAGCAGCGTGCAGTCGGAAATGCGCGGCGTGAGCATGTGGAAGAAAAACGGGTCGGGGCCCTGGTTACCCAGGATAAAGGCAATACGTTCCTCGTCGGACGTAATGACGCCCTGCGGCAGACGGTCGATGCTTTCCTCGCCAAACAGATGATGCGTAATGAGCGCAGGCATAATGATCCTTTCGATTTCATTCGATGCCACCCATTATGCCCACCGCGCGGTCATGCCAAACCTGCGGCGGTAAACGATGGTGCGCAGGTCGCTTACGCAAGCCCCAGATGAGCCTTGACCTCGGCGGCGCGGCGACGGGACACGGGCACCGTCGAGCTCACGCGATCGAGTCGAAGCTCCATGAGGCCCGTGGAGCCGACCTCGACATTGTGCACGTCTTCCAAATTGACCAGATAGCTGCGATGGACGCGGATAAAACCCTCGGAGCCCAAGCGGCGCTCGAGCGATGAGATCGACTCATTGATCAGGTACGTTCCCTCGGCACAGACGGCGTTGCAAAAATCGGCGCGCGCCTCAAAGTAGCAGACGTCCGCGACGGGAATGAACACCTTTTTGCCCCCGCGGTCCACCGTCAGGCGCAAAGGCTGGCGCGGAGCATGGACGACACGGCGAGCGCCCAAAGCAGTCTCGATCTTGTCGAGCGCCTTTGACAGGCGGGCATCCTCGACCGGCTTGACGACGTAATCGACAGCATCGAGGTTATAGGCATCGGCCGCATACTCGGCAAATGCCGTCACAAACACCACGACCGGCGGCGTCTTTAGGTTCTGCAGCGTCTCGGCAAGCTCAATTCCCGAGCGACCGGGCATCGTGATGTCCAAAAACAGCACGTCCGGCTTGTTCGACAGAATCGATTCCACGGCCTCGGTGACATTGCCCGCCTCGGCAATGGTTCCCACGCGTGCATCCTTTTCCAACAAATAGCGTAGTTCAGCCCTAATGGGAGGCTCGTCATCAACCACCAAGATGTTCCAGCCCTCGGACATATGCGCTTCCCCTCTTTTTCTCTCAATCCAACCGCGTGCTACACCGTCAACGGCGCCGGTTCATGCGGCTCGCCGTTCAGCTCAACGATGACCTGCGTTCCCACGCCCTCCTGGGACTTCACGCGCATGCCAGAATCTTCTCCGTAAAAGAAGTGGATGCGCTGAAGCACGTTGAAGAGCGCCAGACCGCAGCCTCGCTTGATGGAACCGTCGGCGGTAATGCTCTCGGGCTCCTCTCGGCGATGCTGCTCAAACAGATGCGCGCAGACTTCTTCGCTCATCCCGATGCCGT
The DNA here is from genome assembly GCA_934654835.1 of uncultured Collinsella sp. Taxonomy (GTDB): domain Bacteria; phylum Actinomycetota; class Coriobacteriia; order Coriobacteriales; family Coriobacteriaceae; genus Collinsella. The sequence continues at coordinate 10,420 of CAKUGY010000013.1, forward strand.
CATCTTCGACGATGATCTCCAAGCCGTCATCGGTCTCAAAAGCCCTAACACGAATAGAAAGTGGCTCGATCTCGCGCTGCGCATGCTTGATGCAGTTTTCGAGCAGCGGCTGCAAGATAAACGGCGGTACCAAGCTGTCGCGCACCTCAAAGTCGATGTCGACCGAAACGCGCAGACGGCCGTCGCCATACCGGGCCTGCATAAGATTGATATAACGAGTGCCCTGTTCCACCTCGTGCTCGAGCGTGGTGAGCGTATCGGAGTCAGAAAGCGTCTGACGATAGTAGTTGGAAAAGTCGATCAGCAACGATCGCGCCTTGTCGGGCTCGGTTCGAACGAGCGACACGATAGTGCTGATGGTATTGAACAGGAAGTGCGGATCGACCTGCGATTGCAGGGCACGCAGCTCAACGCGGGCCGTGAGCTCGTCCTGGCGCTCGAGCTCAAAGCTGGCGAGCTGCGTGGAGATGAGGTCGGCAAAGCCCGAGGCAAGGGCAGTCTGGCGCATATCGATGCTGCTCAGGCGGGGGTAATACAGCTCGAGTGTGCCTACGCAATGCCCGCGCACGGTAAGCGGCGCGACAATGCCGGCGCGCAGGCGGGGAAAATAGCCGCCCGTCTCGTTGGAGGCGTCGCGCGAAAACACGCTCTGCTCGCCCGTCTCGATGACGTTGAGCGTGGTCTCGAGCACCACCGGGGTGCCAGCGGGACACTTTATCGAGTCCTCGCCCCAGCTTGCCAACACCTGCTTGCCGTCGGTAAAACAGATGGCAGAAGCGATGGTCTCGGACAGGATGATCTTAGAGGCGCCCAGGGCCGCTTCGGACGTAAGACCGCGCGACGTATAGGCGAATATTTTTGATGCGATGGCGAGTGTACGGTCGGTTGCGCTCGACGTGAGGTCGTCGGGAACCACAAAAACATACGAGAAGAAAAAGCACAGCATGACCAAGCCGGCAATGACGACGACGCCCGGAACGGGATTGGGATTATCAGTTAGATCCCAGATGAGCAGCAGGATAAGCGCTGGAACGACAACACCGAGCAGAATGGCCTGAACCACATGCTGGGCAGTACGAAAGACCTTGGTAGAGTTGTAGCTCTTGCCCAGAATCAGCCTATTGAGATCCACCGTCATCCCCTTATATCTTCCGCACCCATAGCAATAAAGAGGGCCGCAAGCGACCCTCTCCATTGCATTATGCAATCAAATACTGTGTTTTACATCCAGCCATCGATGAACGGTAGCTTAGGCGCTGTATTTGTTGGCCTCGCCAAAGGTGCCGGACTCGACAATCCAGCCGTCCTTCATGATGACGTCCATGTTGTCGGTGTTGAGCACGTGGATGTCGGCGGCGACGTCACCGTTGACGACCAGCAGGTCGGCGCACTTGCCGGCCTCGATGGAACCGGTCTCGTCCTCGATGTGGCACATCTTGGCGCCGTTGAGGGTAGCGCAGGTGATGGTCTCGACCGGGGTGAAGCCGATCTTGTCGACGAACTCGTACATCTCCTCGATGGAGCAGTTGCCGTACGGAGTGACGAAGGAGAAGGAGTCGGAGCCGATCGTCATGACGACGCCGCGCTTCTTGGCCTCGCGCAGGCAGTCGTAGTTGCGCTGCAGCTCCTTCTCGACCAGGGTGCCCTCGTACTTGTCGTGCAGCTCGGGGACGTAGACGGGCGGATAGGTGGAGTACCAGGTGGGCAGGAAGGCGATCGTCGGGGTGAAGAAGGTGCCCTGTTCGGCCATGAGGTCCATGGTGCGCTCATCGATATCGAAGCCGTGGATCAGCTGCTCACAGCCAAAGCGGACGGAATCGTAGGCAGCGGCGTGGTTGTTGTAGCAGTGGCTCCACACGGGGATGCCGACCAACTTGGCCTCTTCGATCACGGCCTGGATCTCCTCGGAGCAGTAGTGCTGGTCGCGACCGGAGTCCCAGCGCCAGATGCCGCCACCGGTAGCCCAGATCTTGATGGCATCGGGGTTCTCGCGCAGGCGACGACGGACGGCCTTACGCAGATCCCAAGGACCGTCGACCTGGTCGCCCCAGGGGTGGGAGTCCTTGTTGAGCTCCTGGGTGCAGTGGTGGGAGTCACCGTGGCCGGCAACGCGGCAGAAGCCGAGGCCGGTGGCCAGAACGCGCGGGCCCTTGAAGACGCCCTTGTCGATGCAGTCGCGGATCTGGATACCAAAGCGGCCGATCTCGCAGACGGTGGTGAGGCCGTGGGTGAGGCAGTCGTAGGCCTGCTTGACGGCGACGGCCTGCTTCTCGAGAAGCGGCTGCATGACCCAGTCGGTGTCATCGTCGGTCAGGTTGCCCGAGAAGTGCAGGTGGGTGTCGATCAGGCCGGGAAGGACGGTCTTGCCGGCGGCGTCGATAACCTCAACGCCCTCGGGAAGGTCCTGCATGGCACCGGCGTACTCGATCTTGCCGTTGTCGTCGACGAGAACAAGGGAGTTCTCGACCGGCTCGGCGCCGGTACCGTCGATGAGCTTGCCGCCAACGATTGCATACTTAGTGGACATGGTTCCTCCTTATGGATCCATATAGTGGGCGAGGCCGTGTTGGGTTAGGGCCTCACAAAGCTACCCAAGTGGCGCCGGGTTCGGTGCGCGGGAGAGAGGGTTCCGCGCACCTGATCCGCCCCGGCTAGGCGTTACTTTTTGCGGGAATTGGTGAAGGCCATGAGGCCCAGGCCAACGGCCAGCCAGCCGATCACGATGCTCCATTCCACCATGTTGAGGGAGGCGGGAGAGAACGGGATCACGAGCAGGCCGATGATGATGGCGCAGGCGGCGACAGCGAGGCAGATGCCAAACTTGCCGCCGGGCACCTCGTAGGGACGAGGCAGGTCGGGCTCGGTGAAGCGCATGCGCAGGCAAGCGAGGGCGACCATGCCGCAGGAGAAGATGAAGGCGAGAGCCGACACGTTGGTCAGAGGGATGAGCATGTTCTTGCCCAGGAACGGACCGATGACGGTGATGACGCCCAGGACGACGCAGGCGAGCTTGGGAGCGCCGGAGTTGGGATCGACCTCGGCGAACTTCTCGGGCAGCTGACCCTTGCGGCCCATGGCGAGCATGATGCGGCTCGTGGCACCGTAGAAGGAGTTCATCGGGCCCATGGGTCCAAGCGTGGCGATGACGAGCATGGCCAGGTACAGGAGCATGTTGATGCCCTTGAGGCAGGCGAGCGCGGGCACCGGGCTCTTAACAAACTCATGCCAGTCGAGGATGGTACCGAACGAGTAGATGCAGACCATGTAGAAGCCGCCGGCGGCCAGCAGGGCCAGGGAGATGATCTTGCCGAACTTGTTCCAGTTGAGGCCCTCGGCTGCTTCCTCAGCCTGCTGAGGAATGGTGTCGAAGCCGGCGTAGAAGAACGGGGTCAGAACCAGAACCGACACGATGCCGGCGAACAGGCTGGTGCTCTCGGTAGCAGGCTTGCCGCCGCCAGCACCGGTAACCTGGGAGAACACGGGCATGGCGTTGTCCGGCGAGCCGGTGAACAGCGAGACGCCCATGGCGAGCAGCATGCCGCAGAGCAGAGCCTTGGTCAGGAAGGCCTGGAGCTTGGCGGCCGAGCTGGCACCGCGGAAGTTGAGGAAGATGACGTAGACTGCAAAGCCGAGCGCAATCAGCGTCGGGAACAGGTAAACGTCGGCGCCCAGGATGGTGTAGAGCTTGACGGCGCGCAGCCACTCAAGGCCGGGCAGGCTGCCGAACATCTCGGACACGAGGGTCGAGATGGCGATGGCCTCCCACGGGCACAGAATGCCGTTGCCCAGAGCCAGGAACCAGCCGGTGATGTAGCTCAGCGTGCGGCCAAAGCTACGATCGACATACTCGACGATGCCGCCCGAGATGGGGATGGCAGCCGTGAGCTCACCGAAAACAGCTCCGACGGGCACGAGGAAGATTGCACCCAAGAGGAATGCGATCATAGCGGGAACGGGACCGCCGCCCACGACCAACCAGTCGCCGACCTGCAGAACCCAGCCGGTTCCGATGATGGCACCAAAGCCGATGGTAAAGAAGTTCCAGAGCGAGAGCGTTTTCTTCATGCCGCCGTTATCCTCGACTGCAACTTCTGCGTTCTTGTCCGCCATTGTTCCCCTCCTTTCCTTTTTGACGCCCCTTGGCGTCACCCCTTGCGCGGCCTGTTTTGCCGCGCGCTTTTATTTCGTGGCTTTAAGATACGGCCTTGGCGCCGCGCCGCCGCTTATGGCTCGACCGAAGGCAAAACTGAAAAATGAGCGGCGCCGTATTTGGGACGAACGGCGAGGGACGCCGCTCGTTGCGGCCGCCCGTTTTGATGGCGCGATTCACACGCTCGCGAAGGGTGCCGATTTATAGCGCCAAGCTTGCCCCGTTCGTGCCGTTTACCGAGCTTTTGGCGCATGCGAGCATTTGTTGCGCATCTTTTTTGTAGGATAGACAGGTTATACATGAGGCAAGGCGGTTCGAATGGCATACGGTTTCAACGACGGCGACCAACGGCGACAGAGCGTTCGCCTTGCTGGCCGCACTGCGCCGACGCCCAGGAGCTCGTCTTCTTCCGCCGCTGCCAGCTCACAGTACCCGGGCGGATCGCAGCGGCAGCCTCGCCCCACGCCTCGGCGGAATACTGGGGGCTCAACGGCTCAAAAGCAAACTGGAAGCGCTGAGACCCGCAGGCGTGACGGGGCTGTCGCGTCGAGCGGATCGCGTGCGCAGACACAACGCCGCAACCGCAGCACCGGGCAGCCCCAGGGCACTCGCCCCCTCACGGGCACCGGCACTCGCCAGCGCCAGACGGACGTGCCACAGCTGCGTCGCAACGGGCGCCGTCAGCCCGGCATCTTTGTCCGCCGCTCTTTTTCGCACCCGCAGCGCGGACGCAGCGGCGTGAGCTCTCGCCCGGTATCTCGAGCTGGCGGCGGCGCGCCCGCGCTGCCCTTCCGCCGCGCGCGCATCGTACTTTGCTCTATCGTCGCTTGCCTGGTCTTTTTGTTTTTGGGCTCGTGCGTCTCCCACGGCTCGGCCGGCCTCGATCCAACGACCGAGGACAAGCTGCTCATGGCCCCGGTCGCACCCGGCTACTCGTTTGCGTTTTCGACCCCGCGCTCGCAGTGGCAGGCCGGCACCATGCCCCATATCTATCAGATTGACCCCGCGTGGTCGGAGCTGCCCTACGCCGGCGGCACCATCCGCCAAAATGCCTGCGGCCCTACTTGTCTTACCATGGTCTATGTCTTTAAGACCGGCCACACCGATATGACGCCGGTCGATATGTGCGCGCTTTCCGAGGCAGGCAACTATGCCCCCACCGGCGCCACCGAATGGTCATTCATGACGAACGGCGCATGGCAGCTGGGTCTTAACGGAACGGAACTCCACGTCGATCGCCGCTCTATCACCCAGGCACTGCGCTCGGGGGCACCGATTATCGCCTCGGTTCGTCCCGGCACCTTTACCAGCGTTGGCCACTATATCGTGCTCTACGGCATCGACGACGCCGACCAGATCGGCGTGTACGACCCCAACTCGCAGATGCGCAGCGCTCGCCGCTGGGGTGTCGTAGAGGTCCTCAACGAAATCGAAGTCATGTGGGCCTACTACTAGTCATTGGGCACTCATTGGGGACAGACTTAAATGAGTGGCCCCAGACTGCCCGGAACTGCCGGCACGGAAGGCGCATCCCGCTTTGAAGTTCGATAGCGGGATACGCTTTCCGTTAGCGGCCTGCTTGGGAAACTGAGAGCCACTTTTCGGCATAATTCCGGGATGCATTTTCCGGTTGAGGGCCTCAAAGGAAACTGCACCCGTTTTGGACTACTCATTTAAGTCTGTCCCCAATGACTAGGTCAACAGAAAAAGCCCCGCAGTCGGAGCGGACTGCGGGGCTCATGAAGAGAGGCTAGTTTGTGGGCGCTTTGCCTGGCGCCCACGAGAGAGGCAACAGAGTAGAGACTACTCGTGGATGCGGGTACCGGAGAGGCCGGCCATGGTCTCGGCGGCCTTGTCCAGGGCGCCGATGATGCAGGTGCGGCCCTTGCGGGAACGGGCGAACTTGATGGCAGCGCGGACCTTGGGCTCCATGGAACCCTTGCCGAACTGACCCTCGTCGGCCAGGCGCTCGGCCTCGTCGGCGGTGATGTCCTCGAGCTCCTCCTGGTTGGGCTTGCCGAAGTTAATGGCGACATGCTCAACGGCGGTCAGCAGGAACAGAACGTCGGCGTCGCAGTCCTCGGCCAGCAGCTCGCCGCCCAGGTCCTTGTCGATGACGGCGGGAACGCCCTTGTAGCAACCCTTGTTCTCGTAGTCGCGGACGACGGGGATGCCGCCGCCACCGCAGGCGATGACGATGAACTCGTTGTCGAGCAGGTTGAGGATGGAGTCAGCCTCGACGATCTTCTTGGGATCGGGGGAAGCGACGACGCGACGCCAGCCGCGGCCGGAATCCTCGACGAAGACCTTGGAGGGATCCTCGGCCATGAACTCCTTGGCCTGCTCCTCGGTGTAGAAGGGGCCGATGGGCTTGGTCGGGTTCTTGAACGCGGGATCGTCGGGATCGCACTCGATCTGGGTGACGACGGAGGCGGCGTGCCAACGCTTATAGCGCTTGTGCATCTCGCGGCCGATGCCCTGCTGCAGGTGATAACCAATGTAGCCCTGGGACATGGCGCCGCACTCGGGCAGCGGCATCTCGGGGGTGCCGATGGCGTCGTGGGCGGCGGCGAAGGCGTTCTGGATCATGCCGACCTGCGGGCCGTTGCCGTGGGTGATGATGATCTCGTTGCCCTGCTCGATGAGACCGAGGAGAGCGTGGGCGGTGTTGCTCACGGCCTCGATCTGCTCGACGGGGTTGTTGCCGAGGGCGTTGCCGCCGAGGGCGACGACAATACGATCGGGCTTGCCAAGAGGCTTAGACATTGCTGGAATCCTTTCTGTAAAAGGCCTACAACCCATTAATAACCCGTGTCCGTGCGATACGCGAGTTTATTAAGGTTTATATTCCTGTTATCGCTCATTTTATTCATTTTGAAAACAGTTGAACGGTGAACGGTCGTTTTTACCCGCTCAGCGTAATAAAGCCCAGCTCACGCATATCTACGCCATTTACGTGCGACTTTATTTAAATAGAGCAGGGATTAGACCAGATTATGCAAACTATATCTTTGCTAAACACAAAACGGACAGCGCAATATCTTACTCGCACTATACGAGATTCTATGCACTTATAAGACGAGTATGCACCCCTGCAAAAACAAGGGGCCTTTCATCCATCAAAAGGAATAGCCGAGAAATACCCGCCGCATGGCAGACGAACAATGGCGAACCGCGCTATTACTCTGTGCTACGAAAAATCAAACGAAGATATTGCCTTCGCGCCGACGGCATGGTACTTTAGCCGAGTACAGCACGGGCTGGGGCGGCAGGTATCTGTCGTGAAGTTTGGGTTCGGCGACCCCGTGGCTGTCTTCTCCTTTATCCGCCAGCGAACCCCTTGAGCGACGGATTGAGGAGGTCCTACCTATGACAAAAATGCTCAAGATCACGCTCAACGACGAGACGTTTCTCGCCGACATGCTTTGGGACGAAGCGCCCGAGACATGCAAGCTATTCGAGGCGTCCTGCCCCGTGGAGTCTCGCATCTTTTCGGCCAAGGTGTGCGATACCGAGGTGACCTATCCCGTATCGGGCCCCATCGCCAACTACGAGCATATTGAGAACCCCGTCTTTCACGAACCCGCCGGCGCGGTGAGCTGGTATGGCGGCTGGTCGTCGGTCTGCATCTTCTTTGACGTGTGCGAGCCCTTTGGCACCTGCGACATGTTCGCCCGCATCTGCGAGGCCGACCGCGAGCGCTTTGCCGCCGCCTGCCGCAACGTCTGGGACAACCAGGGCATGTACATCAAAAACGAAATCGTCGAGATCGAAGCGGAGGCCTAGCCATGATGGATATCAACACCCTGCTCACGCTCGACCTTGCCGAGTACACCACCGCACTTGAAGCTCTCGCCGACCAAATGATGCTCGAGGAACCCCGCGACATCGACTACATGCGCCGCCGCAAGCTCGACACCGGCCGCGAGTTCGCAGTATGGAACTTTACCGTCGGCTACTGCATGAACGCCACCGACGCCCTCTCGCTCCTGCGCGCCCAGGCGACCGAGAACGTCAACGGCGACACCGCCGACTTGGCAACCCTCAGCAACAGTGCCGCGCGCCTGTGTGACTGGTTCTCGGGCGCCTTCGACGTCACTGGCAAGATGGACGATACGACCGCCATCCTCGCCCACAGCCGCGACCTCTACGCTCAGGTCGAAACCCACGAGCAGTTTGCCGCCCTCACCCGCGCCACCGAGCGCTATCTGGTTCAGCTGCAATTTTGGGTCGATCGCCAGATTCCTTGGCCGGCCATCAGTGACCTGGTCCACGGTTACCGCCTACGCACCGAAACCGGCGAGACAAGGTAAGCCGAACTAGCAACACCAACAACACCCCATCGCGGGACCCAAAGTAGCAATCAGAGGGCTGGAGTCGCATGCAGCAGCGACCCCAGCCCTTTCGCAAAGTGACGCGCCTTTCGCGGCATAGCCGCGAAACAGCAAGGGCTGGATTGCGGACTCAGATAGCCTAGAGAGATATGGGTGCAAACGAGAAATCGTTGTCGGGGTCATCCTTTTCTATAAACTCATCGAGACAGAATGTCATATAGATAGGGACGTACAGGATCTTGCCCTCTTTGCCGAGATTCTCGTGGCTTAGCACAACAGCCTCGGGAATTTTGTACTCGTCTACACTCATTAGGCGATCGAGAGCCGCATGCGCTCGAACTTTCTTGCCCGATTTGACCTCGATCGGGATAACATGCCCGCGGGCGCCTTCGATCACAAAGTCAACTTCACCGACCTCACGCGTCTGGTAGTACCATGCATCAGCCCCAAGGGCGACAAGCTCCTGAGCGACCACGTTCTCGTAGAGACCGCCGAGGTTGGGAGTTTTCATATCAAGATAGACAGCTCGTGCCGTGCTGCCGGGATACCGCGATGCGAGCATACCCGTATCGGACTCGTACAGCTTGAAGGCTGTCGCCTTCTCCGTCCTCTTGAGGGGGCTCCGAGGCTCCGTTACCTGGGCGACCATCAATCCAACGCTCGCGCTCACCAGCCATAGGAAATCCTGCTCATATTTTTTAAGGCGCGCTCCCTCGCCCAGAGACGAAACAACAAAGCGATGGGACTCCGCTTCAAGCTGAACGGGAATTTGTTCGAAAATCGAGCGAACGTTAAACGCTCGAGTCGATGCATATTTAGAGATATCGCTTTTGTACTGATCGACCAGCTGAATTTGAAGCTCACGCGTTCTCACGAGCGAATAACCCGAATCGATATAGTTCTGAACGACCTCCGGCATGCCACCGCAAACGATATAAGCTCTATAGTTTTTGAGCATTGCCTCATGAATGTAGTTTTCGACGGGACGTCTCTCGACAAGGCAGTTGCGAATGTCTGCAAGCACATTCTCGCTGACGCCATTTGCCCAACAAAACTCTTCAAAATCCATCGGTCGCATAACAACGTGCTCGACATACCCCACCGGAAAAGAAGATATCCCCTTAAACTCGGTCCCAAGCATAGACCCCGAGAATACATAGCTAAAGCGCCCGTCTTCGACCAACGCCTTCATAAGTGTGACAATCTGCGGATACTCCTGAATCTCATCGACAAAGACAAGCGTATCCCCCTCAACAAGCGGCGCGTCCGCAAGAAGGGCTACACGGTTGATAAAGTCAACGGCGTTCTTAGCGTCAATTAGCGCATCCCTTGCCTCGGCATCGAGTAGCAAATTGACCTCAAAATACGAAGCGTAGTTGCCTTTTCCAAACGCGCGAATCGCATAACTCTTGCCAATCTGACGTGCGCCAGTAACAAGCAACGCCTTATTGGAGTTATTCTTCCAGTTCAAAAGCCTATCAGTAACCTTGCGGCGTAGCATTAAAACCCCTAAATGACAAAAATTGGCAGATAGAATTACAAGTAATAGTACAAAAATTGGCAGATAGTAATGACCAAAATAGTACAAAAATTGGCAGATAGCGAGTTTCACTGAGATCTCAAAGCCACCGAAACAGTAAGAGCATAGAGGGCAGCAACAACCAAGTCCCCCTCCATACCCAAAGTGACGCGCCTTTCGCGCCAAAGGCGCGAAACAGCGCCAGGGACAAGAGCCCCATCAGCCACGTCCTTCATCAGCCCACACAATCCAAGGACGTAGACGCAGCAGGATCTGAGGGCTAACTTTCGCGGACACTCCGCAGGACGAAAGAACCCCCGCCGCACGTAGTGCGCAGCGGGGGTTCTTTCATGTCCGAGGACGTCCGCGAAGGTTAGCCCTCAGATCCTGCGGCGGGAGACCTAAGCCTCGTTGTACACCGTCTTGAGCTTCAGCAGGTGCTGGTAGCGATCCATAGCGGCCTGCTCGTTCTCCTTGAAGAGCTCCTCGGCGCGCTCGGGGAAGGAACGCGTCAGCGAAGCGTAACGGGCCTCGTTCATCAGGAACTCCTGATAACCGCCCGCGGGCTCCTTGGAATCGAGCGAGAACTTCTTGCCGGCAGCAGCCTCGGGGTTGAAGCGGAAGAGGTTCCAGTAACCGCACTCAACAGCCTTCTTCATCTCGGCCTGGCAGTTCTGCATGCCGCCCTTCTTGATGGAGTGCATCTCGCAGGGGCTGTAGCCGATGATGAGGGACGGGCCGTCGTAGGCCTCGGCCTCGTGGATTGCCTTGAGGGTCTGAGCCGGGTTGGCGCCCATGGCGACCTGCGCCACGTAGACGTAGCCGTAGCTCATGGCAATCTCGGCCAGAGACTTCTTCTTGGTCACCTTACCGGCAGCGGCGAACTGAGCGACCTGGCCCAGGTTCGAAGCCTTGGAGGCCTGACCGCCGGTGTTGGAGTAAACCTCGGTGTCGAAGACGAAGACGTTGACGTTGTGGCCGGAAGCCAGGACGTGGTCCAGGCCACCGAAGCCGATGTCGTAGGCCCAGCCGTCGCCGCCGAAGATCCAGAAGGACTTCTTGGTGAGGTAAGCCTTGTCGGCGAGGATCGCCTTGGAAGCGTCGCAGCCGCACTTCTCGAGCTCGGCAACGTAGGCAGCGGCAGCGGTCTTGGAGGCCTCGGCGTCGTTGACGGAGTCGATCCAAGCCTGGCCGGCGGCCTTGAGCTCATCGGACGGACCATCGGCAGCGATGATGTCCTGGGTGGCGGCGATCAGCTTGTGCTGAACGGCCTCGTAGCCCACAGCCATGCCCAGACCGTGCTCGGCATTGTCCTCGAACAGGGAGTTGTTCCACGCCGGGCCGTGACCGTCCTTGTCCTTGCAGTAAGGAGCGGTGGCAGCGGGGTTGCCCCAAATGGAGGAGCAGCCGGTGGCGTTGGAGATGAACATGCGGTCGCCGGCGACCTGGGTCACCAGACGTGCATAGGCGGTCTCGGCGCAGCCGGCGCAGGAGCCAGAGAACTCCAGATAGGGCTGCTTAAACTGGCTGCCCTTGACGTTGGCCGCGATGAGTTCCTTCTTCTCGGAGACGTTCTCGACCATGTAGTCCCAAACGGGCTGCTGGTCCATCTCCTGCTCGGTGGGAACCATCTCGAGGGCGCCCTTGGGGCAGACCTTGACGCAGTTGGTGCAGCCCATGCAGTCGAGCGGGGACACGGCCATGGTGAACTTCATGCCCTTGGCCTTGGGGCCCATGGCGTCGAGCGTGCGGGTGGCCTCGGGCGCGGCGGCAGCCTCGTCCTCGGTCATCGCGAACGGACGGATGGTGGCATGCGGGCACACATAGGCGCACTGGTTGCACTGGATGCACTTGGTCTCATCCCAGTGGGGAACGACCACGGCGACGCCGCGCTTCTCGTATGCGGAGGCGCCCAGCTCAAACTGGCCGTCGGCGCAATCGACGAAGGCGGAAACAGGCAGGCTGTCGCCGTCCATGCGATCGATGGGCTCGAGCAGGTTCTTGACCTGCTGGGCGATAGCGGACTTGGTCTCCTCGGAGAGCTCGACGGGAGCGGCGTCCTCGGCGGTTGCCCAGTCGGCCGGAACCTCGAACTTACGGAAGGCGGTAGCGCCGGCATCGATGGCCTTGTGGTTGGCGTCGACGATGGCCTGGCCCTTCTTCATGTAGGACTTGGTAGCAGCGTCCTTCATGTACTGCAGGGCGTCCTCGGCGGGCAGGACCTTGGCCAGCGCGAAGAAGGCGGACTGGAGCACCGTGTTGGTGCGCTTGCCCATGCCGACCTTGGCGGCCAGGTCGATAGCGTCGATCAGGTAGACGTTGACGTTGTTGTTCGCGATGTAGCGCTTGGCCACGGCGGGCATGTGCTCGGCGAACTCCTCGTCGCTCCACTGGCAGTTGACCAGGAAGGTGCCGCCCGGCTTGACGTCGCGGACCATCTTGAAGCCCTTGACGATGTAGCTGGGGTTGTGGCAAGCGACGAAGTCGGCCTTGGTCACGTAGTACGGCGAGCGGATCGGGGAATCACCAAAGCGCAGGTGCGAGACGGTGACGCCGCCGGTCTTCTTGGAGTCGTACTGGAAGTAGGCCTGGACGTACTTGTCGGTGTGGTCGCCGATGATCTTGATCGAGTTCTTGTTGGCGCCGACGGTACCGTCGCCACCCAGACCCCAGAACTTGCACTCGATGGTGCCGGGGGCTGCGGTGTTGGGCGCATCCTCGGCCTCGGGCAGGCTCAGGTTGGTCACGTCATCGACAATGCCAATGGTGAACTCGCGCTTGGGCTCGTCGGCCTTGAGCTCCTCGAAGACAGCGAACGCGGACGCGGGAGGCGTGTCCTTGCTGCCCAGACCGTAACGGCCGCCGACGACCTTGATGCCCGTCTTGCCGGCCTCGTAGAGAGCGGAGACGACGTCCTGATAGAGCGGCTCGCCGATGGAACCCGGCTCCTTGGTGCGGTCCATGACGGCGATCTTCTGGACGGTCTCGGGGAGAACGTCGACGAAGTGCTTGATGGAGAACGGACGGAACAGACGGACCTTGACCAGGCCGACCTTCTCGCCGTGAGCGTTGAGGTAGTCGATGACTTCCTCGAGCACGTCGCAGAAGGAGCCCATGCACACGACGACGCGGTCGGCATCGGGGGCGCCGTAGTAGTTGAACAGGCCGTAATCGGTGCCGAGCTTCTCGTTGATCTTCTTCATGTAGCCCTCGACGACGGCGGGAAGCTCGTCGTAGACCTTGTTGCAGGCCTCGCGGTTCTGGAAGAAGATGTCGCCGTTCTCGTGGCTGCCGCGGGTGTGCGGATGCTCAGGGTTGAGCGCGTGGTCGCGGAAAGCCTGGACGGCGTCCATGTCGCACATCTCGGCCAGATCCTTGTAGTCCCACATGGCGACCTTCTGGATCTCGTGGCTGGTGCGGAAGCCGTCGAAGAAGTTAAGGAACGGGGTCTTGCCCTCGATGGCGGCAAGGTGAGCCACCGGCGAGAGGTCCATGACCTCCTGGACGTTGCCCTCGGCGAGCATGGCGAAACCGGTCTGGCGGCAGGCCATGACGTCGGAGTGATCACCGAAGATGTTCAGGGCGTGGGAAGCGACGCAACGCGCGGAGACGTGGAAAACGCCCGGGAGCTGCTCGCCCGCGATCTTGTACATGTTCGGAATCATCAGGAGCAGGCCCTGAGAAGCCGTGTAGGTGGTGGTCAGAGCACCGGCGCCCAGCGAACCGTGAACGGTACCGGCTGCACCTGCCTCGGACTCCATCTCGACGACCTTGACCGGGGTGCCGAAGATGTTCTTGCGACCCTGGGCCGCCCACTGGTCGACATGGTCGGCCATCGGGCTGGACGGCGTAATGGGATAGATTCCCGCTACCTCGGTGTACGCATACGAAACATATGCGGCCGCCTCGTTGCCGTCCATAGACTTAAACTTACGCGCCATATACCCCTCTCCTCTCATATAGGTATACAGGCCCCGGCGATCGCCGGGATGTTGGCGTGATGGGATTTTCGTTGTTGCTTCCAATCATCTGGCAGGCAGACTGAGCAGCAGGTACATGGCGTGGAGAGAAGGTATGCCGAGGCGAGGGGCGACTGACGCGCTCCACAGGTCCGACCGCCCGTCTTGCACATGACCGAGCGCCGCAAAGGCCGCATGCCGGATGCTCCCGGGCACGCCCCGGCGAAGGGAAGCGCCCGCAACGGAAATCCGCATGCGGGTTTATTGTACCCCGCCGTCAAGTGTAATTTCGACAAATATAGGTGGGCGGTAAAGGTTTACCTCGGGTGACCGCCAAGGAGTGTCCCAGGGTGCCGGCAGAAAAGGAACGTCCCTAACTGCCGGCTAGAGGGCGCCGAGGAGGATGGCGTAGGTGGTGGATTCGCCGAGCTTGAGCTCGTCGCCGGGGTTGAGCTGGGCAGCGCGGCCGGGCTCGACCTGGGTGCAGACGCTCGTCGCGCCGCTTACCACCACGGTGCCGTTGGTGGACGACAGGTCCTCGACGTACCAGGCATTTTGGTCATCGCACCACACGCGGGCATGACGGGCCGAGACATCGTCGCCAACATCGGTGATATCGCCCTCGCCCGTGGCCAGCGCTCCGATCTCCACGCCCTGCTCGCTCGGCTGGATCCAGCGCGGGGCGCTTACCACGTAACCGTTTTGCACGCGCAGCAGGCCCAGCGGGTGCGCGGGCGCCGCCTCATGCCCGCCCGCGACCGTCGAGGTGCTCAGCGAACGCGGGGTCGACGTGGCGCCACCGCAAGTCGCATGTGCATAGTCGATGGCATAGGTCACCGAGGTTCGAACATCCGCCGAGCATCCGACGGCGACAAACAGCACCAGCACGGCCTCGGCGCGCTCGGCGGGCATAAGCTCCGCCGCCTGCGACAGGCGCTCGAGCGCATTGCGGTAGAGATTCGTATCCTGGTGGCATTCCTCGAGCGCCCGCACCATAGGCTCGCCGGCGGGCCCGCACACCATGTTGGTTATCGCCATGGCATCCATGGGATTGCGACGGCGCAGGGCAAGATGCGACATGATGCGCGCGGCCGAGGTGCCGTAATCGGCAAAATAGCGCTGCTGGAGCGTGCCGACCGGAGCGCGCACGATAAAGCGTGAAACCCAGGAGCGATCGGCGGCACGACTTTGCGGGCTGCGGCCGTCGGCGAGCGGGCGGCTCGAGAGCACCAGGCCGCATAGCTCGATATGGCTCAGGTGCGCCGCGCGCTTAAAGATGTCGAACATGGCTCCGCACGGGGTGAGCTCAGTTTGAGATGCCATGGCCTAGACCTCCTTGGTCGTTGAACTCGTATCGGACGGCGCCTCGTTCGCCCCAGCAAAGGCGCGAGCTGCCGCGGCCCCACCGGCAAGCGGCGTCGCCGTCTGGGTTTTTGCGCGTCGCGGCGCCGCGACGGGAAGCTCAAAGGCAAAGCCCATCGCCAGCAAAAACCACGTGAGCGCGTATGTTGCAATTAAGGCGGCGACAAGGCCGCTCACTACGGCGCGCTGGGAAAACACAGCGCACGCAGCGGCGACCAGCACCGGAACCTCGCAAGCGGAAAGCGCTAGCGCGCCATGTAGGAACCCCGCGCGGCGATCGTGCGACATGGCACCGGCGGCAATGCCCGCCACACCCGGCAGTGCCAACGCCAGCGCGGCGACGATGCCCGGCAGCTTCCCGGACCACACAAGCGGTCCCATGGCAACCGTCGCGCGAGCACCCGACACCAGCAGCGCCGCCGACACCACGACAGCAGCCCACAGCACGCCGCAGGCAACCGTCGTGCCGATCATCACAGCGCGGCGGACCATGCGACCGGACGCATCCATGGGGCAGGGCGTGAGCGGCTCGCCGCGAAGCGAACGACCGACGTTTTGCGCGTAGTGATCGCAAA
Source organism: uncultured Collinsella sp. (assembly GCA_934654835.1). GTDB lineage: Bacteria > Actinomycetota > Coriobacteriia > Coriobacteriales > Coriobacteriaceae > Collinsella. Next base: position 26,319 of record CAKUGY010000013.1, read on the forward strand.
ACGTCGTAAGCGCCGCCTCCACCGCAGCCGGCTCGGGACGATCTCCCTGGCTGCAGGACAGGCAGGCCATAATCACGTCGAACAGCTGGGCATCGACAAACGCCAGCGCATCGCGCAGCTCCTCGGAGTCCGGCTCGAGCCCCAGCTGCTGGGCCTGTTCGGCGGCGGCAAGCGCCACATCGGGCTCACGCCGCAGCAGCTGGGTCAGGTCGCAACCGGGCGCATGGGCGCCAACGGGATAGTCGGGCCGCGTATCCATCTTGAGACGATAGGGGCTGGCGATATCACGCGTCTTTTTGCGCGAACCCGAGGTGCCCGACGCGCCCGGCGCCACCTCGTACGGAGCGACGCCGGCGATGAGCTCATAGACCGTGCTCGCCGCGGCATACACGTCAATCGCCGGCGACATGCGCAAAACACGCAGGTCGGCGATATCGTCGGTGAGCATCTCGGGCGGAGCGTAGGCAACCGTCGCGCGGCGCAACGTTGCATAGCGCTCCGTAAACGACGCCTTGCCGCCGGTCCCCGCCACCGCAGAGGCGGGCTCGAGGGCAAGCGACGAACCAAAGTCGATCAGGCACAGGTCAAACGTGCCCTCGGCAAGTTGTTGGTCGAGCGACAGGCGTGCTGTGCGAACCATAATATTGGCCGGCGAGATGTCGCGATGGACAAAGCCCTCCCCCACCAGGCTCATGCGGCACAGCAGGTCGAACAGATCGCGACCCAGACGCGCCGCCACGAGCGGCGACAGGCGTTCGGCATCGTCCACGGCAAGCCGCTTACGCAAGCGGGCGAGCGTCTCGCCCTCGACCCATTCCATAACGATCGCGGGCACGCCGTCGACCTCGCCCCATCCATACAGGCGGGGAAAGCCCTTGAGGCCCGAAAGGGCACGGTGGCATTCGTATTCCTCGCGAAAAGCCGCCTTAAACTTGGTGACCAGCGCCTCGTAGGCGGTGTCGTCGTCGAACTCGTCGCGCGTCGGCAAGATGAGCTGCTTGAGCGCCACGGCCTCGCCCTGGGCGTTGACGGCGCGCGTCACGCGGCCGATACCGCCACGGCGCATGGTGGCGTCGTCGGCAAACAGCATCGTAAAGCGGCGCAGATAGACGGGCAGCTCGTCCGAGCCCAGCGCGATGGCGGGCTCAAACCCGTCGACGCGCGCCAGGCGTAGGCCCACCATGGGATCGCGGTCGAGCGCACTCGGGGCGGCAGAAACAAGACCGGTCATCATAGGGCAATCGCCGCCACGTTGGTATTGAAGTTGTTGAGCGCGACATCGTCATCGCCGTAATGCCCAACCCATTGGCACAGATTGGTGTAGCAGCCCCATAGGTTGGCGTACTGCCGGTACCACTTTGACTTGGGAGAAAACCTCTGCCGGCCAAACTCGGCACGGATGACAAACATATCGTTGGCGAGACTATCGCACGGCCCGGTATCGCCTGTTGCGTTATAGGTCGCAACCACGCTATTGGCCCGAGAGACATAGCCGTCGAGCATGTTGTACTTGGTCACGAGCCAACTGTGGATGCTTTCCTCCTCGGCAGCCGAAAGACCGCCGGAGTTCGCGTCACCACTGGTTCCACCGCTTGTCGAGCCACCACCCGTTGAGCCGCCGCCCGCGGACCCGCCGGAAGCAGAGCCCGAGCCGGAGCCACCACTCGAACTCGACGAACCAGAGCTTGAGCCAGACGAACCCGAACCGCCGGGTCTGTCCGTCTGCTGAGCGTCCTGACCCTTCTGCTGCTCAGCCTTGTTTACGACGGCCGAGACGCTGTTGTTGGAAAGTCGCTCGATGACCTTGGTATTGGTAAGCATGATGGTCTTGCCGTTGGCCAGCGTGACCTCGTTGTCCGGAGTCTCGGCACTATCTGCGTCGTCAACGCCAAACGCAACGTGCGCGACCACGGTCGCCCAGGCATATCCGGTTGTGGTCCCCAAATCGCTTTTGGCCTTGTGCCCCATGCGCAGCTCACGCGCGGCATGCGCCTGCACCATAGACGGCACCGTCACACCATAGGCGGAAACGCCGGCAACGACCAGCGCCAGCGAGCAGGACAGCAGCACATATGCCCGAGGCGCCAGGCCCAACCGGCGTCGCATGTGCACCGCGGCGCCATGCTTTTTCTGAGTGTCCCCGGGCCGCATGCGTTCTCCTCCAACGAAAACACGCCGCTCAAAAGCGGCGCATTCATTCAAATCCTTATGTGAGTGTATCAGCGAACGCAAAAGGTTGCGCAACGAATGCGCAAATACGAGACACGAACGGAGGCATCCACGCGATAAGCGGATGCAAAGCACGTTTGTTGTACAACAAATGCACGAACACCGGGGCAATTATGACCAGCCCGTGCGGAACCGCGCGGGGCAGACGGCCTCGATGCCTAGATCGCGCGACGGGCCTCGATGGCACGGCCAAGCGTGAGCTCGTCGGCATACTCCAGGTCGCCACCCACGGGCAGGCCACTCGCCAGGCGCGACACTTCAACACCCAGCGGCTTGATGGTGCGGGCGAGGTAGCTCGCCGTGGTCTCGCCCTCGATATTAGGGTTGGTGGCGATAATGACCTCGTGGATATCCTCATGGCCCAAGCGTGCCAGCAGCTCGCGGATGTGCAGCTGCTCGGGGCCGATCTTGTCCATGGGGCTGATCACGCCGCCCAACACGTGGTATAGCCCGTGATAGCTGCCCGTGCGCTCGATCGCCTGGACATCGCGCGGCTCGCCCACCACGCAGATGCGGGTGGTGTCGCGCATCGGGTCCTGGCAGATGGAGCACTCGTCGGCCGTAGCATAGTTAAAGCAGCGGCTGCAAAAATGCACTTCCTGCTTAACCTCCAGAATGGCCTCGGCCAAGCGACGGGCCTCCTCGGCATCGGCCTCGAGCAGGTAATAGGCGATGCGCTGGGCCGACTTGGGACCGATGCCCGGCAGGCGGCCTAGCTCATCGAGTAGTTTTTGCAGGCTATGGTTGGCACTCATATATATGCGCGTCTTAGAACGGCATGCCCGGGATGTTGAGGCCGCCGGTGATGGCGCCCATCTGCTTGTTGGCAAGCTCGTTGACGCCGCGAACGGCCTCGTTGACGGCAGCCATGATCATGTCCTGCAACATATCGACGTCCTCGGGGTCGAGCGCATCGGGATCGATGGTGAGGTTGACGAGCTCCATCTCGCCGTTGACGGTCACCTTGACCATGCCGCCGCCGGCAGAGGCGTCGACGGTCTGGGACTTGAGGTTCTCCTGCGCGGCGGCAAGCTGCTCCTGCATCTTGCGGGCCTGCTTCATCATCTGCTGCATGTTCATACCGGCCATGATGGCTCCTTTACGCGCGGCCGCGCAACGAGCTGCAAGGGCAGCCGGGACGCGGCGGGACTTTCAAACTCAAAAATCGTACCACGGCGCGGGCCAAGCGAGCGGGGCGGACACGCCACCTCAGTCGATATACATGTCCTCGAGCGCGACAATTCGCCAATCTTCGCGCGCGGCGAGCTTCTTTTTCGTGGCGGCGCTCACGTCATGCTTGCAGAACAGCATGAAATGAGAGGCGGCGTATCCCTTTACCAGGCCACGCTTGCTTTCGAGGTCGTCAATCTCTGCTGTCTCGTCAAACGACTCCCTATATTTGCACTCGCCGATTACCAGACACTTGGAAACTCGATCTGCGGCCAGGACATCAATATCATCTTGAGCCCGTTTGGCTGAATTCGTCCCCCACCACGACGACACCGCCGTCGCCGGAATTGGCAACTTGCCCTGTTTTGCCTGCTCAACCATCCATTCGGCACATAACGCCTCGAACCGATGGCCCAGGTATTCGTTCAGCTGCTCTTCTGGAAGCGCGTTGACGACCGCTCGCCCCAAACCCGCCTCGATATCGGACGAGTACGGCATGACAAACCGGAACCAAAACGCATAGCACGGCTCGGAAAGTCGGTAGATTCCGCGCTTGCTGGTTTCGATGTTCTCGCCAAACGGAACGGCCTTTTCGATAATTCCCACCGATTCCAACGCCCTGAGATAGCGAGGCAGTGTTGTCTGGGCAACACCCACGCGGTCGGCGATCTGCTTCGCGCGGTTTGCACCGGCAGCCACGGCTCGCAAAATCGAGTTATATATTGCCGGCTCCTGGAACTCCTGACGAATCAGGCCCTCCGGTTCGCCATATAGAAACCCCATGGGATCGAAGTAAAGGCGTGCCAGATTCTCCTTGAGCCCCGCGCTCGGATCCAGCTGCTGCAGATAGTACGGAACACCGCCGAAGCAGCCATAGAATTTAAAGGCATCTTGAGCGCTCAGACCCGAGAGCATCTTGGCCGCATCTTTGAATCCAAGGTCGCGCACCTTGATTTGAGCCGTGCGCCGGCCAAACAGAGGGCTTTTACGTCCCAGCACATTGCTTTCCATAAAACCCTGGTTGCTGCCGCAAAGAATGAGAAAAGCGTCCGTTTCCTTAAATGCCCTATCGATGGCGACCTGGAAAATCGAAGGCAGCGCCTCGTTGCGCATCGCCGCATAGGGAAACTCGTCAAACACGAAAATGAACCGCTCGGTGCGCGCCCGATCGGCGACGAAAGACAGCGCATCAGTCCAAGACAAAAATCCGCCAAGCGATGCGGGAAGATTAAAAAAGCTAGCGATAGCGCGATTAAAATCCGCAAGATTGTCGGCATCGCTTTGCTCGAGCGCAGTAAACGAGAGCGTCCGTTTACCGCGGCAGAACTCGTTGATCAGCGTCGTCTTTCCCACGCGCCGGCGACCATACACGACGGCCATCTGAAATGAACGCTGCTCATAAAGGGATTCGAGTTTTGCAAGCTCTGCTTCGCGACCGACAAACATTATGCACTCCTGAATTATGCAAGGTTGAATAATTCATACTTGCATAATATCGCAAGCTAAACTTGGCAGAGCCGGAATCCGGCATTTCATGGGTGCCACTAAAACTAAATGCCGAACCACTGCTCGAGGCGGCGCACATGGCGGCGGGGTATAATTTGATTTCCATAGATAGCAATTTGGAGGTGCCCCATGAATGCCCCCGACGTGCTCCAAAACATCCGCTCAAAACACCCCGTTGCATATTTGGTTCTCTATCTCTTTGTCGGCTGGGCATTGCTGGTTGTCATTACCCATGCTATAGCCTTTGGAGCAGAGCTGCTGATAGCCAGCTCGGACCAGCCCGTCGTCAAATGGGAAACAACCGATGAGTGCACCGACGGAACCCGAACCGTTTACTACAACAGTCCGTCCCTCTACCAAGAGTTCAGGGTCAAGATAAAGGACTCCAAGATTGCCGATGCCGAACTAGGCGTTTTCTTGACAATCGGAGCAACCGTCAGCGCCGAGCAAGTCGAGTACACGGACAGCCATGCGACGTATCGTATCGACCTCAGCATCCTAGGCCGACCGTCACGCACCTGTCTGCTCGAATGCGACATACGCGGCACCACGTTACACATGTCCGAAACACAGATGCGCCCGGGCAAAGAAATCTCTTCTTGAGCTGCATACCCGCCCGCGGAGCTACTCCACTGGCTTGAAGATGGTGGCTTGGCCGAAGACGCTACGGATAAGGGCTTTGGCCTCGTCCTCGGTCTGCGGGATGCTGGGAGCTGCGCCTTGGTGACCAAAGGGGCTACCGGCGCCGGGATTGGACTCCCAGGGAGCCGCGGGGGCGTCGTCGCCTGCGGGGGCAGGCGCCGCAGCTGCGGAGGCCGCTGCGGCAGGTTTGGACGCCGGAGCCGCGCCGGGCACGTCGAACGGGGGCAGATCGTCCCCGCTCGCATCGCCGGCAAAACCGCCGACCATAGCATCGTCGTAGGGCACCTGCTCGGATTCCCACGGCGCGGGCTGCGCGGCAGGCTGAGATTTGGGAGAGACAGAGCGCTCGGGCGCACGGGGCGCGGGCTCCGTCGGGAGCTTGCCCGTGGCGGGAGCGCCGGCGGGATTATCTGAGCGCAACCACGGAGCCTTGCCCAGGTCGGACGACTTGGGCGCGGGCGCAGCGGCAGCATGTTTTGGCGTAACGGGCTTAGGCGCCGACGGGGTCGGTGCCGCTACCGGTGCCGTTTGCTGCTGCGGCGCGCTGACGCTCGAGGATGCAGGGGCCGCCGAGGACACGGGTTGCGGGTCCGCAGATGCCGCAGCCCGTGCAGATGGAGAATGCTCCTCATGTTGAGGAGCCGGCGTGCCACCCCCATCCAGGACATAGTCGACGGTACGACGACCGAAGACCGCGCAGACCGTCGGCAGGACCACCGACTGCGTGTCGGCGCGACCGAGCATCTTGATGGCAAAGGTCGAGCCCGCGGGGAACGAGACCGTGAGCTTGGAGCCGTCATCGGCCGTGGCGCGAGCGTTGAGCAGCAGGCCTGCATAGGAAGCCTGACGAGCCTTGACGCGCTCGACGACCTCGGTCCATTTGCGCTGGAGCTCGCCAGCGTCCTCGACCGCGGGGGTCTCGGCAGCACCGGCGGCGGCAACCTGGGCGGCGTTATTGGGTTTAGGCGCGGGCGTCGACACGGGCGATGCGGCAGGCATGGAAGCCGGAGCCGCAACGGGTTGAGAAGCCGGCGCCGGCTGAGACGCAGGCGTCGCAGGCTTGGAGACCTGCGTGGACGCGGGCTTAGGCGCAGGCTGGGCCGCGGGGGCAGCCGCGGCGCCACGGTCCCAAGGCATGCCGCCCTGGTGCGCGGACGTAGCGGCAGGAGCGGTCGCCGCCGGGGCAGCAGCCCGGGCACCCGAGATCAGCGTCGGCTGCTGCATCGCCGCAGGTGCCGCCGGGGCAGCCTGAGCAGCAGCAACGCTCGCCGGCACGGCGCCGCTAGCGACCATAGCCTCCAAGCGAGCCACGCGCTCGGCCAAAGCCTCAATCGTCAGGTCGGCCTCGGGACGTGCCAGGCGGGTGCAGGCGATCTCGAGCACCAGGCGCACGTCACTCGCGCCCCTCATCTCCAGCGCGGCATCGTCGAGCACCGTCAGCACACGGGCCAGGCGGTCGGCAGGATGCTCGCCAAAGGCAGCGGCCTCGGCAGCGAGTGCCTCGGCCTGCTCGGCCCCGCCCTCAAACAGCTCGGCGCGGGCGCCGGCAACGCAGGCCACGTACACGTCGCGCACGTGCGCCACCAGATCGCGCGTCAGCTCCAGCAGGTCGTTGCCTTCCTCGACCTGCGCACGGATGAGCCCATAGAGCTCGGCAATATCACGCTCGGCAATAGCATGGGCAAACTCGCCCAAAATCTGGTCCGAGACCTCGCCCAAAAGCGAGCGGGCATCGTCCGCATGCACGGCGCCGTTGCCAAAAACGCTCAGCTGCTCCAGCGTGGAAAGCGCGTCGCGCATGCCACCCTTGGCATGACGCGCCACGATGGCCAGCGCCTCGTCGTCGTAATCGAAACCCTCCTGCTCGCACACGTAGGACAGGCGATGCTCAATATCCTCGTTGCCGATGCGATGGAAATCGAAGCGCTGGCAGCGCGAGAGGATGGTCTCCAAGATCTTTTGCGGATCGGTGGTGCACAGCACAAAGATCACGTGTGCCGGCGGCTCCTCGAGCGTCTTGAGCAGCGCATTGAACGCCGCCGTCGTGAGCATGTGGACCTCGTCGATGATATAGATCTTGTACTTGCCGCGCACCGGGGCAAAGTTGACGGAGTTGATGATCTCCTCGCGCACGTTGTCCACACCGGTGCGGGAAGCGGCATCAAGCTCGTAGACATCGGGGTGGTTGCCCTCGGCGATGAGCTCGCACTCCTCGCAGGTGCCGTCGGGCATGCAGCCGCTCGCACCCTCGGCGCGCGCAGCCTCGGCATTGCGGCACAGCAGCGCCTTGGCAAGGATACGCGCCATGGTGGTCTTACCCGTGCCGCGCGGACCGCAGAACAGGTAGGCATGGGACAGGCGTCCCTCGGTAATAGCGTGCTCGAGCGTCGAGACGATGTGCTGCTGGCCCACCACGGAGTCGAAGGTGAGCGGGCGATACTTTCGGTACAACGATTCCATGGGTGCTCCCCCGGGTATACTGAGTCTTGTTGCCGCGGCGGCCATACGGTCGCACGGCATACTGCATTCCATAATAACCCGTACGGCGAGCCCGCCGCGATAGGAGTCCAAAGAGCATGGCAGACGCAGAGAGCAACCTCGTTCCCTCCGAAGCAGCCGACCAGGTCGAGGTCGAGGTCGAGACGCAGGCCGCAGCCGATGACGGCATTCTGTACCTCAACGAGTACCAGTACGAAAACGACCTCGTCACCGACTTCGCCCGCCTGGTCGCCTCACCCAGGCGTCGCGGCTCCCTGTATGTCGCCGCGGCAATTGCCGCCCTGCTCGGTATTGGCATGCTGGTGGCCGGCGGCAACTGGATCAAGTTCGGCGTCGTCCTGATCGTATTCGGCGCCTTTTTGGCCTGGTGGAGCAAAAACCTGCACCACACGCTCGCCCGCGACTATATCGATGCCGTCGAGGCTGACGAGTCCATGGGCGGCCGCTACCGCCGCGTCGCCGCCAACGAGGACGGCCTGATGGTATGGGGCAAGAGCGGCAAGTCGCAGTTCTTCCCGTTTGAGAAGCTCGACCACGTGCTCGACGGTGAGCGCATCTTTGTGGCCATGTTCGCTGACCAGGGCGTGACGATTCCCAAGGACACCTTTGTGCGTGGCGATGCCGAGCAGTTTGGCCCCTTCCTGAAGGCGCGCATCAACAAAAAGCTCCGCATCGAGACCAAAAAGAAGAAGATGAAGGCCGAGAAGGCCGCCGCCGAGGCCAAGCAGGGCGACAAGCCCAAGGACGCCAAGGGCAAGCAGCGTAAGCAGAAGAAGAACAAGAAGAAGCGCTAAGCCGAGCACGGACTTTCGGGCCCCGGGCGCATGCTTAGGCAAAACTTAGATTGAAAGCGGAAACCGCATCCCGTTTTGGCACTCCAAAGCGGGATGCGGTTTCCTTTCACCCGAGCGTGCTACACTAGCAGCATCTATGCCACCGCGAACGGCTCGGCCCCGCACCTGCCGCTCGCAAACGAACTTCAAACGCACGAGGTTGGCCATGCCGCTTTTCTCGCAACATACCGCCCGGTTCTCGCCGGACGTTCCCTTGGAGGGCACCAGCTCTCGCGAGCTGCTCAAGCGGTACCAGCCGCTCGAGACGCTTGCGACCGGCGGCTTTGGTTCCATCGAGATCTGCCGCGACACGCATCTGCGCCGCCGCGTGGCCATTAAGCGTATCCCCCTTATCAACGGCGCCGGCATGCCCGCCAGCGACATCATGGATGTACTGCGCGAGGCGCACACCGCCGCCATGCTTCAACATCCCAATATCGTGCAGGTTATCGACTTTACGCACGACACCGCCTATGCCTACCTGGTCATGGAGTATGTCGACGGCATGTCGCTTGCCGAGTTCCTGCATCGCGTGGACGGCCATTCGCTCACCTTTGACGAGGCCGCGGCCATTGCCGACGCCCTAGGCCAGGCGCTCACCTTCGCGCATAACAACGGTGTACTTCACCTGGACATAAAGCCCGCCAACGTGCTCATCGACCACTCGGGCAATGTAAAGCTCACCGACTTTGGCATGGCGCGGCTGTCGTCTGCCGGCGGCTTTGGCGGCTCGCGCGGCGGCACCATCGGCTACATGCCGCCCGAGCAGCTCGATATCGAGACCGGCACGGTCGACGAGCGCGCCGACGTCTTTGCCCTCGCCTGCGTCATCTACGAGGGCCTGTGCGGCAACGCCCCCTTTATGGCGGCCACGCCCGCCGACTCGCTCGACCGCATCATCGGCGGCGCCGCCTACCCCAGCGAGCTCATCCCGCACTTTCCCCCGGGGGCCGAGGCCGCGCTGATGAGCGCGCTCTCCCCCATGCCGCAAGACCGCCCCAACAACATCGAGGCGTTTTGCGACCGCCTACTCTCCGGTCTGGGCAGCGTGCGCGAAGGCCGCCGCAGCCTGGAGCAAATGGTGGGCGAGCTCTCGAATGACGAGCACGCGGCCGACGATATGGAGTCGTTACCCTACGAGGACAACGCCATCGAGGTCGACCCCGCACTTGGCTGGGCGGGTACGCGCTGGAGCTGCGCACGCGATTACGCCATACGCGCCATCTCGGCGCTAACGTGTGCCACCTTTAGCTTTTTACTGATGCAGGCAGCGGGCGTCGCGGCACTTCCCGGTCTGGTCGTCGCAGCCATCGCTATTGGTGCGGCCGCCGGCCTGGCCCCGCAGATTGGCTCTGCCATCTCTGCCGTGGGCTTTTTGGTGCTCATGGCCAACGCCACCATGCAAGCGCAGGGCATCCTATCGATGCTGCCCGTCGCGGTAATCTTTGCCGCCGCCATGTCCGGCTGGTGGATTGCCTGGGGCCGCACCGAGGCCGCTGCGAGCACCGCGCTCACCTGCGCGCTCGCACTCGGTTGCCTGACCAGCGACACCTTCCTGGCAGCCGGGGTCGCCGCAGGCATCGCGGCCTTTTGGCTCGGTCCGACAAGCGCCGCGGCAGCTACGGGCATGGGCGCACTCTTTGCCCGCCTGGCCACGGTCGCCCTCTCCACCGGAGGCGTGCTGGGGCTCGGCAACGTGGCCGCAGCGCTGGGAGACGCGCTCCTTCTCGCTGCGATTGCACTGGTCGCGGCAACGGCTGCGGTAACATCGCTGCTGCTTAACGCCCATGCCAAGCGCGCCGAGCAGGGGTCGAATCTCGCCGCAATCGCCGCGATTGCCGTCGCCGGCATCGGCTCGGCGGCGTCACTCTGTCTTGCACACCATATGGAAATTGCCAGCCTTGCGGGTGCGGTCGTCGCCAAGGCGGCGGTTGCGGGAACCCTATCCTCTATAATCGTTGGGATATGCCTTTATTTGCTCGGATACCAAAGAACCTATACGGAGAGTGATCTTTCGTGAACTTCCTGAACATCTTCGAGGACCACGTGGCCGGCATCTTCGGTGCCACCCGTGCCCCGTTCTCCTTTAAGAAGCTTGCCAAGCAGGCCGCTCGCGACATGGAGGATCAGACTCTGGTGATCAACGGCGTCAACACCGCGCCGGCACTCTATACCATCCTGATCGCCGCCGACGACGATCCCATGCTCGCCCCGTTCTACCCCGAGCTTTCGCGCGAGGTCCGCGAGTTTGTGAAGGCGCAGGCCGAAAAGCGTCGCTACGTCTTTGTCGGCGAGCCCCTCGTTCGCTTTATGATCGACCCGCAGCTGCGCGCCGGCAAGTTCTCGGTCTTTGCCGAGAACGTCGATGCCCCCACGCTCGGCCGCCTGTATGAGGAAGAGCGCGCCTACCAAAATGGTCTGGGCCAGAACAACTCGGCCGCGAGCCGTGCCGCCAGCGCTCCGCGCGCCGGCCAGCAGCAGTTCGCCGCCCCGCAGCAGCGCCCCGCTGCCATGCCGCAGCAGCAGCCGGCACCCCGCGCCGCCGTTCCCGACCCGCTCGCCGCAGCCGATCCCTTTGCGCCCAACGTCCCCGATCCCGCCGCCGCACCCATTCCCGTGCCCCAGACCGTCTCGCGCGACGCGCTTGCCGGCATGGGCGGAGCAGCCGCAACCGGCGCCGCCGTGGGCCTTGGCGCCGCGGCCAGCATCGCCTCCAACATGGCAAGCCCCCGCGCCCCGCAGCGCCCGCTCGCCCAGCTTGTCGACGTCGTGAGCGGCGAGAGCCACAGCATCACCTCCGCGCAGGTGACCATCGGCCGCGAGCGCTCGGTTTCCGACATCGCCCTGCGCGACCCCAACGTGTCGCGCCGTCACGCCCAGCTCACCTTTACCGGCTCGGATTGGTCGATCGAGGACCTCAACTCCACCAACGGCACGCTCGTCAACAACCGCCGTATCACGCGCTGCCCGCTGCGCAACGGCGACCTGCTGACGTTTGGCCTGAGCACTTTCGAATTTAGGGGATAGTCGCTTATGAACATCGATATCGTCCTGTTTGCAGGCCGCATCGTCCTGGTCGTCCTGCTCTATATCTTCCTGTTTGCCGTCATGAAGACCGGCGTGGGCCTCGTTCGCGGTCAGCGCCGCGACTCGGCCATCTGGACGATCGATGTGGACAAGGGCCCGCGCGGCATCCGTGGCATCCACGTGGACATGCTCGGCCCCGTCATCGTCGGCCGCTCGCCGTCGTCGGACATCTGCATCAACGAACCGTTTGTCTCGGCCTCGCATGCGCGTTTTTCGCTGCAGGGCCCCGCACTTATTATCGAGGACCTCAACTCGCTTAACGGCACGCTCGTCAACGGCCGCCAGCTGGTGGAGCCCGCAACGCTGCGCGAGGGCGACGAAGTCCAGATTGGCGACGTGGTCATGAAGGTGAACCGTCGATGATCGACGAGGAGAACAAGTCCGCAACCATGCCCGAGGCGCCGGCTGCCCCCGCGCCCGTGCCGGCTCATGCCGCCCCGGCGGGCCCTGCGCCCGTGGAGCCCGAGGACACCGTGTTCTCCCTGCCTCTTTCGCATGTAACACAAGAGTATCCGACGCTCGTCGATGATGAGGGCACCGAGGACAACGCCGACAGCAGCAACGCCCCCATTGGCGCGCACGCTGCTGCCGAGCAGCCCGCGGCACCTGAGTCAACGCCCGCGCCGGCTCACTTTGCCGAGCCCGTCGCCGAAGCGATCAACGAGAGTGCTGCCGTGTTTACGGCTCCCGAGCCCGCGGCACCGGTGTTCCCCATAGCTCCGGCGGCCGAGTCGGCACCCGAGCCCGAGCCCGCGCCTGCACCCGCATCCGCACCGGCACCCGTAGCGGCGCCCTCCCCCGAGAACGCACTGGCGCCCGAGACCATGCAGCCTGCGGCCGAGGACATGCCCGCCGCAACGACGGAGGATGTCTCCCAGCTCCACAGCACGCCCGCGCCCGCGCACTTCGCGGCCCCCGAGCCCACAACCGTCGCTCCGCAAGACGACGAGCCCGCCGACCGTACAGCCGAAGAGGCTGCCGCGCCCGCCGTCACCGACCCGGACGACGATGCCGCCACCGTCTCGCCCGGCGATACAGCTGAGATTGACGTTGCCGCCGTGGAGGCCAAGCTCAAAGACCCTGGCTCGACCATGAGTTTTGAGCCGCTGACCGACGAGCGCATTGAGACCGACTCGACCTACGATGCCGGCACCACCACGCAGCTCATGTGGGGCGCCCGCTCCGATGTCGGCTGCGTGCGTCCGCATAACGAGGACTCCTATCTGGTGCAGTCGCCGCTCTTTTGCGTGTGCGACGGCATGGGCGGACACGCCGCCGGCGAGGTGGCATCCTCCATCGCCGTCGAGACCATCGCCAAGACGGCGCCGCAGTCCGCGGACGCCGCGCGACTGGCCGCAGCCGTCGAGGCAGCCAACGCCGCCGTGATCGAGGCCGCGCTCAACGGCCTGGGCAAACCCGGCATGGGTTGCACGGCAACCTGCGCCTACATCGAAAACGATACGCTCGCCATCGCCCACGTGGGCGACTCGCGCGCCTACCTGCTCCACGAGGGCACGCTCATCCGCGTGACCCGCGACCACTCCTATGTGGAGGAGCTCGTGGACGCCGGCGAGATTACGGCCGACGAGGCCCGCGTCCACCCCAACCGCTCGGTCATCACCCGTGCACTGGGCTCGGACCCTGCCATGTACGCCGATCACTTTACCCTGCATATCGAGGAAGGCGACCGCCTGATCCTGTGTTCGGACGGCCTTTCGAGCATGATCCCCGATAGCGATATCGAGAACATCGCCACGCAGTCCTCGACCGCGCAGATTTGCGTCGACAACCTTGTTGACGCGGCACTGGTCGCTGGCGGACACGACAACGTCACCGTGGTCGTCGTGGACCTGGTCGACGACGGCGTCATGCGCGAGGCGCAGCGCGTTCGCCGCCGCAACATCACCATTGCCGCCGTCCTGGGCATCGCTTTTGTGGTGGCGGCAGCCATCTGGGCCTACACGGGCGTCACCGGCTCGTACTACCTAGGCACCTACAAGAACACCGTCGCAGTCTACCGGGGCATACCCGGCAATCCGCTCGGCCTTAAACTGCACTGGCTCGATAGCACGACCACCATTAAGCTGTCCGACCTGCCCGAAGACACGCAGAACCGCCTGAAGGCGGGTATCCCGCAAACGAGCGTCGACGATGCGCAGGACACCATCTCCAAGTACCGCCATCAGATCGACGAGGAGCAGACCCGTCAGGTGATCGACGCGCAAACGATCCGCGACAACACCGACCAGGGTTCGACCTCCGAATCTGAATCCGAGAAAACCGCCGAACAGTCCGCCGAGGCCGAAGCCTCCGATAAGAATTAGAAAGGGAGTGCCGCTTTATGAGTCGCCGCAACACCGAAATGCTCTTGCTCATCGCCTCGGCGTTCCCCGTCATCCTGCTGTATGCGATGTACGTGCTCACCGCGGGCGCCGCCATCTCGTTTGAGACGCTCGCCGTGCCGATCGGCCTCTTTGCCGCGTTTGCCGCGGCACATATCGCCGTGCGCATCCTGGCACCCGGCGCCGACCCGGCCATCTTGCCCATCGTCTTTGTGCTTTCGGGCATCGGTATCACGTTTGTGACGCGCCTGGCGCCCGCGCTTGCCATCTCGCAGCTCATCATTTTGTTTGTCTCGGTTGCCCTGATGGTAGGCACGCTCGCGCTGGTGAAAAACCTCGACGTGGTCATGCGCTACAAGTACACCTTTGGCATCATCGGCATCATTTTGCTCATGCTGCCCATCTTTATCGGCACCACGATCTCGGGCTCCAAGCTGTGGATTCGCATCGCCGGCTTTACCATTCAGCCCGGCGAGTTCGCCAAGGTCTTTATCGTCCTGTTCCTGGCAGGCTATCTGGCCGAGAACCGCGAGCTGCTCTCCATCTCCAACCGCAAGATCTTGGGCCTCAAGATCCCGCGCCTGCGCCTGCTGCTGCCGCTGTTCGCAGTCTGGGGCGTATGCCTGCTCGTCGTCGTCTTCGAACGCGACCTGGGCTCGGCCGTGCTGTTCTACACCATCTTCTTGCTGATGCTCTACGTTGCCACGGGACGCTTCTCGTACGTCGTTATCGGCCTTGCGCTCTTGGCCGTGGGGGCCGTGGGCGCCTACAAGTTCCTGTCGCACGTCCAGGTTCGTTTTCAAATCTGGGTCGACCCCTTTAAGGACGCTCAGGGCCAGGGCTACCAGATTGTCCAGTCCCTCTTCTCGCTGGCCGACGGCGGCCTTGTCGGTGTCGGCATTGGCAACGGCATGGCCAATAACATCCCCGTCGTCGAGTCCGACTTTATCTTCTCGGCCATCGGCGAGGAGATGGGTCTTCTGGGCGGCGGCGCCGTGCTCATCCTGTTTATGCTCTTTGCCGTGCGCGGCCTGACCACGGCCGCCCGCGCCAAGTCCGACCTTGCCGCCTTTAGCGCTACCGGCCTCACGGCCGCCATCAGCTTCCAGGCCTTCTTGATCGTTGGCGGCGTTACCCGCCTGATCCCGCTGACCGGCGTCACCCTGCCCTTTATGAGTCAGGGCGGCTCCTCGCTGCTGGCGAGCTTTATCATCGTCGCGCTGTTGCTGCGCGCCGGTGACGAGGCAACCGGTCGCGAGGCCGAGCTCGCCGGCACCGGCACCATGGCAGCCATCACCGACGACCAGGTCGCCTCGGCGGCGGCCTCGACCGGCACGCGCTTTGCCAACTCTTCTTCGTACACCAGCGGCAGCCACTCTGCCGGCTCACGTATGCGCCGTCGCCTGCTCGACACGCCCGAATCCGGCGTGCTGGGCCGCGTGGCGCTCGCCAACCGCCTGACCCGCGCCGTGTTCGCCTTTACGGCACTGTTCGCCATCCTTATCGGCAATCTCACCTATGTCCAGGTCATCAAGGCCAAGGACTACCAGGACATGCCGACCAACAACCATACCATCGCGCGCTCCAAGTACATCCAGCGCGGCTCCATCATCACGTCCGACGGCGTGACGCTGGCCGAGTCGCTGCAGCAGGAAGACGGCACCTACGCACGCTCCTACCCCAACGGCAATCTGGCGGCGCACGTCGTTGGCTACGTGAGCCAGCAGTACGGCACCGCGGGCGTCGAGAGCGTCATGAACGACACACTCACCGGCTCCAAGGATTACTCCAGCTGGAACAACGCCATCGCATCGCTCGCGGGCCAGAACCAGCCGGGCAACACCGCCAAGCTCACCATCGACTCGCGCATTCAGACGGCTGCCGAACAGGCACTCAAGGGCTTTAAGGGCGCCGTGGTGGTCATGGATCCGCGAACCGGCGCGGTGCTCGCGTGCGCAAGCTCGCCCACCTACGACAACACCAACATCGATGCCCTGCTGCAGTCGGGCGGCGGCGAGGACGGTTCCATGTATGACCGCGCCATGGACGCGCTCTACACTCCGGGCTCCACGTTTAAGGTCGTCACGCTTTCCGCGGCGCTCGAGACCGGCACCGCCAGTCTCACGAGCACCTACGAGGCACCCGGCTCCATGGACATCGGCAACGCGCCGGTCACCAACTACGCCAACGAGAGCTACGGCACCATCAGCCTGCAGCAGGCCTTTGCCGTGTCGTCCAACGTCGTCTTTGGCCAGGTGGCCAACGAGATTGGCGCCAGCTCGCTCGTCCAGTTCGCCAACGCCTTTGGCTATGGACAGAAGCTCGGCCAGGATTTGACCACCACGGCCTCCATCATGGCCGACCCCTCGCTCATGACCGAGTGGGAGACCGCCTGGGCGGGCGCCGGCCAGCCCGTCGGCATGGACCACACGCCCGGCCCGCAGACCACCGTCATGCAGAATTGCGTGATCGCAGCGGCCATTGCCAACAGCGGTGTGGTCATGGACCCGTTCTTCGTGGCCCAGGTACTCGCCCCCGACGGAACCGTGGTCAAGACCACGCAGTCCCGCTCGCTTGGCCAGGCCGTCAGCGCCACCACGGCCGAGCAGGTCAAGCAGGCCATGCTCGCGGTCGTCCAGTCCGGCACCGGCACCGATGCCCAGATTCCGGGCGTTAAGGTCGCCGGCAAGACCGGTTCGGCCGAGACCGGCGGCACCAATGTCAACTCGATGTTCGTCGGCTTTGCACCTTACGATTCACCCACGGTCGCCATCTCGGTGGCCCTGGAGGATTACGACCAACATGACGTCAAGGCGGCCAAGATCGCCGGCATCGTCCTGACCGCGGCACTCGCAGCCCAAGGAGCGTGATGCCCGTGATCGAAGCACGAGCATGTGGCGCGCCGCAGCCGATAAGCTAGCGGACATGCGCCACGCGGCCCCAGCGGCCACAGATTTGGTACTACACACATCGTTGAGCGAATAAGTTAGTTAGGAGCAGGAATGGAACAGAGGGTCCTCGGGGGAAGATACCTCCTCAAGGATAAGGTGGGAACGGGCGGCATGGCGACCGTCTTCCGCGCGCAAGATCAGGTCCTCGACCGCACGGTGGCCGTCAAGATCATGCTGCCGCAGTACGCCGGCGACGCCACCTTCGCCGCGCGCTTTAAGCAGGAGGCCCAGGCAGCTGCCGGCCTCTCCTCCCCCTATATCGTGGGCGTCTACGATTGGGGCAAGGACGGCGACACCTATTACATCGTCATGGAGTACCTGCGCGGCACCGACCTTAAGAGCGGTATCAAGAGCCACGGCGCCCTCGATCCCAAGAAGGTCGCGCAGATCGGCTCGCAGATCAGCTCCGCGCTTTCAGTCGCCCACAAGCACGAGATCATCCACCGCGACATTAAGCCGCAGAACATCATGGTGCTGCCCGACGGCAACATCAAGGTGATGGACTTTGGCATCGCGCGCGCCAAGAACAGCCACCTCACGCAGGACAACAACGTGCTAGGCACGGCCCACTACGTAAGCCCCGAGCAGACCCGCGGCCAGGACCTCGGTCCCACCTCGGATATCTACTCGCTGGGTGTCGTCATGTACGAGTGCGCTACCGGCCGCGTACCCT
This sequence comes from uncultured Collinsella sp., assembly GCA_934654835.1. Lineage (GTDB taxonomy): Bacteria > Actinomycetota > Coriobacteriia > Coriobacteriales > Coriobacteriaceae > Collinsella. Next base: position 44,251 of record CAKUGY010000013.1, read on the forward strand.
TCGACGGCGACGACGCCATCTCGGTCGCGCTTAAGCAGGTCAACGAGCTTCCCGTGCCGCCCAGCCAGATCAACTCCGGCGTGGATGCCGATCTTGAGCGCATCATCCTCAAGTGCATGGAAAAGGATCCGGCAAACCGCTTCCAGACGGCCGACGAGCTTCGTCAGGTGCTCAACAGCTACCTGTCCGGCCGCGCCGTCAACGTCTCGGAGCCCACGCGCGTCATCGGCGCTGCCGGCGACCTGGGCGCCACCAAGACCCGCGAGCTTTCTGACTCCACGCGCGCCATGGTTCGCCCCGTCTCGGGCGTGAGCGGCCAGAACAACGCCCGTAGCGCCGTCTCGGGCTCCACGGGCTCCTATGAGGTCGAAAGCCCCAAGTCCAACAAGAACAAGATCATCGCCGCCGCCGTCGCCGCAATCGCCGTGATTGGCGTTGTGGTGGCCTTCGCAACGGGCATGTTCAGCGGCGAGCAGGTCACGGTGCCCGACGTGCTGGGCAAGGACCAGGAGACCGCTATCGAGCTGATCAAGGAGGCCGGCCTTGAGGTCGGCACCGTCGACCAGAGTTACAACGACGACGTCGACGAGGGCAAGGTTGCCGAGCAGACCCCCAACGGCAACACCAAGAAGCCCAAGGGCACCAAGGTGAACCTGGTGATCTCCAAGGGCGCCAAGCCTTCCGAGAAGGTTGAGGTTCCGCAGCTTGTGGGTCTGACCAAGGACCAGGCCGAGGCCGCACTGGCAAGCGTGGGCCTGAAGGGCAACGCAACCGAGGAGGCCAACGAGGCCGACGAGGGCCAGGTCTTTGAGCAGGGCACCGACGCTGGCAAGGAAGTCGAGAAGGGCACGACCATCTCGTACAAGGTCTCCAGCGGCCCTGACACTACCTCCGTCCCCGATCTGACCGACATGACCGAGGCCCAGGCGCGCAATGCCCTCGACATGGCCGGTTTTGGCGTTGACGTGAGCTACCAGGAGAACGACTCCGTCACCGAGGGCACCGTTATTAGCTGGAACCCCAGCGGCAAGCAGAAGCCCGGCGCCACGATCACCGTTGTCATTGCCAAGAAGTCCGGCAAGGCCAGCGTTCCGGGCAACCTGTACGGCAAGAGTATCTCCGCCGCTGTCACCGCGCTCAACAACGCCGGCTTCTACAACATCGCCTTCTGCGACCAGAACGGTAACCCCGTGAGCGGCAACGAGAACGCCACCGTTACGGGCGTCTCCCCCACCGGCAAGCAGTCGACCGACAACACGATTACGCTGACTATCTCCATTTCCGGTTCGGGCGACGACTCCGATTCGGGCAACTAACCCAAGGTTCGCGGCGACCGTACGCCGCAAACATATTCGCTCAGAAGCGCCCGCTTGCTCCCCCGGCAAGCGGGCTCTTTGTTTTTGAGGTGGGATTTAACCAGAAGAGCCCGGCACCGTGGCGGTACCGGGCTCGGTCAATCTCTGGTGCCCCCGGGCGGATTCGAAAACTCCCCCCGCGGGGAAATTGGTGACGCGGGTGTCGACGGTCCGAATCCGCCGGCATGTCCCGCTAACCAGAAACGGCGCCGCTCTCGCGACGCCGTCAAATTCTCTGGTGCCCCCGGGCGGATTCGAACCGTCGACACCCGCTTTAGGAGAGCGGTGCTCTATCCCCTGAGCTACGGAGGCATGTTGTACTAGTGTAGCAGATTTGCGCCGCTGCCATGCAGCGCATAGCCACTCTTCGAAGTTGCGGTGGAATAGTTCCTGATTGGGGGCTTATAGGCCGAATTCAGGAACTATTTCACCGCAACTGATGGAGGGTTAGTTGTCCTTGTGGAAGAGGCTCTTGATAGCGCTTGGGATACTCTTGGCACCCTTGGCGGTTACGTCGATAAAGTCGGGCGAGCGCACGAGCTTGTCCTCGTCCACGTACTTGCGCACCGCACGCAGCGTCTCTTTGTCGTCGCGCGTCGAAAATGTAAAGTGGCCGTTATCCTTGGTAAAGATGGCAAAACGCGTGATCTTCTTGGTGCCGCGCAAAACCTCGGCGGCAATATAGTCGACCTCGTCCCACGGGATTTGAATATAATCCTCGGGATTGCGCTCGTTATAGTACTCGAACGCCTTATTGCCCACCATCACGTTGCCGTGGCTGGTAAGTCCCATCAGGCAGGTTGCCGGCGTTGCCAGATCGACCGTACTGTTCTGAGATTGCGCCATGCGCGCCTCGCCCTCCAAATAAAACAATCGGACCGCATCCAGTGTACCCACCGGGTGCGGTCCGTTTCAATGGCTCAATAGCCCTTGTCTAGCAACTCTCGGTCTTAAGCCGAAGCGTGCTTACATGAAGCCGCAGACGCGACCGATGATACCCACGGCGAAGAGAGCCAGGATGATGACGATCGGGCTGACCTTCTTCTTGAGGAGCTTGCAGACCAGCAGGGTCAGGCACACGGCGGCAAGGCCGGGGATGAGCTGATCGAGGTTAGCCTGAAGCGTGGTGACCTTCACCTGATCAAGAGCGGTGCCGCCGATGGAGTTGTACATCGTCAGCGCTTCCTTGACGCCCTCGGAACCGGAAGGCAGGTTAGCCCAGTCGATGTAGGCACCAGCGGACTGCGTGACCTTGGAGACGATCGGGGTGAAGGAGATGGACACCCAGCGCTCGACCAGGGCACCGATGATGAACATACCAAGGATGGAAGCACCCTCGGTGACCTTGCCCATCAGACCGCCGGAGAGGTCCTTGGCGATGGAGGAGCCGACCTTGTAGCCAAACTCCTGCGTGTACCACAGGAAGGCGTAACGGATGATGTTCCACGCAAAGAAGAACAGCAGCGGGCCGAGAATGCTACCGGACAGGGCCAGGGAAGCACCCAGAGCACCCAGGATCGGGCGAAGGGTGAACCAGAAGGCGGGGTCGCCGACACCGGCGAGCGGGCCCATCATACCGACCTTGACGCCCTGGATGGCAACGTCGTCGATCGGAGCACCGTTGGCGCGCTCCTCCTCGAGAGCGAGGGTGACGCCAATGACGGGGGCGGAAACATAGGGGTGGGTGTTGTAGAACTCCAGGTGGCGCTTAAGCGCGGAAATCTGGTCGTCCTTGCTGGTGTAGAGCTTCTTGATCGCAGGGATCATTGAGTAGCACCAGCCGCCGTTCTGCATACGCTCGTAGTTCCACGAGCCCTGAAGGAACTGATGACGGAAGCAAACCTTCTGACGATCGGACTTAGAAAGCTGAATCTTGTTCTCTGCCATATGTATCACTCCCTTCCTACTCGTAATCATTCAGGATGTCACCGAGCGGGTCACCGGAGCCGCCGCCCATGCCGCCATTCTGCTTGGCGAAATCCTTAAGGCCAAGGTAGATGAGGGCAAGGGAGATGCCGATGAGACCGAGGGCGATCAGCGTGAGCTGGGGGATGGCAGCCAGGACGAAGCCGAGGATGAAGAACGGCCAGGTCTCCTTGGTGGCCATCATGTTGATGACCATGGCGTAGCCGACGGAAGCGACCATGCCGCCGCCGACAGCCATGCCGCCGGACAGCCAGTCGGGCATAGCGTTGAGCGCGTTGGTCACGGCCTCGGCCGGGATGATGCACAGAAGGACGGCCGGGATGGCGATACGGACACCCTGCATGAGGATGCCGGCATACTGCCAGCGCTCGATGCCGGCGAAGTCGCCCTTCTCGGCGCAGGCGTCCATGCCGTGAACCATAGCGGTAGCCAGGGTACGGCAGATCATGGTCAGGAACAGGCCGGCGACGGACAGAGGCACGGCGACGGCGATAGCGGTGGTAACGGCCTTAGCCGAATCGGTGGCGCCACCGTTAAGGGCGAGCACCATGATAATGGCGGATGCGACCGAGGCCAGAGCGGCGTCAGGTGCGACGGCGGCGCCGACGTTAGCCCAACCAAGGGCCATCATCTGAAGCGAGCCGCCCAGGAGGATGCCCTCCTGAAGGTGACCGGTTACGAGACCGATAAGCGTGCACGCAACGAGCGGCTGATGGAACTGGAACTGGTCCAGAACGCCTTCCATACCGGCAAGCAGCGCGATAATCGCGATAAGAACAATAGTAAGCGCGGACATGTATCGGACCCTCCTTTACTATGCTTGAGCGGCCAGTTCGGCCTTAGCTTTCTTCAACATGGCGTCGAGATCCTCGGAGGAATCCGAAGGAACCTTGCGAACCTCGAACTTGACGCCCTTGGCCTTGAGGGCCTCGAGGGTCTTGACGTCGTCATCGCCCATAGCGACAGCGTTGGTGACGACGACCTTGCCCTTGGAGTGGGCCATGGAACCGATGTTGGCTTCCTTGATGTCGACGCCGGCCTCGATAGCCTTGAGAAGATCCTGCGGGTTCTCGAAGAGCAGCATGGCCTTGGTATCACCAAAGCGCGTGTCCTTGACGACCTCGGCCATCTTCTTGATGGGCACGACGTTGGCATGGACTCCCGGAGGGGCAGCCTGCTCGATCATAGTCTTGCGGAGCTCGTCGTGAGCAACGCCGTCGGAAACCACGATGATGCGGTTGGGGTTGATCTGCTTGGTCCACGTGGTGGCCACCTGACCATGAAGCAAACGGGTGTCGATACGGACGTGGGCAATCTTGATGTGCCCGTCGCCGATGACCGTTCCCGGAGGGATGGCGCCTGCAGGAGCAGCGGCGGCCGCAGCCGGCTTCTTCTCCTCGGGCTCCAGAGACTCGGGCTTGACGCGCACGCCAGCCTTAGCCTCAGTCACGAGATGTTTTGCGATCGCATGTGCAGTGTTCTTTGCGTCAAAGCGCTGCGAATATGCCTCGATGAGCATAGGCAGGTTGACACCGGTGACGATAGCCCAGGAATCATGGCCCTCGATGAGCCCGCTGATCTGGTTGAACGGCGTGCCGCCCCACAGATCAACGAGGAAGAGCACCTGCTCCTGGTCCTCGAAGGAAGCGATTGCTTCCTCGACCTTGGCACGGAAGTCGTCGGGGCCCATGCTCGGCTCGAGCGAGACCACGGCTACAGACGGCTGATCGCCAAAGACCATCGAGCCCGTCTGCTTGATTCCAGCAGCCAAGTCCCCGTGGCTAGCAAGAACAATACTTACCATCACATAACCTCCTTTTTGTCTACGTAATTCCTACACGACACTGAAGAAGTATAGCTGTTTGGTTTGTGGAATTATAGCTAAATTCGCAAAAGGTTGGATTATTTGTTTAAACGTCAAGTTTTGTTACAAATTGATTACGTTGCTGCTTTTTGACTCATTACACGCCAAGGCGTCGCTCATCAAGCCATGCATTTTACAGATACAAGCAGGCTGTTCATTAATATCGATTTTAGGCAAGCGCGTATGCGCTTGTACTGCCGCTATTTTGTTTAAACAGACATAACTTGACTAATTGTATGACTTATGATCTAGCGCAAGTAGTCGTTGGGGACGTTCTTGATTGACTAGTCATTTAAGAACGTCCCCAACGACCAAGTTAGGCGATGTGGAGGGGGTTGGCGGCGTCGACGGCATCGGGGGCGTCAGAAGAGCCGTCGGGGGCAGCGTCTGCCGGGTCCTCGTCGGGAGTCTCGATCTGCTTGATCATGACCTCTTGGCCCTGAAGCAGATAGGTCTCGCCGCTGCCGCAATGGGGACAGGTCTTGCCGTGCTCGACCGTCGCGTAGTCGCGGCCGCATGCCTCGCAGTGCGTCACGGCCTCGACGGGTTCCACGATAAGCTCCGCGCCCTCCGTAATGGGCTTTTTATCTGCCGCCCAACGCCAAGCATCGAGCAGCAGATCGGAAACGACGCTCGAGACCTCGCCCAACAGCAACGTCACGCTCGAGACGCGACCCACGCCATTGGCGCGCGCCACATTCTCAACATCGCGAATGATGTGATAGACGATTCCCAGCTCGTGCACTTTATATCCTTCCGCCGTTCTAACGAACGGCGGCCGGCTTGACGCTGCGCGAACCCCAGACGGGCGATCTGCCTTTCAATCGTCGGGCATGGGCAAAAGCCCTATGCCCTCCTCTTTCAAGGCACCTCGCCACGTCTGGGGCCCGCTCGCTGTCCAACCGCCTTCTGCGCCGTTCGCTTACTCGTTACGCTCTTTTACTTCTTCCCGAATTTTATCTTGATGGCACGCTTCAGCGCATACTTGCCCAAGCTCGGGAGCTTTTGCTCGTATTTGACCATGGTGGAGCACTCGGGGCGGTCGCGATCCAGGTGGATGGCGTCGAACGCGCACTTGGTGGTGCACAGGCCGCAGCCGATGCACTTGTTGGGATCGACGATCGAGGCGCCGCAGCCCAGGCAGCGGGCGGTCTCGGCACGCACCTGCTCCTCGGTGAAGGTCTCGACGTACTCGCTAAACGGCGCGGTCTTCTCGCGCTCGCGGTCCACGTGGGCAACCTCGCGGCTCGCGTTGTCGTAGCCCTCGATCACGACATCGTCGCGGTCAAGCGCGGTGTAGCGACGCTGGTTGCGACCGATGGTGAGCGTGGAGCCCGGCTGGACAAAGCGATGGATGGACACGGCGGCCTCGTGGCCAGCGGCGATGGCATCGATGGCAAAGCTGGGGCCGGTGTAGACGTCGCCGCCCACAAAGATGTCGGGCTCGGCGGTCTGATAGGTCTGGGGATCGGCGAGGGCGCCCTGACCGCGGCCAAGCTCCACCTTGGAGCCAGCCAGCAGGTCGCCCCACACAATGGACTGACCGATCGACATGACCACACGGTCGGCGTCGACACGACGCAGGTCGTTCTCGTCGTACTCGGGCGCAAAACGGCCCTCGTCGTCAAAGACACGCGTGCAGCGCTTAAAGGTAATGCCGCACACGCGACCGGCCTCGTCCAGATGGACCTCCTTGGGGCCCCAGCCGCAACTGATGTGCGCGCCGTCCTCGACGGCCTCGCGACGCTCTTCTTCGCTGGCGGGCATCTGAGCCTCGCTCTCCAGGCAGAACATCTCAACGTGCTCGGAACCCAGACGGCAGGCGTTGCGGGCCACGTCGATGGCTACGTTGCCGCCGCCCACCACGATGGTGCGACCGGGCAGCGCGTCGATCTTGCCGCTGTTGACCTCGCGCAAGAAGTCGACAGCAACGGTCACGTCCTCGGCATCCTCGCCCGGAATGCCGGCAAGGCGGCCACCTTGGCAGCCAATGGCCACGTAGAAGGCCTTAAAGCCCTGCGCGCGCAGCTCGTCGAGCGTCACATCGCGACCGACTTCCACGCCGTAGCGGAACTCGGCGCCCATCAGGCGAATAATCTTGACCTCGGCCTCAATGACATCCTTCTGCAGCTTAAAGCTGGGAATGCCGTAGGTGAGCATGCCGCCCGGGCGCTCGTTCTTCTCGAACACGACGGGCTTGTAGCCCTTCTCGGCCAGGTAGAAAGCGCAGGACAGACCAGCCGGACCAGCGCCGATGATGGCGATCTTCTGATCGAAGCCGCCGGCGCGCGTCGGAGTCACCACAGGCGGGATATAGCGGGTCGCGGCATCCAGATCGCGCTGGGCGATGAACTTCTTGACCTCGTCGATGGCCACGGCCTCGTCCACGCGACCGCGGGTGCAGGCGTCCTCACAGCGGCGGTTGCACACGCGACCGCAGATAGCGGGCAGCGGGTTCTCGCGCTTGATGAGCGCCAGGGCCTCGTCATAGCGGCCCTGGGCCGCAAGCTTCAGATAGCCCTGAACGGCGACATGCGCGGGGCAGGCCGTCTTGCAGGGCGCCGTGCCGGACTCGTGCGTCTCGATACGGTTGTCGTTGCGGTAGTTGGGCGACCACTTGGTGTGATCCCACTTGGTGGCGTCGGGCAGCTCCTGGCGCGGATACTCGGGCACGCGACCGCCGGCCTTTTTGCTGCAAAGCTTCTGGCCCAGCTTGGCGGCGCCGGCCGGGCACACCTCAACGCAGCGACCGCACGCCACGCACTTGTCCTTCTCGACCTTGGCGACGTAGGCCGAGCGTGACAGATTGGGCGTGTTGAACAGCTGCGAGGTGCGCAAGGCGTAGCACACGTTGACGTTGCAGTTGCAGATGGCGAAGATCTTGTTCTCGCCGTCAATGTTGGTGATCTGGTGCACAAAGCCGTTGTCCTCGGCCTGGCGAAGGATGTCGTAAACCTCGTCGCGGGTCACGTAATGGCCGCGGTCGGTCTCGACCACGTAATCGGCCATATCTCCTACGGCGATGCACCAGTCGGCCGGGTCGTCGGCGCAGCCCTCGCCCATCACGCGACGGCTCGCGCGGCAGCTGCAGGTGCTGGCGGCATACTTGCCCTCATATTTGTCGAGCCAGTGCTCGATGTGTTCAATGGGCACCGAGGTGCTCGCGGCGTCAATGGCCTTCTCGACCGGAATGACGTGCATGCCGATGCCCGCGCCTCCGGGCGGCACCATCGGCGTGGCCTTGGACAGCGGGCCCTTGGATGCCTGCTCAAAGAACTTGGCGTAGACCGGGTGCTCCTCGAGCTGGCTCACGCGCATGTTGAGGAACTCGGCAGAACCCGGCACCAACATGGGCAGCACCCACTGCTTGGCGCGCGCGGGGTTTTCCCAGTTGTACTCGAGCAAGCCCGTGTAGCTCATGTCGTCGAGCATCTTCTCGATATCGGCCTCGGGCATGCCGGTGAGCTTGACCATCTCGGGCAGCGTGTAGGGACGGCGCATCTTCATCTTGCAGAGCACTTCGGCCTGTTCATCGGTCGCGGCCTCGGCAAACGACCAGTACTCGTAGCCCAGCAGCTCGTCGCGATGAAGCAGACGGTTGGTGCAGTGCTCGCACAGTTTGACGATGGCCTCGCGCGGATGCTCCGGCAGCGGCGGCACGAACTCCGCGCCGATGTCGGGCTCGGTATAGCTAATCCCCGGTCCGTTGAGAATCATGGTTGTCCCTTCTCTTGCCGCAGTCCGGCGAGACCGCAGCGCCCCTCTTTTTGCAGGTCGGGCATGCCCCCATGCCGTTCACCCGCCATTGTTGACATTGTGTCAAAAATAGTATTGACGAACCGTCAACAATATTCAAGACTGTTAGGCGAACGGTTGGGCAAAAGAGGACGAAAGGCGGCAAAACATGAGCAACAGCACGGCAGATTTACCCGCGGTTGACACCGCCGCATCCGATAGCGCGGCAAGGCGCCTGTCGGGCGACGAACGCCGTCGCGAGATCCTCAATGCCGTGCGCACCGTAAGCTCCGAGCTGGGTGTATCCCACCTTTCGGTATCGGCCGTGACCAAGCGGGCCGGCTGCACGCGTTCGCTGTTCTACCACTACTTTGCCGATATGGACGCCGCCGTCACCGCTGTCATGGACGAGGCGATCGACGGCTTTATCGCCGAGCTCGAACAGTGGAACGCCAGCCGCACGGTTGGCGATATCGAAGGTGCGCTCGACACCGTCGCCCCGCTCTTTAAGCGCCTGGTCGCCAGCGGCCACGAGCTGCCACACACGCTGACCTCAAGCAGCGGCGCGCTCTACGGCGGCTTTCTGCACAACGTGGTCCAGCGCGTGGCGCAGTACATCTGCGACACCACCGTGGTGGACTTTGTCGCCCATCACGACCTGCGCATCGACCATGTCTATGAAACGTTCTACACCCTCATCATGGGACTTTTAATGTATATCCGCACGCACCCCGATGTGCCCGACGAGACGGTCAAGGAGATCATCGCCTCGACACTCCACATCGAGGGCTACACCGCCAAGTATCCCGAGCGCAGGCCCGGGAACTGACGACATTTGGCCAAACTGCCCGCGATCGGAAGAGGGGCCGCGGGCTTGTGAAAGGAGAGCAGCATGCTGTTCGATGTTTGGGGTAGCGATACCCTTATCCACTGGGCTGGCTGGGCCATGGTCTTTGTTGGCCTGATCGTGCTCAACGAGGTCGGCCGCCGCACTAAGCTCGGCGCGGCCATTATCTTTGGCGTGGCTCCGCTGGCCATGACCATCTACTGCGTCGCCATCGCCGTCGGCGTTTCGCAGGGCGCCGAGTGGGCACTCACCAACCCCACCCACGTGTACCAGAACAGCTGGTTCCACTACGCCAAGGTGTACGCGGCGCTGGCCGGCTGCTGGGGCTTTATCGCCATTAAGTACCAGTGGGGCAAGATCGGCAAGGCGCACTGGTTCCGCGCGTGGCCGTTTGTGATCGTCGCCATCAACATCATGATCGCCGTCGTGTCCGACTTTGAGAGCGCCTATCACTTCTTTGTCCTGGGCGAGTCCACCTGGGTCACCTCCGAGGGCGCCACGCAGCTGGCCGGCTGGAACAATGTGTTCAACGGCATCGCCGGCATCATCAACATCTTCTGCATGACCGGCTGGTGGAGCGTCTACGCCTCCGAGGACAAGACCGACATGCTGTGGCCCGACATGACCTGGGTCTACATCATCGCCTACGATATCTGGAACTTCTGCTACACCTACAACTGCCTGCCCAC
>CAKUGY010000014.1 GCA_934654835.1 uncultured Collinsella sp.
ATACTCATGGAAAACCTCCCATTTCCCGATGTCCAAGAAATGGGAGGCAGTTCACAGGCACCTTTGTGGTGGTTTTTGCTTTATGCCGAGGGGAAGGCTTTGGTGAGACCGGCACGCGTTTGCGTGTCGGTCTTTTGGTAGATAGAGCTCAGGTGGCGCTGCACCATGCGCATCGAGATGCCGAGCTCCTCGGCGACCTGTTTGAGCGGGCGCTCGTCTTGGGTCACGACTACCAGTACATCAACCTCGCGCGGGGTGAGGCCGTGGTCGGTGATGAAAGTCTGGCGCTGCTCCTCGATGGTGGGCGCGGCGAGTGCTTCCTCGGCGAGCTGTTGATGTTCGCGCTCCTGCTCGGTTTGGGGTAGGCGGAACAGGCCGGCGGCAACGAACGCCACACAGGCGGCGACGAGCAGCACGAGCGCGACGATCATGATAAGGGCGACGTTGCCCGAGGTCACAAGCGCTAGCGAGATGCTCGACGTGGTGAACGCACACACGTTGTTGGCGGCGCGGCCCATGCCGGCCCAAAGGGCAGGCGCGCGCATGTGCGGTGCCAACTGCGTAAACGTGGCGGTAAAGAACGTGACGAAAAAGCCGGAGCTCAGATAAAAGACGACAAGGCCCAGATTGGGGTCGGCGCCGGCTTCTACGGCCAAGATGGAAATGGTGGAGAGTACCGTGACACCGAGCATGACGAGTCCCATGTAGCGACGCTCGGCGAGGTCAAAGATAAGGCCGGCGACGAGTCCACTTGCTGCCAAAAAGAGGCGCGGCCAGGTTTGCACGGCGATGGTGCCGTGGGCGTTGGAGAACGTGACCACGTTGTCGAGCGTGGAAAACAGACAGGCGATGATCATGACCAGCGCGATGCTCCAACACGCCTGCTTGGCGAGGGCGTGCGAGGGCTCGGCAAAGGGATTGATGATGACGCTGGAGTTATCGTCCGCCTCTTGGGGCGCGGCGCTGAGGGCGGAAATAATGATCGTCGCCGTTCCAAGAATGATGAGATCGATGATTCCGCCGCAATCGAGCAGGTTAAGGGCAAACTGCAGGAGGATACCTGCGGTATAGGCAGCCCCTGCGCCGGTGGCGAGCTTGGGATCGTCTTGGAATGCCATCGCGAAGGCGTGGTGTGCTGCGGCGCCCAGTAGGCCGAGCCCAAGGAATGCAATGCAGCCTAGAGTTTCGAGCGTAAACGGGCCCGTGGGGGATTGAATCTGGGTTAGCCCAACAATGGCGATAGGGACAGCGGCGGTGGCGATTGCCTGGGGTTGGCCTTTGCACTGCGCGTGCCCGAGCAGTGGGGCGTATCCGATAAAGCCAATCACGCTGGCGCCCAGGATAAAGCCTTGTGCGAGCACAACGCGTTCGGCACCGGCGAGCAACCCGACATTGATGTCGAAGCGAAACTCGGCGGCAAGAAAGACAAAGGTAAAGAGCGCGAGTGCCAGAAGCGCGTTGATTTTAGGCTTGCTCAGGTTCAAGAACGGTCCTTTGGGTGGACGGAATGATCGTGTCCTCGATTGTAGCGTCCTTGGGACGGGCGTGACGATAACGAAATCAATTCGAATTAAACCGCAGGTAGTCACAGGGGTTCGCATCTACGAACCTAGGCACATGGGATTGCTTGACGCATGGTGAGACTAGGAAAACCACCACAAAGGGGACAGGCACCTTTGTGGTGGTGCGGCTCATCGACCGAGGGAGGCCCCTATGAACGGAAGCCACTTTGATAAGCAGGTCCAGCGCGAGCGTACTTGTTCGCTCGTTCACGGCACTTGGCGCTGCGTGGGTGTGAGGATCGTCGGCGTCGGCGCATGCGCGCTTATGGTCGGTCAGCTGCTGCTGCCGAGTGTGGCGCTTGCGACTGAGTGCGCTGATCTGGACGCCGCGGCGGGTGAGGTCGCAGCGGCTCCGGTGACGACCGCCGCTCCAGCTGCACCGGCAACCGATGCTGCTCCGGTGGTGCAAACTACCGCTGAACCTCAGCAGGCAACTCCAGCTGACGCCGCCAGCGGCTCTGGCGATGCGGTGCCCGCCGAGCAAAACGCCCCCAGCAACAACGCCGCCGCGCCGGCAAGCGATGCCATCATGCCCTGCGGCGTGACCGACGTGACGGACGGAGGCGGCGTTAAGGTCAACACGACCGTGGTCAATCACTACACGGACTGCGTGCTTCCGAGCAATGTCACACTCGAAAAGGGCCAGTCGTATACCTATAATTTTCCCGATGTCGAGGGCGGTATGCCGGATAAGCCGCTCCGCGAACTTGTCGAAACCAAGTACTACCGGGCCGATGCTGCTTCGGGCACCCTAGCTGAAGTCCAGGACGCATCTATGTCCGATGTGACGGCTCGCTTTGAGCCTGTTGACGATCACATGAGGCTGACGCTGACCTTTACGGGTGGCGCGGCGGGCGGCTCGTATCGACTCACGCGCACTGAGACTCTTTATATTGGCGCGGCACTGACGTATACCGGAACCGACTATGAGGGCGACCACATCATCGTGGGCGACCCCGATGATATCTTCAACGCCTACAGGCCGAGCGGTTCGGTCGTCATCAACGAAACCAGGGATGACTACTATATTCGCTACAACATCGACAGTGCCATAACGCTCGTAGCGTCAGAAAGCCAAGCTCTCGAGAACCTGAACGTCAACGACGTGAAGACCGACTATGCACCCGGTGAGGCGCCGCGTGCGACCGCGACGATTCCTGCCGCCGACGCCGACAAGTACGAGATCGCCTACGAGTGCTGGGAAGAGATGGACGGCAGCGACCCTGCGGAGCTCACGCCCGTTGCCTTCTGGTATTCCGACCCCGCAAAGTATACGCCGGGCATGAAGAAGATTGACCACTTCGAAGAGGGCAAGTTCTACATGTACTCTGTTGAGCTGAGGCTCAAGGGCGACAATACCGTGGCTGATGACTGCGAAATGAACGTCAACGGCCATTGGGTGCACCACGTCAAGACCGTCAACGGAGTCTTTGCGCCCAATGCTGACAATATGCTGTGCGAGCAGCCGATCGACGAATGGCGTGCCATCGACGTTATAGAGATCAACGGCGCCACAACCACCTTCAAGGCGGGCGATAAGCCGGTCTTTACGGCGAATGTTCCGACGGACTCCAACTCCCTCCCTCAGTGCGAGTTCTGGACGGGTAGCGACGGCAGCGAGGTAAACTCTGTCGAGTTTTGGGACCAGAACATTACCAACCACATCGATGTCTTTAAGCCTGGCGTGACCTATCGCTACGGCATCTACCTTAAGTCCGCGCGCGGCTTCTACTTCACGCCCAGCACCAAGCTGGTGATCAACGGCGTGGAGTGCGGCTACCAGATGGACGAAGCGAGTGTGGTTGATCCCGAGAGCGGTTGGATCTTCACCCTGTGGCTCAACACTGATCTGACGTTTACGCCTGAGGCAACGCCGACCCCGGTCGATCCCGAGAAGCCGACGCCGCAGCCTGAGGTCAAGCCTGAGCCCAAACCCGAGGTGAAACCCGAGACCAAACCCGCGACAAAGCTGGTCGCGACAACTACCACGACCAAGACGGTTGAAAAAGCCGCGCCGACCAAGAAGTCCGACGTTGCCCTGGTTGCCACGGGCGACACCACCGCGATGACGGTCGCCGCCCTAGGCATCGCCGGCGCAACCGTAGCCGCCGCCGGCATCGCCGCAACCAAGCGTCGTAACCGCTAGCCCCTGTGCCCCGGCCCAAAACCACCACAAAGGTGCCTGTCCCCTTTGTGGTGGTCGGGCAGTCGGCATAGAAAAAGTCCCCGCCGGGCGTGTGCTCGACGGGGACTTTGCCGTTTGATGGCTAGCGCTGCAGGTGATTACTCGCCCAGCAGGCTCTTGGTGATGGAAGCGGCGGCCTTCTTGCCGGCGCCCATCGCCAGAATGACCGTAGCGGCACCGGTGACGATGTCGCCGCCGGCCCAGATGCGGGGATCGGTGGTCTGGCCGGTCTCCTCGTCGGCAACGATGTAGCCCCACTTGTTGAGCTCCATCTTGCCGCCGATCTTGGCAGCGAAGGGGTTGGCGTTGGTGCCGATAGCCGAGATCGCGACATCGCAGGGGATCTCCTCGATGGCGCCCTCGATGGCGACCGGACGACGGCGGCCGGACTCGTCGGGCTCGCCGAGCTCCATCTTCTGGACCTTGACGGCACACACGGAGCCATCCTCGCCAGCGACAAACTCGAGCGGGGAGACGAGCGGCAGGACCTCGACGCCCTCGGCCTTAGCGTGGTGCAGCTCGGCGCGACGGCAGGGCATCTCGTCCTCGGTACGGCGGTAGGCGATGATGGCGTGCTCGGCGCCCAAGCGCTTGGCGGTACGGACGGCGTCCATAGCCACGTTGCCGCCACCAAAGACGACGACGTTCTTGCCGTGCTTGGTGGGGGTATCGTACTCGGGGAACTCGTTGGCCTTCATCAGGTTCACGCGGGTGAGGTACTCGTTGGCGAAGAAGACGTTGGGCAGGTTCTCGCCGGGGACGTTGAGGAACTTGGGCAGGCCAGCGCCGGTCGCCACGTAGATGGCGTCGAAGCCCTGCTCGAAGAGCTCCTCGGCCGTGGCCATGTTGCCCACGACGGAGTTGTACTCAAACTTGACGCCCATGTCCTCCAGGCCGTCAATCTCGCGCTTGACGACTGCCTTGGGCAGACGGAACTCGGGGATGCCGTAGACCAGCACGCCGCCGCCGGTGAAGAAGGCCTCGAAGACGGTGACGTCAAAGCCGTTACGGGCGAGCTCGCCGGCGCAGGTGATGCCGGACGGGCCGGAGCCGACCACGGCGACCTTCTTGCCGTTCTTGGGGGCCATCTTGGGCGTGGAGGCGAGCTCGGGGCGGTCACCCAGGAAGCGCTCGAGCTGGCCGATGGCCACGGGCTCGGACTTCTTACCACGGATGCACTTGCCCTCGCACTGGTTCTCCTGCGGGCAGACACGGCCGCAGATGGCGGGAAGCATGGAGTCCTCGCGGATGGTGTCGAGAGCGCCGCCGAAGTCCTTCTCGCGGATCTGCTCGATAAAGCGGGGGATGTTGATGTTGACGGGGCAGCCCTCAACACAGAACGGCTTCTTGCAGTTGAGGCAGCGCTCGGCCTCGGCCAGCGCCATCTCCTCGGTGAAGCCCTTGTCGACGGGGCGGAAGTCGCAGGCGCGCTCGGCGGCCGGCTCCTCGTTATCGGGGGTGCGGGGCGACTTCATATCGGCAACGAAACGACCGTTAACTAGTGGCATGCGCAGCTCTTTTCCTCATAGGCCTTGAGGGACTCGCCCTCTTCGGAACGGTAAGCGGCCTGGCGGGCACGAAGGTCATCCCAGTCGACCAGGGTGGCATCGAAGTCGGGGCCGTCGACGCAAGCGAACTTGGTCACGCCGCCCACCTCGACGCGGCAGCAGCCGCACATGCCGGTGCCGTCAACCATGATGGGGTTGAGCGACGCGGTGATGGGGGTGTCGTACTTCTGGGCGGTGAGGGTCGAGAACTTCATCATCGGAACGGGGCCGACGCAGAAGACCTGGCTCACGGCCTTGTCCTGCAGCAGGCGCTCCAGCGGGGCGGTGACAACGCCCTGCTCGCCGTAGGAACCGTCATCGGTGGTGATGTGGATGTGGTCCTCGTCGAGGAGCTCGCGGAACTGGTCCTCCATGAGCAGGAGGTCCTTGGTGCGGGCGCCCATGATGGCGTGCACCTCGTGGCCGGTCTCGACCAGGTGCTTAGCGACCGGGAAGGCAATTGCCAGGCCGACGCCGCCGCCAATGACGGCGCAGGGGCCCTCGGCCATCTCGGTGGGAACGCCCAGCGGGCCCACGACGTCGCGCAGCGACTCGCCGGCCTCATAGGTGGACAGCATCTCGGTGGTCTTGCCGATCACCATGAAGATGAACTCGACCCAGCCCTCGTCACCGTTCCAGCCGGCCAGGGTAAACGGGACGCGCTCGCCCGTCTCGTTGGCGCGAACCATGAGGAACTGTCCAGCGTGCGCATGTTTGGCGATTGCAGGCGCCTCGATGCGGAACTTGAACACCTTCTCCGAGAACTGCGTCTTCTCCAGGATCTTATACATAGAACCCCTCTCTTGTAAGGGCTGCCGAACCGTGCCTCCACGGAAATGGACGGTAGCCCGAATAAAACTGTACGCGCACAGGCGTTGTGCAGACATACGGTGCAAATTATACCCTCATGGCAATGCCGTTTACGTGTTTCTTCGGCAGGTGGGAAAACGGTTTATCCACTTCGACCTACCAAAAAGGAACAGGTTTATTTTGGTCGGTTTTATCAGGCAAAACGGCAAAGGGGGCCGGTCTCGCGTTGCGGTGAGACCGGCCCCCTTTGGGGCGTTGCGTATGTATGGCGACAGGGTGCTTATTGCGATGTGGCCGTTGCGGTGTTTCCGCAGGTAAAACCTACCAAAACAAACCTGTCCCTAACCGGTAGGTTTTAGTGCTTGCCGTTGGCGGAGGCGGCGCCGTTGACGTGGTCGCGGGCGTAGACTACGCCGTGCACAATCGCCAGGCCGGCGGCGTCGGCGGCACGGGCGCAGGTGTCCTGGAAATCCTCGGCCTCGCGGGCGCGCAGCTGCTTAAGTACGTAGTCGGCGACGGCCATCTTGCCAGGAGGGTTGCCGATGCCGGTGCGGATACGGCTAAAGTCGCGGCTGCCCATCTTGTCGATAATCGAGCGCAGTCCGTTGTGGCCGGCATGGCCGCCGCCCACCTTGACGCGCACGTCGCCGGCGGGAATATCGAGCTCGTCATGGATCACGAGCAGCTCCTCGGCCTTGATCTTGTACTCGCGGCAGAGCTTGGAGATGGGGCCGCCCGAGGTGTTCATGTACGACTGCGGCTTGACCAGCACAATCTGGCGCTTGCCACCTTCCTCCTCGGGGTCGTTGATATTGATGAGCGCGACCTCGGCGCCGGCCTGGTTTTTCCAGTACGTGACGCCGGCCTGACGGGCCAGCTCGTCGATTGCCTTAAAGCCGGCGTTGTGGCGGGTCTCGGCATATTCCTCGCCCGGGTTGCCAAGCCCGGCAACCATGCGAATCTTAAGCGGCTGCGCAGCTGCCATGTTTGTCCTTTCGTCGATTTGTCGCCTGCTATGGTGAGCGACCCTGTTGCTGCTGTCAAATGGTGGGCAATTGAGGTTATTTGGGTGCGTTTGGACGGCCGTCGAAAGCCGAGGTGGACAGTTAGTTCAGATACGTATAAAGCTTGGGCCACCGGATTGCCTAATTCGATGCCGCGGCGCTGTATTGGTGCTCCAGTTAGTCCATATGACGCTGTTTTGAAGTCTACCTGACCTTCAAATAGGGCGAATGGTATAGAGATGACTGTAAATATCCTAATTCAATGCGTCTATTTATACGTATCTGAACTAACTGTCCAGCCCTGCTCGACGGCGCACGGGCGATTCGCCGTTTAGACCGGCGCAATGCCGATTCCGGCCCGCAGAGCGTTGAGCCAAGCGGCCTGGCGCTTGCGATAGCCCTTGATACGGTAACGGAATCGGACTCCCGCGAGTCGATGCATCGTTTGGGCGAAGGCTTCGAGTGCAACAAGGTCTTTCATTTGGTCGCGATTGATAACCAGGACGTGGATGCCCATTGCCTTGAGGCCATTATTTCGATTGCCATCGTGGATGCGAGCGTTTTGAAGCTCATGCCCAATTCCGTTGTATTCGTTGTCGACACCGGCTGCCGGGCAATATAAGTCGCAGATGGCGTAGGGGATGCCCGAGGACATGTTGACCGCAAGGGTGTCGAAGTCGACTCGATAGTTGAGTAGCAGGCCGCCCATGGGCAGGCTGCAACACCCGAATCCGCCAAAGCGCATGGGCGCTCCGAGAACGGCAAACATTAGGGATTCGGCTGGGGATGCAGATCCGGGTCGGGCAAGTTTGACGGCTGTGCGAAACGAGGTATATGAGCTGCTTTTTGCGAACCGTGCGATCGCCTCGAGCTCCTCGATGGTCGTGGCTGGCTCGCATTTGTAGTGTGCCTGTTCGTAGCGGGTTTCATTTTGCTGCTCGGTCACCGACTGGTCGCTCCGGCAATCGAGATCGTTCGCCGCTTCGAAGGTGTCGGCCTTGGGCCAGATGTCGTCATAGGCGATGGGGTAGGTTGCCTCGGGCGGAAGAGAATACGTTCCGAGCAGCTCCATGAGAAGCATTAAGGTTTTGGCAACCGATTCATTTTTGGAACACAGCAGCGCCGTCATGGCAGGGGATGTGGCATAGATGTCAGCCTCGATGTGCATAATCGCCCCTTCGGGAAGCGGGGCAGAGAGAATATGCTGAAGAAGTCGCTTGTCGGGACGTCTGTTGTCTTCGTTTGAAACGAGAAGATCGAGCAGTTCGGAATCGTCTTCATTCCAGGCATCGAGCATCGAAAGCGCGTCAAAGTCTATGGCGTCATTATTGGGGATGCAGCCAGCCAGAGCTTGTGATTGCTGTCCGACGTCGATGGAGTCCCACGGAAGCGCAGAGTAAGCCCGTCGTGCGCGGCGAATCGCGCGGAGGGCGGAGAGATGTGAAATCACGGTCGTCATAACTACAAGGTACTAAGCCGTTGGCGAAACGCGGTCGCCGAGTCGTTCTTTTCGCTCAGTGGGGTGTTGTGTGCCATGAACGGCTGGGTGTTATGAAGTCGGAGGAATTGGTTGAGGGGATTGCGGGAAATCGAGTTCTACCGTGAGGGTTGACGATAGCTACTGGACAGTTAGTTCAGATACGTATAAGGCATCGCGCGTTCGAGGCGTTTCTAAGGGCCCTCGAGGACGATTTGAGGGTAAATGTGCAGCGGTAATGCTCGAAAACGATGAGTTTTGGGCGGCATAGCGTCCGCCGGGGAGCTCAGAAAGCTCCGAACGGCCCTTTGGGGCTTTAAATAAATACGTATCTGAACTAACTGTCCAGGGCAGGTTGACGAGGAATAGAAAAAGGGTCGGAAGCGTGCTTCCGACCCTTTAAAAACATCGAAGATGATGCGATGCGCAGTAGACTACAGCGCGAAGTCGCCGCCGACGAGCGTGGAGACGGGCTCCTCGTGGTAAACGGCGGAGATGGCCTGAGCGAACTCCTCGGCGACCGAGATGGTCTTGATCTTGCCGCCGACCTCGACGGGGATGGCATCGGTGACGACGCACTCGACGATGGGGGCGTCGTTGAGGCGCTCGATAGCCGGGCCGGAGAAGATGCCGTGGGTGGCGCACACGTAGATGTCGCCGGCGCCCATGGCCTTGAGCTCCTTGACGTTGGCGCACAGGGTGCCAGCGGTGTCGATCATGTCGTCGTTGATGATGCAGGTCTTGCCCTTGATGTCACCGATGATGCCCATGACCTCGGCGGCGTTGTGGCGCGGACGGCCCTTGTGGGCGATGGCCAGGTCGCAGCCGAGCATGTCGGACAGCTTCTTGGCGGCCTTGGCACGGCCCACGTCGGGAGAGACGACGACCAGGTTGTCGGTGTCGAAGTGCATGTCGTTGTAGTACTGGCCAAACAGCGGCAGTGCGGACAGGTGATTAACCGGGATATCGAAGAAGCCCTGGATCTGACCCTGGTGCAGGTCGAGGGTGATGATGCGGTTGACGCCGGCGCGCTCGAGCAGGTTGGCGACGAGGCGGGCGGTGATGGGCTCGCGCGGGCCGGCCTTGCGATCCTGGCGGGCGTAACCGTAGTGGGTGATGACGGCGGTGATGGAGCGAGCGGATGCGCGCTTGGCAGCGTCGGTGGCGATGAGCAGCTCCATGAGCATGTCGTTGACGTTGCCGCCGGCCACGGACTGAATCAGGAAGACGTCGGCGCCGCGGACGGTCTCGTCGTAGCGGGCGTAAATCTCACCGTTGGCGAACTGCTTAAGCGTAAGGCCCGAAAGCTCGACCCCAAGGTACTCAGCGATTTTCTGAGCGAGGGGACGGTTGGAGGAACCGGAATACACGCGGATGGACTTGCGCATATTCTCCGACTTCTCGGGATCATTAATCGGCATTACCCTTCTCCTTTATACATCGAATGCCATATAGATGCCTGGTTGCATTGTAACCGCGCGACGGGGTTTATCGAGTCTTGATAACGTCTTTACCGTCAACGGACACGAACCGACCACTCATCCGGTCGCGCAGGTCACGATAGAAAAAGGAGCCGTCCCCATGGAACAGCTCCTTTTGTGCTTGGTAAAACGTTATACCTCGTCACCCTCGTGCAGACGGCGGCGATAATCGGCAGCCCAGCCCTCAATATTTACCTGACGGGCACGGCCCAGGCCAAGGGCATCGGCCGGGACCGGCTCGGTGATGACGGAGCCGGCGGCCACGAGTGCGCCGTCGCCGATCTGAGCGGGCGCGACCATCATGGTGTCGGAACCGATGAAGGCATCCTTGCCGATGACGGTCTTGTGCTTGTGGACGCCGTCGTAGTTGCAGGTGATGGAGCCCGCGCCCACGTTGACGCCGGAGCCCATGGTAGTGTCGCCGATGTAGGACAGGTGGGGTACCTTGGAACCCTCGCCGATCGTGGACTTCTTGATCTCCACGTGCGTGCCAGCCTTGGAGCCGTCGAGCATGTGGGTGCCCGGGCGCAGGTAGGCGCGCGGGCCACAGTCGACGCCGTTCTCGATGACGGCCTCGATGGCGATGGTCTCATCGATGACGCAGCCGCTGCCGACGGTGGTGTCGGTGAGGCGGCTATTGGGGCCGAGCTGGCACTCCTCGCCCACGGTGACGTGGCCGATCAGGTGCGTCTGCGGCCACACGATGGTGTCGCGACCGATGGTGGCGTCGGGGCCGATCCAGGCCTGCGTTGGGTCGATGAACGTGACGCCCTCGGCCATCCAGTGCTCGTTGATGCGGTCGCGCGCGATAGCGGTGAGCTGTGCGAGCTGGATGCGGCTGTTGACGCCCAGGCCGTCGCGGTAGTCGTCGCAGTGGAAGATGGAGACCGCCTGGCCGTGGCCTTTGAGGATCTCGAGCATGTCGGGCAGGTAGTACTCGGACTGCGCGTTGTCGTTGTCAATCTCGTTAATGTGGGCGGCGAGCTGTGCGCCGTCGAAGGCGTAGCAGCCGGCGTTGCACTCCAGCAGCGTGGCGGCCTGCTCGGGCGTGCAGTCCTTCTGCTCGATGATGCGCTCGATCTGGCCGTCGGCGCCCAGCTTGATGCGGCCGTAGCCAAAGGGGTCGGGCGGGGTCATGGTCATGACGGTGCAGGCGAGCTCGCCGGTGGCGACGGTCTGCGCGAACTTGGCCACGGTGTCGGCGGTGATGAGCGGCAGGTCGCCGTTGAGCACGACGACCGGGCCTTGCGTGATGCCGCAGGCCTCGAGCGCGACCTTTACGGCGTGGCCGGTGCCCAGACGCTCAGTCTGCTCGACGCACTCGACCTTAGTGGCGCTGTTGGCATAGGCGCCGTCGATGAGGGCACGCATCTCGTCGGCGTGGCTGCCGATGACGACCACGACGCGGCTGCAGCCGGCCTTGATGGTGGCGTCGACGATCCACTGGACCATGGGCTTGCCCAGGATCTTGTGCGAAACCTTGCAGTGGTTCGACTTCATGCGGGTACCCTCGCCGGCGGCGAGGATAATTGCGGTTGCGTCCATTTGATCTCCTGTTACGTTATAGAGACATATATTTGGAAACGATACACGGCGCAATATGATACCGCAGGCATATGATGAGCGCGTAGCGATTGGCGCATGGCAACGGGGTTCCGTGTCATAGCCGCGGAATTTGCGCTGCTCATCTGCGGTGTCAGCGATGCAGGCTTGGCGTTTGTGCCGTCCGTGCGCGGCGCTGGTGGTGGCATGACGTCGGTGTTTTGATATAGAGGCGGGGGTGCCCATGGGCAACATGCGAGAGGGTTCGGGCACCGAGCCCGTGGCGGCATTCTCGATGTCGCATCCGGCGGTGCCGGCGCTCTATATGGTGCTGACGCTGGGACTCACCATGTTCTCGATGCAGCCGGTACTGATCTTGCTGTCGCTTGCTGGCGGGTTGGCATACGGATTTGCGACGCGCGGTACGGCTCGCGCGCTGGGCGCACTTCGTTGGCAGCTACCGATAATATTGATCATTACGCTGGTCAACCCGCTGTTCAGTGCCTCGGGCTCGACGGAGGTGTTCCGCATTGGCATGCGCGCGGTGTACTTGGAAAGCATGGTATATGGCCTGTGCATGGGCGGGCTGTTTGTTGCGAGCGTGCTGTGGTTTGAGGCCGCCGCGTCGATGCTCGAATACGACAAGGTGCTCGCGCTGCTGGGGAACGCCGCGCCGGTGATCGCGCTCATGATCTCGATGTGCATGCGGCTGATCCCGCAGTTTTTGCGCCGCGGTCGCACGGTGCTGGCAGTGCAGGATGCGATTGATGTTCCGGGGCGTGCGCCGGCCGATCCTGTGCGCTCGCGCCTGCGCGCCTCGAGTGTGCTGATGGGCTGGGGCATGGAGGACTCGCTGGAGCGGGCAGACGCCATGCGCTCGCGCGGATGGGGTGCCGCGACGCGTCGCACGACGTACGCTCGGTATCGGCTGAGGCGCAGCGATGTTACCGCGCTGGTGGGGCTGGCACTGCTTGGTGCCGCCGCGGTGGCGGTGGCCTGGGCCGCGACGACGCAGTATTCGTTTTACCCACAGCTTTCGGTTCCGGCGCCGTGGCCGGGTTATGTTGTATACGCCACCTGGATGGCACTGCCCTGCATGCTGCACGCGATTGACGAGAAGAGGTTTGGCTGATGGCTCGGTTGGATAACTGCTCGGCGACGGGCGTGGCATGTGGCGCAGGCGTGCCGGCGATTGAGGTACGGGGCCTGAACTTCACCTACCCCGGGGCCGGTGCTTCTGTGCTCAAAGGGCTTGACTGGTCCGTTCCCCAAGGTGCGTTTGCGCTGCTTGTTGGCGGTACCGGGTCGGGCAAGTCGACACTGCTCTCGCTGCTCAAACCCGAGATCGCCCCGGCGGGCGAGCGCGCTGGCGAGCTGCGCGTGCTGGGCGAGTCCGTTGCCGACATGGGCGTGCGCGCGTCCGCGGAGCGCGTGGGCTACGTGTTTCAGGATCCCGAGAACCAGATTGTGTGCGAGACCGTGTGGCACGAGATGGCGTTTGGTCTGGAAAATCTGGGCGTACCGCGCGACGAGATGCGCCGTCGTGTTGCCGAGACCAGTTATTTCTTTGGGCTGGAGGATTGGCTTCACTGCGATACCGACACGCTTTCGGGCGGACGCAAACAGCTGCTGTCGCTGGCGGCCGTGTTGGCGCTGCGACCGCGTGTGTTGCTGCTCGACGAGCCCACGTCTCAGCTCGATCCCGTTGCCGAGAAGAATTTTCTCCATGCGCTTTTCCGTGTGAACCATGAGCTGGGCTGCACGGTTGTTGTGGCTACGCATCAACCGCGGCCGATGCTCGAGTATGCGACGTGTGCGTACCGGATTGAGGACGGTCACGTGCGCGAGGTGGCGGATATGGCATCTTTGGGACGCCGAGAACCGTTGTTTTGCGATGACATGTTGGGGTGGGGTGCCACCCGATGTGCAAAAAACGGAGTATTCAGCAGACGCGAGGGCAATTTGGGCTCTATGGAGTCGTCCGGGGACGTATCGGGTGCGAAAAATAGCCCGGAATTGGACAAATCGTCCGGATTTGTGGCGCAAACGTCGCCGCTGAACGCGCCGGAAGCCGCCTTGTGCACGGATGGAAGCAGAATACTCCAAAAAATGCACGGCGGGTCGGCTACCACCCTGTCGGAAGGCTGGTTTCGCTACGATCGCGCGGGCGGTTGGGTGCTGCGCGGGCTCGATGTGGCGTTTTCGGCCGGCACGGTACATGCGATTGTGGGCGGTAACGGCTGCGGTAAGTCGACGATGCTCTCGGTGTTGGCCAAGACGGCTAGGCTGCAGCGCGGACGCATGGTGCGTGGGACGGCTTCGGCGGCACTGCTGCCACAGAACCCCAAGGCATTGTTGGTCGCCGAGACGGTGCGCGACGAGTTGATGGAATGGGCTTCGACCTGCGGATACGACGAGGCCACAGCGCAGGAGCAGGCGACGCGCCTGGGGCTGGCGGGCTTGGAGGCGCGTCATCCGTATGACCTTTCGGGCGGTCAACGCCAGCTGCTTGCGTTGACAAAACTGCTGTTAATCGGTCCCGAGCTGCTGCTGCTCGATGAGCCCACCAAGGGCCTGGACCTGGCCAGCCGCCGCATTATCGCTCATGCCCTGCGCGACCATGCGCAAGCCGGCGGCACCGTCATCATGGCAACGCACGATCTGGACTTTGCCGAGCAGGTGGCTGACGACGTTGCCATGATGTTTGACGGCGAGATTGCGTGCATGGAGCCCCCGGCCGATTTCTTTGCCGACAACGTGTTCTATAGGGCGTAGGCGGCCTCGCGGCGGCAGGCACGGACTTGCCGTTTGGGCACCGGGCGCCGCCGAGGGGCGCCATGGGCCCAATACGACTATCGACAATGGATAGACGGAGGGTAAACCCTAGGGGTATAAGAGCGCTAAAGCGTATCCTATGCGAGCCGTGGCGGTCGTTCTCCTCGCGCGAACGGGACGTGGTGTTATGGCACCGAAAAATGAAATAGAGCTTTTTACCTGCCAAAATAATCTGCTTGTACAACTAAGGTTGAGTGAAATTGACCGTTTGGCGCATGGAATAAACCTCCTTTCCGACCGTAATCTTCCCTGTGAAATCCGTTTTGAACTAAGAAGCGGGTCACAGGAAAGGAGTTTGCGATGCAAGCGGATACCGTACTTAAGGGGAAGGTGTTCACGTCTAATCGCGCAGAGTTTACCGCTCAGGCGGTAGCGATTAAGGACGGCATTTTCGTCTATGTGGGCGACGAGGCGGGGGTGAACGAGTACGTCGGTCCTGACACTAAGGTGATCGAGGCGGGCGACGGTATGTTCATGCCGGGCTTCTGCGATGCACATATGCATTTCTCGTCTGGTGCCGGCCAGTTTGCCTACGAGATTGACATTTTGGGTCTCGAGACCGTGGACGAGTACGTGGATACCATCCGCAAATATGTGAAAGAGCATCCCGGCCGCGAGTTCTATAAGGGCATGGGTTGGGACAACGCCGTGTTCGAGAACGAGGGCAAGATTCAGGCCAAGGAGCTGCTGGATGCAGTGTGCCCGGACGTGCCGATGCTTATCGGTTCCTACGATGGCCACTCCTATTGGGTCAACAGCAAGTGCCTCGAGAAGGCCGGCATCGGTCGCGGCTTTGTGAGCCAGGAGGCTGGAACCATCGTTTTGGATCCCGAGACGCAGGAGCCTACGGGTCTTGTGCGCGATTGGGCCATGAACGATGTCTTCAAGGCGATTCGTTCCTATACGGTCGAAGAGTTCAAGAGCGCCATTCTTACGTTGCAGGAGGACTTGCTTGCGGTCGGTATTACCAATATTTACGAGCCGATTCTTCGCGATGAGGTCAATGCTCAAATTGCTCTCGAGGAACTCGACATCGAGGGTAAGCTCAAGCTCAAGGTAACCTCCGGCTTCTATTGCAAGCCCGAGCACGAGGGCCTCGACAAGATCGATCGCTGCGCCAAGGTTCGCGACTCCTATCACGGCGAGCACTATCAGTGCAACAACATCAAGTTCGTGCTCGATGGCGTCATCGAATCTGGTACGGCTTACCTGCTGGATGACTACGCCGACAAGCCTGGTTTCCGTGGCGTTCCCAACTGCGAGCCCGACGATTACAACGCCATGGTTCGCTATGCCAAGGAAAAGGGTTTCCAGGTTCACGTGCATGCTATCGGCGACGCTGCCATCTCCATGGCGCTTGACGGCTTTGAGTATGCCCAGGCAACCGATCCGAAGGATGACTGGCGCCCGACCATTACGCACCTGCAGGTCATGCGCGACGAGGATATCGACCGCTTTGCCGCCCTCAAGGGCGTCGCTTGCGCCAACCCTACGTGGCACTTCAAGGACCCCGTGTGCTATGAGTCCCTGGAGCACGCTCAGCTCGGCGACCGTGCTGAGTCCGAGTACCCGCTCAAGAAGTTCTGGGACCGCGGCATGGTCGTCACTTCGGCGACCGACTTCCCCGTGTCAAACCCCGATCCCATGGAGGGCTTGGAGGTCGGCGTGACTCGCTGCGCGCCCGGCGACGCTTCGGAAGAGACCGTGCTCGACCCGAACCAGCGCGTGTCGGTTGAGGACATGATCTGTGCCGGCACCATCAACGGAGCGTATCAGAACTTCCTTGAGAAGCGCATCGGCTCCATCGAGGTGGGCAAGGAGGCCGACTTCGTGCTCATGGACCGCGATATCACGGCCATCGATCCCCATACTATCCATGAGGCCAAGTGCCTTATGACTGTCATTGACGGTAAGACCATGTACGAGAAGGAAGGCGAGTAGGATGGAAGAGACCAACCCCAACAAGCTCGCGCGTAACTACACGCTCATCGGACTGTTCCTCTTTGCTGCCCCCTCGATCCTGCTGCAGCTTTGGACCGGTATCTATCAGATTTTCGACACCGCAATTGCCACCAACTTTAACAGCACGGCGACGCTTTCGGCCATCAACATCGTCTATCCTGCCCAGGCAGTGGTAGAGGCCATCGCCTTCCTGTTCTCTGGCGGTTCCGCCGCCCTCCTGGGCAAGCTTTTGGGCGAGAAGAAGACGACCGAGGCAAACAAGACCTTCACCTGTGTGCTTCTCATCTCGACTATCATCGCCACCGTTTGGGGTTTTGCTATCAGCTTTGCTGGCGACCAGGTGTGGTACTTCATGGGCGCTGACGCAGACCTCGCTCCCGTCTGCACCACCTATTGGAACGTGCACCGCTTCTTCATGCCGCTTTATACCGTCCAGCTCGGTTTCCAGATGTGGCTGCTCACGGCTGGTAAGCCCACGCATTGCATGGTGATCACCATCCTTGGTGGTCTGGTCACGCTGGGCATGGACGTTGTCTACCAGGGTACGCTTGGTCTAGGCACCACGGGTGCAGCTCTTGGCTTTGGTACCGGCTCTGCCTTTGCCGCCATCGCTTCTGCAGCCGTCATCTTCTCCAAGAGCAGTGCCCTGCATTACGATTCTCCTGCTTGCCCCGCAAAGAATATCGCCGAGAGCTGCAAGATCGGCCTTGCCGACTTCATCTACAGCGCTGCTACCGGCTTTATGACCGCTATCTACAACATCCAGGCCATGAAGTACTTCGGTGCCGACGGTGTTGCTGTTGCCGCTATCTTCCTGTACGTGCAGTTCCTCTTCGTCGGCCCGTTCATCGGTTTTGGTAAGGGCGCTACCCCGATCATCAGCTACCAGATTGGCGAGAACAACCCCAAGAAGATTCACAGCACGTATCAGAAGTATCGTCGCCTGAGCGCTGTCCTCATCGTCGTTATTGCTGTCCTGGGTATCGTTATGATGAAGCCGATCCTGTTGGTCTATGGTCAGGTCCCCGGCGACCCCGTATACACCCTCGCCTCCCAGAAGTGGATTCTCTTCGCCTCTTGCGCTGGCCTCGTCGGCATTAATATCTGCATTCAGAACATGCTCACGGCCTTCAACGACACGATGATGCCTCTCATCATCTCCACCCTGCGTTCGCTCGTTCTTCCCATCGCTTTGCTGCTGGTGCTTCCCATGGTCATGGGCGGCGACGGCGTGTGGCTGGCTCTGACCGTTGCCGAGGCCTTTACCGCTGTGGTTTCGTTCTTCTTCCTCAAAAAGGGTGCCCAGAAGTACGGCTACAACACCGATGAGGGCGTCGAGCTTCCCGAAGAGGTTCTCGAGGCTGCTCGCGCTGCGGCTGCCGAAGAGATGTAAATCAAACAATCGGATTCTGCAATAAATTGCGGGCGGTAGGGTTACTCGAGCCTTGCCGCCCGTATCTTGCGGGTTGCAACCGGTTCGAATATCCGCAGGGTACCGTTGCGCTATCATGAGTCATGAGTCCCATTGCGGCAAAAGGGGAGGACAAGCTCGTGGGGTTTTATATCTATCTTTACAACGTGTTCTTCCTTTGTCTCTTTGCCTGCGCCGCTTTTTTCTGCGGTGTGACAAAAGGCATGACGGAAAGCAAGCGCTTTGCGTACCTTTCTATGCTCATGGCACTGTTAGCCCTCGAGGGGGTAGCCGATATGGGCTCGTCCCTTGTGTCGGGGACGTTCTCTTCGGGAGGCAGCTTTGGCCCCCATGGTGCTTTGACCCTTTTTGGAATAGCGAAGACGTTCTCTCAGATGGGCGAGGAGATCCTCTTCTATTTGCTGGCATGTGATGTGACCAAGCGTACCGCACGATCGGCTTTGTTCCTTCTCTTTCCGGTGCTCGCTCTGGTTCGTTGCTTGGCGGGGACAGTTTATCTGGGCATCGTATCCGACATGGTATTTCTCTTCATCGATCCCTTGGTCATGATTTCTCTTTGTGCCTGGGGCCTGATGGGCTTGGCGCATTCCGCCCCCGTGGAGGATGCTGATTCTCGCGCACTGCATCTTTTGCGTTCGCTGCTTCTCTTGTGCCTTTGCGCCTACGCCGCCTCGATTGGCGAGGACCTTATCTACGCAGCCATGTATATGCATTCTGGCTCGGTTCCGTTTTACGTCGGCAAGATTATTATTATGGAAGACGCTCTGTGGGCCGGTCTTGCGGTTTCCTGCATTATCTACGCACGCCACTATCAAGATGAGTTCCACGTGCGGCGAACCGAGCAGCTTGTGCGCGATCGTCTGGATTTGTATCGCTTGGAGACGGAGCAGCGCGCGGCGAAGCAGGGCGCCAGCAATATTGCCGATTTCTGTGCGCTCTACGAGCTCACGCCGCGCGAGCAAGAAGTATTGTCTCGAGTTCTGACGGGACAGGGGAACCAGCAGATAGCAAACGATTTAGTTATCTCGTTGGGAACGGTCAAGGCTCACGTCCATAGCATCTATCGAAAACTGTCTGTTTCGCGTCGTAGCGAACTCATGGGCATGTTTTACGAGCGCTCGCGTGGCGCTGCCGCTCCTGCGGAAAAGTAATTAAAACTGGCTTTCCAGTAGAGGCGCGGTTTCTCCACATACCGTATCACTACGAAAACTAAAGGAATATATGAATATGAATACTCGAGAAACGAGGGTCGCTGGCATAATCAATGCTCTGGTGAACCCGCTCCTGATGTGCTCCTTTTTGCCTATTATCGAAGGCAAAGCGGCACTCGATATGTCGAGTCCTACCGGTTTTTGGGGGCAGCTTGCGCTCGCTGTCGTCATCGCGGAGGCGGTGAGCTCACTACCGCAGTTTGGAAGGGTCGTTGGGGACTGGGTTGATTTCTTCGGATTCAAACCGGGTGGCCCTGCGTCAAAGATCGCGGGCACGGTGTTCGCCGCCACGCTGCTCTTTTTGATTATCGGTTTGGCTGAGATAGCGTTCCAGACCGGCTTTGGTCTCGTGGGCGAAACGACCTATTTCTCTCGTTGGGTAAAGCTTGCAACCGGCGGTTGGGCCTTTGTCGTGGTTGGCGGCTTGCTGTTCGATCCGGTTGCAGCAAAGGTCGCCCATGTTCTCGTGGGCGAAAAGGCCCCACAGACCGAGGAAATGCTCGAGGTGGAATAGCCTGAAGGGCCGCCCTGTCTAAACGAATCATTCGTGATAATTCGTCTCTCCTTTTGCGCGCATGCGATTGGCTTCAGTCGCATGCGCGTTGTTTTGTTTAACAAGCGGAATGTATCGTCGATGAACCTGTGCTGCGCGTGTGCCACAATGGGGCGCGAACGATAGAGAAAGATTGCAAGAGGAGCTCGCGTGCTTGCTCGTATATGGCGCTACATAGAGGGACCAGTGCTTTTGTTCGTGCCGCCATGCATAGGCATCATGCTGTATCTGGGCATTGCCCAGGCTGCTTTGTTGATGCTCGCTATGGTGGCGCTCGTGCTTGCGCTGTTCTTTGCGGGTTACGAGGCATCGCGCCCGGGTCTGCGCCAGATCATGCCGACGCTGGTGCTGGCAGCGCTGGCCGCGGCGGGGCGTATCCTGTTCGGGCCCATTCCCGACTTTAAGCCGGTGAGCGCCATTGCCATTATCGCAGGGGCGACGCTCGGTCGCCGCAATGGTTTTATGGTCGGTGCGCTGGCAGCGCTGACCAGCAATTTCTTTTTTGGACAGGGTATGTGGACGCCGTGGCAGATGTATGCCTGGGGTCTGGTGGGCTATATCGGTGGCGCATTGGCGCATGCGGGCGCATTCGATCGCGTTGACGGAACCGTGCGCATGCCGGCGCTGCTGGCGTATGGCTTTGCTTCGGGCCTGCTCTATGGCGTCGTGATCAACGCGTATGACATTATCGGCTTTGTGCAGCCGCTCACCTGGGCAGGCGCCGGGGCGCGTCTTGCCACGGCGGTGCCGTTCGATATTACGCATGGCCTTGCGACCTGCGTGTTTTTGGCTGCCTTGTACAAACCCTGGTGTCGCCGCATCAACCGCGTCGTCGTGAAATACGGGTTGTAGGGCAGGTTGTGCCGGGAAAAGAACCAATACTGCTACGGTGCCATTTCAAAACTATGCCGGTTTACGGGGCTAGATTGGCATAGGCCGACCATACCGGCATTTTTCGAAAATAGACGAACCGTCTACCTGCGGTTTTAATTTGCTTGAGTTGCGTGTGGTTGGAGGTTCGCGATTCAGCCCCGTAAACCGGCATGGTTTTGAAACGGGCCGGCTCATATGGCGGGCATCGCGGCCATCAGAGGGTAAAAAGAGTCGCCTTCCCCCGTCCCTGAGGGGTCGTTGGGGGTGCTTGCCACGAAAGTGGTCCATCTACTACGTTTAACCCGGTACCTCCAACCATACCCTTGTTTTATGAAAAACCGCAGGCTTTCTACCTGCGGTTTTCTTTTTGCGTTGTTCGTTGTGGTTGAGGGTGGTGGCTTAAACGTAGTAGATGGGCGCGTTTCGTGGCGGACGTACTGCGCTGATGCCTTCGGGAAAGCAAAAAGATCCGCCTTCCTCCGTCCCCGGGGAATCGTTGGGGCTAGAGCTCCAGCGTGAGAGTGACAGGGCAGTGGTCGCTGCCAAAGATGTCGCCGCGGATGCCGGTGTCGCGCACGTTGCCGGCGATTGCGTCACTGACCAGGAAGTAGTCGATGCGCCAGCCGGCGTTGTTCTTACGGGCATTAAAGCGATAGCTCCACCAGCTGTAGACACCTTCGACGTCGGGGTTTGCCGCGCGCCAGGTATCGGTAAAGCCAGCGTCGAGCAACTCGGTAAACTTGCCGCGTTCCTCGTCCGAAAAGCCTGCGTTGCCGCGGTTGGACTTGGGGTTCTTGAGGTCGATCTCCTCGTGCGCCACGTTAAAGTCGCCGCAGGTCACCACGGGCTTGCCGGTTTCGCGCTCGAGTGCGCTCAGAAAGCCGCGATAAGCGTCGTCCCAGGCCATGCGCACGTCGATGCGTGCGAGCTCGTTTTGCGCGTTAGGCGTATAGACGTCG
Organism: uncultured Collinsella sp.; assembly: GCA_934654835.1. Lineage (GTDB taxonomy): Bacteria > Actinomycetota > Coriobacteriia > Coriobacteriales > Coriobacteriaceae > Collinsella. The sequence goes on from CAKUGY010000014.1 coordinate 21,434, forward strand.
ACAAACCAAAACTTGTCGAACTCCAGCGCGCAGACGCGGCCCTCGGTCGCGGCTTGGGCAACAAGCTCGGCAGCCTTGCCTTCGCTGGCGTAGGGCAGCAGCGCGTCGGCGCGCAGCACACGCAACGGCTCCTGGCGGCTAAAGACCGCGGTACCCGAGTAGCCTTTGCGCTCGGCGTAGCTCCAGGTTTGGTGGTAGCCGGGCAGGTCGATGTCGACCTGGCCTTCTTGCAGTTTGGTTTCCTGCAGCGCCAGGATATCGACGTCGAGTTCCTGCGCGATCTGAATAAAGCTCGGGTCCTTTTTAAGCACGGCACGCAGGCCGTTAACGTTCCACGAAGCAAAGGTGTAAGTCTGAGGCATGGTGTCCTTTCGACGGGGTTGGCAGGCTTAAGATTAACGCAACAAGAACGGGATGGGCCCCGCGAGCGACGGTGTGAACGCCGCCGCTCCGGCGACACGGACGGAGGACACGTATGACGCAGGCAATATCGGATCCCAAGCAGGCCTCCGCCGCGCTGGCGGAGCTGTTCAAAACCCATAACCATGTGGTGTTCTTTGGCGGCGCAGGCGTTTCCACGGCAAGCGGTATCCCCGATTTTCGCAGCGTGGACGGCCTGTATCACCAGCAGTTTGCCTACCCGCCCGAGACCATGCTCTCGCACAGCTTTTACGAGGCGCATCCGGCCGAGTTCTTCGACTTCTACCGCACCAAGATGATTGCGCTCGGTGCCAAGCCCAACCGCTGCCATACCAAGTTGGCCGAGCTCGAGCGCGTCGGCAGGCTCGACGCCGTGGTGACGCAAAACATCGACGGCCTGCATCAGATGGCCGGCTCACGGCGCGTGTTTGAGCTGCATGGTTCGGTTCATCGCAACATCTGCCAAGCGTGCGGCGCAGTCTATGGCACCGAGTGGATTTGCGCTCGCGAGCACGAGGACGCTGCGGGCGTGCCCGTGTGCCCCGCGTGCGGTGGTCGCATCAAGCCCGATGTGGTGCTCTACGAGGAGCCGCTCGACGAGCACGTACTGACCGGCGCGGTTGCCGCAATCGCCGCGGCCGATGCCCTCATCGTGGGCGGGACCTCGCTCGTGGTGTATCCGGCGGCGGGCCTTACGCGCTACTTTACCGGCGACACGCTGGCCATTTGCAACCTGGCACCTACCGATCAGGACGCAAATGCCGACCTGCTGATTTCTTGCGACATCGCGGCCGCGTTTGCGTTCTAGCCCGTGCGCGCGGATACAATAGAAAGACTGATTGCAAAGCGACCCCGCCGCCAGCGCCCAGGCGCGGCGGCGCGGGCATTTTAGGAGGATGTTCATGGCGAACGACAGCAAGACATGGCGGTGCGGAAAGTACGAGCTCAGCTTTGACCGTCCGCGCATCATGGGCGTCCTCAACGTGACGCCCGATTCGTTTAGCGACGGCGGTGAGCACTTCGACCCGGACGCCGCTATCGAGTACGGTTTGGCGATGCTCGACGCCGGCGCCGACATCATCGATGTGGGAGGCGAGTCCACGCGTCCCGGCTTTACCCCGGTCAACCCCGACGAGGAGGCCCGTCGCGTGCTGCCCGTGGTGCGCGCACTGGCCAAGGAAGGTGCCATCGTCTCGATCGACACGCGTCATGTGGCAGTTGCCAAGGCTGCCGTGCGCTGTGGCGCCTCGATTGTTAATGACGTGACGGGCTTCACCGACCCCAAGATGATCGAGTTTGTCGCGACGAGTACCTGCGGCGTCATCGTGATGCATGCCGGCGAGGTTGCCGCGCCTGCGCGCACGCATGCGACGGTGCAGCTCGATACCTCGGCCGCGGCGTTTGTTGCCGAGAAGGCGCGCGAGGCGGCTGCCGAGGCTGCGCGCGAGGCCGAAAAGCCGGCCCGCCGTCGTCGTGGCAAGCTGCTGGGCGAACCCAAGACGGAGGCCAAGCTTCCGGGCGGCGTGGTGCAGCCCTCGCTGCCGTTTGGCGACCCGGAGCCCGCGCCCGAGCCTGCGGCCGAGCAGGAGCAGCAAGCGCCCGCCGAGCAGGCTGCCCCTGTCGCCGAGGCCGCCGCAACTCCCGAGCCCACGCCGGAGCCCAGCGATCACCTGGCAGCCATGATGCGCCGCAGTGCCCGTCGCGAGGAGGCCTACGTGCCTACCTCGCAGCTCCGCCGCTTTACCCTGCCCGATTCGGCGCCCATCATGCGCCGCGTTATGGGCTTCCTTTCCGACCAGGCACGCACGCTCATCCATGCCGGCGTGTCGCGCGACCGCATCTGCATCGATCCCGGCCCGGGCTTTGGCAAGTCGGCCAACGAGGATATCGTCATCCAGCGCGAGACCGCCAAGATGGCGTCGCTGGGCTACCCGCTCATGTGCGCCGTGTCGCGCAAGCGTTTTGTGGGCGCTGTCTCGGGCGTGACCGAGGCCGCCGCGCGCGATGCCGCCACGTTTGGCGTGTGCCTGGGCGCCATTCAGGCCGGCGCCAATATCGTGCGCGTACACGACGTCGCGGGCTTTGCGCAGTTCCTGAACGGTTACTGGGCGGTCGCCAAGCCGCAGCCGCGCCGCGCGTTTGTGGCCGTGGGCTCCAACCTGGGGCATCGCTGCGACAACATCCGCGCCGCGCGCGACATGATCGCCGAGATTCCGCTCACCTGTGTGTCCAACTGCTCGCGCATCTATGAGAGTGAGCCGGCATACGAGACGCGCCAGGACGCGTTTGCCAACGCCGTCATCGAGATCAAGACCGAGCTGGCGCCGCTGGTGCTGCTCGACGAGCTCATGAAGATCGAGGCCGAGCTGGGCCGCGATCGTTCCAAAAAGGCCAAGGCCAACGGTCCGCGAACCATCGACCTGGACCTGCTGTGGATGGACGGCGAGACCCACGGCGGCAAAAAGCTGCGCCTGCCGCATCCGCTCATTGGCGAGCGCGACTTTGTGCTGGTACCGCTCGAGGACCTGATGCACGACCCGGCGCGGTTCTTCCGCTACAACGGCGTCGAGGTCAAGGAGCCCGAGGACCGCGTGGGTCATATCGTGGGCGAATTGGGGCGTATGTAGATGATTGAGATGAATGCTGTTGCCGCTGGCACCGAGCTCGATGCCGCGCGCGACGCGGGCCGCGAGGGCGTATCCGCGGGCTGGTGTGCGTGGAGTGCGGGCGATGCGTCGCTGACGTTTTCGCTGGTTGTGCGCCCCGATGTGAACATGCACGCCTTCCACGGCCTGCCGTTTGTGGCCGCGATGGGCATGATGGACGCGCTCGCGGGTACGGCCGCAACGCCGGGGCTGGGGCTTGCCGGCAAGGTGGGCATCCAGTGGCCGAGCGACATCGTATGCGGCGCGCCCGCGTTTGAGACGTCGCTCGCGCGCGTTGCCGTTAACGGCGGCGCCGGTGCCGCGGGCATGTTTGCCGCGGTGACGGTGGATATCGAGCGTGCGGCCCTGAGTGAGCTTGGTGTGGATATGACCGACGAAGCGCTGGTTGAGGCGCTGGCCGCAGCGGTTCTCACCCGCGTTGACGCTTGGGCGGTTGTCGCGAACACGCCGCAGGGCGCCGCCGGCCCGCTGGCCCCGGTGCTGGGCGAGTACTTTGACATGGTGCCGCTGCTGGGCCGTCAGGTCGCGGCGGTGTCGCCCAACGGCTTGCCGCTTGCGGTCGGCGTGTTTGCGGGCCTGGACATCTGGGGCCGCGCGACCATCAAGACCGACGCCGGCGAGCAAGAGTTCCCGCCCGAGGCCGTGCGCATCCGCGGGCTGTAGCGGTCAGCCGCCGCGCGCGAAGATAGCGACAACGACGAAGCCCTCCTCGGCCAGCGCCGGGGAGGGCTTTTGCGTGAGCAGAGAGGATGGCCACGTTCGTTCTATTCCTCAAAAATGAAAATAATTCAGTTTTGAGGAATAGGATTGGCGGATGCTTGTTGGGCCGCGTCTGCGCTCGGCCCCGGCTCTACCCCTGCTCCTGCATGCGGCGGTAGATTTCGCAGATGCCCTTGATGGTGAGCTGACCGTCGACCACGTCGAAGGCATTGGTCGAATCGGCGACGATGCCAGCGAGGCCGCCTGTGGCGATGACGGTGGCGTCCTCGCGCCCCAGCTCGCGCTTCATACGCGCGACCAAGCCCTCGGCCATGGCGGCGGCGCCCGTTACGGCGCCCACCTTGATGCACTCCTCGGTATCGCGTCCGATGGCGTGCTCGGGTGCCTCGAGCGGAACGCTGGCGAGCTTTGCGGCGCGGGCGGCAAGCGCATCCATGGAGATGCGGATGCCCGGCGCGATCGCTCCGCCAATGTAGTAGCCGTCCTCGTCGATGACGTCGATGTTGGTCGCGGTGCCAAAGTCCACCACGATCGCCGGCGCGCCGTAGAAGGTCTCGGCGGCGACGGCGTTGGCAACGCGGTCGGCGCCCACGGCCTGGGGGCGTGCCGCGCGCAGCTTGGTCACGGCTGCCGTCTGCGGGCCGATGACGATGGCATCCGCCGCGATGCGGTCGGCCACGGCGTGCCACTCGCGCGAGAGCTGCGGCACCACACCGGCAAAGGCGATCGCGTCGACCGCGTCGAGCGAAAGGTCGTACATCTTAAAGAAGCCCATCAGGCGTACGTGGATCTCGTCGGCGGTATAGGAACGGTCGGTGGGCATGCGCCACGACTGCACCAGCTCGTCTCCGTCAAACAGACCCATGGCCGTCTGCGTGTTTCCCATATCGATAGCGAGCAGCATGTCTACTCCCGGTGTTGGCGTAAATGGACGCGCACCATTGTATACGTGCCGCTGGCGCCGCTGGGCCGTCATTCGCCTGCGCGGACCTTCGACCCATGTTCAGCTGAACTGCGCACGGTCTGACTTCCCGATTTGCTGCCAAACTGTCGGCGACGAAGCGGGCGATCCAAGCCCGTAGCAGCAACCCTGGACGCGGCGCCGGACAGACCAGAGCCCGCCGCGCCCAGCCGGTGTGGGCGATAAGGAGCAGACATGTTGATTCACTACGAGGCAAGCGTGCTGGGCGCCAAGCACAGATTGCAGGGGCGCGATAGCCAGGACCACTGCTGTGCGAGGGTGGTCGAGCCGCCCCGCACGTTCGGTACGGCGGGAGATGGTGACCCGGGCGGCGAAAGCTCGGTGATCGATGCGGCACCTCGCCAGGCGATCGTTGCCGCCGTCGCGGGCGGTATGTCATCCATGATTTTGAGCGGCGAAGGCGCCCGCCTTGCCAGCGAAGCCGCCGTGGACGCGGCGGCCGAGGCGTATCGTCAGGGCAAGTTGGTGCCGGGTGACGCCTCTGCCCTTAAGGGCGTGTTTGAGCGTGCGCTTCGTGCGGTCGCGGACGCGGCCGCCGATCAGCCCGCGGCCGATATCACTTCGTTTGCCTGCACGTTATGCCTAGTAGTATGGGATGGCGTGCGCGTTTGGTATGGCAATGCCGGCGATTGCGGTGCGGTTGCCGTGGACTTCTTGGGCGATCCGTTTGCCCTGACGCATATGCATTGCGGGCCGCTGTCGAGCCAGCCGTTCCCACTGCACGATTCCTATCACTGGGAGTTTGGCTATCGCACGAGCGCCGAAAGCGTGCTTGTGGCCACAGGTGGCATGCTTGGGCAGTTTGCCGAGTGGGCGCCCGGCTCCTACGGTGCGCCGAAGGCGTATGACCGCGAGCTCATTGGCTTGCTCACGAATCGGAATATCGATGTGGACGATTTACCGTTGATGAATGTCGCTGCGGCTAAATATCTGAACGAGTTTCCCGCGACCCGCGTGGACGGCGATAAGACGGTGGTGGCGCTGATCAACAGCGAGAGGCCTTCGGTGACAGATTTTATTTGCGCCACGGCGAAAGACGTGACGGCCGAGCGCCTTGCTGCGGCGGGCGCGTCCTTTGCGGACGAGGATGACGATCGAAAGGTCGTGCTGCCGTGGGGCGACGAGCTGCGCATGCGCGCCAGCGATGTGGCGAATGACGTGGGCGGCGATTTTACCGTAGAGCTTGAGTATCAGCTCATGTGCGGCATGTCGCTCGACCGCGCGTTTGAGCTGGCGGCTGCTGCTGCCCGCGAGCGCGCCGAGAGGTATCGCGTGTTCGAGGACTGTATGGTTGACGGGCCCGAGGATTTTTACGCGGCCATGTTGTTCGATGAAGAGGTGTCGTTTGACGAGATGGCCTAGGAGCGTCGTGATCTCCGGTCTTGCGTTCAGCTGAACGGCGCCCGTCCGCCCGCTTCGCTTTGCTGCCAAACTGTCGGCAACGAAGCGGGCGGTCCAAACCCGCGGGCGGCAAATCCTGGACAGGGCGCCGGACGGACCAGAACCCCGTCGCGCCCGACAGGTGCGGATGATAAGGAGCAGAGATGTTGATTCACTACGAGGCGAGCGTGGTCGATTCCGTGTTCAAGAATGAGCACCTCAACAACGAGGACCACTATTGCGTGAAAGTGGTCGAGCCGATTCGCGTGGAGGGCGACAGCGGCTCGACAGGCGATGAAGCGCCTTACCAAGTGATCATTGCCGCCGTTGCGGGCGGTAAGCGCTCCGCGAGTATGGGCGGCGAAGGCGCCCGCCTTGCCAGCACGGCTGCCGTTGATGCGGCTGTGGCGGCGTACCAGCGCGGCGAGCTACTGCCGGGCGATGCCACCGCTCTTAAGGGCGTGTTTAAGCATGCCCTTCGTGTCGTCTCTGATGCCGCCGCCGATATCGTGTCCTTTGCCTGCTCGCTGTGCCTGGTGGTGTGGGACGGAGTGCGCGTTTGGTATGGAAATGCCGGCGATTCCGGCGCGATTGCCGTGAATCCCGTAGGCGACCCGTTTGCCCTGACGCGCATGCATCGCGGGCCGCTGGCATGCCAGCCTTTGCCGCTGTACGACCCCTTCCACTGGGAGTTTGGCTATGATGCGGGCGCGCAAGGCGTGCTCATGGCGACGAGCGATATGCTCGAACAGCTTGCCGAGTGGGAGCCCGGTTCATGCGGCGCGGCGCAGGCGTATGAACGTGAGGTGATTGGCCGTCTGACAATCAACAATATCGATATGGTCGACTTGCCGGCGCTGAATGCGGCTGAAATAAAGTACCTACACGAGCTGGCTTCGAATCGACCGGGTGACGTTATGACGGTGGTGGCGATGATCAATAGCGAGGAGATTTCGCTGGCGGATTATTGTCACGCCGCAGCGAAGGATGTGACTGCCGAGCGCCTTGCCGCGATGGAGGCGCCCATTGAGCGCGAACGCTACGCTCAATGGGCTGAGCTGCCTTGGTGCGACGAGCTGCCCTGGAACGAAGATTTCCGTACATGCCCGGATTATGTGGTGAGGTCCGCGGGCGGCACTTTCTCCGCTGAGCTTGAGTATCACCTCATGTGCGGCTTGCCGCTCGACCGCGCGTTTGCGTTGGCGGTTGCTTCGGCCCGCAAAGGTGCCGGGGTGCATCGGTATTACACAGATCTCTTCATCGATGAATCCGACTTTTAGCAGTGCCGCCGTGTTGGCGCGTGGCGACTTGGTGTTTGATGAGATGGGCTGGGAGTGTAACGTGCCTGCCTTGCGCCAGGGGTGTTCAAGATATGGAGGAATTATGCTCTACGAGATTTTCCTTGCCGTTTACCGAAGTCCCGCGTAATATTCTTTCTTGCGCACATGAGGCGCCCAGACATTGCGGGGTGGAGCAGTCTGGTAGCTCGCCGGGCTCATAACCCGGAGGTCGTAGGTTCAAATCCTGCCCCCGCGACCAAGAACTTGCAGCTCGTCGGCCTAGCCGGCGAGCTTTTTTTGTCATTTCGGGACTGTGGGGTCGACCCGATTCTCAACTTTTCGGTCGAAAATCTCAATCTGTAACAGGTGGGACTGGTTTTGGTCTGTAGATGTTACAGATCGAGACAAACCGACAGACGTCCCCGCCCCATCCACCTGCCGCTGGCTGCTATCCGCCGATTTCAGCTACGGCCTCGTGCCCCCGGGACGTATCCTCTAGACAACTACGCGGCATCATCGCCGCCGCGCCTATAAGAGAGGAATGTCCATGACCACACCTGCCACTAAGCTGCTCCAGCCCATTACGGTTGGCCCCCTTGAGCTCAAGAACCGCATTATGTTCCCGCCGCTGACTACCGGCTACGAGGAGCGCGACGGTTCCATCGGCGAGCGCAGCCTGGCTTTTTACGAGCGCCTGGCCCGTGGCGGCGTGAGCTACATTGTCATCGGCGACGTCGCTCCCGTCATGACCGCGAGCCCCACGCCCAAGCTGGCGGCCGATGCCCAGATCCCCACGTTTAAGGCGCTGGCCGACGCCGTCCACAAGCATGGCGCCAAGGTCGCGCTGCAGCTGTTCCATCCCGAGTACGACGTGCCCGGCGTCGGCCGCATGGTCATGGGCTCCATGGCCGCCGCCAAGGCCGCGCAGGAGGCCAAGGCCGCCGGCGACGAGGAGACCTTCGCCGCCAAGATGGCCGAGTCCAACGAGATTCGCAAGCAGGCCTACGCCAAGCTGCACCACGACATGCAGCACTTTGTAAACGAGGCGAGCGTTGAGCAGCTCACCCAGATCAAAGAGGCCATCGCCGCCTCGGCCGCCCGCGCGCAGCAGGCCGGCATCGATGCCATCGAGGTCCACGGCGACCGTCTGGTGGGTTCGCTGTGCTCCGCAATCCTCAACAAGCGCACCGACGAGTACGGTGGCTCGTTCGAAAACCGCGTTCGCTACGCGCTTGAGGTCGTCGCTGCCATTAAGGAGGCCGCGCCGCAGCTGATGGTGGAGTACAAGCTCCCCGTGATCATGGAGAACCCCGACGGCACGCCGCGCGGCAAGGGCGGTCTGCAGCCCGATGAGGCCTGCGAGTTCGCCAGGCTGCTCGAGGGCGCCGGCATCGACATGATCCAGGTTGCGCAGGCAAACCACACCGGCAACATGGGCGACACGATTCCGCCCATGGGCGCCATGCCCTACAACTGGACGCTGCCCGTGGCCGAGCGCGTCAAGGCCCTGGTCTCCGTGCCGGTGGCAACCGTCGGCCGCGTGGTTTCGGTCGAGGCCGGCGAGAAGATCCTGGAAGACGGCTCGGCAGACATCGTCGCCTATGGCCGCTCGCTCATGTGCGACCCCGACATCGCGCTGAAGGCCGCGACCGGCGAGCCCATCCGCGAGTGCCTCAACTGCAACAAGGGCTGCGTCGACGCGATTCAAAACCGCAAGTACATCTCGTGCGTGCTCAATGCCGAGAACGGCGACGAGGCGACCATCGCCATTAAGCCGGGCGAGGGCGACAAGAAGATCGCCGTGGTGGGCGGCGGTATCGCCGGCCTGGAGGCCGCGCGCGTGGCGGCCAAGCGAGGCTACGACGTGACCGTCTACGAGGCGAGCGATCATCTGGGTGGCCAGATTGTGCTGGCGGCAGCACCTCCGCGCAAGGACGAGATCATGCGCTCTGTCGAGTACTACGAGAAGATTCTGCCCGGCCTGGGCGTGAAGGTTGAGCTCAACCACGCTGCTACCGCCGATGACCTCAACGCCGCCGACGCCGCAATTGTGGCCGTGGGCGCGCACGACGTGGTCATCCCCGTTCCGGGTGCGGATTCGGAGAAGGTCGTCTCGAGCTGGGACGTGCTGGCCGGCAAGGTGGAGCTCAGCGGGCGTGTCGCCGTCATTGGTGGCGGCCTGGTGGGCACCGAGACTGCCGAGTACCTGCTGCAGCACGGCTGCGAGGTGGCGATTGTCGAGATGCTCGACAAGATTGCCGCGGGCGAGTCCGAGACCATTCTGCCGCTGATTATGAGCGACTTTGCCGAGCACAACGTGGAGCAGCACGTGAAGACCCGCCTGACCGCCATTACCGACGAGGGCGTGGAGGCCGTTCGCACCACCGAGGACGGCGCCGAGGAGCCGGTGAAGATTGCCTGCGATTACGTGGTGATGGCCGTGGGTTCCAAGGCCAACGCGTTTGAGCTGGACGGCGTGACGGTGCCCGTGACTTGCGTGGGTGACTGCTCGGGCGAGCGCACCGCCGACATCGCGAGCGCCATCCGCACGGCGTATCACGCGGCCAACGAGCTGTAGTTGAACATCGCAGTGGGACGGGGCGGTAGCACGGATCCGCCTCGCCCGGCTGCGTCCCAACGCACATAGGCCATCGACCGGGGCGGGGCTTGCCAGACGCGCAGGCCCCGCCCCGGTTTTGGTGCAAGGGGGTCAGGTTTGTTTGCACCACGTTGATGCGAAGTAACCTGGCCCCTTTGCACCAAGGGCTTGACTTTTAAGACATCATTAAGGCTTGCGTTGTGGAGCAAACCGCAGGTCAATGCTATTCTTTTGCTTTATCGTACGGTGTTGTATTCTGCCTGAATTCTCTACCTGCGATCAACGGATTAAGCGCGACCGAGCGGAAAGGATGGCACGCCCGCAAGCAGGGCAAACGCAAGCGATGAGTGACATGGACCGACATAGCGAGCCCCAGCAGCACAAGACAGCGGCCGAATACCGCCAAGCTGCCGACGAGCACGTGCGGACCCTCAAGGATTTCTGGAAGGACTTCCTGGTGAGCGGTCTGTTTGTGCTGGCCGCCATCGTTGCCATCTTTGCATGCCTAGCCTGGTTTGCCGCGAACAATCGAGTGAGCGCTACGGGGAGCACGATCGGGGCGAAGGCGGAGCGGTATACGATTGCTGCTGCGAGCGATACCGATGCCCATGTGGGCTATTACGAGCGCAATGAACGCACGGACGAGGAAAAGCAAGCCATCGCCGGCCTGGATACGACCGATGCCATGACGGTGACGCTCGGTTCCAACCTTAACAACGAGACCGCTGGTTCCCTGTATCCGGGCGCTCGCGGCAAGATTTCGTTTACGGTGACACCGCTGGTGAGTGACCTAAACGGGGTCACGATCAATCTGTCGCGTGTGCTTAAGGTCACGCGCGTTGGCGTTGTCGAGGATGGGGGAACGCTGACGTCCGAGGCCGAGGCGCTCCTTGGCTTGATCAAAGGCCACTTGCTGTTCTTTACGAGCTGCGAGAACGGCTATTACTCGGGTCGCGTGGTTGATGGCAAGATCGAGATTCCAAAGAGCGCATTTTGCGAAGAAGGCAAAACGACCAACCCCACAAACAAGTCCGTTTCCATCACACTGTACTGGGTATGGCCGGAGTACTTCCAGAACTTTGTCCTTACGGGCAACACGAATTACTACAAGAATCTGTTTGCCTCGGCGGGAGACGAGAAGTCTGACTACGGCGCCTTGCAGGCGGACATGAACACGCATAAAGCGAACTATTTCTATGGCACGGCAAGCGACAAGAGTGCCGCCGACGCCCCCGCGGTTTCGGCCGACATGTCCTCCAGCGACACCGCCATTTGCTCGGCGCTGTACAACAACGCAGATGAACAGATCGGCGACAAGGTCGAATACATCCAACTTAGAATTAGCACTCAGGAGGGCGTGAGCTCATGAGTACCATGCAAACACGCCTCGGCGACGCTCGCAATTGGATCGAAGACCATCGCGCACAGACCCTCGCGGTCTTGGTGCTGCTGGCGGCAATCGTTCTTATCATCGGACTGTCGCTCTCGTGGTTTGTAGGCAGCAAAAGCCTGTCCACGGTGGGCAAGATTCAAACCCCGGCGCAGCTCAAGGTGCTGGGTCCCAACCAGACGAGCATTGAGCCCATCGAGATCTCGTATGACGAGTCGCGCGGCGATGTGACGGACGGCAACGGTAACGTGACCATTCGTCGCGCGTTTTGCGTGCAGAGTGACAATGACGAGAATCCGAGCGCTGGCGGTCAAGAGTTTGAGTTGCAGGTGGCAAATACCACGAATATCGCGGGGCTAACAATCAACGTGTATCACGTGACGGTCAACGATTCAGGCGATAAAAGTGGCACCGTGGTCGGTCTCGACGGACTCAATCAACCGTATTCGTGGAGCACGACGGGGGATCCGATTTCGTTCACCTTTATCAATAGCGCGGACGGAACGAGCAGTTTGGCCAATGAGCTTGCCACCAATGATCCAACGTACGGTGCATATAAGGACGTCCAGAAAAACGCCCGTCCGCTGTACCGGTATCACGAGTTTAAAAAGGACAAGCTCGATGGCTGGGATGGCAACACGGCCAACGCCGCCACGAACTTCATCATCGAATGCACGTGGAATCCGGGCGTTGTGACCAAGACAGACGGTACCAAGGTCTCAAACGTCAAAGAGACCGACATGGTCTACCTAATCGCTCGCGGCACGAGCGGCAACTGATAGCAGGAAAGGAGGGGCGCCAGATGAGGAAAGACAAGAACGAGCAAAATGAAATCGCGAGGCCTGTTGGCAAGCACTTTGCGAAGGTGGATGAGCCAAAGGCGAAGCCTTGCTGCACGGAGTCGGCGGCCCCTGCTTCAAAAGTGCGTAAACGCCTATGGGCAGTTGCGGTGCTGCTGTGCGCTGTCGCGATTGTGACGGGTACCTACCTTACCTATACGGCATTTTTGGCGGGCGACTTTCTTAAGTCGGTCGCCGTCTCGGGCACGTCGCAGGCGCTGTTTGCCTCGGACATGCTTACTGGCTACACGGACGACACGCTGGATGACGGGAAAATTGCCATCCGAACCGTCATCGCTGACACGAAGGACGACAAATGCTCCTTTACCTTCCGCATCTACAACCATCTTTTGGGAGACAAGAACAAGGTCAACGACAAGGACGTCAACGCGACGCTGAGCGTAGAGGCGACGGGTACGAGCAATTGGAGCGTCAGCCGCTCGCCCGCGTTGCCGAACGACGGCACGAACAATCTTTCCTTCCCAGCCAACAAGGCAACCATGTATACCTATACGGTTACGTTTGCCAAGGTGGACCTCAACAAGGCGTCCTTTACCGTCAAAGCTCAGGTCGGTGCTGATAGTCCCGGCACCAACCTTAAATGGCTTGCGGCCAAGATCGCGCCTGCCGAGCGCGCGGAGGTAGCGGTTTCGGGCGTTTCGGGCGAGTGGGTCGACAAGAATTCGGATGATACGAATGTCGGCAACTTCGACGCCTACAACTATCGCGTGACCGTCACGGGCACTACGACCAAGGTCAAGCTTACGTGGGGAGACGGGGTCGAGCTCGATCCGTTCTTCCCGGCGAACCATAAAAACGGTGATGCCCAGGCGACCGTCAACGGCAACTCGGTCACATACGATGCGTCCCCCGGTTCGGAAATCATCACCTTTTACCGGAAGGACGATTCGAAGCCGACCAGCTGGGGTGGCATTGGCGTTACGTGTTCGGCCGCAACGAACTGACCGAAACGAGCTGCAAGCATAGATTTTGAGACCCCGCGCGGGGGCATGAGATAGAACGAGGTAGGACCAGATGAGAACGGCAAAGCGCATAACAACCGCATGCCTGACTGCGATCATGATTTTCCAAGCGCTCGCGCCCTCTACAGAGGTGTTCGCGCAAGAGCTCGATGCCGTTATGGAAGCATCCGTCTCTGCCGCGCGCGCCGCGGGCAACACGGCACGCTCCGTACAGGACGCCGTAGCCACTGCGTTGGAAGATGCCGACCAGACTGCATCTGGTGATGCCGCGACGACTCCGGGCACCGATGCGGGTGCTACCGAGGGCGGCGACGGTTCTACCAACGCTGGCGAGTCGCAGGATTCCACGACCGACGGAACCACTAGTGGCGACGCCTCAACGGAGGGCGATTCGTCCCAAGAGGATGCGACTACCGATGACGGCGCTGCCGACGAGGAGCAAGCGGATGACGAGGACGCGGATGCCGCCGCGCAGGCGAATGTCACGTATAAGTACAACACGGTTGTCGATCTGAAGACTGCCATCGGCGACTCCAAGGTTACTGCCGAAGGCGATAGGGTAACTAAGGTCACCATTGAGACCAGCGAGGATCTCATTAAGCTTTCCAACGCCAATCCCGCCATTTACCAGGATGCAGCCATCACAAAGGGCTCCGGAACGGGAACGGGCGAGTTTAACCTCTGCTCGCCAGTTGACAACCTTTACTTCTTGGGCCTTGGTGCTCAGAACACGCCTTTTAAGGGGAGCTTCGGCTTGGGGGCTACCCCAGTCGTTTTAAATAGGCCCCTGTTCAATAGTGTTGAGCTGTCCGCGGATGTGACACTTAAACTCACCTGGAAGGGCACGACGAGCGATCCCATTGTAGCGACGACGATCGCTGGCAATAGTCATAAGTTGACCGTTGAACTTACTGTTGCCCCTGTTACCGATAAAACGGCTGCGGTCACCTTGACTTCACCGCTTTTGGGTTCTGTCTCTGGTGCACTTGTGCTCGATGCGAGCTGCGCGGCGAAAGGCGACGCAGCTCCTGCCGTCAACATCAAATCCGAAACCGACAATGTTGGCCTGCTCGCAAATACCCTTGCAGACGCTGCATCTCTTTCCATTGAGAATCTGACGCTTCCGAACGCCTACAACGGAACCCCGACCATCCAGACGACCAAGATTGGCGCATGCGCCGGTGGCCTCATCGGTGTCTGCGGCAACGGCGCGACTGTATCCATTAACGGCAATGTTGTTCTTTCTGCCTTTAGCGTTATCGGTAAGGCTGCCAGTGGCGGTCTTATCGGTAAGGCTATCAACCTCGCGCTCAACATCGCTGATGGCGTAACAATTAAACCGGCGCTCAACGTCGGCGATGCAAGCAGTGTCTGTTCCGGTGGTGTTATCGGCGATGTGAGCTTTGCTCAAGGGTTTACCGTTGAGCCTAATATGTTCGACCTGCGCGATGGCGTGACGCTTGGCGCAACGCAGCGCGCTGGTGCCCTCTTTGGCATGGCAGATATTTCTAATGGCGACATCGCGGTGCAGGGCGGAACGTATAAGAGCAAGCTCACATCAGGAAGTGGCGGCGGCAGCTACGGCGGCCTTGTGGGCAAAGTGTTCGCGACGAAAAAGGGCGACGATGACGCTCTGCGCGCCTTTGTGGTCCAAAAGGATCCAAATCAAAAAGACACAGATAAGAATAGGTGCACAATCGAGTTTAACCTTGCGAGCGGGCTGTCCGATGCAGGCGGTGTTGTCGGCTATGTTGGCTATGTTGGCGATAGTGCGCTTTCCGGGTCGCAGCCTGTCGCCGTTGTGCTCGACGGCGTGACGGTTGCGTGCAAGGGAGACGCCTCGGCGCGAACGGATACCGGTAAGCTCGGTGGAGCCGTGGGCGTTGTCGACACGCGCAGCGTACTTGACGTGCGCGATTTCACGCTCACGAGCGACAATCCTATCGGCAAAGCGCAAAGCAACCGTGCCGCGGGCATTGCGGGCTCTGCATGGAATGCCGTGATTAAGTTCAGCGGCGTCACGGATCTGTCGGGCGCAAGCTTTGCCGAAAACAGTACGACGGGCCAGCTTGTCTACGAGAACAACAATGCGCTGATCTTTGCTGCTGGCGACGGCTCTAATGGCAAATTGACCGATGAAGGCGCTACGGGCTGGACCTTCAAGCGCAGCAAAACCGCCACAAAAACGGACGACATTGCGACCTACGGCGAGGTTATTCGTCTGGGCGAGGGCTTGGGCAAAAGCTTTATTACACTCGATCCGAACACACATGTCTTAACCTTGCCGACACCGTTGGAATCAGCCAATGGCGCTTACGCCCTAACCTCAGCTGAGGATTTCGCCAAACTTGCGATTACTTGGCAAACCAACGGCTACTACTCGATGGTTGCCGGAGTTTCTGATAACAACCTGAACGGTCTGCAGTCCTCGACCATTACGGTGAACGGCGAAATTAATCTCGCCGGAACGGGTCTGACGGGCTTCACGCAGGATCGTGCAAACGACTCGCAAGTTTTCTCGGGTACGCTGAACGGCAGCGGCACAATTAAACTCGCTGTTGGCGAGCTGTACGGCAAGCGCGGAGAGGCTGCGCTTGCTGAAAGCGACGCAAGCAACGGCAACGGCAAAATCTACCGCCACGGCCGTCTGGGCCTGTTTGCCGCCGTCAACGGCGCAACCATCTCCAACGTCACCATCGCCGGCTCCATGAAGTTCGACAATCAGTCGAATGTCGATGCCGGTGCACTAGCAGGCGTAAAAGTTGGCGGCGACACGTCGCTAACCGCCACGACATTTAGCGCTGGGATCGAATATGAAAGCACCAATAAAGACAACTATGTACATGTTGGCAGCGTATTCGGCAGCATGTCGGGCGCGGGTTCGCTAACGATTGGAAGTCGCGAGGCCTCTTCGGTCATAAATGCGAATATTGTTTCGGAAACGCAGGAGAGCGGAGTGACCTGTGTCGGCGGAGCCGTTGGTTACGTTTCTAGCGATTGCATCCCTTCGACCGCCGGAAAGACCGTTGACGTTGGCGGTCTAACCATCTCAGGGTCGATCGCCATAAGTAATGGGTCGGCAAAAACATATGCAGGTGGCTTTATCGGCCAAATCGCACAAGGCGGAGTCAATGGAAATACGGGTGCCCTGATATCGGTGAAGCAGGTCGAAATCACCAAACTCGATTTCGATGGCTTCACTCTCGCGACAGCTGGTTCAAAGACTGCCAGCTCTGGCGGTTTTCTAGGATACAGCTGGGCTGGCACCGAAGTGACGCTCGGTAATTCGGTTAACGCGAGCGGAAAAAGCTATGCAATTTCAACAAGTGGTTCAAGCGTAAAATCGACTTCTGCTACAGAGCTGGGCGGCCTCGTATATGCCGCCAGCGGCCATTGGATTATCAACGACTACGCTATCGATTTGGGCGGCGCTTCCCTCATCGCTAATAGTGCTACTACGCTCGGTGTCCTTATCGCTCGCGGCAGCACATCTGTTTCGGGCAAAGGCTTTGGCGCAGAGACTGCCTACAGCGGCTTATATCTGGAAGATAAAGCCTGGTGGGGTACCGCTTATGCTGTAGATGGCGTATCTATAACCGCCCCGAATGTAAAGACATACGATGAATGGCTTGCAAACGGTGTTAAACCCAATAGCAAGCTGATCGACAACGGCTGCAACGCGGTTGTCTCGCTCCATACCCAGACCGATAAGCTGGACATGAGCGGTGATCCCGCCAATGATAATAGCTATCGAAACCGTATTTCCCCTGATAAGTTACCTAAAACAAATGGCTCTGTTCGCTACTACTACAATCTGGACAGAGCGTTGGACGTTGTAACGAGTCCCGAATATGATAAAGCCGCCGCGATGAACACGCCCGAGCACCTTGTTTTGTGGGCGGCGAGGCAGTACGCTCCGAGCGCGACGTACGACTTTCTAACTGGTACCAAAAAATTAATCTTTACAAATAATAAGATTGGGTTAGACCAGCAGATTACTATCGATTTGACGGGCTATAGTTACTATCCCTCAAACCCAAATATCTATACTACGGTAACTATCCAAAACGTAAACATCGTTTTTTGCTACTCGCAGATAAAGGCCGAGCAGCAGGACAACAAAAGCAACGATTTGGCAACTCAGCACGAGAACATGCATTGTGGCCTCATTCGCACGCTTGGCAATAAGAACCTAACAGTCGAAAAAGTTGTTCTTTCTGGAACGGTTGGACGCGCTGTCAACGATGCCGAGGGAACAACCAACCCTAAGGACCCTAAGAGCGTATCGGGTGCGCTGGTGCTTCGTTGCGCTTATGGTGCGTCTGGCACCAACATGTCGACTATCAAAATCAACTATCTTACTCTTGATGGACTGCAGGTGGATGGGGCGAAAGACGGACAATATGCTCCGTTGCTGATTAACGCCATCACAAGGTATGTCAATTTGGACGTGAAAAATGTAACGACGTCCAATTATGCAGACACTTCTGGCGTCAATAAAATTGCGGCTTCAAGTCTGTTTGGTCGCTTGGGCTATGACAAGAGTTCCAATCAGGTCACGGCAAAGTTTGAGCAAATACGCCTGCCTAGTTTGGCGAACAATTCTATCTTCACCCGCGCAAGCCTGCTGGAGAGCTTTGGCTATGCAAACACGGGCACGGGATCTGCGGACTATACCTTTACTAAAGCCGATGCCGATGCCGATGCCGGTATGGTGACGTACGGAAGCGAAATCGATGCCAAGGATAAGGAGTACTCCGGCAAGCAGCTTTGGTATTACGACGAAGCGACGTATGGCACCGATAACGGCTTGGTGACGGTTGGGGATAAGACGGCGAACGTTGGCACTCCCCAGTTCGGCGACTATCTCCCTTATGTGTATAAGGGAAAGGCCACCGAGGACGGTATGCAGTACCACGAAATTAAAGTCAACCAGCGCATTCCTAATCTGATGACGGGATGCGGTACGTATGGCGATCCGTATACCGTCAAGGATGCGACGGAGATGAACGCCATCGCCAACTACATCAACAACAGCGTGGCGTTGGATGGCTGGGAAGTCACTATTGCCGCCGATCAGTCCGAGCTTTGCGTGCGACGGAGAGACAAGACAAATACCGAAAACGAGATCGTGTACGTCTATAAGCAGGCGAACGGTGCTGATAAAAAATGGGAGAAGAAGACCGGCGATGCAACGACTGATCCCTCGCAGACGCTGAGCGACGAAACCATGCACCGCTATGTGCAGAGTGCGTATTACAGCATTGAGCCTGCCAAGGACAACAAGATAACCATTGACGCGGCTTCGTTTGGCGGATTTGGCAACAAGGCCAATCCGTTCCGTGGCGTTATCGTTGGTGACCTAGGCAACTCGACTGCAACAATTGAGATTGAAAACAACAAGGGCGAGCTTCGCGGGCTCATTCCCTATAGCTATGGCAGCGTGGTGCGCAATCTTAATATTCGCTATGTGAATGCGCAAGCGACCATCGCCTATTCTGCTAAGGACGCCGACGGCGCTCCGACGGCGTTTTTTGGCGGTGCAATTGGCTGCATCCTTGGTGGCGATAACATTATCGATGGCGTGGTCGTAAATGGGACGACGGCCGAAGACCCTACAACGGGATTTACCGTCACGGGCAGTGGTGACAAGTCACATCTTGTCCCCATCGGCGGTTACGTTGGTGCTATTGCTGGCGGCGGCGTGATTTTCCGCAATACGGGCGATTCATGGCGTGGCGGCACAAAGGAAAAGTTCAAGCCCGTTGCGGAAGGCGGCGGCAACTTCCAGCTGTACGACAATCCCTACGTTGGTCGCGTGATCGATGGTTATGCGTTCAGCGAGGGCCGCGCCGTTGATAGCGGTGACGCTAACTACAAGATTAATATGCTTGAGAAGAAAGGTATGCCCTGCGTTACCGCTACGGCGGCAAGTGGCAGCACGGTCGCTCGGGTTACGCCGACAAGTGCGCAGGGGCTGCTGGTGCTTTCGGCCATCATTAATTCGGGTGCTGCATCGGGTGGCGTTTCGTTGGCTTACGAGGCGGGTGCGTACGATACGAATGCCTCCTATAAGTTCGGCAACGCGCGATACGGTAAGGTTCGCAACGCCGCGTATGAGCATGTGGGAAACCCTGCCTCTGCTGGCGATGACTTTAAGCGGTCAATTGCCGATGACCAAACGGCCCCTGGTTTCACAGCCGATGGTCTGAATTTGCCATACCTGGTTAATAGCTATGCCGATGCTGCGACGGGATCGCTCTGCACATCGTTGGGCGTTGAGCTGCAACTGGCATCGAACGTAACGTACGATATGACCAGCTATGGGAGGGGCTTTACGGGTCTCTCGGGACGCTATGTCTCAAATGCATGCGCATCCAGCAAGGGCGCCGACCGCGATCGCATCGTGCCGCTCGTTGCATGCATCAACGGCAACGGCGCAACGATTAAGGTCGGTAGCAAAAAAGACAATACGGTATATGGGGTCACGGAGTATAAAGACGACGATTATAAGGTCGCCGGCGTTGGTGCCCTGTTTAGTACGGTTTCGTTTACTTCGAAGAACGTTTCGGACAGCAACGGCGATGGTATGGTCAAGGACCTGAACTTCGCGGACTGCGACGTTGAATTAACTATCAAAGATACGAATGGCGCGATTGTCGACGGTCAGGCTGGCAACGAGGTCGGCGTTGGCCTGTTGGCGGGCGTGGCGGCAAACAATGACGGCAGCGTTTCTGGCGAATACCGCAAGGTGACCATGGATGGCTGTAAGGTTGCCGGTGCCAAAAACGTCGGTGGACTGTTGGGCAGCTCCGGATATTGCAGTAGAGCTAAGGCGACCACCTCGACGTCGGAGATAATCGAGAAGAGCGGGGTGGCATCTCCGGTCAAACTGTACGATTGCTCTTATACCGGTATGGAAGTTATCGGTGGGTGCAATGTTGGTGGATATGTTGGAAAAGTTGGCGAAAGTTCGTCTTGCGGTGTTTGGAAGACGGAAGCAGATCAAAAGGCGATCGCTTCTAAATCTAGTGTAAAAGCGACGGGTCCGGGCGATACGGGCGTTTGCGTCGGTGGTGTGTTCGGATGGACCCAGTGCAGCATATCGGTTAATACGAAGTTGGGAACGAACACGGTTGAAACGACCGGCGTGGCGAAAATCTCTAACGTTACCGTTGAATCCCCCATTTCGAACTTAGGGAAGCTGCCGGGTGCCGGTGGTTTTATTGGCAGAGCTGATTACGGTAAAAACTCGATATATAACCTATCGATAGCCTCAACCGAAGGCGAGCGCTTTATCGGCAGCAATGCCGACGGTAGCAACGGTCTCAATAACATTGGCGGCTGCATTGGTTTCATAATTAGTAAAAACAGCTCCTATTGGTTCGACAACTGTACCTTCAGCGGGCTGCATATCGCAGCCAAGGGCAAGTGGACGGGCGGCCTGGTAGGTAACTTTACAAGTGATTTTGATATTTCTTGCAACGCTATTGCGGTCGATGGCCTTTCTTTTGATAGCCAGTGCGCCGGTGGCTTGTTCGGTTTGGTGGATAGAGCCATCAATGTGAACGTTACAAATTCCAAGATTGCTTCCAGTGCATTCTCGCAGGCCTCTTCCGGTTGCATCTCGGGAGAGAGTAGGGGCAAGTACCATCTTGCCAACGTGCTGCTTGATGGTAATACGTTCAAAAATAAGGACCAGCAAGGCATTCTGGTTGGCAGTGTCGATGCGAGCAAGCTGGATGGCTACGAGCTATGTGCCGCCGGTTTGTCTGTAAAGCTCGCTGAGGGTCAAACGAACGCGGCAACGCCTGCGTTGATCCGTGCAAGCGACAGTAGCAAGATCGGCGAAGTCAATAATAAGTCGTATGTCGCGTTTGGTGACTACAATGACATGCTTACGGTGCCGGACAAGGCGCTGTACAACGCCGATGCGGCTGACAGCACGACGGCCGCCGTTGCTCCATATGTGACTACGAGCCCAGTCCCGGAGAACGCTCTTTCGGTCAAGACCGCCACTGATGAAACCGGGCAGACGCGCTATCTCTTTGGCGACGGCGTCAACGTTTCTGGCACATCGACTATTAAGACCGATGCGGAGAAAGGCGGTAGCAAACACTACGTCTACACCAACTTCGATGGAGACAATCACTGGAACTACTCGCCTTCCAGCGCCGGCGAGTTCAATGCAAACAATGATACGGATGCTACAAAGACGGATGCCAACCCCAGCGTTCTTGTTCTGTCGGGCAATGACTCGGATACTGTTAAGGATTATCTCAACATTGTTACCAACGGTGGCTATTCGGATGCGCTGCGCCTGAATGCGGACGGATCGCACGTTTCGGCAACGGTCGACGTGTTCCAGCTCGAGAACGGTGTCTTTGTAAAGCAATCCGATGTGACCGACAAGGCGCTCGACATTAAGGGCAGCGGCTCATTTTTGTCGATCAGCGCAAACACTAACTGGGATAACGGCAAGGGTCGCTTTAACCTGCTCACCGTCACCTTTACCGAGGCTGGCCAGAGCTACAGGGTTATGGTGCCCATCATCGTCAAGCGCGTGCTCGAGATCAACTTTACGGCAACGTATTCCGAGGGCTCGAACTTCAGCAGCGGCGACTACAGCACCAAGTACGACAAGCACGTGCTCATTAGCAGCGGCGAGACCATGACGGGCTATCTTACCTGGACGTACAACAAGGCGTATGCCCAGGAGACGGAGTATGGCTGGAATACGCACCTGGCGAGCGGCGGCGACATGAAGCCGCTTAACAAACGCATTGAGTTCGGTGGAGCAAAGGGAGCGTTGCCCGCGGGCACGCAACTGACGCTCGTGGACACGGCGCACAATAATAAGGAATATCACTATACGGTGCCCGAGGGCGGATTCTGCACATCGGTTGCGCTGACGGACTTTGAGGACTCAACCGGAAGTCACTATACGGAGCAGTGGCTCAGCGAGACCATGGGCGCGACGGCGGCAGAAGCGGATGGCGGCGCATGGGTTAAGCTGACCGATGCGGAGAAGGACAAGAAGACCGAAGCTGAGCTGGTTGGCATTGCTGGCGTGAAAATCGGCAACGACTATTACCGCCTAAAGACCGATTCGGATGAAGAGGGTTCGTTCTACAACCTGACTGTTCCCACGAAGGGGTCTAACGAGCAGCCCAAGAGCGAGAGCTTCTATCTTGTTGTTCGCACGCCCAAGGGTTCGACCAGCGTCAATGGATATACCGGCACGTCGGTCATGACAAGTGTGAACACGCATCTTAATTACACGCTTCGTAATAAAGATGCGACGAAGGATTCGCACGAGAACACCGCCTCGACGTACAGCGTTGCTACGAACTTCCAGCACAATTTGGTGGACAACATATCGGGAATCAATCAGATGACCGTGAAAGGTGCGACCTATCCGCTAAATATGGACGTGAGCGACACCATTACGTTCGGCGAGCAGGAGTACACGAGCTCCGATGCTCTGTACTACCAGCTGGATTCTTCACTCGTAAACTACGAGGGCAGCAATGCCGCAGGTGCGCATGGCTACCCGACCGGAACCCAGGGCACGTATTCGTTCTACGTGACAGTGGGGGGCAAGTACTATGCTCCGTATGTCTCAACCGAGAGCGATAAGACTGTCTGGAAGTGGAGGGAGACCACTGCTGCGGTTCCTTGCGCTACTGCTGCCACATGGGCTGCGGATGGTAAGGACATGAAGCTAACACTGGCCGACCCGGTGAGTGGTGCGGCAATCGATCTTTCTGGCATTCGCGAGAAAGCCAAGGAACATGGCAGTCAGTTCACCATCACCATGAAGGCGAACCTTACCATGACGGAGCTCGCGTGCCAGGCGGGTATTATCGCTTCGCAGAATAACGGCAACGATAAGTACACGAAGCCCAACTACCGTGCGTACCTCTCTACGCATGCCGAAACGCTCAGCACCAGTAGCAACTCGGCATATAACGATGGCGGCGCTGGTTACTACCGCACGAACGTTGGTTCCTCGACTATTGCGCTCGAGGCTTCCAAGAGGTCGCAGCTGGGCATCAACATCGATGATCTCAAGTCCGCCGACGGCGAGATCGCGCTGGTGGGAACGTATGATTTCTCCAAGCTCGCGGGTGCCGATGCCATGATTTCCAGCGCCGATACGGTGACGTACACGTTGAGCTTGCAGAAGCGCCAGGTCGATGGCTTGTATAGGGAAGTCGATGGAATCGGCAACTATATCACAGTGCTCGGAAGTGACCAGCTGGACACGGACGATGTACACGATGCCGGCAACAGCTACGTATTCACCGACACCAAGCCCGCGGGCGGGAAGTTCAAGACGCGTGACGGCAACAGTCTTGCCTTTAAACACGCCTTCCGCGTTAAGGTGAACACGGACGTTGAGAAGACTGGGCAGGCCAAGACCTACGCCAACTACCGCTTGGTGCTTACGGCTCAGATGTCCGGCGGTGGTGTCGACGACAGGCCGGTAAATGTCAGCAACCTCGCTGGCTATGCGAACTCTGACTACGTGACGTACACGTTAGCGCGCATCAACACTGGGGGTATCCCTCACGAGACTCAGGCCAACTAATCCCATGAAGGGGTGGCAATCATCCAGTTGCTGCCCCTTTTCTTGCTCAGGGTCTCTCTGCTTCCCAACCTTCCACTTAACTTAACACCTGGGGTGGAAAGCTGGAATGTTAAGTGGAAAGCTGGAAAGTTGAAGTAAGGAGCGGCGTGGGGTTAATAATTGCGCAAATCACGCCAAGTCAAACAAAAAGAAACCAATCTGGTTGGTATACCTTCGCCATCTAGCTGCGAGCTCACTAGCTGCGCAAATAAAAGTTAAAGAAGGGTCGCAAATTAATGGCAAATGTCCAGATACCGCTGTTGCTATTTTCAATTATCTGTTACGCGCAAACAGCAAAATGCTACTATCTAACATGCACGTAAGAAAACAGTTTAACGTTTAAGGCTAAGAAGTGGCAGGTATGTCAGAAGCAACTAGGACTCGTACGCATGCGCCCGAGGTTAGGCAGCGCGCCGTCGAGATCCTCCAAGAGGGGGTTGGCCATCGCGCCCTCGCCGCGGAGCTTGGCATTCCCCAGGCCACGGCTCGTCAGTGGGCCCGCGCATATGCCGTGGGCGGCGCCGAGGCCGTACTCAACGCAGGCACTCGTCATCACACATATTCGTACGAGGTTAAGCTCGCCGTGGTTAAGGACCGCCTGGAAAACGGCTTAACGGTCCGTGAAGCCATGATCAAGCACAAGATTCCCAGCGAGTCTTCGGTCAAGGCGTGGTGCCGCCAGTATCGCGACGGCGGCGCGGACGCGCTGGTCGATAAGCCGCGCGGTCGCAAACCGCGCGTCAAGCAGGCGGAATAGCGAGCGAGATGGTGCGCCCACAGGGGCGCATTTTTCTTGCCGTGCCGGCATGGCGAGGCTCATCCAAAGCGACCAAAAACAGCGCGTGGCGGCATTTGGAGTTTTCCGCCGCGATAAGTCCGGTCCGCCTTTTACTCCCATCCGGACAGACCTCTTACCCCGCACGTCCAAAGCTCCACAGTTGACCGAAAACCCATCACCGTGCCTCCCAATTTGCGCTATAACGTGTTGTTGATTAAGCGTTTTAGCATGGGGGAGTGATGGTATGACGCTACTGTATTTCCTTACCCTGTTTCCGCTGGTACCGGCGCTGGGCATGCTGCTCGCGCGCGGTGACCGCGCCCGCGATGCGGTAGGGCTCATAGGCTCCGGCATTATTATGGCGGTGACGGTTGTAGTCGCCGTCATGTTTTTTGGCACGGGTCCGCAGAGCTTTGAGGTTGCCCCCGGCACCTCGTCTACGCTCTCGATCATCATCTCCGCCATCGACGTGATCTTGTGCGACGTCATCCTGTACAACGCGCGCAAATTTAAGAGCACGCTCGCCACGGTGCTCGGCATAGTCCAGCTGGTGGGCTCGTCCGTCTTTGCGGCCATGGCGTTGCCTGCGGTCGAGGTCGTCACCGCTACGCCTCTCTACCTGGACTACATGAGCGTGATCATGGTCCTCGCCGTCGGCATCGTCGGCAGCCTCATCTGTGTGTATGCCCTGGGCTACATGAAGGACTTCCAAGCGCACGATGAGCACGAGGCCGCGCTGCGCGGGCAGACCGCGCCCGACCGTCGCCCGCAGTTCCTGGCGCTTATGTTCCTGTTCCTCTCGGCCATGTTCGTCATCGTGACGAGCGACAACCTGGAGTGGCTGTTCTGCGGTTGGGAAATCACCACCGTGTGCTCGTTCCTCATGATTGGCTACACGCGCACGCCCGAGGCCATCAAAAACGCCTTTACCCAGATCATCCTCAACATGTTGGGCGGCATCGCGTTTTTGGCCGGACTCATGTACCTGCACGTTAACGGCATGCCGCTGACCATCTCGGGCATGATCGAGCTTTCCGGCGCCGGCACCGCGCAGTCCGCGCTGCTGGTGATGCCGGTCGTTCTGCTGTCGCTCGCTGCCCTTACCAAGGCCGCGCAGATGCCGTTCCATACCTGGCTGCTCGGTGCTATGGTCGCTCCCACTCCCACGAGCGCCCTGCTGCACTCGTCCACCATGGTCAAGGCCGGCGTGTTCCTGATAGTCAAGCTCAGCCCGCTCTATGCCACCTATCCCGTGACGGGCTTTATGGTCACAAGCGTGGGTGCCATCACGTTTTTGCTGGCCGCCCTCATGGCCATCTCGCAGAGCAACGCCAAGCGCGTGCTCGCGTACTCCACCATCTCCAACCTGGGCCTCATCAGCGCCTGCCTGGGTGTCGGCGCGCCCGAGGCCGTGTGGGCCGCCATCTTCCTGATCCTGTTCCACACGGTTGCCAAGTCGCTGCTGTTCCTGTGCGTGGGCACGGCCGAGCATCATATCGGCAGCCGCAATATCGAGGACATGGACGGCATGTTCAGCCGCATGCCGCACCTGACGCGCCTGATGATGCTGGGCATCATGGGCATGTTCGTGGCGCCGTTTGGCATGCTCGTGTCCAAGTGGGGCGCCCTGGTGGCGTTCGCGCAGACCGGCAACGTGCTCATGATCATGGTGCTGGCCTTTGGCTCGGCCGCGACGTTCTTCTTCTGGGGTAAGTGGCTCGCCAAGCTTTCGGGCGTCGACCCCACGGCCCAAAACGTGGAGGGCAATGTCCACAAGTCCGAGTGGACGGCGCTCAATACCATCGCCGCCCTGCTGGTGCTGTGCTGCGTGGCGTTCCCGCTCATCTCGAGCGGCCTGGTGTCGCCCTATCTGGCCATGGTGTTTGGCCGCGTGCCGCACGTTATTGGCAAGGACGCCATGTATCTGATGGTGGTCATCGTGGCGTTTATCGCCGTGGTGCTGTTGACCTCGTTCCGCGTGAGCAACAAGCCGCACGTCAACGTGTACCTTTCGGGTGTGGGGACCGAGAGCTACCGTCATTTCCGCGGCTCGATGGGCCACGAGGTTAAGGCCGAGAAGCGCAACTGGTACCTGGAGGATGCCCTTGGCGAGAAGCGCCTTGGTCCCGCGGGCAGCGTCGTGTGCTGCGCCATCATTCTGTTTGCGTTGCTGTGCTGCGCGTGGATTGGACCCGAGCGGCTTGCCATGAGCGCGCCCTCGGTGTTGCGCGGTAAGTATTTCGAAGGCTCGGGCGTCGTGGGCATTTTTATTGGCACCGTGGCGTTTGCCCTGATCGCGCCGTTTGTGGGCGGTTTGATTGACGGTCTGGACCGTAAGCTTTCGGCCCGCATGCAGGGCCGTGTGGGCCCGCGCCTGCTGCAGCCGTTCTACGACGTTGCCAAGCTGCTGCGCAAGGCTCCTGCCAGCGTAAACACCATGGACGATACCTATATGGCATGCGCGCTCATCTTTACCGTGGTGGGCGGCGGCATCTTTGTGTCGGGCTCCAACACGCTGCTGTGCGCTTTTATGGTGACGCTCGCCGCGATCTTTGTGGTGTTGGCGTCCGCCTCGACGCAAAGCCCGTTTGCGCAGGTCGGTGCCGACCGCGAGCTGCTGCAGGTTATGAGTTACGAGCCCGCCGTCCTGCTGATGAGCGTGGGCCTGTATCTCGCCACCGACAGCTTCGACTCCATCGCCGTAACCGGGCAGGCGGCCCCCATCATCGTGTACAGTGCGCCCATTTTCCTCGCGCTGCTTGCGGTACTCACCATCAAACTGCGCAAGTCGCCGTTCGACCTTTCGTACTCGCATCACGCGCATCAGGAGATCGTCCAGGGTATCGCCACCGAGATGAGCGGCGGCACGCTGGCAAAGATGACCCTCATGCACTGGTGCGAGACCGTGCTGTTTTTGATGTGGGTGGGCATGTTCTTTGTCTGGGACAACCCGGTGAGCTGGATAGTTGCCCTGGTCGTGATGGCCGCGACGTATTTTGTCGAGGTGCTGATCGATAACACCTTCGCCCGCAGCACCTGGCGCAGCTGCTTTAAGCTCGGCTGGGGCGTGGCGCTGGTGTTTGGTCTGCTCAACCTTATGCCCATCCTCGTCGACGTGTTTATTTAGGAGGCGGCATCCATGGATCATAAAATGTCGCGCTCGCCGTGGGTTATTCATTACGACGGCTCGAGCTGCAACGGATGCGATATCGAGGTGCTGGCCTCGCTCACGCCGCTTTTCGATGCGGAGCGCTTTGGTGTGGTCAACACCGGTAACCCCAAGCATGCGGATATCTTTTTGGTGACGGGTTCGGTCAACGCGCAGAATCTGCCCGTCGTGCGCCAGATCTACAACCAGATGCTCGAGCCCAAGTGCGTGGTGGCGTGCGGCATTTGCGCGTGCTCGGGCGGCGTGTTCCGCGATGCCTACAACGTGATCGGCGGCGTGGACCGCGCGATTCCCGTGGACGTGTACGCGCCCGGGTGCGCCATTCGCCCCGAGACCGTGATCGATGCCATTGTGGAGGCGTGCGGCATCCTGGATCAGAAGGAGGCCGTGATGCGTGCTGGGGGTGACCCGCTTACCGTGGGCGGCGCCGTTACCTGGGACGGTGGCGTTGAGCTGGGCGAGGACGGGTTTGTGGCTGTGGGGGCTGGCGATGGGGCCGATGCAGGCGCCGCTGACGACGCGCCCGCCGCTGCTGCCGCCGCGCCCGCCGCTGCAAAGGAGGCCGAGTAATGCAAAAGGCAATCTATACCACCGTCAAGCTTGATGCGCTGCTGTCGCATGTTCAGGCACTCAAGGGTGCCGGCGCGCGCTTTGTGCAGATGCACGCCGAGCGCTGTGTAGACGACGGTTCGTATCGCCTGGTCTATACGTTTATCAACGTCCGCGCCGCCCAGGAGCAGATCAAACAGGACGGCAGCTATGCGTTCGAGAACCTGGTGGTCGAGGGTATCGACCAGTACCAGGAAATCCCGTCCATCAGCTCGTACTATCCGGCGGTGTTCCCGTTTGAGAACGAGGCGCACGACCTGTTCGGTCTTGCCATCACCGACATGCAGGTCGACTTTAACGGCTTTTTCTACCAGGTCTCGACGGCCGAGCCCATGAGCGTGATCACGCCCGAGGTGAAGGCCGCGCGCGAGAAGGCCATGAGGGTCCGCGCCGCAGCCGAGGCAAAGGCGCGCAAGGCAGCGGCAGAGAAGGCCGCCGCTGCTGAGGCTGCGGGGGAGGGTGCCGCGAGCGCTGCGTCCGCCAAGCCTGCCGCACCTGCCGGCTCCGATGATCAGCATGACGAGGCCGCCGCCAAGGCCGCGCTCAAAGCCGCCGAGATGGAGGTAAAGCTCGCTGCCATGGATCCCGAGAAAGCGGCCAAGGTCCGCGCGGCGCTTGCCGCCAAGGCCGCCCGCGACAAGCAGAAAAAGGAGGCGTAGGGTCCATGGCACATCGCTCCGTTATTCCGTTTGGCCCGCAGCACCCGGTGCTGCCCGAGCCGCTTCACCTGGATCTGGTACTCGAGGACGACCGCGTGATCGAGGCAATTCCTCAGATCGGTTTTGTGCACCGCGGACTCGAGAAGCTTACCGAAAAGCGTGACATGCATCAGTTTGGCTACATCGCCGAGCGCATCTGCGGTATCTGCGCCGTGGGCCACAGCTACGGCTATGCCAGTGCCTGCGAGCGCATGCTCGACATCGAGGTACCCAGCCGCGTGCAGTATATCCGCACCATTTTGCACGAGCTTTCGCGTATTCACTCGCACCTGCTGTGGCTGGGCCTGCTCGCCGATGCCTTTGGCTTTGAGGCACTGTTCTATCGTTCGTGGACCCTGCGCGAGCAGATTCTCAAGATCTTTGAGAGCACCTGCGGCGGTCGCGTGATTCTGTCGATCAACGAGATCGGCGGCCTTAAGCATGACATCGAGGACTCCGAGCTGGCGGGTATCGTTCAGACGCTCGATGCCATGCGCCCCGATTACGAGGCGCTGGTGCATACGTTTTTGGATGACGACAGCTGCGGCGAGCGCCTGCATGGCGTGGGCGTGATCGGCAAGAAGGACGCGCTGGATCTTTCGATGGTCGGCCCGTTCGGTCGTGCCTCGGGCGTGGACTACGATGTGCGCATGTTTGGTGACGGTGCCTACGCGGATCTTGCCGCGTTTGAGCCGATTGTCGCTACCGACGGCGACTGCTATGCCCGCTGCCAGGTGCGTTGCGCCGAGGTCACGCAGGCCATGGATATCATCAAGGAGCTTGTGGGCAAGATTCCGCACGACGGTATCGGTGGGCGCACCAAGCTCACGCCTGCCGACGGCGCGCGCGGCGAGGTTGTGATTGAGCAGCCGCGCGGCGAGGCGTACTACTATGTGCGCGGCAACGGCACCAAGAACCTGGACCGTTTCCGAGTGCGCACGCCGACGTCGCAGAACCTGGCGGGTCTGACGCACGCGCTGCAGGGCGTGCTCATCGCCAACGTGCCCATGATTATCCTGACCATCGACCCCTGCATTAGCTGCACGGAAAGGTAGGCGCGGCATGAGTTTACTGACATTTGCCAAGACGGCCTTGGGTTCTATGGTCAAGCAGCCGGTCACGGTGTGCTATCCGCAGGAGGAGCTCGCAGCGCCCGAGCGCCTGCGTGGGCATATCGTCAATGACATGGACGTGTGCATTTGCTGCGGCATGTGCGCGCGTCGCTGCCCGGCGGGCGCACTCGCGGTCAATCGCAAGGGCGGCACCTGGTCGATCGACCCGTATGCCTGTGTGGTGTGCGGCGAGTGCATCGAAAGCTGCCCCAAGCACTGCCTGACTATGGACACCGCCCGCACCCCAGTCGCGGCGGACAAGACTCCCACGGTAGAAACCAAGCCGGAATAGCGCCGGAATGGGACTGGTATAGCGCTGGAATAGGGGCCGGCGGGGCAAAAATGCCCCGCCGGCCCCGCGCGTGAACGCGCGTTTGGGCTACCGCAAACAAAACTATGCCGGTTTACTACGACAAATCGCCAACCCTCGACCACGCCGCAATCCCCGAAAATAAAACCGCAGGTAGACGACTTGCGATTTTTCGAAAAAGGTGGGTGTGGTCGGGGGCCCCGTTTTCATCGTAGTAATCCGGCATACTTTTGAAATGCCACCATACCAGTACCAGCCCCTGATCCCCCAGGGACGGAGGAAAACGGACCATTTTAGGCTTGCGAGGGCGTTCGCGTGACCCGCCCGCCACGAAATGGGCCTATCTACTACGTTTAGGCGGCTACCCCCAACCATGGCGAATAACCCAAAAACAAAACCGCAGGTAAAACGCCTGCGATTTTTCGGAAAACGTGGGTATGGTCAGGGGTATTGGGTCAAACGTAGTAGATGGGCCAGTTTCGTGGCAGACGCCTTCGACTGCTCGATCGCGCGAAATTTTGTGGTGTAAGAGGGAGGGCCGCGTCAGCGCCCCTTGCGTCTAAGGCTATTCCGCTACGCC
>CAKUGY010000015.1 GCA_934654835.1 uncultured Collinsella sp.
ATGTGGCCTTCGTCTTGCGCAGGACTGTAGAGCGGGGAACTTCGTGCCCCGACGCCCGGGAGGACGTTACATTTAGAAAGATGGACCGACCGCCGTCAGTGATGGGAGCTACTCCCCCAGCACGGCCTTTTTGGCGGCCGCAGCCATGTTGTCCAGATCCTCCTTGGTGGGGTGATCCTTTGCGGCAACCCAGTTGTCAAGCAGCATCTTAAAGCGGGCGTTGTCGGGATCTTGCTCGAGCATGGCCTCGTAGCGTTGCTTGACCGCGGGGCCCATCTTGCCCTGGCACATGGCCCAGCCCGCAAGCTCGGCGTCATCGGCCAAATTGGAGGTCACGCGATCGATAATCTGCTGATAATAGCTCTGGTCGGCGCCAAAACCGCAGGTACCAAAGAGGAAAACGCACTTGCCGTGCAGAGCGGAGAGCAACGCCGCGACCGAAGGCGTGCATGCGCCCTTGTCGCACCAAAAACCGACGAGCACCGTGTCGGCCGCGCAGGCGCCCTGCGCCTCGCGCGCAACCTGATCTGCGTCCGCATCGTCACTCAACGCCGCGGCGTGGACAAACTCAACGCCCGCAGCCTGCAGAGCGCGCTTGATCGCGCCCGAAACCATCCTGGTATTACCGCTCTTGCTGTTAACCACCAAAGAGCATGTCATAGTCACGTTGCCTCGTTTCCCCCAAAACTAAAGCCACTAATGCAATTTATTAGATGAATATCTTAGTACTAACGACGCAGATGTAAACCATCAGCCGCTAATCGGCCGCTCTCACTGGGCAAACTGGCTGCGGTAGAGCTCGGCGTAGAAGCCGCCTGCCGCGAGCAGTTCGTCGTGCGTGCCGCGCTCGATAATCTCGCCGTCTCGCATGACCAGGATGCAGTCGGCGTTACGGATCGTCGACAGGCGGTGCGCCACGACAAAGCTCGTGCGGCCGGCCATGAGCTCGTCGAATGCCGCCTGAACCTGCAGCTCGGTGCGGGTGTCGATGCTCGAGGTCGCCTCGTCCAGCAGCAGAATCGCCGGGTCGGTAAGCATGACGCGCGCGATGCACAGCAGCTGCTTTTGGCCCTGGCTAAACGTGCCGCCGTCCTCGCCGATCACCGTGTCGTAGCCCTGCGGCAGCTGCACGATAAACTTGTGCGCGTGCGCGCGCTTGGCCGCCTCGATAATCTGCTCGCGCGTGACGTCGGGACAACCGTAGGCAATGTTCTGGGCCACCGTGCCCTCGAACAGCCAGGTGTCCTGCAGCACCATGCCAAAGGCGCGGCGCAGGCTCTCACGCGTGTAGTCGCGCGAGGAGCGACCGTCGACCACGATGCGCCCGGCATCGATATCGTAAAAGCGCAGCAGCAGGTTGATGAGCGTCGTCTTGCCGCAGCCCGTGGGACCGACCAGGGCAAAGCGCATGCCGGGTTTGGCATCGATGCAGATGTCCTGCAGCAGCTTGCGGTCGGGCACGTAGCTAAAGTCCACATGCTCAAACGAAACCTCGCCCTTCGGGGCCGTGAGTTCAACGGCATCCACAGCGTCGGGCTCCTGCTCGCGCGCGTCGAGCAGCGCAAACATGCGCCGCGCCGAGGCATACGCGGTTTGGATCTGCGTGATGACGTTCGTGACCTCGTTGAACGGCTTGGTGTACTGGTTGGCGTAGGACAGGAAGATCTGCACGCCGCCCACCGTGAGCGCCGCGGGCACGCCCGTGATCACGCCCACGCAGCCGATCACGGCCACCACAGCGTAGATGATGTTGTTGATAAAGCGCGTGCCGGGGTTTGAGAGCGAACCCATAAACTGTGCGCGCTCGCCCGCCGTATAGAGCTCGGCGTTGAGGGCATCGAAGCGCTGCTGCGCATTTGGGCCGTAGGCAAACGCATCCACAAGCTTTTGCTCGCCCACATACTCCTCGATATGACCGCCCAGCTGTCCCTGAATGCGCTGCTGAGCCGTAAAGCTCTTGTTGGAGAGCTTGGCGATGGCGCCGGCCGCAAAGATGGAAAGCGGCGTGACGAGCACCACCACGAGCGTCATGGTCAGGTTGATGGACAGCATAAACGCGAGCGTGCCCACGATGGTGATGACGCCGGTAAAGAGCTGGGTAAAGCCCTGCAGCAGGCCGTCGCCCACCTGGTCGACGTCGTTGACCACGCGGCTCATAAGGTCGCCGTGGGCATGGCTGTCGATAAAGCTGAGCGGCATGCGGCTGAGCTTGTCGCTGGCCTCCACGCGCATGTCGCGCACCGCCTCGTAGGACAGGCGGTTGACGCAATAGCCCTGCAGCCACTGGAAGGCCGCGGCACCCACCACGACCAGCGCGAGCTTGGTGACGAGCGGCAGCAGCGCGTCAAAGTCCACCCGTCCGGCGGCAACGATAAGGTCGATGCCCTCGCCGATGAGGATGGGCGTGTAGAGCTGCAAGATCACCGAGATGGCGGCGCTCACAAACGACGCCGCAAACGAAATGCGATGCGGACGCACGTAGCCCATCAGGCGACGGGTCACCGCGCCCACGGGATAGCGCTCGGGGTCGCCGGGCTGGCGCGGGCCGTCGCCCAGGTCGTTGAGGCTATCGTTGCCGGAGACATTGGCCGTCATCGTGGCGACCGAGCCGGAGGAAGTATACGGATTCATCTAGCAGCCCTCCTTTGCGCAAGCGGACGCGGGGACGGTCGGGGCGGACGCGGCGCCTGGGGCGGACGCGGCCGCCGCGCTCCCCTGCTGGCCCTCGAGCTCCTCGCGGCGAAGCTGCGACTGGCAGATCTCGCGGTAGAGCTGGCAGTTTGCGTACAGCTCGTCATGCGTGCCCAGGCCCGCGACCGAGCCGTGGTCGAGCACGCAGATCATGTCGGCGTCGCGCACGGTCGAGACGCGCTGGCTCACGATCACCGTGGTCAGCGGCAGCCCGCCCTCGGCAGCACCGCGCACGCTGCGTTCGCGAATGGCGTGGCGAAGCGCCGCGTCGGTCTTAAAGTCGAGCGCCGAGGCGGAGTCGTCCATGATCAAAATCTGCGGCGAGCCCACCAGGGCGCGCGCAATGGTCAGGCGCTGGCGCTGACCGCCGCTGAAGTTCTTACCGCCCGCCTCGACCGGGGCGTCAAGCCCCTGCGGCTTGTTGCGCACGAACTCGCTGGCCTGTGCCATATCGAGCGCCGCCCAGAGCTCCTCGTCGGTCGCCGCCTCATCGCGCCAGGTCAGGTTACTGCGGATCGTGCCACTCACCAGCGACGCGCGCTGCGGAACGGTCGCGACCACATGGCGCAGCTGGTCGAGCGGCCAAGAGCGCACGTCGGCACCCATCACGTTCACGCTGCCGACACCCGCATCGTACAAGCGCGGGATGAGCGAGACGAGCGTCGACTTGCCGCTGCCCGTACCGCCGATAATGCCGAGCGTTTTGCCCAGCGGCAGCTCGAGGGTCACGTCGTTCACGGCGTTGGCCGCACCCGCGCCAAAGGAGAAGCTCGCATGGCTCAAGCTCAGCGCGGGGACCGGAGCGGCGTTGCCCATCGCGCTCGGCTTGGGCAGGGCGACCGGCTCGTTGCCGTCGTCGGTGATACTCGGCGCGCAGTTGAGCACCTCGTTGATACGCGACGCGCTGGCACTTGCCTTGGTAAAGACCACGACCAGGTTGGCAACGTACACGATGGAGGTGAGGGTCTGCGTCATGTAGTTGACGAACGCCATGACCTGGCCCTGCGTGAGCTCGCCCGCGTTGACCTGGATGCCGCCCACCCACAGGATGGCGCACACGCCCAGATTCATCACCAAAAACGTGACGGGGTTGAGAATCGACGAGAGCTTGCCGACCGCGATGGCAGTATTGGCCTGGTCATCGGCAGCCTGAGCAAAACGCTCACGCTCGTGGCCCTCGCGCACAAACGCGCGGACCACGCGAGCGCCCGAAAGCCCCTCGCGGCAGATAAGCGCGATGCGGTCGAGCTTTGCCTGCAGCTGTTTGTAGTACGGGATGCAGCGCGCCATGACAAACCAAAACACCAGGCCGATGGCGGGCGTGCAAATCAAAAAGATGATGCCGAGCTTGAGGTCGATGGCAAGCGCCGCGACCATGGAGCCCACCGCCAGGAAGGGCCAGCGGATAAGCATGCGCACGCCCAGCGCCACGGCCAGCTGCACCTGGTTGACGTCGTTGGTGATGCGCGTGATGAGCGACGGCGTGCCAAAGCGATCGAGCTCGGCATAGCTCAGCTTATTGATGTGCTCGTAGAGCGCGCCGCGAATATCGGTGCCCATGCCCTGCGAGGTGAGCGCCGCCATCTTTTGACAGACGAGCGTAAACGAGATGCCGATCACAGCCATGGCGCCAAGCAGCATACCGTAGTGGACGACGGCGTTCACATCGTGCGCGCCAATGCCCTTGTCGATCATCTGCGCAATCACCAGCGGCGTCAGCAGGTCAAAGATCACTTCGATCAACTTGCACGCAGGGCCAATCACCATATACCGGCGAAACTTACCACCAAAACGCCTGAGCAACTCAATCATAAAAAGGCGCTCCCTATCATCATTCACACTCAATTCGAACCATGATAGTACTGCCACCCCAAAAGACGAGGAAAGACGGGTAAACAGCTCGTTATTTCTCGCGGGATTCAAGAGCGGGGCAATCGCCTGATATACTTAGATTAGTGCCACCAAGTTGAGCCGCCGACCCTTGAAATGAGGTGCCGAGATGAACGACATTCTCGCAAGAAGAGCAAGACGAGCAACCATGGGCATAGCCCTTTCCGTGGCCCTTGCCGCGGGAATCGCCCCCGTAACGGCGATCGCGGCAGAAACCAGCTCCCCCGTCGATGCGGTTGCCTTGCAGACGAAAGATGCGGTAGCCGAAAAAGAAAAAGCGTATGCAGCCATGCAGGAAGCGCTCAAAAACCTCGAAGCCGCAAAAGCTGCCGCAAGCCCCGAAGTAATTGCGGGAATCGATGATGACATTGCCGCTTCTCAAGAGCTCTACGACAAGATGGTGGCGCAAGCCGCCGAATGGAAGGAACCCCTTCCCGCCATGCAAGCGGACGTCGATGCAGCCCAAGCCAAATACGATGAGGCCCACAACCGGGTAAGCGAGCTTCAGGCAGAATTAGATAAGGCACTTGAAGCACTCGGCGACGAGGAGCCCAGCACAGCTATTAAGGAGCATATTAAGCAGTTGCGCAGTGAGATCATGGCGGCAAAAGCGCAAGAAGATCTTTGTGAAACGGAGCTTGACCAATATCGGCGTAGGCTCGAGAGCCAGGAAAGACAGTTTAATATCTTTGAAAGTGAGGCGAAGAAAGCTAAAGCCTGCATCGACGAGGAAACAGCCAAGCGAAATGCGCTCCTCGGCGATTTGGAAAAGGCACAAGCGGCCTATGACGACGCCTGCAAGGCATACGAAGAGGCAAAAGCCGCAGCAGACAAGGCCACCTCGCCCGAGATAACGAACCCCGCCGAGACGGCAAAACCCTCCGGCTCGACGCAGCCGACCGAGACGGCACAGCCCGCCAGCTCGCCCGCGACCGGCAAAGACGCTCCGTCGAGTTCCACCAAGCAAGCGAACACGAGCAGCGGCAAAAAAGCAAATTCGAACGCCGACAAACTCGCAAACACAGGCGACACAACACCAAGCGCAATCGCACTAGCAGGAATCGCCGCCATGGGACTCGGAATAACCGCCACAGCCACCCGCCGCATCAAGAACTCAAAATAGCCGACAGAGCACATCACCTTCGCCAATCTACAACCCCAGAAACAAAAGAGGCCCGTTTCCCCAACCAGGGAAACGGGCCTCTTTACATGTAAAAACAGATGGCAACGCCGCCGTCCCTTGAACCACATAGCCACCGATGCCCAGACAACACCAGCGAACAACATAGCGCCAGGGATAGATTTAATTCAGATAAATGCGCCTTTACGGGTGATTTTTGGACGACGGGGTCCGGGGTTTGACCCATATAACGGTCGATGTCCAGGCAACGCCAACAAGCAGCACAAAACACGGGATTCAATTCTTCAGATAAATGCGCCCTTACGGGTGATTTTTGGACGAAGTGGCCCGGCCGGCGGCGAGATATTTGGTAGTCGAGCGATCCCGCAGGCGCAGCCGAGGACCAGCGAGACACCAAATATCTCGCCGCCGGCCGGGCCAAATCGCGGCACCAAAAAGCGCCCGTGCGCTCGATGGATTCGGATGCCCGACAGAGGCTCCTTATGGCTGCTTCCTTCCGGACCTGACCAGATTCGGAACATATCGTCATCCGAACCCATCGAACGCGCTAGGCGCTCGGTATATCTTACCCGCTCCCGCCCGCCACGGCAAGATAGCTAATTTGAGGCGGGGCTATTTTGACTACTTTTGACTACCCGGACGACCAGATTGGCAAAAGCAGTCAAAATAGCCCCGTCCCAAAAAGACTGGTCTGGTGTTGCGCCACGAAAAGGGCCTATCTACTACGTTTAGGCCGTAGGGGTCGACCATAGCCAGCTTTTTCGATAATCAGCAAGCTGTCTACCTGCGGTTTTATTTTCGCAAATTCCGAGATGGTCAAGGATGCCCGGTTGAACGTAGTAGATAGCCACCTTTTGTGGCGAACGCTCCGATTCGAGGCTCAAGCCAGCCAGCTTCGGATGGCCATTCTCGAAGTTGCGGTGGAATAGCTCCTGTTTGGCTGCTCAAGCCGCAAAAACAGGAGCTATTCCACCGCAACTTATTGAGGGTTGGCTGGAAAGAGCTCTAGATGCGGGCGAGGTCGTAGGCTTGGGCAGCAGCTTCGCCGGCGCAAATGAGGTTGGTTGTGGCCTCCTGAGCCTTGAGCGCTTGGTCGAGGGGCATGGGCTTGCGGCAGATGGGCAGCACCAGGTCGATGCCCTGCTCGTATACCGCATCCAAGTTGTCGGCGCGGCCACCAACGACGGCCGTGACCGGCTTGCCATATCGCTTGGCACGACGCGCCACGCCCACCGGCGCCTTGCCGGCGGCAGACTGCTCGTCCATATTGCCCTCGCCTGTTATGACCAGGTCGACATCGCGCACGCGCTCGTCGAACCCGACGAGGTCGAGCACGG
This sequence comes from uncultured Collinsella sp., assembly GCA_934654835.1. Taxonomy (GTDB): domain Bacteria; phylum Actinomycetota; class Coriobacteriia; order Coriobacteriales; family Coriobacteriaceae; genus Collinsella. The sequence continues at coordinate 7,060 of CAKUGY010000015.1, forward strand.
TCTCCACACCCGAACGCAACTCGGCACCAAGCGCCAGCAGTGCAGCCCCCAGGCCACCTGCAGCACCTGCGCCGGGCACGCCAAGGACCGAACCAAACGTCCGCGCGCCCTCGGGCACACGCAGCAAGCCCTGGCCCCGCACCTCGGCAATCGCCGCATCGAGCAGACGACCGTAGCCGACCATCCAACTGTCATACCTGCTCAGCACCTGGGCATCGCCCGTCGGTAGACCCTTCTGCCCGCCAAACACCGCCAACGCACCACGACGCCCCACGAGCGGATTCTCGACATCGGAAAGCACGACGATGCGCGCGCCTTCCAGCGCTCGAAGCGCCGGCATCAGGTCAACACCGGCCACCCGCTCAAGGCCCGCGAGCCCCGGCGCAATATCGCAGCCCTGATCATCGACCACACGCGCACCCAACGCCTGCAACATGCCGGTACCGCCGTCGTTGGTAGCGCTGCCGCCTAGTCCAATATATAGAGTCTTCGCCCCCGTGCGGACCGCCCGAAGCATGAGCTCGCCCACACCATAGGTCGAGGCCATCAGCGCCGCCGACTCCGTGCAAGGCGAATACCCCATGCCCGCGGCCTCGGCCATCTCGATGACAACCGATTCGCACCCGCCATCCACCAGCATCCGAGCGGACACGCGATCGCGCAGAGGCCCTGCGACCTCGCAGGTCACAATCTCACCGCCGCACGCGGCAACGGCATCGAGCGTACCCTCGCCGCCGTCCGCCAGCGGTAGCGCGCTCACCTCGGCATCGGGCCACACGCGGCGCACGCCCTCGGCAACCGCCGACTCTGCCTGCGCGCTCGACACGCTGCCCTTAAAGGAGTCGATCGCCAGTAGCACGCGACGCGGTCGGCGCTGCACAGGGCCAAAGTCGACCGCCGCACCAGCAACCCCGTCGGCATCAACCAACGCCGCGGCATGAGCGGCATGCGCCTCAAGATCGGACCCACAGCCGCAGCCGCAACCATCCCCACCGCGCAAACCGGCAAAATAGCTGCTCAGCACTTCACGGCACTCGTCTGCCAGCACGCCGGCCGTCACATTAAAGCGATGATTCAGACGCGAATCGGCATTGAGGTCGTATAGCGAGCCCAGCGCGCCCGCCTTGGCATCGGCCGCGCCATACACGCATCGCCCCACGCGCGCGTTGACCATAAGGCCCGCGCACATGCAGCAGGGCTCGAGCGTCACATAAACGGTGCAGTCGGAAAGGCGCCAACGGCCGAGCGTCTGAGCGGCAGCACACAACGCCGCAAACTCAGCATGCGCCGAAGGGTCCTGATCGAGCTCGCGCCGATTGTGCGCCCGTGCGACGATCTCGCCCGCGCACACCACCACGGCACCAATGGGCACCTCGCCCACCGCCGCGGCAGCGCGCGCCTCAGCCAGCGCCTCGCGCATGAACTTCTCGTCGATTTCGGTGATCGTCATCGCTCGCCTTCCCTGTTGCAAATTCAAAACGATGCTATCATTACGACTCATGGAGAGATGGCAGAGCGGTTGAATGCGGCGGTCTTGAAAACCGTTGAGCGCGAGAGCGTTCCGGGGGTTCGAATCCCCCTCTCTCCGCCACTTTTAGTGATTCACCGGCGTCATGGTTCGTTCGAACAGCGCATCGACCACGTCGGCTATCTCGGGTCGACGCTCAAGATCGTGACCCGATTCCCACCATTTTGTGAACAGTCGAATAATGCCGCCAGCGATAAACTCCGCTGTCGTCTCGAGCGACACGGGAGCCAATGCGCCTTCGTCAAGCGTGCTCATCACGCGCTCGCGAATGGAGTGGGCAATGCGGTCGCAAATCATGCTGGTCAGCATGCCCGACATGCTGCTCTCCAGGATGTTATCCATGAGCTGCTCATGTGCCAGAATCATATCCATGGCGTCGGCGAACACCTCATGGCGAAGCACTTGCACGTCTTCGACCGACTCCGCGCCCGCCGTATCGGCCCGGTTTTGTGGCAAGCCCGTCATGAGCTCATCGATATAGAAGGCGAAGTAGTCGTTCTTGTCGCGAAAATGCTTATAGAACGTCGTGCGGCGAATCAGGGCCCGGTCGCAGAGCATGGCAACCGTCAGATCCTCAAAGCGATGCTCTTCCAAAAGCTCGGTAAAGGCATCGAACAGGGCACGATAGGTTTTCTTGATGCGAAGGTCCATCCGTATCGCCATCCTCAAGGTGTAGACAGCATTCCTTAATCTGTCGCATATCTTACACCTGTACCACCCGTTCCATACCGGCATCCCTCCTTGGTTGAAACATAACGCTCACCGGAAAGTTCGGCACCGCCAAGGGTTGCGGGTATACTAGATTCGTTACACCAACGACGGCTGGCGCAAGACGCCGCTGCCATTCGAAACGGAGACATCATGCTTCCCGTCATCATCGGTATCGTTGTTGTCGTTGTGATTGCCTGCGCCATCGCCGGTATCTACAACAACATGGTCACCAAGCGCAATCGCATCGATAACGCCTGGCAGAACATCGACACGCAGCTGCAGCGCCGCAACGACCTGATCCCCAACCTGGTCGAGACCGTCAAGGGCTACGCCAGGCACGAGCAGGACACGCTCGCTGCCGTGGTCAACGCGCGCAACGCCGCCGTGAGCGCCACCACGCCCGAGGCCAAGATGGAAGCCGACAATGTGCTGACCGGTGCGCTGCGCCAGCTCTTTGCCGTGGCCGAGGCCTATCCCGACCTTAAGGCGAACACCAACTTTATGCAGCTCCAGGCCACGCTCGAGGACACCGAGAACAAGGTAAGCTACGCGCGTCAGAGCTACAACGACTGCGTGCTCAGCTACAACAACGCCATTCAGACGTTCCCTGCCGTCATCTTTGCCGGCATCTTCCAGTTTAAGGAGCGCCAGGGCTTCGAGGCCGCCGAGGCCGCCCGCCAGGCACCGACCGTCAAGTTCTAGTAGACACGGCCGAGCTTCCGCCAGCACATTGATCCTTGGGGTCCAGGGCAATCGCCCTGGACCCCTTCTTTATAAAAAGCGCGGCCGAAAGGCCGCGCACCATCTTTAATTCAGATTAATACTTGCCCGTACGGCGATATCGAGGCAACGCAGGCCCGAGGGCGACCTTCCTTTCCGGCGCATTCCGCAGGACGAAAGAGCCCCCGCCGCACGAAGTGCGCAGCGGGGGCTCTTTCATGTCCGAGGACGCGCCGGAAAGGAAGGTCGCCCTCGGGCCGGACAGCTAAGACAAATTACGCGACGACGTAGACCCAGTCGTGCTTATCCTCAACGGCACCAGACTGGATGCCAGTCAGGGTCTCGCGGAGCTTCTTCATCACGGGGCCGATCTCGGTGTAGCCAGCCGGGAAGGTCACGGTCTCGTCGGCGCCGTAGACCTTGTTGTCGATCTCGCCCACCGGGGAGATGACGGCAGCGGTACCGCACAGGCCGCACTCAACGAAGGTGCCGGCCTTGACCTCGGCCCACTCGACGGGACGCTGGTCGACGGTCATGCCCAGGTCCTCGGCGACCTGAACGAGCGAACGGCGAGTGATGGAGGGCAGGATGGAGTCGGTGTGCGACTGCGGAACGACGAGGGTGCCGTCCTCCTTCACGAACAGGACGTTGGCGCCGCCGGTCTCCTCAACGTAGGTGCGGGACTCGGAATCGAGATACAGGTTCTCGGCATAGCCCTCGCGGTGAGCCTCCATCGTGGGCTTAAGGGACATGGCGTAGTTAAGGCCGGCCTTGATGTTGCCGGTGCCGTGCGGTGCAGCACGGTCGTACTCGGAAACGCGCAGCTTAACGGGCTTGAGGCCACCCTTAAAGTACGGACCGACCGGGGTCACGAGAATGCGGAAGGTGTACTCAGGAGCGGGAGCAACACCAATCACGTCGCCGGAGCCGATCATAAACGGACGCACGTACAGGGTGGCGCCGGAGCCGAAGGGCGGAACCCAAGCGGCGTTGGCGGAAACGACCTGCTTAACGGCCTCAACGAACTTGTCCTTGGGGAACGGGGGCATCTCAAGGCGCTGGGCGGAGTTGTACATACGCTCGGCGTTCATGTCGGGGCGGAAGCAGACGATGCTGCCGTCCTCGGCGGTGTAAGCCTTCAGGCCCTCAAAGACCTCCTGGCAGTAGTGGAAGATGCCGCCGCACTCGGAGACGTGCATGGTGTGGTCGGTGGTCAGGCCGCCCTCGTCCCACTCGCCGTCCTTCCAATGAGCCTCGTAGCTGTAGTCGGTCTTCATGTAGCCAAAGCCGAGGCTACCCCAATCGATATCTTTCTTCTCGACAGTCATATGTCGCTCCTTACATACACAGTTGCATACTCGCGAACCTGCGCGCAAGGAAACGATGCGGCCGCGTCGCAACGTCGCACGCCCGGAGCGTAGAGCCGAGCGGGACACGCGGACAACAACGAAGCCCATGGCACGTCGATTCGCATGCAGGAGATTGTACTCCCCATGCGCCGCTGATAAAGCGTTTTTCTTTAACTAAGTAAAGTATTCTCATTTCCCTTGTGACAAAAAGCCCGCCATCGCAATTGATGGCGGGCTCGAGCAGTGCCTATGCGCGAAAAGTTGTTACTCGGCATCCTTCTTGCCGAGCTTGGCCTTGACCAGGCCAACCACGGTCGGGATGATCGACACGGCAACGATGCCAACAATCAGCAGCTCAAAGTGCTCCTGCACAAAGGGAATACCGCCAAAGAAGTAGCCCAGCAGCGTAAAGACCGTCGACCAGGTAATGCCGCCCAGCACGTTAAAGATCACAAAGTTACGCCAGTGCATGCCACCCATGCCGGCGATAAAGGGCACAAAGGTGCGGATGAACGGAAAAAAGCGGCCGAGGAAGATGGCCAGGTGGCCCCACTTATCCAGGAAGTCCTCGGACTTTTTGATGCGCTCAGGCGTCATGGCCTTCACCTTGCCCGAGGCGATGATCTTCTGACCAAAGAAATGGCCGATCATAAAGTTGCACTGGTCGCCCAGAATGGCTGCGGCCCATGCCGTGGCCAACAGCGCCACGATGTTAAAGCCGCCGTTATGAGCAAAGAAGCCCGAGGCGAACAGCAGCGAGTCGCCGGGAAGGAACGGGAAGAACACCACGCCCGTCTCGATAAAGATAATCAGGAACACACAGCCGTAGGCCATAAGCGGGCCGGCGGCGATCCAGCTGGCAATCGCGGTGCGCGGGTCCTTAAGTAGCTCGGCAATAAAGTTGATGAAACCCATGAAGTAAGACCTCTCAGTTGTGGGCGCGGACACGTCCAAGTTGACCAGTATACGGTTGCGGAGCCCCTCCGTGCGTAACCCCACAAAAGTGTGACCTCATTACCAGCAAGTTTGCATAACTGACACCTGTCACGCAAAGCCATCAAGTTCTCTCTTCCTAATCCCTAGCGAATCGCTATACTTTATTGAATTGCATTGTCGCGGCGCTAAGGGAGGGCAGCCGGTGAGCTTTATCAATACCATTCGCGAGGACATCAAGACCGTCCAGGCGCAGGACCCCGCTGCGCAAAATGCCCTGGTCATCTTTTTGTCTTATCCCGGCCTGCACGCCAAGTGGAACCACGTGCCCGAGCACTGGCTGTGGGAGCACGGCCATCGCTCACTCGCCCGCGTGCTCTCGCAGCTAACCCGCCATATCACCGGTGTTGAGATTCACCCTGCCGCGCAAATCGGCAAGCACTTCTTTATCGACCACGCCATGGGCGTCGTCATTGGCGAAACTACCATCGTGGGTGACAACTGCGTCCTCTACCAGGGCGTCACGCTCGGCGGCACCGGCAACGAGACTGGCAAGCGCCACCCCACCCTGGGCAACAACGTCACCGTGGGCACGGGCGCCAAAGTGCTCGGCAACATCCGCATTGGCAATAATGTCAAGATCGGCGGCAACTCGGTCGTCGTCAAAGACGTGCCCGACAACTGCACCGTCGTGGGCGTACCCGGGCGCATCATCAAGCGCAACGGCTGCCGCGTGTTCGAGGAAAACTTCGACGCCAAGCAGCATCGCGAGTACATGCCCGACGACGCTGCCGAGCAGAGCGCCCTCAACCGTCAAGGCATCACCGAGAACGCCCGCCGCGTCAAGGAACTCGAACAGGAGGTGGCCGAGCTCAAGGCCCTCGTCGCTAAGCTCGTGGACGAGAGCTAGGGCCGCAGGCAACCGCACAACATAAACGCCAACGCAAAAGGCGCGCCAGGGAATCCATCCCCGGCGCGCCTTCTTTTCGATGTGACAAAGGGACTGTCCCTTTGTCACCTTATGCGAACTGGCTCAGGTAGAGGTCGGCATAAGCGCCCTCGGCAGCCAGCAGCTCCTTGTGCGTGCCCTGTTCGATGATGTTGCCGTGGTCCATGACCAAGATCAGGTCGGCATCCACAATCGTCGACAGGCGGTGCGCGATCACAAAGCTCGTGCGCCCGCGCATGAGCGCGTCCATGGCACGACCGATGGCAAGCTCGGTGCGCGTATCCACGCTCGACGTCGCCTCGTCCAAGATGAGGATCGCCGGGTTGTTGAGCAGCACGCGCGCGATGGTCAGCAGCTGGCGCTGCCCCTGGCTGATGCTTTCGGCATCGTTGGCCACACGCGTGTCGTAACCCTGCGGCATGGTGCGCACAAAGAAGTCGACCTGCGCCGCGCGGGCAGCCGCCACGATCTCGTCGCGCGTCGCCTCGGGGCAGCCATAGGCGATGTTCTCGGCAATGGTGCCATCGAACAGCCAGGCGTCCTGCAACACCATGCCAAACTGCTGGCGCAGCTCGCCGCGGTCCATGCGGCTCGTGTCCACGCCATCGAGCGTAATGCGTCCGCCATCTATCTCGTAAAAGCGCATGAGCAGATTGATGAGCGTGGTCTTACCCGCGCCCGTAGTTCCCACCACGGCGATCTTCTGGCCCGGCTCGGCGGTAAACGACACGTCGCGCATGAGCGGCTTATCGGGCGTATAGCCAAAACGCACATGCTCAAAGCTAACACGGCCCTCCACCTTACCCGGCAGCTTGGCGGCATCGGCCGGCAGCGGGTCGGCGTCCATCTCGGGCTCGTCAAGCAGGTCGAACACGCGCTCCGCGCTCGCCAGCGCGCTCTGCAGCGAGTTAAAGGTAAACGACAGCTGCGTCATGGGCTCAGACGCCTCGTAGATAAACTGGAAGAACGCCTGGAACACGCCGACAGTCATGTGACCGGCGACCAACATGCTGCAGCCCACAAGTGCAATCACGATCTGCGCCAAACGTCCGATAAAGCGCACCGCGGGGCCGACGGCATTGATCATAAAGTCGGCCTTAGTGCTCACGCGTGCCAGCTCCTTCGAGGCCTCGTGCACCTCGGCAGAGCTCTGGCGCTCGCGATTAAACGCACGGATCACCAGGCGGCCCGAGTAGCCCTCCTCGACCGCGCTCGTAATCTTGGAGACCCACTCCTGGCGCTCGCCCGTCACATCGTGCGTGCGGCGCGACACGACCTTCGTCACCAGCAGCGACAACGCCGTAAAGAACAAAAAGACGAGCGTGAGCTGCACGCTGAACACGAACATCACGCTCACAGCGCCCACAACCGTGCCGATCGACACCAGCAGCTGCAGCAATCCGCGCTGCATGCTTTCGGACATCTTGTCCAGGTCGTTGGTCGCGCGGCTGACCACCTCGCCGGGGCGATGCGCGTCAAAGTAGGCGAGCGGCAGACGGTTGAGCTTTTGCGCGATGCGGTTGCGCAGGCGCAGGTTGAGGCGCTCGGCAACGCTCGACATCAAAAAACTCTGAAGCGCGTAGAACGAGGCGGCGGCGGTCCAAATCATAAAGTAGATGAAAATGGTCCTGCCGCAGTTTTCCCAGGTAATGCTGAAGGTGGTGTTGTTGGCAAACGCCAGCTTCATATGCCCCCACAGCTCATCGATAACGTGGGCGCTGTATGCCGGCGCGGCGGTGTTAAAGATGACGTAGAACACGATGCTCGCGAACACGATATAGAAGCGCCAATGGTCGCCGGCAGCCTCGCTCCACAGGCGACGCACCGTCGCCCAGGTGTCGCGGGGCGTCTCGTCCTCGTCCTCTTCATCTACGTCGCGCATACGCTCCGCCTCGGCGCGGGCACGCTCGTCCTCGGCACGCTCGTTTTCCTCGTAGAGCGCCTGGCGGCGAGCCTCGCGCTCGGCTGCAGCCTTGGCGGCGGCGTCCAGCTCGGGCACCGCGGTCGTCATGCCGCCCGTTGCCTCGGTTACCTCTGCGGCAATGTCGTCGATTGCGCCACCCTGCTTCTTGAGCTCCTCGGTCATGCTACTCACCTCCCTTCATCTGCGACTCCGCGATAGCGCGGTACACCTCGCAGGTTTCCATGAGCTCGTCGTGCGTGCCCAGACCCACGACCTCGCCGTCCTTGAGCACGACAATCTGGTCGGCATGCAAAATCGTCGAGATGCGCTGCGCGATGATAAGCACCGCGGCATCGCATGTCTCGTCCTGCAGCGCATGGCGCAGCGCCGCGTCGGTCTTAAAGTCCAGGGCTGAAAAACTGTCATCGAAGATGTACAGGTCGGCGCGCTTCATGAGTGCGCGGGCAATCGCCAGGCGCTGGCGCTGGCCGCCCGAGAAGTTCGTGCCGCCCTGGGCGACCGGCGTATCGAGCCCCTGTGGCTGATCGAGCACAAAGGTACTCTGGGCAACCTCGAGCGCGTGCAGCATATCCGCCTCGGTCGCATCCTCATTGCCAAAGCGCAGATTGCTCGCCACGGTGCCCGAGAACAGCCATGCCTTCTGCGGCACGCAGGCAATACGCCCGCGAACCTCGTCTTGCGAAAGCTCGCGCAGATCGACGCCGTCCAGACGAATGGCACCCCTCGTGGCATCATGAAAGCGCAGCAGCAGCTTTGCTACCGTGGACTTGCCGGAGCCGGTCGAACCCACAATTGCCGTGGTCTGCCCGCGGCGGCAGGCAAAGTCCAAGTCGCACAGCGTGTCCTCGTCGGCATCGTCAAAACGGAACGACATATGGTCGAACACGGCAACGGCATCCGAATCGCCCTCGGAGGCAGACGCCCCGTCACCCAGCGTACGCTCGCCGTCCACGATGCTCGGCTCAATTTCCAGCACCTGCTGCGCGCGGTCGAGGCACGCGGCGGCGCGCGGAAGCGTTAGCACTACCATCTGCGCCATCATCACAAAAAAGAGGATCAGAATCGCGTACTCCAGCACCGCCGAGATACTCGCGATCTGCATGGCGTGGGCGCCCACGCGGTTGCCGCCAACCCACAGCACTGCCACTTCGGCGATGTTCATCAAAAAGAAGCTGGAGCTGTCGAGTCCCACAAACAGATGGTTAACCTTAATGGCGTTGGTCGCGTAATCGCTAAACACCTCGTCTAGGCGCCGTTCCTCGTGGCGCTCCTTGTTAAACGCGCGAATGACGCGCACGCCCACGATATTCTCGCGCAGCACCACGTTCATGCGGTCGATAAAGCTCTGCAGGCGCATAAAGATCGGTGCCGCGTTGGCAACCGTAAAGACCGCCGCGACCAGCACAATCGCCACGACCACGCCCAAAAGCGTGCCCATGGCAGGATCGATAAACCAGGCAAAGATGATGCCCGCGACCGCCAGAAACGGCACCGGTAGCACCAGCTGAATGGTCTGCAGGATCGCCTGCTGAATCACGTTGATGTCGTTGAGCGAGCGCGTGATCATCGATCCGGTGCCAAAGCGCTCAAAATCGCTGGCGGACAGCTCGAGCGACTTGTCGTAGACAGCGTTGCGGATATCGCAGGCCACGTTTGCCGCCAGGCGGGCCGAAAGATAGCAGCCCAACACCGCGCCGCCACTGGCCATGCCGGTCGCGATAAGCATGTACAGGCCATTGCGCAGGATGTAGTCGACGTCGCCCGTGGTGATACCGGTGTTGACCATGTTCGCCAGCATCGTGGGCACCAGCAGCGTGCCGACGTTATCCACCAGCAGCACCAGCAGCGTCACCGCGACGAGCCCTCGATAGGGCTTCATAAACTTCATTAAGAGTCGCACGACTCCCCCTCACGTTGATCTTCTGCCTGCTTTTCTGCGGCGATGCACTGTTTAAATACCTCGCACTCTTCGCCCAGCGCATGAGAAAATTTACCGAACAGGCGCATGAGCTCTTGCTGCTCCCCCGGCTCGAGCGCATCAAAAGCTCGCTGTTCGGCTTTTTGCGCCGGCGCCGCGTATCGCTTTGCAAACCGCTTGCCTTCTTCGGTGAGGCACACGACCTTGTTCTTTCGGCTGCCCTCGGCAAACTCCAGCGTCGCAAGCCCTCGTGCCGCCAGCGTCTTAATTGCCGAGTTGATGGTTTGCTTGCTGTAATACCATTCGCTCGTCAGCCGACTCACCGCGACACATCCGCCCGCCTTGTCGGTATCGACGAGCATCCAATAGGCGCAGTCCGAAAGACCGCAGGTACGCGAGAACTCCGAATAGATATGGTCGATCGCATTGAACATCCGGTCCAGATCGACCAGCGTAACCGCGCGTTCCATTCTTCCCCCATTCGATAGTCCGAGTTTTGACTATTTCGAAATTAGGTTAGTCCGAGTTTTGACCATCGTCAACAGACGTGCCGAAAATGGATGCACCTTCATGACCTATCGACAGAAAAACCGCCGGCGCGGGGGCAGCGCCGGCGGTAGCGGGAAAATCGCGTTGTTGTAATCGCTAGGCGGCGACGGCCTCGTAGACCGTGGCGCCCGAGAAGCTATCGTGCAGGCTCTTGCCGCAGATCCAGGGCAGCTCGACGACCTCGCAGACCGTGTTGACCAGCTCGGAACAGTCAGTAAAGTGGCCCTTGTCGTTGAGGGCCTCGCAATCCTGAACACGCCAATAGCCATCGGTGTGCGTGATGTAGTACTCGTGGTTGTCGATCATCACAAAAGCGCGCGTCTTGGAACGCAGCAGCTTCAGAAATCCTTCGAAGTCAGTCTCGACGACATCTCCAGCCTGGAACATGATGGTTACCTCCTGGCCCAGCGCCACCACGGCGCATTGATAAACGTTGGTACCCCTTTAGTAAAACCTTTATCAATTGATATGCGCCCCTAATTTAGGCAAGTGGTTAAAAACCGCAGGGTAGACGGGATAAAACGTTTAATCACCCCATTGGTTTATCACATTCTGGCTTCTGTTTTATGCAAACCAACTTTTCCGATTGGCAAAGAGCGTTATTCCGCAATCCCGGCGCGATTACGGTTTTGGCGCAGCGGGTACAAGCGGGGCATCCTAAATCCAAAGCAAGGAGGACCCATGGAGACCATCGAGGCGCTCATCCATCGTCGCAGCTGCCGCAAATACAGCGATCGCCCTGTCGAGGCAGAAAAACTCGCACGCATTATCGAAGCCGGTCAGTACGCACCAAGCGGCATGGGACGCCAGCCGGTGACCTTTGTCGCCGTTACCGATCCGGCGACCGTCGAGCGCCTCTCGCAGCTCAACGCCCAGGTTATGGGCAGCAATGGCGATCCCTTCTATGGCGCCAAGACCGTGGTTGTAGTGCTGGTCGACCGCAGCGTGCCCACACATGTGGAAGACGGCTCGCTTGCCATGGGCAACCTGCTTAACGCCGCCTATGCGCTGGGCGTCGATTCGTGCTGGATTCATCGCGCGCACGAGGTTTTCGACTCGCCCGAGGGCCTGGGGCTGCTGTCCAAGTGGGGTCTGCCCGCCGACGGCAGCCTGCGCGGCGTCGGCAACTGCATTCTGGGCTATGCCGAGGGCGCACTCCCCGAGGCCAAACCCCGCCGCGACAACGTGGTGTATGTGAAGTAGCGAAGGACTGTCCCAAACTGCCGGCAAAAAGAACGTCCCCATCTGCCGGCAACGCCGATGTTTTGGCAACGCCAGCGAGCGCGCCGCATTTGCGCCAAGGTGACGTGAAACGAAAGGGCGCTGACCTTTTGGTCGCGCCCTTGAAGTTGAGCGTCAGATTGGCGTGAATGCGGCGCGCGCAGCGTCGGCAGGGCCGCCGTTCGGTAGAACGGCGGAACCAATTAGTCGACCGGGTGATAGAACGTATCGACGACCGTTTGCTTTACGTTGTCCTGGTCTAGGTAGAACTCGGCAAAGGTATCGCCCTGTTGCATGGTGCCCTGCAGCGTCACGACATCGAACGAAGTCAGGCCGTGCTCGAGCATCGTGGTCGCCAGGTAGCTAAACTCATCGAGGCCCAGATTGGTCCACGTGTAGTCACCCATGGTCTGATACAAGTTAATGAGTATGGCAGGGTCGCTCTTGGCGCTGCTGAGCACCTTCGATGCAAACGTCTGCACGTAGCTCACCTGGCGCGCCGTACGATCCAGCGAAGACGTCAAATTCGTCGTATCGCGCCACTGCACATACTTTTCGGCCGTCTTGCCAAACAGCGTGGTCTCCTGACCCTCGACAACCGAGGTACCCGGCACGCTCTGCGTAGGCACGAGCGTCACGCCGCCAATGGAGTCGTTAATGGGAGCCACACCCTCGATATTGAGCGTGTAGTAGTAATCGACCGGAATATTGTCGAGTACGCGCGAAGCGGCAGCCGCCGTGAGCGCCGAGGAGCTATCTCCATCGGTACCGTAGGCAAACTGCAGGCAGAGCTGCTCGGTCACCTGACCCGAAAACGAACCACCCGCATATGTATCGACGGCGACCATGCTGTCGCGCGGAATAACGATGCCGCGGGCCTCGCCGGTATCGGTATTAAGGGCTACCACCATAACGGTATCCGACTGGCCTTCTTTGGTGCCATCATCAGACGCTCGATTATCGAAGCCGATAAACGCCACCGTGGCCATATGCTTGTTGAGCGCATACTTCTTGCCGTTATAGGTAATGGTGTCGCCCTTGGCTTTAATGACCTTCTCAGCCTTTTCCTCAATTTTCTTTTTGCCCTGGCTCACGCTGTGGTTCACGAAACCCCAACCGGCAGCAGCAATCGCACTAATCACGAGCAGCACAATCACGAGCGTGCGAATACGACGGCGACGCTTGATGCGCTTAATCGATTCCTCGGAGCGGCGACGGCGCTGCAGTGCCGCCTCATCGAGCGAGGGCCATTCAGTTTCGTCGGCAGGCTGCGCCGCGTCATCTGCAGCTTCAGCTGAGGCCTCGGCTTGATCCGCCGCCTCGTCCTGCGCGCCATTTTCGGTCTCAGATGCCAAGGCGGCATCGGCGCTCTGCCGCCCATCGACAGACTCCGTTGTATCGGAAACCTGATGTTGGGAAGTATTCTCCTGGCTATCTTCTTCAGGGTCTACTGCATCGATAAAGTGCTTACCGCGTGGGTTCATAGCTACTTTGTCTCCTGATCATTAACTAACACACCGCTAACAATATAGCGCGAGTTGCCCTGCGAGCTATCGAGCATGCAGGTGCTCAGCTGCACAACCTTGCTATCTGCATCAAGCGTTACGCCTTCACGCACGTTTTTGAGCAGCGCGTCGGGATTGCAAACGGTGTTGAAATACTCCTGGCGCACGGCAGGATCGGCAAAGTTAAACGAATTGAGGATGTGGCGGTCATCGTACTGGTAGGCCGAAACGATCTTGTACTTTAGGATGTGGCCGGGCGTGTAGATATAGAACTCGGTGTTCTCGTTAAAAAAGTCCGCGTCCTCAAAGTTATGCAGGTTGTGGAACACGCCACCGTTCACATGTCCATAGATTACCGTGACGGGATCGCTAAAGTCGCGGGCATTGGCCATCTGGCTAAACGCGGTACCATACGGATCGTACTTGCCGTCCTTGTCATGGTCCAAATAAAACAGGTCGTCCGTCGCACTCTGCAGTAGGGGCGTATTGATGTCGGCACCCGGAATGTAGAGCCAGGCGTAAATGTCAGCGTTTTCTTTGATGAGCGAGGCGAAGTCAATGGGATTGTCTGCCAGCTCTTTGTCCTTCGATTCGACCTTGGTGGCCGGCTTGCCCGTTGCACTCATCTCCTGCGCGCGTTGCTGCTCAAGATGATTCATATAGAGCACGTAGCCGCCGCAGCCGACTGCAACCAACAGCAGCACCGCGATAACGCCCTTGAGTATCGTGGCGCGACGCTTTTTATCCGAGCCGTCCGCATGTCTACTGCTCATATGCTTGCCCTGTGGCTGTTGTGCCATGGTATTCCCTCACCCTGTAAATCGGTCAAAAAAAGGACCCGCACAAGTACGGGTCCTCAAATCTTACGGTTGAAACCGTATGCGTGCTAGTTGTTCTTGCGAAGAGCAACAAAAGCGCAGGCAGCGCCAGCAGCGGCAACAGCAGCCACGGCGGCAACGGCGGTGGTGTTCACGCCGGTAGCCGGAGACTTAGCGCCCTTGTCGGCAGTCACGGTCGTGCTAGCAGCGGCAGAAGCGCCGCTCGTGGGCTGAGCAACCAGGGAGATGATGCAGAGCTCGTTCATCGTGAAGGAAACGTTGCCGTTTGCGTCAGCAGTAAGCTCCTTCACCTCTTCACGGCCAGAATCATGCTGGATGTAGGCGGTTACCTTGGCGCCAGCATACTGAGAACCAAGAGCAAAGGTGAAGTTGTACGGACCGCTCGTGTTCTGCTGGGTGACCTCAAAAGAAGCAACCACATTGGAGCCAGAGGGAACGTTGCTGGCGGCAGCGCCGGAACCGACAACCTTAAGCCAAGCATCGCTACCAGCGACAACGCCAGAGGCATTCGCAGTCACGCCATTGGACGTGACAGGATCGCTTTTAACATTTGCAGGACTGTCAGCGGCGAAAGCAGCCATGGGCAGAGCCAGGGCAAGAGCGAGAACGCTCAGAGCTGCCATGAATCTCTTCTTCATGTTAGGTACTCCTCAACTTGCAGCTTACGGAATTTCAAGTGTTTAGTAGTATAGCCCTTTTTCGTAAACTGTGACCAAAGAGCTCTACATGAAACACTATTGCTGATTTTTGTTCGCCTACGGTCGCAAACGACACCCTGCTGTGGCGATTTCGTGTTCCGGCAGCTCTAGGTCGCTTGATTTGGAGCCAAATTCACCCCGTCATCGCCCGTCTGCGCCGTTCCCTCTGCTTTTTGTTCGCCATCGTCCTTTTGGGCATCGGCAATCGTAGCGGCAACTGCGACCATGCCACGCTGGGGCGCCACGCCCGTCTGGCCTTGCGCGCCTTCAACAAGCTCCGTACCGGCATGCGCAAGTTCGGACGATTTGAACATCGCGCCCAGGCTGGCACCGCCGCCGGCATAGCCAAGCGCCGCAAGCGCGATGATGACTACCACGGCAACAACCGCAATCGGCACGTAACGATGCCAGCCCGCAGGATTAAGACCGCTGCGACGAGCGGCACCACGGCTGATGTAACCAAGCGTGCCATCGTGCTTGAGCTTTGAGCCCACCACGCGCTTACGGCCCCACAGCGACGACTCGGCCTGCATGGCCAAACGCGCGCTTGCCGAAGGATAGCCATATTTCGTGCGTTTGAACGAACCATCGAACCCCGAGGCGCTTTTGCCCCATGTGCGCGAAGTCGTACGTCGGTTGACCGGCGCCGCGCTTCGTTTCGCTCGGTTTGTTTTTGAAGTCTCCGCCATACGCCCCCGCACGCCGTAACACAATCGAAACAATATTGTCTTGGACTGTAGCACACGTACCGCACGCGGTCACGGACACCTCGCTTAACGGCCGTCGTCCTTCAGCAGGCGCCACAGGGTCGTACGGCTTATGCCCAGCACTTCGGCAGCGCGGGTCCTGTTGCCGTGAAGGTGGCCTACGACCAGCCGTGCGATATCGCGCTCGGTATCGGCCAGCGGACGTAGGATATACAGATCGCTATCGAGCGTCGGGGCACCAAAGGTCGCGGTCTTGATAACGTCCTCCTGGGCGAGCACCTCCTCCGCCACCGTCCGCTCCGCCGTGCCCGACCCCACTAATATATAAAGTCGTTCCGAAACCTCACGCAGCTGTAGATAGTTGCGAGGCCATCGGTAGGCATCGAGCGTTTTGGCCGCCGCAGACGACAAGGCAGGTACCGCTGTCTCAAACATATCTGCCAAATACTCCAGGTAGCACGCAACCTTTTCCGACACGCTGCCTTGCTCGGTGAGTGCCGGCGCAACACTTACGGCACACGCCAAACGCTCGGTCACAAAAGCAGCTTGATCGCTTTCGCCGCCGCCCGGCATATCGTTTGCCGTCAGCATCACATGGCAGCGCGCGACCAGCGCCGTGTCGGTCATCGTGGACACAAGCTCGCGCAAGCGCTGAGACTCAACGGCGTGCCAACCGCCAACACAAAGCGTCAGCCCCGTTTGAAACAACGGCGATTCCGCGCTCTTGAGCAGATGACGCCAGCCGCGGTCCGTGAGCTCGTCGAGAGCCACGGACACAAAGGGCTCGTCAACGAAAGGCCCATCCAGATAGAGGCGTTTTGCAATCTCGGACTGGCCGGCACCCAGCTCGCCCTCCAACATAAGAGGGACGCCGCGCGCATAGCTTTCGCGGACAGGGTCGGCGACCACAGCAGCACCCTCGACAATGCCATATGCACTCGACTCGTAGCGTGCCTCGACTTCGTCGACGTTAAGCCACTCGATGCCCGCATGTGCCACGGCGCCGCGTACTTCACGGATCACGACGACCCAGAGCTCGCCGTATTCCTTGGCGACCGGACGCACGGTGAGACTCAAGCGTGCTCCCGCATGCCCCATCACCAAGCGCGCGCCGTCGCCCACGCGCCCCAGTCGCTCGGCGACAAAAGCCGCCACATCCCGCTCAAGCGCGGCGTCGTCCATGGTCGAGATTACAATATCGCCGCACCTATCAATTGCTAACGCCGAGGCCCCGGCAGCAGCCAGGGCCTCGGTCAAGATGTTCAACTTGGCATCGCTATCCATGTTTTGCCCCATATCCGCGAACGCGGCACGCCGCCTTGCGCCCGTTCTGCAATGTGTTTCAAAATTGAACGATATTGCTCACCAAACACTATAGGGCTTACGGCGCAATCTTGCGACTATATGAATTGCCCCGCATCGCCATCCTGGCGGGGCGATAAGAGCTCTTCGGGACCTATAAACCTGCGGACAAGCCATACCCGCAAGAGCTCCTATCGCTCCACCGCAGGCGCGCGGTCGCAGCACGCAGCAAGCAAATCGGCTGCCTCGCCTACCAAATTCCCAGCACGTGCTGCATTCCCAAGCTCATACACGCAATGCCAATCCAGCAGCAAAAGCCCAACGCAATGGGTTTGCCGCCCTTTTTGACCAGCTCGACGATATCGGTGTTAAAGCCAATGGCCGCCATGGCCATCACAATAAAGAACTTCGACAGCTCTTTGATGGGCGCCGTAACGGTTGCGGGAAGCTGGAACACCGTGGTGACCACACTCGCCAGCACAAAGAACAGCACAAACATGGGGAATGCCCGCTTAAACGAGAAAGTGTTCTTGGCGTCGCCGCCGGCCTTGCGCGCCAGATGCATCTGCCAACAAGCAAGCGCCAGCGTGATGGGAATGATGGCGAGCGTCCTGGTAAGCTTGACCACCGTGGCGCTCTCGAGCACGTTGGCACCGGGATGCATGCTGTCCCAGGCGCTCGCCGCGGCCGTTACGGAAGAGGTGTCGTTGATGGCGGTACCGGCAAACAGGCCAAAGCCTTCGTTGGTCAGGCCAAGCATGCCGCCGAGCGTGGGAAACACAAGCGCGGCGATGACGTTGAACAAAAAGATGACCGAGATGGCCTGCGCGATCTCGCGATCGTCAGCATCGATGACGGGCGCGGTCGCGGCAATTGCCGAACCGCCGCAGATCGACGAGCCCACGCCCACGAGCGTCGCGATCTTGCTCGGGACCTTCATGACGCGGCAGAGCACAAAGGCGATGACAAGCGAGGTCGAGATGGTCGCCACGATAATCGGCAGCGACTGCGCGCCCTTGGACAGAATCTGCGAGAGGTTCATGCCAAAGCCAAGCAAGATGACCGCATACTGCAGGATCTTTTTGGATGTATAGGTGACGCCGGCAGCGAGCGGCTCGCGACGATCCCTGGGGAAGGCAAGCGCCAGAACCATGCCGATGAGGATGGCAAATACCGGGCCACCGACCACCTCGATCTGCTTGCCGAGCAGTGTTGCGGGGACGGCAATGACCAGGCAGAACAGGACGCCTTTCCAGCGCTCGCGCGCGGCATTAGCCAGTTGCATATGGGATTCCTTCTTTCGGTCTGTTTTTTGCGACGGTTCATGATACGGCAACGAGCGGGGCACAGCGCTGCAAAAGTTCCCATCGGGTAATTGAATTACCCCCACGGAGGGCTGATTCGCGGCATAATAAACAACTGACATATGAGTGTGATACAACGGCAGTGAGGCGCTATGGAAGATTCGATGCACATCGGCGAGCAGGAAACAAGCCTACAGGACCAGTCCTATCACACCATTCGGCGCAAGATCGTCTATCTGGATTACAAGCCGGGCGAAAAGCTGGGCGTCAAACAGCTTTGCGATGACCTGGATATGGGCCGCACGCCCGTGCGTGAGGCGCTGGTGCGCTTGGCGCAGGAAGGCCTGGTGCGCACCGTACCCCAGAGCGGCACCTATGTCTCACCCATCAACCTCACCCTTGCCGAAAGCGCCTGCTACATTCGCGAGCACCTGGAAAAACAGGTAATTGTGGAGTGCTGCGCCCGCGCCACCTCGGCGGGCATCGAGCAGCTCGACCGCGCCATCGCGCTGCAGGAAAAGGCCATGGCCGAAGACGATCGCATCGGGTTCTTTTTAAGTGACAACCTCATGCATCACATGATCTTTAGCATCGCATGCCGCAGCACCGTGTGGTCGTGGCTCGAGGCGACCAACGCCGACCTGGAGCGCTTCCGCTGGCTGCGTGCCGCCACGCAGACGCTCGACAAACAGGAGATCGTTAACGAGCACAAGAAGATCCGCCGTGCCATCGCCGGCCGCGACCCCATCGAGGCGCGTTTTTTGGTGAGCAAGCACCTGCACATGATGTTCCGCAACCAGACCGAAATTCTGGACCAATATCCCAAGTACTTCGAAACCAGCAAGCTCCGCTAACCTGCCAAAACCACCACAAAGGGGACAGGCACCTTTGTGGTGGTTTTGCCGCACAAAAAGGCCCGGCTCCGTCTAATGCGGAGCCGGGCCTTAGTTGTTAGAACGGCAGAACAACTATTCCACGGTCACGCTTTTCGCCAGGTTGCGAGGCTGGTCGACGTCGCAGCCGCGCAGGATGGCGACCTCGCGGGCGAGCAGCTGCAGCGGGACGCTCGCCGTGATGGGGCTGAACACGTCGCGGACGGCCGGCACGCGGATGATGCAGTCGGCGATCTTGTTGATCTCCTCGTCGCCCTCGGTGGCAACGACGATGACCTTGGCGCCACGCGCCTTGCACTCCATAAGGTTCGACACGGTCTTGTCGTAGGTGGCGCTCTTGGTGGCCACGGCGATGACGGGGAAGCCCGGGTCGATCAGCGCGATGGGGCCGTGCTTCATCTCGCCGGCGGCATATGCCTCGGCGTGCAGGTAGCTGACCTCCTTGAGCTTGAGCGCGCCCTCGTAGGAGATGGCGGCGCCCATGCCGCGGCCCACGAACAGCGCCGACTGCGCGTCCTTGCACAGCAGGGCGGCCTCGTGCACGGCCTCGGTCTGCGTGTCCAGAATCCACTGGATCTGCTCGGCGGTATCGGAAAGCTCACGGAACATCATGCGCGTCTGCTTGGTGGTCAGGCGGTACTTGACCTGCGCCAGCAGCAGAGCCAGCAGCGTGAGGCTCACGACCTGGCCGATGAAGCTCTTGGTCGAGGCGACCGCGATCTCCTTGTTGGCCTTGGTGTAGATGACGCCGTCGCTCTCGCGCGCCACGGGGCTGCCCACCACGTTGGTGATGCCGAAGACCTTGGCGCCCTTGATGCGCGCGTCGCGGATGGCGGCGAGGGTGTCGGCGGTCTCGCCCGACTGGGACACGGCAACGACGAGCGTCGTCGGCGTGATAATGGGGTTACGATAGCGGAACTCGCTAGCCGCCTCGACCTCGGTAGGGATGCGAGCCCAGCCCTCAATAAGGTTCTTGGCAATGAGGCCGGCGTGGTAGCTGGTGCCGCAGGCGATCACGTAGACGCGGTCGATGTCGTTGAGCTCCTCGAGGGACAGGCCCAGCTCGTCGATGTCGAGCTCGCCGGCAGGCGTCATACGGCCGACCAGGGTATCGCGCACGACGCGAGGCTGCTCGTGGATTTCCTTGAGCATAAAGTCGGGGTAACCGCCCTTTTCGGCCATGTCCAGATCCCAGTCGATGTGGGTGACCTTGGGCTCGATGACGTTGCCGGCCTCGTCGGTGTACTCGACGCCTGCGGGCGTGAGTTTGGCGAACTGGCCGTCTTCGAGCACCACCACGTCGCGGGTGGCATCGATAAGCGCGATGACGTCGGAGGCAACGTAGGAGCCGGTCTCGCCCACGCCGACCACGATCGGGGAATCCTTACGGGCAACAGCGATCACGCCAGGCTCGTCGGCGCACACAGCTGCCAGGCCATAGGCGCCCACCACGTGGGTGCAGGCCTCGCGCACGGAGGCCATCAGGTCGTGCGTCTCGGCATGGGCTTCTTCGATCAGATGCGCGAAGACCTCGGTATCGGTCTCGCTCTTAAAGTGATGGCCGCGGCCCTCCAGCTCCTCGCGCAGCTCGGCGAAGTTCTCGATGATGCCGTTGTGGACGATGGCGATACGACCATCGCAGCTGGTGTGGGGGTGAGCGTTGACGACCGAGGGCTTGCCGTGGGTAGCCCAGCGAGTGTGGCCAATACCGCAGGTAGCATCGCTGTCGATGTTGGAGAGCTCGCTCTCCAGACCCGCAACCTTACCCACGCGGCGGATGACGTCGAGGTGCGCCGCGGCGCCCTCGCCCACCTCGAGCGCAACGCCCGAGGAGTCATAGCCGCGGTACTCCATGCGCTTAAGGCCCGTAACCAGGATGTTCTTTGCAATATCAGAGCCGGTGTAGCCGACAATTCCGCACATAGGATAAATCCCTTCGTTCGCGTGACTGCAAAACGTCCACGCACGACGGGCGCTGAGACGTATAACGTTCGAGTATTGTACTCACGCAAACGCAAGCTGATATACCAGAAGTGGTATCTCAACTTAGATACCACCCGATGCACACATGCCCAAACCACCACAAAGGGGACAGGCACCTTTGTGGTGGTTTGACCTTCAGCGTTTCCCCAGATAAAACCTGCCAAAATAAACTTGTCCCTAATTGGCAGGTTTTGACACCCCGGGGGCGGGCGATGCTACAATCTGGCTTGTACTTGAAACGCATCAAAGGGGCCGCTATGGCAAAGGTTAAAATCAGCGACGTCGCGCGCGAGGCCGGGGTTTCGTTGGGCACGGTTTCCAACGCGCTCAACCATCCCGAAAAGCTGCGCCCCGAGACCCTCAAACTCATCAACGAGACCATCAATCGCCTGGGCTACCTGCCCAACCAAAGCGCTCGACAATTGGCAGGCGGCACCACCAAGTCCTTTGGCCTGGTCCTCCCCCGCCTCGATCACGGCTTCTCGCTCCAGATCGCCAGCGGCGCCCACAACGAGGCCCGCAAGCACGGCTACGATCTACTTATCGCCAACGCCGATAACGACAATATTCTCGAGGATCATTACCTGCGCTACTTTATGGGCACGCAGATGTCCGGCGTCATGGTTCAGCCCATGGCATCCCCTGACTGGCACCCGACCATGGCCAAGATGCCCGTGCCCATCGTCTACCTGGACATCCACTGCTCCGAGCCCGGCTACTACGTGGCTGCCGACAACGAGGCCCAGGGGCGCATTATCGCCGAGCTCGCCATCGCCCGCGGCGCACACCATATCGTCGTTGTGGGTCGAGCGGCATTTATGCAGCTCACCCTGCGCGTTCTTGGCATTCACAAGGCGCTGGCAATGCGCCCTGACATTAAGATCGAAGTCATCGACGCCGGTGAATGGAACACTGCAGCCGACGGTTACGGCATCGGCGCACAGATTGCCGAGCGCCCGACCGACGAGCGCCCCGATTTTGTCGTCGGTCTGACCGATGTGTTGGCCTCGGGCGTCATCTCGGCGCTGGTCGACAAGGGCATTCCCGTCCCCGGGCAGGTCCGCGTAGCCGGCTGCGACGGCAATCCGCTTGCCTGGAGCGGAGCGGTTCCGCTCACCACGGTGGCACCCCCGGGCTACGAAATCGGCCGCAAGGGCGTCCAGTTGTTGATGGAGCAAATCGAAAAAAAGGCGCCGGCAAAAACCAAGCACATCCGCATCGGATCCGCGGCGCGCACCGTCACCGCGGTCACAGCCGTCGAGGACATCAATCGCCAAGAGCTCGTGCGCCCGTTCCTGCTAGAACGAGCAAGCACTCAGGCAGACACCCAGACCGACGCCACCGCCATCAACCTCGGTGCGTACCTGTAATCGCTTGTTCGTCGAGCCTTTAGGTGCGGCAGGGTACTCTAGCCATGTCCACGCGTACGTGACTTCCCATTTCGTGTAAACTAGCGCGCATTTAACTTCCCATTTCGTGTAAATCAGCCTGTATTTAACTTCCCATTTCGTGCAAAGCGACGTTATCAAGCCTTCGACCAAACAAATAGGGCCCGACAAGCAGGTACTTGTCGGGCCCTTTACTCTTTTGCATTCGCAACGTTCGTTAGAACGGAGAAAGGTTGCGCACGGGGCGCTAGCGCACGGCCTTGACCGCCGCCGTCAGCTCAAAAAGCGTATCGAGTACCGCGTCGCAGCCATCCACAACGTCCTGCGGCAGCGGGACGATATCGGGCACGGCAAAGACGTGGCAGCCGGCAGTAATGCCCGAAACACAGCCGTTGCGCGAATCCTCGACCACGGCGCACTCCTCGGGAACAAAACCCGCGCGCTTGCAGGCGAGCAGATACATCTCGGGATCGGGCTTGCCGTGCACAACATCCTCACCGCAGGTCACGGTCTCAAACTTGTCAAAGAGGCCGACCATCTTAAGATTGCGCTCGGCCGTAACATGGCGCGACGACGTCGCGAGACCCACGTGATAGCCCGCCGCCAGCAGCTCGTCCAGGCACTCGGCAGCGCCGGCCTTAAGCTCCAGCTCGGTCTTGACCATCTCGTCGCGAATTACTTTGTGACGAACATAGAGGGCATCGGCAGTTTCGTGGCTGCCGTAGTGTTTCTCGAGAATGCCCATGACATCTACCAGCGTACGGCCGATAAACTGATGAATCAGCGCGTCATCAATCGCGAGCCCCAGCTCGGCAGCGCCCGCCTTCCACGCCTTAATACCCAGTCGCTCGGTGTCGACCAGCGTTCCATCCATATCAAAAATGACAGCCTTGATCATTTCGGTCCCCCCATCGGCTTGCATTGCCGCTACTCTACCGCACTTTACAAACTTGTATATAACGTATATACATATTGCACTTTCGTTACATAGATAGAAGTCTTATGGCGAGCGGCTCGGTAGGATTATAGTTTCGTCCGAGCTTTTAACTGTAAGGAACGTTTCATGCTTTCAGACACCACCGCACCCGCAGAGGAGCTTCAGAACAAACTCGCAGCGCTCGAGCAGCTGCTTTTGGCATATGGACGCATCGCCATCGGCTTTTCCGGCGGCGTCGACAGCAGTTTTTTGGCCGCCGTCTGCTCTCGCATCATGCCCACCGATACCCTCCTCGTCCATCTCACCACGCCGCTCATCGGCACGCCCGAGCAGGCTTCGTTTGAGCGATCCGTTGACGGACAGTCCAATGAGGGCCCGCATTTTAAGCTTCCGGTGCTCAATCTTTCGGTTGACCAACTCCAGCTTCCGCAGGTTGCCTGCAATGACGCCGACCGCTGCTATCACTGCAAACGCGCCGGCTTCACCGCCATCGTCAACCACGCCAAGTCACTGGGTTTCCCCACCGTCATCGACGGCAGCAACGCGAGCGACCGCGGCGACTACCGCCCCGGCATGCGCGCTGCTGAGGAGCTCGGCGTGCGCTCGCCTCTTATGGAGGTCGGCTTTACCAAGGACGAGGAGCGCGAGCTGCTGCGCACGTGGGGCTATCCCGTTTGGAATCTGCCCGCCGGCGCCTGCCTTGCCACGCGCATCCCCACGGGCGAGGAGCTTACGCGCGAGAAGGTCGACCTGATTCGCGCCTGCGAAGATTACCTGCACGATCTTGACCTTTCGCAGGTCCGCGCGCGCCTGGTCGGCGGCTGCATGCATATCGAGGCAGCCCCGTCCGACGTCGCCAAGATTGCCGCCCTCGGTGGCACCGCGGTCGATGCCGAGGGCAAAACCCCGCTGCCCACCGCCATCGAATCCGCCCTACGCAACCTAGGCTGCGGCCACATCTCCCCCCAGGTAACCCCCTACATCCACGGAGCCATGAATCAATAAGCAACACCCCAATAAGTTGCGGTGAAATAGTTCCCAAATCAATCAATTCAGGTTGAGCATAAGTGAGCGAGCGGGCTCCGGGTGCGGCAAGGTGACGTGAAACAAGCGGGCGCTGACCTTTTGGTCGCGCCCGTGAAGTTGAACGTCAGATTGCCGTGCCCGGGGCCTGCGCAGCGCCGAGCAGTTACGCCGTTTGTAAAACGGCGTAACCTACACCTTTAGCGCACGGCCTTGACCGCCGCCGCCAGATCGAACAACGTATCGAGCACTGCCTCGCAGTCATCCACAACGCCCTGCGGCAGCGGCACGATATCGGGAACGGCGAAGACATGGCAGCCGGCCGTGATACCCGAAACGCAGCCGTTGCGAGAGTCCTCGACCACGGCGCATTCCTCGGGGGCAAAGCCCACGCGCTCGCAGGCGAGCAGGTAGATCTCGGGGTCGGGCTTGCCGCGCTCGACATCCTCGCCGAAAGTCACCGTCTCAAACTTGTCAAAGAGGCCGACCGTCTTAAGGTTGCGCTCAGCCGCAACGCGGCGCGACGACGTCGCAAGACCCACGTGATAGCCCGCAGCCAGCAGCTCGTCTATGCACTCAGCAGCGCCGGCCTTAAGCTCCAGGTCGGTCTTGGCCATCTCGTTGTGAAGCTCAATGTTGCGGGCATAGAGCGCCTCGACGGTTTCACCCTTGCCGTAATGCGCCTCAAGGATGTCCTTGACATCGGCCATCGAACGGCCGATAAACTGATGGGTCAGCGCATCATCAATCGCGATCCCCAGCTCGGCAGCGCCCGCCTTCCACGCCCTCATGTCCAAACGTTCGGTATCGATCAGCGTTCCGTCCATGTCAAAAATAACAGCCTTGATCATATCGACCCCTTCATCGGCCTGCGTTGCCGCAAATCTACTGCTCGTCACAAACTTGTATATAACGTATATATCATATCGTTCTTTCATTACAAGGACAGAAGCCTTATAACCTGCCAAAAAGGGACAGGTTTATTTTGGCAGGTTTTATCTGGGGAAACGTCGCAAGAAGCTTATCTCTCCAAAAACGCGGCGCGTCTCTCTAACTTTAGAGAGACGCGCGCATTGTTTTAGAGAGACGTTTAGAGAGACAGGCGCGATCTCTCCTAACCTTTGACTCCGCTCTTTAGGACTCGCGTATCCCAACCACCCCTAACTTGCGGTGGAATAGTTCCTGTTTTCCGACCTTTGTGGCAATTCAAGAACTCTTCCACCGCAACTTCCAGAATGATCATTTGAAGTCGGTTGCTTTTAACCTCAAAACGGACCGCTCGCCACGAAATGGCCCTATCTACTACGTTTAACCGATAACCCTCAACCATGTCGAATTTTGCAAAAACAAAACCGCAGGTAGATAGCTTACCGATTTTCGGAAAACACGGCTATGGTCGGCCGGTGTGGGTCAAGCGTAGTAGATAGACCGTTTTTATGGCGCAGCACTAGCCCGGTCTTTTCGGAACGGTGTTTTGACCGCTTTGCCAGCCCAGTTGCTCAAGTAGTCAAAAAAGCCCCGTCCCAAATTAACTACCCTGGCCCCCTCAGGAACTATTCCACCGCAACTTTATTTGGGACAAAGTAATCAGTGTTTGTCCCAAATCTTAAGTATTTGTTCGATCGAATGACCTGCGACGGCACCTGCTAGACTGATAGATTCCCAACCGACTATCCAGGAGCCGCAATGTCGCGCAAGTCCGCCTACAAGCAAGTACTTTCCATCGGCACCGCCGTGGTGCTGGGGTTTGCGCTGTTTACGGGATCGCTCGACGGCGCGCCCAAGCTGCTGTCACCGCAAAGCGATGAGCAGGCGGCAGCTCTGGCCGAGAAGCAAAATGAAAGCCCTAGCCGCACCGAAGACGAGGCCGATCTGGTCGCCCGACTCGAATCGGGAACGGCAAGCTCCGCGGACTCCGAAGGCAGCCCGGACGCCGACGATGGCTCCGAGTCCACCTCGACCGACACCAGCGACACTGCCTCGGATAGCTCCGTCACCCCCATCGACGAGGTCGAAAACCCCGACCTCGACCGCGCACGCGGCGTATACCTCAGCAGCATTCCCGACTACACCGGCAACCCCTATGTCGCCCTGCGCGCCGATAGCACGCACCCGCTGGGCACGCCGTCGTTCACGCTCGACGAGTACGAGCGCGCCACCGAAGAAGGTTGCTTTAAGAAATTCTCCAAGCTCGACAGCCTAGGCCGCACTCGCAAAGCGCTCGCCTGCGTTGGGCCCGAATCGCTCGGCCAAGGTAAGCGCGGCGACATCTCGCGCATCCACCCCGCCGGCTGGCACCAGCAGCGCTACGACTTCATCCCCGGCCAGAGCCTCTACAACCGCTGCCACCTTATCGCCTGGTCGCTCTGCGGTGAAAACGCCAATCGCAAGAATCTCCTCACCGGCACGCGCTATCTCAACGAGACGGGCATGTTGCCGTTTGAGGAGCAGATCCTCGACTATATTCGCGACACGGGCAACCACGTGCTCTACCGCGTCACGCCCATGTACAACGAGGAGGAGCTTGTCTGCCGCGGCGTACGCCTGGAGGCGCAGTCAGTCGAGGACCATGGCAAGAGCCTCTGCTTCCACGTGTACTGCTATAACCTGCAGCCGCACGTGCAAATTGACTACGCCACCGGCCGCAACCAGGCCTCGGGGGACTAGCGGCGACCGCACCGCCCGTAACCAAAAAATGATCCGTTTTCCTCCGTCGCATGCGGATCAAAAAGGGCCGCCCCGGTTACCCAGGGCGGCCCATTCGTCAGCACCTATACTTCAGGCGAAGCCACACGCTATTTAGCGCGGCCCTCCTCATAGCGCTCGACCAGCTTGGCCTGAACGTCGTAGGGCACCTGCTCATAGCCGGCGGGCTTCATGGTAAAGTCGCCCGTGCCGCGCGTGATAGAGCGCAGGCGCGTCGAGTAATCCGTCAGCTCGGCGAGCGGAGCCTGGGCGATGACCACGGTGTCGCCGCGCCCATCGGTCTCCATGCCCGTCACACGACCGCGCGAGGCCGAGATGTCGCCCATCACGGCGCCGGCGTAGCTCTCGGGAATGGTCACAGTGATCTCTTCGATGGGCTCCAGCACCACCGGATCGGCATCGGCGCACGCCTTGCGCAGGCCAATACGGGCCGCCGCACGGAACGCCATCTCGTTGGAGTCGACGCTGTGATACGAACCGTCATACACCGCGACGCGAATGCCCGTGAGCGGATAGCCGGCGATAATGCCGTCCTTCATGGTCTCTTGGACGCCCTTGTCCACAGCGGGGATCAGCGAGCGCGGAATGCGGCCACCCACGACCTCGTCCACAAACTCGTAGCCGTCGCTCGTGCCGTCGGGCCCAATAAGCGGCTCCACGCGCAGCCAGCAGTCGCCATACTGACCGGCGCCGCCGGTCTGCTTCTTGTGACGGCCCTGGGCGCTCGCCGTGCGGCGAATGGTCTCGCGATACGGAATGCGGATCGGCACGCTCTTGGCCGCGACCTTGGTGCGGTCCTCCAGGCGGTTGAGCAGCACCGAAACCTGCGCCTCGCCTACTGCCGAGATGATGGTCTGGCCAGTCTCCTCGTCGCGGTCGATGCTCATGGTCGGGTCGGCCTTGCATGCCTTCTCGATAAACGTGTAGAGCTTCTCTTCGTCCCCGCGATTCTCGGCCTCAATGGCGATGCGGTACTGCGAGTTGGGGAACTTAAACGCCGCCGCCTCGACCTTACCGGTAATGGAGAGCGTATCGCCCGTCTCGGCAGCCAGCTTGGGCGCCACGATGATGTCGCCGGCATAGGCATGGCCAACCTCGGTCATATCGCGGCCGCACATCACATACAGGTGAGCCAAACGATCGCTCTTGCGGGTACGCGCGTTGACCAACTCAAGACCCGGCTCAAGCGTGCCCGTCAGCACCTTGATAAAGCTGATGCGGCCCTGCTGCGGATCGGCCAGCGTCTTAAACACAAACGCCACCGGACGGTCATCGTCACTCGAAATCTTAAGCGAATCACCGTCGATGAGCGGCATCTCGCCGTAGTCGGTCGGCGCCGGGAAGTACGTGGCGATGTCGTCCATCAGCGAGTTGACGCCCTGCTCCTTAATGCAATCGCCCGCAAAGACCGGCACAAAGATGCGCTCGGCGATCGCCTTAGACAGCAGGCCTTCAAGCTCCTCCTGCGTCAGCGTCTCCTCGCCTTCCAGATACTTCATCATCAGCTCGTCGTCGGCCTCGGCCACCAGCTCGCACAGATGGTCGTGCGCCTCCTCGGCCTGGGCACGATACTCCTCGGGGATCTCCGACTCAACGGCCTCGGCGCCGTTGCAGTGGCGCGCCTTCATGCGCACCAGGTCGATGATGCCGTCAAAGTCCTCGCCCTCGCCCCAGGGAAGGGTCACGGCGCCCAGACGCGTACCAAAGCGCTCCTGCAGCAGCTCCATGGTGGTCGCAAAACTGGCCTCGGGACGCGACAGGCGATTCACGAACACCGCGCGCGCCAGGCGCAGGTCCTCGGCGGCATACCAAAGCTTGACGGTCGTCGGCTGCGGGCCGGCCTCGGCGTCGACCACGAACAGAGCCGTCTCACAGACGCTCATCGCGGCAAAGGCGTCGCCGATAAAATCGGGGTAGCACGGGGCATCGAGCACGTTGATGCGGGCGCCCTTCCAGTCAATCGGCGCAATGGTCGTCGAGATGGAGAATGCACGCTTGACCTCTTCGGGGTCATAGTCAAGCGTGGGCTTGGTGCCGTCGTGGCCGCCCAGACGGGCGGTCTTGCCGGAAAGGTGGAGCATGGCTTCGGCGAGTGAAGTCTTGCCCACCCCGCCTTGGCCTACGAGCACCACGTTCCTTACGTTGCCGGTCTTGGGAGCACCCATGATGACCTCCTTGCAGGGTCGCGCGCAATGCGCGACGCCAACGGGGAGAGTTCGCGGTCGGTGCCGTCCCGGGAGCAGCACGGTCGGCAACCGAGCCAACTCACCCTCCAAATGTCCTATGCCACAACCCTACCCTTGCAGTCGCCTGTCCATGCATACCTTTCGGCACGCGTATGGATACGGGCGGCGAGAGGAGAAAGCGGGCTCGAGCTTTTGAGAAATCGCTCCGGGGCCAATAAAAAAACCGCCGCGGACCAAACGGCCTGCGGCGGTTTCGCCTCAATAAGTATTTGAGCCTATCCCTCGATACGGCTCAAGAACTCGCGCGTACGCTGCTCGCGTGGATGGTCGATGACCTGCTCGGCAGGACCTTCTTCGACAATGCGGCCGCCATCCATAAAGACCACGCGGTCGGCAACATCACGCGCAAACTGCATCGCGTGCGTCACGATTACCATCGTCATATTCTGCGCAGCAAGGTCCTTGATGACACGCAGCACCTCGGCCGTCAGCTCGGGGTCGAGCGCCGAGGTCGGCTCGTCAAAGAACAGGATTTCCGGATCGAGCGCCAGCGTGCGGGCAATACTCACGCGCTGTTGCTGGCCGCCCGAAAGCTCGCAGGGTACCTTGTTCTCGTTGCCCGTAAGCCCCATCTGCGCAATCAGCTCGCGTGCGCGGGCCTCCGCCTGCTCGCGCGGGCGCTTGAGCACGCGGACCGGAGCGTCGGTGATGTTTTTCATCACCGTATAGTGCGGGAACAGATTGTAGTTCTGGAACACCAGGCCAAACCGCGAGCGCGCCTGCTTGGGCACATCGCCCTTCGCATAGACCGCGCCCGAGCCCGCGTCCGTCGCGACCGCAAGATCGCCAAACGAGAGCGAGCCGCCGTTGAGCGTCTCGAGCAGCGTGGCACAGCGCAGCAGCGTAGACTTACCGCCACCCGAAGGCCCGATAATCGCCACGACCTCGCCACGCTTCACCTCGAGCGAGATATCCTTAAGCACCTCATTGCCGCCAAACGCCTTACGCGCGCTTTCAATTTTCATCACTGAATTAGTCATGATAATAGTCCAGCTTCTTCTCGGCAGCGCCCAGCAGCATCTCGACCACAAAGTTAAAGACCCAGTAGATCAGTGCGGCGATCGCAAACGGCACCATGCTCACCTGCGAGGCAACCAGCGCCTTGGCTGTCGAGAACATCTCGCCCACGCCGATGGCGAACGCCAGCGACGTGTCCTTGACCAGCGTGATGATCTCGTTGCCCATCGCCGGCAAAATGCGCTTGGCGACCTGCGGCATCACGATGTACAGAAACGTCTGCATGCGCGAATAGCCCAGTACCTCGGCGGCCTCGTATTGACCGCGCGGAATGGATTGCAGGCCCGAGCGATAGATCTCGGCAAAATAGCCGGCATAGTTGATGATGAACGCCACGACGCACGCCGTCCACTTGGAATCGGGCGTGAGCGAAATGCCGAACACGTAGTACGGGGCAAAGTAGATGGCAAACATCTGCAGCATGAGCGGCGTGCCGCGCATAACCGAGATATAGATGCGCGCAATCCAGCGAAGCGGCGCGATCTTACTCATGCGCATAAACGCCACGGGGATTCCCAGCGGAATCGACCCCAGCAGTGTCAGCACAAATAGCTGCAGGCTGACCAGGAACCCCTGGCCAAGCATCTGCATCATGACTTGAATTGACATTATTTGAGCACCCAATTATCGAAGGACAAACCGTAATCCGCATATTTTTCGCAGAGGTCCTTGACCGTGCCGTCCTCGTAGAGCGCCTTGAGCGACTCGGTCACGGCGTCGGCAGACTTGGTGTCACCCTTCTTAAAACCAACGGCGTAGTGCTCGCTGGACAGCGGCTCATCAAGCTGCGTATAGGCATCGGGCTTGGCGGCAAGCTGATACTGAGCAATCGAAAGGTCGCAGGCCACGGCATCGACCGCACCGCTCTCGAGCTGCATAAACGCCGTATTGTACTCGCCGATGGTATCGAGCGTGGCAAACGTCGCGGCCAGATCCTTCTGGTCGCCCTCGAGCACGTCCTGCGCGGCAGAATCGGTCTGTGTGATCACGGTCTTGCCGGCAAGGTCATCCCAGCTCTTGATGTCCGCGTCCTTCTTGACCACCAGCACCTGCTCGTTGAGCATGTACGGATCGGAGAACGTGTAGTCGTCCTCGCGGCCCTCCTTGGTAAAGCCGTTCCAGATGCAGTTGATGGCGCCCGAGTTGAGCAGCGTATCCTTGGCATCCCAGTCGATAGCCTCGTACTCAACGTCCCAGCCCTGCTTGTCGGCAACGGCCTTGGCAAGGTCAAGGTCAAAACCGGTGTACTCGCCATCGTCGCCCACAAAGCCGTACGGAGGATAGGACTTGTCAAAGCCCACGACGAGCTTCTTGGTCTCCGCAGCGCCCTTCACGTCCTTGGCTGCGGCAGAACCGGCAGCGGAGCCCTTATCGGCACCGCCGCCGCAGCCGACCAGGCCAAGGCCGAGCACCGTGGCAAGCGAACCGGCTAGGCCAACAAACTGACGACGAGACATATCGGTATTCATGGTATCCCCCTTGATAGCACTTTAGTTAGGTAAAGTGAGTCATGTAACGTTCAGAATCATACACTTTAGCGTGATGGAGCACAAGGGAGGGGTTGCCCGCTGGACTTATCACTGACACCAATAAACCGCTTGCATGTCGTCCTTTGGATTGGCACGGTACAATGCTTGTGGCTTTCAATTTATAAATTAGTGGGGTTAATTCATGGCAGAATCTCGTGCTGAGCGTAAGGCTCGGCGTGCTTTGATCCAGGCGGCTGAGGGGTCGGAGGAGACGAAATCTTCTAAGCAATCCAAGTCGTCTAAGAATGCAAAGGTTAAATCTAACAAGGGCAAGGCAAAGGGTAAGCGTTCTGGCGCTCGTCAGGCTGGAACCAAAGATTTCGAAGCTCGATCTAAGCGTTCTTATAAAGACTCGGCCAAGCCTGCTCGTAAGGCTGTGGATCCCAAGTCGCCTTGTTCCATCATGAAGGCTTGTGGTGGGTGCACGTCGCTTAATCGTCCTTATAAGAAGCAGCTCGCTGCCAAGCAGGCTGCTATGGAAGAGCTTTTTGCCTCGCTTTGCGAGCGCGAGGGCATCACCGTTGATCCCATTTGCGGCATGGATGTCACCTTGGGCGACCCCGGCAAGTATCCTGCGCCGCGTGGCTTTCGTCATAAGGCTGCGACCCCCTTTGCTCCCGGCAAGGAGGGTGCCGTTCGCTGCGGTTTCTTTGAGCGTGGCACGCACAAGATCGTTGCCGTGCCCGAGTGTCCTGTCGAGGCGCCGGGTGCTCGTCAGATCCTCAACGGTATTGCGCGCGAGGCCGAGCGCCTGCACATTCCCGCCTTTAACGAGGACAAGCATCTGGGGCTGCTTCGCTATGCCGTCGTTCGTTGTGGCTGGCGTACCGACCAGATCATGGTTACCCTCGTGACTGCCCAGCGTGACCTTCCGCATGCGCAGGAGTTTTTTGAGGCCGTAGGCGCGCTCAATCCGCATATCGTCACCGTTGCCCAAAATATCAACGGCCGTCCCGGTAACGCCATTTTGGGCGAGGAGACCCGCATCGTCCATGGCGCCGAGTGCATGCGCGACCAGCTGCTCGGCTGCGAGTTCGATATCTCCCCCACCGCGTTTTACCAGACCAACCCGCAGCAGACCGAGCTGCTCTATCAGCTCGCGATTGACGGCATGGACCTGCAGCAGGGCGACGTGCTTATGGACGCTTACTGCGGCAGCGGCACAATCGGTCTGTGCGCCGCAAAAGATGCCCAGGACAAGGGCGCCGGCATTATGTTGCTCGGCGTGGAGCGCAATCCCGCCGGCATCGCCGACGCGCGTCGCAACGCCGAGCTCAACGGCCTTACTCGCAACGCATGGTTTATGGCCGACGACGCGACCGATTACATCCTAGACGCCGCCGACAACAACGAGCGCGTCGACGTTCTTTCTATCGACCCGCCGCGCGCCGGCTCTACGCCCGAGTTCCTTGAGGCAGCCTGCACGCTCAAGCCGCGCCGCATCACCTACATCAGCTGCAACCCCGTGACCCAGGAGCGCGACCTGCACCAGCTCCTCGACGGAGGCTACCGCCTACTCAAGATCACGCCGGTCGACATGTTCCCCCATACCGACCACACCGAGACCGTCGCGGTCCTCGAGCGCCGTTAATCACCGGCACAAGAAAGGGGCGGTCCGTCTGGACCGCCCCTTTTCGTTGAGCCTATTTGCCTCGTTACATACCCTTGCGCAGATCACATACGCCAGCTGCTGCCATCTCGCGCAGCAGCGTCTCGCGGTCGCGTGTCACGATCAGATCAAGCGGGAAGTGGATCTCGTCGAGCATCTTGCGCGCAGAGTCGAGCTTGCCGATCGCCATACCAATGTGCGCATCGGTCGAAACGCCAATGCCCACGCCCAGCTCGGCGCAACGCTCAGCGATCTTGCGGCACACGTCCCAATGCTCGGCATCGGCACCGTGTTCAAGGCTATGGTTGTTGATCTCGATAATCTTGTGCTTGGCCTTGGCCGCCAACAACACCTCGTCGATATCGAACGGCACGCCCGAACGACCCGTATGGCCAAGCATGAATACCTTGGGGTGCTCCAGGGCATTGATGTACATCTCGGTCGTCTGGGCAAGCGTCGCACCTTCGGCAAACTGCGGATTATGCACGCTTGCCACCAAATAATCCAAATTACGAGTCACCAAATCGAACAGCGAATGCTGACGGCCGTACGCATCGCCGGCGATATCGAGCGAAACGGGAATGTCTTCGCCAAACAGGCTGCCGTCCAACGAAACGATATCGGCCTCGGCGCCGCGGAGCAACAGCACGCCGCTCCAAATGCGCGGCCAGATATCCTGGTTGATAAAGAACTGGAAACTACGCAGGTCATTGGGGCAAGGTGTAACCATCGAGCTCAAATGGTCGGCAGAACCGAGCACCTGAAGGCCACGCTCGGCCGCCCAATATATATTCTCCTCGATGGTCGAATACGCATGCGCAGAGAACATCGTATGGGTATGGATGTCACAAGAAAGCAGGTAGGGCATCGGGTCTCCTTATCCAGTATGGCCGTCGCGTATATTCATTGTACGCATAGCCTTCGGCAGTCGTAAAACCGCTTCATCCCAATCACACAACGACATAGACAACGGGGTCCGGCTTAACACCAAACCCCGTTTCACGTAAAACATTGTAAGCAGAGCGCTTTACTTTGGACGATACTCGTCTGCCAACTGCTTCCACGCAGGCAGCGAGTTGACGATCGTCTCATGGCTCACGCAATAGCCCAAGCGGAACCAACCCGGCATGCCAAAGCTGTCCGAGGGCACCGCGAGCAGCTCGTACTTCTTCGCGCGCTCGCAGAAGGCGTTCGCATCGGGCTCCAACGCCTTTACCCACAGGTAGAAGGCACCGTCTGGCTCAACGTAGGTATAGCCGTACTCCGCCAGCGCATCGGTGAGTGCGCAACGATTGCGTGCATAGGCCTCAACATCGCTCGGCTCATCGATGCAGTCGACGATCACGCGCTGGAAGAGTGCCGGTGCGCACACAAAACCCAGCGTACGGGCGGCACCGGCAACGGCGGGCATCAGTCGAGCGGCCTGCGGATTCGTATTGGGGACCAAGATCCAGCCCACACGCTCGCCCGGCAGCGAAAGCGACTTGGAATACGAGTAGCACACGATGGTGTGCTCGTAGATCGAAGGCACCCAAGGCACCTCGGCGCCATAGACAATCTCGCGATATGGCTCATCCGAGATCAGCATGATCGGGTTCTCGGGATCACGCTTGGCGTTGACCTCTCGTAAGACATTAGCCAGACGCGTCAAGGTATCGCGCGTATACACGGCGCCGGTCGGGTTGTTGGGCGAGTCGATAATGACCGCCGCCGTCTTGTCGGTAATAGCCTTGAGCACGTTACCCACGCTTAGCTGAAACGTGTCCTCGTTGGCAAGCGCCTCGACGCACGTGCAACCGGCCTTCTCGATCCAGACGCGGTACTCCGGAAAATACGGAGCAATGACGATAACCTCATCGCCCGGATTGGTGATGGCGTTGAGCGTGCAGGTGAGCGAAGCCGCCGCACCCACCGTCATAAAGACGTCCTTGCCCTCATAGCTCGTATCAAAGCGACGGTTGAGCGACTCGGCCACGGCGGCGCGACACTGCGGCAGGCCCGGTGCGGGTGTATAGCCGTGCAGCTGATCGCTCGGCAGCTCAAGCGCCTTTTTGATGGACTCCGCGACGGCAGCGGGAGCAGGAACGCTCGGGTTGCCCAGCGAGAAATCGAACACGTTCTCCGCGCCAATCTGCGCTTTGCGCTCAAGGCCATAGCTAAAGATCTCGCGGATGATGGAACTCTCCGCGCCGCGAGCATACATGGTTTCGTTAATCATCTGTTCCCCTTTCGCATAGGCGGTATTGTACGCTTTAGTTGAGCAAAGTACTTCAGCAATGCGCACCGAAATCTAGCGACTTCACCAGCAATGTTGATTGGGGACAGACTTAAATGCGTGAAAACGCTCATTTAAGTCTGTCCCCAATCAACAAAGAAAAAGCCTCTGCAGGTTTCCCCGCGGAGGCTTTCGCCACAAAGACTATTTGTCGTCGTCGGTATCGGCACCGGCATTGACGGCATGGTCATCGCCGGCATCATCGGACGCGTCCTCAGCATCCTCCTGCATGGCCGCCTGCGCAAATGCCGCGGCGTCGGCTGCCAGCTCCTCCTCGCTCATGCGAGGTGCGCGCTTCTTGGTCGGCATGCCGGCCGCCTTGGCGTTGCGCTCCTCCTTGGCCGCCAGGATATCGCCCTCGCGCTCAAGGTAGGAATCCCACTCGTTATCGAGCAGGGCGTTCACGGCATCGCCCTCAACGGTCTCGCGCTCAAGCAGCACCTTGGCCATCAGATCGAGCTGATCGCGACGGGCATCAAGAATCTCGACCGCACGACGATGGGCCTCACGCATAATGCGCTGAACCTCGATATCGATGCGACGCGCCGTTTCTTCGGAGTAATCCTGGTGATCGGCGTAGTCGCGGCCCAGGAACACCTGATGCTGCGCCTCGCCAAAGACCTGCGTGCCTAGCTCCTCACTCATGCCCAGGCGCGTGACCATCTCGCGCGCCATCTTGGTTGCACGCTCCAGGTCGTTGCTCGCGCCCGACGTAATGTCGTCGCACATGAGCTCCTCGGCAACGCGACCGCCCAAGAACACGGCAAGCTCGTCGAGCATCTCGTTCTTGGTCTTGAGGAAGTGGTCCTCCTGCGGCAGCTGCAGCGTATAGCCCAGGGCCTGGCCGCGGCTGACAATCGAGATCTTGTGGACCGGATCGGAGTGCTCCAAGATGTGACCCACCAGGGCGTGGCCGCTCTCGTGGTAGGCAATCGTGGTGCGCTCGGCCTCGGTCATCACGCGGCCCTTGCGCTGCGGTCCGGCAATCACGCGCTCCATCGATTCCTCGACCTCGTCCATCGAGATCACGGAACGATGACGGCGGGCAGCCAACAGCGCAGATTCGTTGAGCAGGTTCGCCAAGTCGGCGCCGGTAAAGCCAACGGTCATCTGGGCGAGCTTCTCAAACTTAACGTCCTCGTCCATCGGCTTGTTCTCGGCATGCACGCGCAAAATCTGCTCGCGGCCCTTCACGTCCGGACGGTCAACCGTCACCTGGCGGTCAAAACGGCCGGGACGCAGCAGTGCCGGGTCCAGAATGTCGGGGCGGTTGGTGGCGGCGATCAGGATGACCGACTCGCTCTCCTCAAAACCGTCCATCTCGACCAGCAGCTGGTTGAGTGTCTGCTCGCGCTCGTCGTGGCCGCCACCCAAGCCGGCTCCGCGCTGACGTCCCACAGCATCGATCTCATCGATAAAGATGATCGACGGGGCCTGGGACTTGGCCTCCTTAAAGAGGTCGCGCACGCGGCTGGCACCGACGCCCACGAACATCTCGACAAAGTCGGAACCCGAAATGCTAAAGAACGGTACGCCCGCTTCGCCGGCCACAGCCTTGGCCAGCAGCGTCTTGCCGGTGCCCGGAGGGCCCACGAGCAATACGCCACGCGGAATCTTGGCGCCCAGCTTGCGGTAACGATCCGGATCGCTCAAGAAGTCGCGGATCTCCTCGAGCTCCTCGACCGCCTCGTCCACGCCGGCAACGTCCTCAAACTTGACCTTGGGGCGCGTGGCCTCGTTGGTCTTGGCGTTGGTCTTGCCAAACTGCATGTTCCTGTTGTTGGCGCCCATCATCTGGCGCATAAAGTAGAACATGATGGCGATCAGGGCAATCGTCGGAAGCACGCTCATCGCCAGGTCGCCCCAAAAATCGGGGTCATTGGTGTTGACGATGTACTTGGTATCGGGGTGCTCCGCCATAAGCTCGGCAAGCGAATCGGAGCCGACATAGGTCGAGGAGAAGCTCTTGAGCTCGCTCGTATCGCCCTTGTCCTTGCTCGCCTTCCAGTAATGACCGGTCACGCTGCCGTCCACCACCGTATAGGTCAGGTCGTCGACGCGATCCTGCTTAATAGCGTTGACCATCTCGCTCGTCGCGAGCTTTACGGTGTTGCTGGAATTGGCAAAGCCGGAGCCCATGTTAAAGAAGGCGTAGCCCAGAAGCGCGCAAGCTAAAATAAAATACAGCCAGCCCGTACGCGTGGGCTTCTTGCCTCCGGGCATCCCCGGGATCTTAGGGTCCCGGGGAGTCTGGGAATTGTTATCGTTACGGTCGTCGGGCATCTTACGAATAAACCTCCGGTTTCAAAATGCCCAGATACGGAAGGTTACGATAGCGCTCGGCATAGTCGAGGCCGTAGCCCACCACAAAGGCATCGGGGCAATGGGTTCCAACATACTTGGGCGTGACGGCCGAGGTACGGTCCTCAACGTCCTTCCACAGGAAGGCGGCGACCTCCAGAGAAGCAGGCTTGCGGCTCTCGAGGTTCTTCATCAGATACTTGAGCGTCAGGCCCGAGTCCAGAATGTCCTCGACGATCAGCACGTCGCGACCGCGGATGTCGATATCCAGGTCCTTAATGATACGCACGATACCGGAGGACTTCACTCCGTCGCCGTAGCTCGAAACAGCCATGAAATCGATGTTGGTCGGCAGCTCGATCTTGCGCATCAGGTCGCCCATAAAGACCACGGCGCCGCGCAGGACCGCAATCAGCACCAGATCCTTACCCGCGTAGTCGCGAGTAATCTGCTCGCCCAGGCGAGAGACGATACCGTCGATATCCTCCTGCGTAAACAGAACCTTCTCGATATCCGGATGTTGAGAAGCCATGACAACCCTTTCTTGTGCTTATCGTCCACACACCGCCGTATGGACGCGAACTACACATTCTAGCAGCGCACGGGGTATATTTACCAGCCCGTACGCCATCAGCGCGGGAATACCGTCAACGTCGCACAGAATAGCTGGCGCAAGGCGCTATTCCGCATCGACCACGCGGAGCAGATACGCCACACGCGTTGCGGCCGTGCATTTAAAACGCTCGTCCGCGCGAACGCCTGCGACCCATACCACGGAACCTCCCGGAGCCGTTCTTACCACGGGGACGCTCGCACGCTCAGAAACAGGTATACGGGCCTCATTGAGCAGATCGGATACCTTCTTGCTTCGGCCGCTCATACCTAACGGGCACATCACATCCCCCGGCACGGGGCCGTCAACCCACAGACGCGCCGAACGTGCCTCGGCGGGAATCTCCCCGCGTGAGCCGGCGAGCATTCGCTCGCTATCACGGTCGGCAAATCCTAACGCCGCGGCATCCACCAAAGCAGCCACTTCTCCGGCAGCCACTAGTTCACGCGCGCGTTGCACGATATCGTATCCCGGCTCCACAGCAATCGGCTCTGCTGTCAACACACGACTCCCGCCAAGCGGCAGACGGCCGCGCACGGCAACCCAGTCCGCAACCAGCCCCTCACGCGCCGCAGGTGCCTTAAGCGCCAGCATGCCAAACTCCACACGCGCATCAATTCCCGCCGGCAGCGTTACCGAACCCGAACCCGCGGCGACGCAGGAAAGCACGCGCTCCACATGCCGCATCTCCGGGCGCGCATCCGGATCGATGCGCTTAATCGCCAACCGCACGATACGCCGCGCGATCACAACCTCAGCAGCCGCAAGGCGACGCGCGTCAAGGACCAGCGCGCCCGCCGCCTCTTTGCGCAGGCAGCTTCGAAAGGCTTGCGCCGAAAGCTGAGACAGAAACGCGTCCTCGTCCCCCAGGATCTCGCAGGCAGCGCCGATCGTCTTGCACACGCTCGTGTTGCGCTGAGCCACCACCGGCATCACGCGATGACGTACGTAGTTGCGCAGATACGAGATATCCTCGTTGCTCTCGTCCTCTCGCCACGGCTGACCATGTACCTGCAGATAGCCCACCAACTCGTCATGAGTCAGATCGAGCAAAGGCCGCACCACGATATTCCTCCGGCGGGGAATGCTCGATAGGCCTGCGGGCCCCGATCCTTTAATGGCATTCATCAAAAACGTTTCCGCGCGGTCCGAAGACGTGTGCGCGGTGCAGATACGAGCTGCCGTTCGCGGTGCCCCCGTCTGGGCGCAGAGCTCGCGAACATATCTGCGTGCCGCGGTATAGCGCACTTCGCGCGCCGCGGCCTCGATATTGCCCGAC
Organism: uncultured Collinsella sp.; assembly: GCA_934654835.1. Taxonomy (GTDB): domain Bacteria; phylum Actinomycetota; class Coriobacteriia; order Coriobacteriales; family Coriobacteriaceae; genus Collinsella. The sequence goes on from CAKUGY010000015.1 coordinate 47,016, forward strand.
TCGTCGTCAAAATAGGCATGCTCGACACACAGCGGCAAGCCGTATTGTGCACACAGGTCGCGCACAAAGGCTTCGTCGCCATCGGATGACTCGCCACGCAGATGATGGTTTACATGCAGCACATGCAGCCGCTCGCGCGCGATGGGGGCTACGCCACGTCCATCCTGTATATCCAGCTTTGATGTGCAAGCCATGAGGAGCAGCGCCGTCGAGTCCGCACCACCTGATACCATGAGCACCACAGGAGCAGCCACCTGCCGTCTTGTCTGAGCATCATCGCCCGTCCTGGGCGCCGCATGGCGTCCATAATGCTGAGATACCGTTGGCATTCGCTTCCTCCTCTATTCGACCGCACCCATTGTATCCTTTGGAATCTTATGTCTCGTCTGCACCTTCATATCCTCGGCAGCGGCTCAAAAGGCAACTGCGCGCTCATCGAAGGCCCCCAGGGGCTCATCATGGTCGACGACGGCCTTTCTCGTCGCGAGACATTGAAGCGCATGGCAGAACTGGGGCTCTCGGCAGACAACGTCTCGGCCCTTCTTGTTACTCATGAGCATAGCGATCACATCAAGGGTCTCGATGTCTGGTGCAAGCACTGGCGCGGCCCCCTCTTTGCCAGCAGGAATACGCTCGCATCCAAAGAAAGCCTTGCACATGTGCCCGTTGAAGAATTCGATCCTGGCGACGTGCTCGAGATAGCCGGGGTTCGCATTCAAACCTATTCGACATCACACGACGTCATCAACCCCGTTGGCTACCGATTTGATGCCCTTGGCGATTCTATTGGATTTGCCACCGACACCGGAGAGCTATCAAGTCATGCCATCGACACGCTTAAAGACTGCCGAGTTCTTGCGCTCGAGAGCAACCACGATGTGGCCATGTTACGCCAGGGAGATTACCCCCGCTTCCTCCAAGAGCGAATTCTATCTGCAAAAGGCCATCTTTCCAACGACCAAGCCGCCAACGCGGCGCGCGAACTCGTCACCGTTCGCACCGAGCAGCTCATCGCCATGCATATCAGCCAAGACAACAATCGTCCGAGCCTGACGGTCAAAAGTTACGCCCGAGCGCTCGATGCAACACTTGACGATGAGATCGGCAGCACTGCGACCAGACATTCTGGCTCGCGGGAACTCACCATACGTCCCGCAGGACAATATCGCCCCATGAGCATTCAATAGCCCCTCGCAATAAAAAATAGGGGGCCGGGAATCTCTTCCCAGCCCCCTATTCAGACTCTCGATTGAGACAGAGCAGCAACGCCGTTAGTCGATGGAAATCTTCGTAACGTTCTTCTTCTCGACAATCTTGGGAACCGTAACGGTCAGGATGCCGTCAGCGTACTTAGCCGAAAGGCCCTCACTCGAGGCGTCCTTCAGATACACGCCACGCGTCGCGCTGTACGAGCTGAACTCCTTCTGCAGGAAGTTCTTGCCCTCGTTCTCCTCGTCCTCCACGACATTCACGCTAATGGACAGGCGACCCTCGTTGAGCTCAACATCGATGTCGTCCTTGGCGACGCCAGTCAGATAAGCCTTGACCTCATAGCCATCGCCCTTGTCCTCAACGTCAACGGGAAACGCCTTGGAGGCGATCGAGTTGTTTGCCAGGTCGGTCATATCATCGAACAGATCGAACAGCGAGCTAGCAGAGGGACGAACGCCAAAAACCGAACGATAAGGAACCATGCTTGCCATGTTTACCACTCCTTTTGGGAACTGCCGAGCCACCTTCTAGGCGACTGGGACTTCATTTGACGCTCTTATATATGCCCACTCGTCTCTTATATATACATTTTGCTATAAAGTTTTTTGAGTCCAGTACTATAAGCATATCTAAGTGTATATGACTAAGGTTTTAGGAAGGTTAAGGTTCTTTGAACCGGCCCTTAAATAGTGCGTATATCCCTGGCAAATCAGCATAAGGGGCTTACAATGAGCGCATATGCGTTGTTGGTAACGAGCTAAAGGGCATCATGAACGACCAAAACCAAAACAATACGTTTAAGCCGGCTCAGAGGGAAGAATCCACCCCGCAGCCGACGCGGTTTCATCGCCCCCATATCTCGCAAGAACCCATCAACGATCCTGAGCCCGAGTATGTAACGAGAAATCGATACCAAACACTCGAGGATACCCAAACAGGACGCAAGCATATGGGCGTCGCCTCAGGAGATCCCGTATATCTTAAAGATGCACCGTTATCAAAAAACAGCGCAATCAATGCCGAGCCAACGAATGCGCCCGCAGCTCGAGAGCATAGAGGTCCTCGACCCAAGCAAACCTTGACGCATTCGGCTCGTTATCTCGAGACGCCAAAACAAGGAAAATCGATTTTCGTTTCATCAAGTAAACGACGTAAGCAGCATCAGCTGACAATCCTGCTATTGATTATTGCGATCATAGCGGTTGCCCTTGTACTTCGATTCGTTGTCTTTAAGTAAAGGCCCAATAGCTAAATAGCAAATAGAGCGACTGGAGTAATTGAGTCATTAAGCTCAATTAACGCAAAAAAGGGGGAGGCCGCGAGGCCTCCCCCTTCTTCATTCTCGATGACGGCTCGGTGCCGTCCACCGGTCAGCGGCGCCCTGGCCTCCCACGGGCTGACCCCGCAGTACTCTCGGCGCGATG
>CAKUGY010000016.1 GCA_934654835.1 uncultured Collinsella sp.
AGTTCCGGAACCGGGCCCTTGCGGCGTAGTCGCTATTTATTCAGTCCAAGTTTCGGGGTGCAGTTCACTGTCCCCTTCGTGGTGGTCTGGGCCAGTTTGTCTCGATCTGTAACAGTTAGGCCGGCAAGACCGGGCTTGGTGTTACAGATCGAGATTTTTCGGTCGCCCCCTGCGATTTGTCTAAATCTGTAACAGGAAGAGACGATTTAGCCCGCTAGGTGTTACAGATTGAGATAAAAGCCCCTAGTCGCAGGTGATGTCGAGGTTCTTGCCGGTGAGGCCTACGTAGCCGCCCTCAGCTGCCTTGGGGCTATCGGCGTGGCAGAGGACCCACTTGTCGGCCTTCCAGTAGCAGTAGCTGTCACCGGCGGCGGGCATGTCGGCTGCGGCCTCGGGACGCGGGCCGTTGGTGCCGGCGGGCAGCGCAACCATCACCTGGAAGCCGCCGCCGTCGACCATGCACGGCGTGTAGTGGAGCGTCGTGGCGTAGACCTCAACGAGCGTGCCGGCCGGCGCGCGGAATGCCTTGACCTGCGCGGTGTCGAGCTTGCCGTCGACGATCTGCTCGCGCTTGGCCAGCAGCAGGACAAAGTCACGGGCGCCCAGGTTGAACTCGCTGGCGCGGTGATACTCCAGGCAGTTGAGCTTCGTGTTGTGGCCGTTGCACCAGCCCAACTGGAAGGGACGGCCGCCGTACATGAGCAGACCGAGTGTGTCGGCACCTTCGACTTGCTCGAGCTCGGGCGCGGAGGCCACGTACTTGCTGCCCTCGGGAATGGGCGTGGCGGAGAGCGCCTCGACAAGCGGGGCGGTCAGGCTGGAGGGCACGTCGTCCCACACGCGGCCGTAGGACTTGAATTCGGGATCGTTGACAGAGTAGATATGCATGTTCACTCCTGTTCGTAATTGTGACTATACGAACATTCTAGAACAAACACGAGCGATTTTGAGCGCTCGGCACGAAAAAGCGCCCTCGCAAAGTGCGGAGGCGCTTCCATTGCAATCGTTGATCCTACGAGCAGCCCTTATGCCTGCTGATAGTGCAGGTGCTTCTCGTCGATATCGGCCAGGTCTCGGTCGAGGTAGCGGCGCGCAAGCCAGTTTGCCATGGGAAGGTTCTGATCCAGGTAGTTGCCGCACTCCTCGGGAGCGGCTCCGGGAACATCGCCCTCAAAGCCGGCGACGAATTCAAACAGCTCGCGCACGAGCGGCAGGATCTCCTCGCTCGTCACCTCGCCAAACACGACCAGGTAAAAGCCCGTACGGCAGCCCATGGGGCCAAAGTAGACGATACGGCTCGACCACTCGGCATGATTACGCAGGAACGTCGCGCCCAAGTGCTCGATGGTATGGCACTCGGCCGTGTTCATGACCGGCTCCTTGTTGGGCGTGGTCAGGCGCAGGTCAAAGGTGGTGACGGCGGTACCGGTCGCCGAATCGCGGTCGATGCGGCTCACGTATACGCCGGGCTCAAGCAGCAGATGATCGACAGAAAAGCTCGCAATGCGCTCCATGGCAGATCCTCTCGGTAGTCAATTTGAGACGGGGCTCTTTTAGCTGGTTGGAATGGTCGCACCAATCATACCAGTCAAAAAAGCCCCGTCCCAAATTAGCTACCTGGGACGAGGACCAATGAGTTTTTAATCCCCGTCCCAGAAAAATCATCTTAGGCAGTGTACGAGATAGTCGCCTCGACGGCGTGGCGCCAGCCGGCGATCTTTTTGGCTCGCTCGTCGGCCGGCATGGCAGGCTCCACAATGCCGCGGGCGCCGTAGACGTCGACGACGTCGCGCGTGTACATGCCCAGCGCAATGCCGCAGGCCCAAGCCGCACCCAAGCCGCTCATCTCGTCGTTGCTCGCGATGCGGATGGGCGAACCCACCAGGTCGCTCTCAAACTGCATCAGATACGCATCGCGCGTGGGACCGCCGTCAACACGAAGCTCGGACAGCGCCGCGCCCGAATCCTCGACCATTGCATCGATCACGTCGAAGATCTGATAGGCGATCGACTCGTCGGCGGCCTTCACGAACTCCGCACGACCCGTGGTGCGCGTCATGCCAAAAACGCAGCCCTCGGCGTCGCTTGCCCAGTGCGGCGCGCCCAGGCCGGTAAATGCCGGCACAAAGTAGACGCGGCTCGCCGGGTTGGCGGCATAGCACAGGTCGGTAACTTCCTCGGGGTTGTTGATGAGCTCCAGATCGTCGCGCAGCCACGTCTTGACGGCGCCGGCATAGCTCACGTTGCCCTCGAGCACGTACTCGGTCACGCCGTCCATGCGCCACGCGAGCGAGCTCGAAAGGCCATGCGAGCTGGCGACAAACTCGTCGCCGACGTTCATCATGACCGAGCTGCCGGTGCCGTACGTGGCCTTGGCCATGCCACGGCTGTGGCAGCCCTGCGCAAACAGGGCGGCGTGGCTATCTCCCAGCACGCCGTGCACGGGCACGGGCGCCGGCAAAAAGCCGCCCAGGTCCGTTGTACCAAACAGACCGTCGGAGTCGGTCACCTGCGGCAGGCAGGCAACATCGATGCCAAAGGCCTCGCACACCGGCTCGCTCCAGCAACCGTGGCGCAGGTCGAACAGCTGCGTACGGCTGGCGTTGGACCAGTCGCAGCGGAACTCGGTGCCGCCCGTGAGCGTCCAGACCACCCAGGCATCGATGGTGCCCAGGCACAGCTCGCCCGCCGCAGCGGCCTCGGCAGCCGCCGGAACGTTTGCGAGAATCCAGGCCATCTTGCCCGCCGGATAGTAGGGCGAGAGCACCAGGCCCGTCGTGTCGCGCACCAGCTCGGCCACGCCTTCGCGCGCGGCCAGCTCGTCGCACAGCTCGCGGGCGCGGGCGCACTGCCACACCACGGCATCGCACAGCGGCTCGCCCGTCGCGCGGTTCCAGGCAACGGTAGTCTCGCGCTGGTTGGAGATGCCGATACCGGCGACATCGGCCGGGTCGACCCCGGTCTCCTCCACCACGGCGCGCGCCACGGCCAGCACGTTGGCCGCGATCTCGGCCGGGTCATGGCTCACCCAGCCGGCCTCGTTGACGATCTGGCGATGCGCGCGGTCGGCACGATGAATCAGATGGCCGCCCTCGTCCACCAGCAGCGCCTTGGTGCCCTGCGTAGACTGATCGATTCCGATGATGTAGCGGCCCATGGCCACCCCTTTCAAAATGAATGTGACAAAGGGACTGTCCCTTTGTCACATTCTAATTACTCTGCGGGCAGGAAGTCCTTGACGGTCTTGGCAATGCCTTCGCCGGTGAGACCGTAGTGTGCGAAGACCTCGGGCGAGGTGCCGGTGATGACCGGCGCGTCGGGCAGGCTCAGGCACTTGACCGGACGCGGGCAATGCTCGCCCACGACCTGCGCGACCATGGAACCCAGGCCACCGAAGGGGCTGTGCTCCTCGACGGTCACGACAGCGCGCGTGGCACCGGCGGCCTCGATCACGGCCTCGGCGTCGAGCGGCTTGACGCAGTACATGTCGAGCACCGTTGCCGAGATGCCCTGCTCGGCCAGCAGGTCGGCGGCGTCCACGGCATGGCGGACCATCTCGCCGGCGGCGACGATCGTCACATCGGTGCCGCGGCGCACCCAGGTGGCTCGGTCCATCTGGAACGGGCACTCGTCCTCGGTGTACACGTCCTCGACCGGGTTGCGGCCCACGCGGATGTAGGCCGGCTTGTTGTCGACGACCAGGGCGCGCACGAGCTCGGCGGTCTGGAAGCGGTCGCTCGGCAGATACACGCGCATGTTGGGGATCGCGCTCATGGCGGCGATATCCTGCGCAGAGTGGTGGCTCATCCCTAAGGCGCCGTAGGACACGCCGCCCGAAATGCCGATGAGCTTGACGTTGGTGTTGGAGTACGAAACGTCGACCTTGCACTGCTCATACGAACGCGTGGTCACAAAGGACGCCGGCGAGGCGGCCCAGGCCTTCTTGCCGCACGAAGCCATGCCGGCGGCGATGCTCACCAGGTCCTGCTCGGCGATGCCGACCTCAACGGACTGCTGGGGATACTGGTCAAAGAACGGCGTGAGCGACGCGGAGCCGCGGGAGTCGGAGCACAGGACGACGATGTCCTTATCGGTTGCGGCGGCCTCGAGCAGCGTGTCGCAGATAACCTTGCGGTTGGCGATCTTGTTAGCCATTGATGGCCTCCTTGTGGGCAGAGAAATCGGCGATGATCTGGGCGTATTCCTCGTCGTTGGGCAGATGGTGATGCCAGCCGGCCTTGTCCTCCATGATGGGCGAGCCATAGCCCTTCACCGTGTTGAGGATGATGACCGTTGGCTTTCCCTTGGTCTCGGCGGCAAGCGTCAGCGCGGCGTCGATGGCCTGGACGTCGTTGCCCGGAATGGACAGCACGTTCCAACCGAAGGCGGCCCAGCGCTCCTCCTGCGAGTCCTGCTTCATGACGTCCTCGGTGCTGCCGCTGATCTGCAGGCGGTTGCGGTCCACGAGCGCGCACAGGTTATCGAGCTGGTAGTTGCCGCCGCTCATTGCGCCCTCCCAGACCGAGCCCTCAGCAAGCTCGCCGTCGCCCATGATGGTGTAGACGCGGTAGTCGCGACCGTCCATCTTGCCGGCGAGCGCCATGCCCACGGCCACGGGCAGGCCGTGACCCAGCGAGCCGGAGTTCATCTCGATGCCCTTGAGCTTGTTGTTGGGGTGGCCGATGTAGGGGCTGCCGAACTTGGAGAAGCGGGCCTTGACGTCGTCGAGGTCCAGGTAGCCCTCGTGGCACAGCACCGCGTAGTAGGCCTCCATGGCGTGACCCTTGGAGAGCACGAAGCGATCGCGGTTGGGATCGTCGACGGTCTCGGGCGAAATGTTGAGGTGGTTGGCATAGAGGGTCATGAGCGCATCGATGACCGACATGTCGCCACCGATGTGGCCGCCGGCACCGGCCATGATGATATCGACGCAATCGCGGCGAAGGTCCCAACACAGGGACTCAAGCTCTTCGATAGTTGCCATTTCTACTCTCCTCGCAGGTAGGCTTTGACGTCTTCTTCGATGGGGTCGTACAGATCAGGAGCGATGCCGATGTACTTGCATGCCTCGTAGAGCACCGGCACCACGTTGGCGTGGATGGCCACGCAGTGGTGGATGTAGGGGCCCTCGACGATCTTGGCCTCGAGGCGCTTGAGGTTTTCGACCTCGACCCACAGGTAGGTGCCCATACCGGCCGGGCCGTCGATGCCGCGGGCGTTGCCCAGCAGCAGCGAATACTCGCCGCTGTCGCCGTCAAAGCGGGCAAGGGTGAGGTCGCCGTGCTTGGCCTCGGCCGTCAGCGCGCCGGGGTGATCGAAGGCCAGCGGGTAGGTGAGCTTGGGCTTGACGGCAGCGCAGCTGCAGGGCCAGGGGCCGCAGTGCTGCAGCAGCTCGCCGTTCTCGTTGTCGGGATGGCGAACGGTCCAGTCGGCGAACATGCCGCGGTGACGGCCAAGATCGGCGGCCTCGACCATGAGCGCGGTGATGGCGCCGTGGATGTCGGTCTCGCAGACGACGGGGATGCCCATCTCGTTGAGGATGGCGTTGGCGGCGCAGGGCATAATGCCCAGCTCGTCCTGCAGGGCGTTCCAGCACTGGATGGCACCGGCGTTGCAGCCGTACTTCTCGACCAGGCGCTTCATGGCGATGGCGAGTCCTGCGACCGCGGGGACCTTGTCCTCGGGGATGCAGATCTCAAAGCTGTCGGCGATGTGGGCGAGCATGGCGGACATGGCCTGCTCGTCGGCCTGGGCGTCGCGCACGGCCTGGACAAGCTCGGTCATGGGGATGGGCGAAAGCTGGATGTTGAACTTCTCGAGCAGCTCGCCCTCGTTGCACATGGTCGACCAGAAGTCGAACGGACGGGTGGCCATCTGCAGGATGCGGGTGTGCTTGAAGGTCTTAACGACGTTGCACACGGCCAGGAAGTCCCAGACGCCGCGCTCGAACTCGGGGTCGGTCAGACGGCAGTTGGTCATGTAGGTGAAGGGAACTTGGAAGCGGCGCAGGACCTTGCCGGTCGCGAACAGGCCGCACTGGCTGTCGCGCAGGCGGGTGCCGTCGGGCTCGGGGCGCTCGTCGCGCGGGCCCCACAGCAGCACAGGCAGGCCGAGCTCGCGGGCAAGGCGGGCGCAGACGTACTCGGTGCCAAAGTTGGCGTGGCACAGCATGATGCCGTCGACGCCCTCGGCGCGGAACTTCTTGACGATGGGCTCGATATGGCTGTCGTCGAACAGCAGGCCCTCGTCGTTGATGTCGTCGATATCGACGATGTCGACACCGATCTCGCGCAGACGGTCAGCCGTCAGGCCGCGATACTTGATCGCGTCCGGCGCGCTAAAGATACTGCGGCGCGTAGGCACAAAACCGAGCTTGATCTTATCCATGTACGTCCTCCCCTAGTCACATGTTCAGTAAACAGACGCATGTTTCGTTTTGTTCTGTTTACTAAATGTTTTACTCTTTTGTTTAGTAGTTTAACGCGAAAGTCCCGTAAACGGTAGTGAAATCAGCCTAAACGGTATGTAAACAATCTGAACATACAAGGGGAACAAAAAGAGGGTCCCGAAGGACCCTCTCTATCCGTACCTGTATGTGAACGGGCTCGTTGCCGTCTCTTCGGCGCAAGTATGTGCCGCGACAATGGCCTGTCGGCAAAGCCGGTGGCTAAGCACCCATCTTGCGATAGACGTCCACGAACTCCTTGGCCAGGATGCCAAAGCCCTCGGCACTCATAAGCTGGTCCTCGGCATGAACGACCAAAAGGTCGATGCTCAGGTCCTCGCCGGCAGCCGTCTGCTGGACAAGGCCGCCGTGAGCCGCGTGACCCTCGGCATAATGCTGCTGGCCCTCGGCGATCTTTGCCTCGGCCTCTTCGAACTTACCGTCGCGGGCCAGGTGAATCGCATCGATATAGCAGCTACGCGCGCAGCCGACGCCTGCAATGATCTGAAAGCTCTGAAGCTGAATCTCTTCCGTCGTCATGCTTACAGCCTCATCAGTTCCTTGGCTTGGGCTAGCGCCTTAACGCCGTCCATCATGCCGTAGGTGGTCATGGGGATCACGCCCACCGGCACCTCGGGACATGCGGCGCAGACCTCGTCCTTGGCATAGCCAACCTGCGGCCCAAGCAGGATGCAGTCGGCATTGCGGCCAATGGTCGCGGCCTCGTTGACGGCGTGGGCGGAGACCTCGCACTCCAGACCCTCGGCGTCAGCAGCCTTCTTGATGTTCTTCATGATGATGCTCGTGGACATGCCGCCGGCGCACATTAGAACGATGTTTTTCATTGCAGTTCCTTTCCTGTAACCCCTCACAGGGACTTATATGTTTCGGCGATCAACGCGATCGGCCGAACCTTCGAACTTGTGGACAATGACCTACTCGGCAGAAACCTTTGCAGCAGCTTCCTCGGCCAGTGCCTCCTTATCGGCCATCTTGACGAACGGGATAAACAGCAGTCCGACCAGCAGGATTGCGGCGAGGACGATTGCGACCAGGCCAATGCCGCCCGTAAAGAAGTTGCTGATGGGCAGCGGCACGACAAACGGCATGGAAATGGTCGGGTTAAATGCATTGCCCAGACCGAGCATCAGGCCGACGGCGGCAGCAATGCAGGCCACGGGCTTGAGCAGGATGTAGGGGATGAACATATAAGGGTTCATGGCAATGGGCGTACCGAAGATGATGGGCTCGGAGATGTTGAAGAGTGCGGGCACCAGGGCAATCTTGGAGAGGGCCTTGTAGCGCTCGGACTTGGCCGTGAGCAGCGCAAGCTCCATGCCAAGGGCGTCAACAGAACCGACAGAGAACATGATGATGAACGACAGGTACGGCAGTGGCTGGCCGGCAACGAATGCCTCGGTGTTGGCAAGAGCGCAGGCCTGGATAACCGGCATGTACACGCCCATCAGGACGCTGGGGTGGATACCAAAGAAGAACAGCAGGTTGCACAGCGTAAAGTAAATGACAACGGCCCAGGGGCTGGAGCCCAGGAACATAACGGGAGTGGCAATGGTGCTGTTGATGAGGTTAAAGACATCGCCGAAGCTCGTCATGCCCATGCCCCACTTAACCAGAGCAGCCGTGGTGAAGATGACGATGGCGCAGAACATCGGAGACAGCGAATCGGTAACAAACTGCGGGACGGAATCGGGCATGGGAATAGCCATATGCTTCATAAGGAAGTTGAGCGCCTTGGGCACGATCAGTGCCACGAGCAGCGCCACGAACAGACCCGAGCTTCCCAGATAGCTGGTGGCGATAAACGTGGAGCCGTCCTCGGCATGACCCAGCGGGATCAGGAGGAGCAAGACACCGATGGCCGCAACCGTCGACGTAAGGCCCTTGTTCTCAAGCACCTTGCCGTAGGCGTACGAGACCGAGGCACACATGTAGATGGCGCCGAGGTTCATGGTAACGACCAGCACATCGCTAATCGTTGCCGACATGCCGGTGCTGGTAAGGAACGCCTGCAGCGGCGGAATCGGCAGTCCGTTGATAATAGACAGCAGCGCCACGCCCAACGTAACGGGCATGGTCGACATCATGCCGGACATAAGACCCTTTACGACCTTAAAGCTGCTCACCTTGTGGGCAATGGGGCCCACATGCTTCTCGAGGAAGCCCTGCATCGAATCGAGAACGCTCATTTCGTGTCCACTGATCCTCTCTTAACGGTTCACGTAGTTGTCAAGCGGGAAATTGCGGCCGACTCTTTCCCGCCTATGACCAAAGAAAAATATGGTTATGCCTTGCGCTCGAGGGTGAGGAGCCAGTCTCCAACCTCGGGTTTATCAGGCAGGGTGATGCTGTCCGTGGCGGCAAGGATGTCCTCGCCACCACGGTATGCGCCCGTGCGAGGGTTAAACCATCGGCTCGCATAGGCAGCGCCCGTCGGCACGCCCTCGATAGCAAGCTTTCGGCGCACGGTATCGCCAAAGTACGCGACGATGCGCGAAAGGTCCTGGTTGGCAGTTACCAACGGAGCCTTGTTGGCAAACAAGTTGCCCGCATCGACGGTTTCGTAGGGAGCAAGCTCCCAGAAGTGATTGTCTTCGTAGAAAGAGCGCATGTAGCCCATCTGGACCGCGCCCTCTCCATCTACCGCCTGGGCCCACGTAATGCCAAAACGGTTGAAGATCGCCATAAAGGGGTCGAGTTCTTTGGGGCTTTCCCACACGTTGTCCCAGATTCCCTGGGCACCGTAGGTATAGCCGGCACCACCCGCCTGCATGCAGATATACGCCACGCGGCGCAACATGTCTGCAGTGCATAGGCGTGTGCCCATCTCCTCGAGCGTCGAGCAAAACTCATAGAGCGCCTCACCCTCTACAAAGGGCTTGTCGCCATACTTGGCAAGATAGTCATAGTAATCGCTCGCCTTAATGAGGTAGTCGCCATGGCCGGCCTGGTTGAGCGTAAAGTCCATCCAGAGCTCGTCCTGGTAGTAATCGGCAAAGGGGCGCTCGTTGGTATAGTGCGCTGTCGCCAGGTGACCATAGCCATCGCGGGCCTCAATCTCCAAGGCAACCTCGCGCCAGCCTTCCAAGAAGGCCGCGCGGTTCTCCTCGCCGTATCCGGCAACCTCGCCGGCAAGCGTCCACACCATCGGGTACGCACCGTAGCGCGCTACCAGATAGCGGGCCAGGTGCTTTTGATGCTCTACGCCGTGCTCGCCGCGAATGGAAAACGCCCACGACTGGCCAAGCGCGTTGACCAAACCCGCATCGGCGATATAAGCCATGCGGCGATCGAGTTCCTGCTGGTAAAAGGCAACGTTGGGCAGGTCCTCTGCGCCCTTGGGCATGCCGCCGTCAATCCAATAACGGTCGGCCGCGCCCATGTCCGAACGCAGGTTGGTCTGATAGACGGTAAAGCCCTGCTTGGCACGAAGATCGACCATGCCGCAAAACTGACTCGTCATGCCAGGATGGTTCGACTTATCCCAGCTCTCGCGATAGGCAAACTCCCAATGGGTGTCGCCCAGCCAAAAGAACGGCGTACCATCCGCATAGGCAAACAGATGCGGATTGTCCGCAACACGGATAAAACCGTGGCGGTACAGGTCGAGCTCGCCCGTGTAGGGCACGGCGTTGATGCGGCCCGCGCGGCCGTTAAGACCGGTCTGCTCGGGGGCCTCGATGACATAGTTCCAGGCACCCAACTCGGTCGGGGCAAACGAAACGCGATAGGTACGGTCGCCATCCCAGTAGGCCTCACGACGGACCACCCTGCCGCTCGGTCCGGCAAACTCTGCCCAAATCTCAACATCCAAAAATGGATTATCGAACGAGCAGGCGCTCTCAAACGTCAGGACAACCGGACGCCAAATCTCGGCAACAACATCTTGGTTCAACGTCGTATCCATTACAGACCCCTCTCCGGTCTTAATACCTACTAGTTCAGTCCCCGCTCGCTCGCGGACCTCACGGCAAAGTCAACGATCGCTTGGGCGTCTTCGGCACAGACAAAGCCTTGCGACACCTCAATCGCCGTATCGCGCTCGCACAGGGCGCGGTAGTTTTCGAGCGATCCGTACAGCTCCTTGAGCATCGATGCCGAGAACGACTCCATGTGGCCAAACAGGCCGTCCTTGTCGCTCGTCTTATCGACCGTGCCCTGGCCCGGCTCCACCAGACTCGTATTGGAGTAGCGGGCAAACGGATGCTCGAGCAGGCAGGTGCGAAGGCCGCCCTTGGTGTTGCCCAGGGCATCCTTGACGTTCTCGCCGTTCGTATCCAGCTCGATGCGCGGGCATGTTGCCGGAGCCACCCCCGTGCGAACCCAACGAAACAGGTTGCGGAAGGCAGCGTGGAAGAGATACTGCGACGGGTAGGCGTTTGATTCGGCATGCTTGCCGACATACACCGGAAGGTGGTCGATACGCTTAAGGTCCTCGTCGTCCTGGTAATAGTCGACATAGCTCCACTGTGTGTCGTGGGAGGCGCCTGTCACCTCGTACAGCCGGTACTTAAAATCGGGATCGTCGCTATCGGGCATAAGCGTGCGCCAGCTCTCAAAGCGGCCGTTTTCGCTTTCGGTCTGAAGCGCGATAAACGGCTCTTCGACGTGCTCGACGCGCAACAGGTGATGCGCATACCCTCGGTTGCTCTCGTATTGGTTCACGGGGATGCACAGCGAATGGATGCCGCCACCAGACAGGTATCCGTCAAATACGCGACCGTCGCGGCGCGCGTCCTTGCGGTAGGCAAAGCTGTTGAGGTAGCGGAACAGATAGGCGCCGGACTGAGACCATCCTGTAAGGCAAATTGCCTGGCGAGGATAGTCGCGGATCGGGTTAAGGTCGGAGTCTCCGCGCAAGAGCCACGCAAGGTCGGTCAGCATGTCCCAAAACAAGCCCGTCTCGTAGGTAAGGTCCATATCGGGAAGCGCGCCGCCACGCTCAAGATCGACCGGATCAAAATTAAACGGACGCTCGGGGGTCGGATTTGCCCAGCTCATAAAGGCATAGCGGTCGGGGTTGAACTCCTTGAGCTTGGCGATGGTGTTGGGCTTGCTGGTAATGCCCACATAGATATCGCCGGAGCGCACAAACTCACCGTGACCCAGAATCCACATGCGCTCGATTTCCATGAACGACGTGGGGTTGATGATCTCGACGACCACATTGCCGCTCGCTTGGGACGGGTCCTTGGGAGCGCGCACGACGATGCGGTTGGAGTACGGGGCATCGGCCGTCATGACTTCGACGCCGCCATCTTCATCGACCGTGCGGTACACGTTGGCGGTACCGTCGATGCGATACTCGCGCTCGACGTAGCCCTTCGCGCTTAGATGACAGTAGCGCTCCGCACTCGAAAACGGATAGCTCTCATCCGTAATGGGCATTTCAAAAATACCGCTGATCATCTCGTCCCCCTTGCTGTTGCGTTTGCTGAGACAGACTCTACTGGGGACGCTACTTAACTTCTATTGATTCTTAAGTTGAGTTACTAATTATTTAGCTTAATAAACAGCCTGGTGTTAAGCTCATGGTAAGTTCACAAACGTTAGGAACCACCATGGCCGTTACTGCAAAACAAATCGCTGACCAGCTGGGAATTTCGGCAGCGGCCGTTTCCCTTGCACTTAACAATCGACGCGGCGTAAGCAAAAAAACACGGCAGCTGGTACTGAGCACCGCCGAAGCTCTAGGTTACGACTTTAGTAAGATTAAGTTCGAGCGCCAAAAGAGCGGAACCGTTGCCTTGGTTGCCTTTAACCGGCGCCGCATCTTTGCGACCCCCTTCTTCGCCGATATGCTCGCCGGAGTCGAGGGTACCCTTAGGCACGCGGGATTCTCGTTTTCGCTGGTGAACTACTCGCCGTTCGAAAACACTCAGCAACAGATCGCCGACATCGCCGAAGCGCAATACGATGGTGTCATCATCCTTGCAACCGAGATGTTCGAGTCGGATTTTATGCCGTTTGCATCGCTGGACTGTCCTCTGCTGCTGTTGGACTCATGCATGAGCGCTGGGGTCGATACGGTCAAGATCGACAATGCCGCCAGCATGATGCTAGCCGTGCAGTACCTGCATTCGAAGTATGGATCTGTCCCCGGGCTGTTAACGACGCCCGTTACCGTGGGCAACTTCACCGAACGGCGCTTCGCCTACGAGCACGCCATCGGTCAGCTATCAGGCTCGGAAAAGTTCGGCACCATCCACGAGCTCGCCGTCGCCCCAGATGAGGCATACGCCGGCATGCTCGACATTATTGATTCGGGCGAACCCCTCGCCCAAAACTACGTCGCTGTCTTTGACGATATAGCTATTGGGGCCATGAAGGCCTTTATCGAGCGTGGTTATCGCGTGCCCGATGACGTACGCATCGTCGGCTTCGACAACAACGCCGGCGGAACCTACGTGCAGCCACAACTGACCACGCTCAATGTTCCTTCGGAGTATATGGGCGCCATCGCCGCACGGCGCCTCGTCGAGATTATCGACGAGGCCGAACACCACCCGCTCAAGATCGAGCTGGGGGCATCGCTCATCAAGCGCCGTTCTGCCTAGAGCTCGCGCACGCTCTGGCGCTCGACAAAATAGGTCGACACGGCCGTCTTGCAGGTGTAACTCTTGGGATTGCGGATATTGCCCACCAGGCGGCGCACCGCGATCTCGCCCACCTCGTGCTTGGGAACATGCACCGTGGTGAGCGGCGGGTTGGAGAAGGCTCCCACGGAAAGATCGTCGAAGCCAATCATCGAGACATCTTCGGGCACGCGAATGCCATGCTCACTCAACGCACGCATAGCACCCACGGCAAGCACATCGTTCTCGGCAAAGAAAGCCGTCGGCAGATCGTCGTGCGAGACCGTATCGAGCCAAGCACCCATGTCGCGATAGGCGCCCTCGAGCGTGGTGCCCAGGGTGACGCGCCATGCCGGATTGGCCTCAAGGCCCGCGTCCTCAAGCGCTTGGCGATAGCCACGCTCGCGGTCCTTAAAATTGCGGATGCGCAGGTCGCCTGCTAGGTAGCCGATTTGCTTGTGACCCTTCTCGATAAGGTAATCCACGGCACGCAGCACCGAATCGGTGTTGGCAATGACCACGGCATCGAAGTACTGTCGGTCGCTCCAGCCATCGAGCACAATCAGGTGGGCGGCGGCGTTGGCAAACAGAGCGTAGTCCTCCTCGCCCAGCTCGGTACCCATCAGCACAATGGCGGCCGACGGATCGGCGATGAGGCCCTCGACCTGCGGACGTACGGCGTCCAGGTCGCTAAAGTCGAGCGAGACAAAGCTCGTACTCATGCCGTGGCGGCGCGCTTGGCGCTCCACGCCCTCGATGACCGCAGGGTGGAAGGTGCTCTCGTCCAGGATGGCGCCCGTCTTGCGCGCGAGTACAAACTGGATGCTCTCGAGCTGCGTCGACTGCTGGTAGCCGAGCGACTGCGCACACTCCAGGATGACCTTGGCGGTCTCCTCGCTCACGCTGCGCTTGCGGTTGAGCGCATTGGACACGGTTGCGGGCGAAAAACCGGTGATGCGGCTGATCTCGCGGACGCTTGCTTTGGCCATCGTTCCCCCTAGCATCGGTCGCGGCCGAGCATCGTGGCTTGACCGCCCCGTGGCTCGGCAACTAAACGACCGCAAATTCAATCTAAACAGAATAGTAAATGTTTATTAGCTAGTTTAGCCTGTTGTCAAGCAAAGTAGCCCGACTATTCCCCCAACGGGCGCATTTGCTCGGTAGCTATTCGCAAAGGCGCATGGCTTCTTGCACGGCACCATACAGGTTAGCATCGTTACCGAGCTCGGCCGCCCTGACCTGCGGCGCAGGGATGCCGGCAAGAAAGCCCTCATAGCCCGCAAGAGCTGCGGGCATCTGATCGCGAAGCGCATCGATGAGCTCGGGGTGGCAAGAAATGCCGCCCGCGATCACAAACACCTCGGGGTCGAGCACCGCCTGAAGGTTTACGAGCATGGCATCGAACGTGCGCGCATAGCAGTCAAGCGCGCACTGCGCCGCCGTATCGCCGGCCTCGATCCACTCAAAAACGCGACGGCCGTCCACCGTTCCATCGGCGGGCAGACCTTTCTCGGCCACGACGAGATCGCGCAGCGCACGCCAGCCGCCTGTGCCGGCAAACATCCTGCCGCCCGACGCAGGCTGCGTCACATCGTTGCGCAGGAAGCTAAACTCGCCCGCAAAGCCATGTGCGCCGCGAAGCACGTGTCCGTTGATGACAATACCGCCGCCAATACCGGTACCGATAGCAAGCACGACGCCAATGCGGCATCCACGGAGGGCGCCCGCCGCGTACTCGCCGAGCGCACAGCATTTTCCGTCGTTGTTAACAGACACCGGCATGTCAAACCGCTCGCGCAGCAGCTTTCCCAGCGGACAGCCGTCCATGTAGGTGAGCGCGCCGCCGCGATGGATGGTGCCGTCTGCGTCATCCTCATAGATGCCGCCGGGCGCACTTACGCCCACGGCGGACACGCGGTCACGATACGGCTCGACAAGACCGGCCAAGGCCTCGACCGCTTCGTCTGCCGTAGCAAAATCAGTCGGCAGGCTTCCCCGCTCGCGAATGGAAAAATCCTCGCCCAGCACAGCCCACTTAACTGCCGTGCCGCCCACGTCAATGCCAAAATACTCTTTCATGCTGCCTCCGATTCTGCACCGATACGTCAATATCGGCAGACCATCCCGTCCATGCAAACACAGACAATTCCAGACAAGGCCAAGTATTTGGTTAACGGTCGCTTTTAGGCTGTAAACGGTGTTTAATCCGTTTACAGCAGCTAGTTCTATATATTACGCAATTATGCGCTCATTTGGGGCGGGGCTTTTAGCAACTTTTAGCTCCCCAAGTAGTTAAAAAAGCCCCGTCCCAAAAAGACTACTTAGCCCAAAACGTGAGCCATGCGCGCCTTGAACTCCGCGAGGAAGCGCGGGGCGTCCACGGTGAGTGCCACAAGTGCGCTCTTGTCTGGATCGGCCACGCGGCGCTCGTCGCAGATGGTGCGGCCGCGATACTCGCCCAGCAGGTCGACGCGCAGGTTGCAACCGAGCGCGCCCACAAGCGTGGGATCGATTGCCACGGCAACGGCCAGCGGGTCGTGCAGCGCGCAGCCGCCCAGGTAGGGCGCATTCATCTCGTACGAACCGATATAGTGCTCGACCATGCTTGCAAACGCGCAGCCCGCCATGGTGCCCGAACCCGTCCAACTCGCAATGTCACGGCGTGTCAGCACCACGCGATGCGTCACGTCCAGACCAACCATGGTGAGCTTACGGCCCGAGCGCAGCACGGCGTCGGCCGCCTCGGGGTCGCTCGCCATGTTGGCCTCGGCACCCGCACTCACGTTGCCGGGCACGGTCAGGGCGCCGCCCATCACGACCACGCGGCCGATAGACATCATCGCTGCCGCATCGCGCTCAAGAGCAAGCGCTAAGTTAGAGAGCGGACCGGTTGCCACATAGACCAGATCGGGGCCATAGGTGCGTGCGGCATCGATCAGGTAATCGACTGCAGCGTTGCCGTCGGCAGACGTCGCCCCCACCGGCTCATACGGCGATGCAGGTACGCTCGCGCCGCCGATGCCGTTTTTGCCGTGGATGAGCGTGGTGGACGCCGGCGGCGTATAGGGCTCGTTCGACTTAATGGGACGATCGGCGCCCAGGTACACCGGCACCTCGGGGCGACCCAGTAGGTCGAGCATCGCCAGGCAGTTATGCGCCGACTGCTCGACACGCACGTTGCCAAAGCACGTGGTAATACCGACGAGCTCCACTTCGGGGCTCGCGATGGCATAGGCGAGCGCCATCGCATCGTCCACACCCATATCCAGATCAAGGATCAGCTTCTTGGTTGCCATTGTTCTACTCCGCTTCTCCGTCTTTATCGTTTAACCAAACCAATGTTCAACTTCGGCGCGCGTGGGAATCGATTGCTGCGCGCCCAAGCGGGACACCGTCACCGCCGAGGCACGGGCACCTGCAGCCATGCACTCAAAGAGCGGCAAGCCCTCCAAGCGGGCCGCTGCAAGCGCACCGATAAACGTATCGCCCGCGGCCGTCGTGTCGACCACTGCGCCCGAAAGCGCCGGCATGCGCAGCGGCTCGCCATCATCGCCGAGCGTAACCGACCCAGCGCCGCCCAGTGTGACGACTGCCGCCCCGGCACCCTTGGCCAGCAGGGCACTGAGCGCCGCGGTGCAGCTCGCGTCATCCGTGGGCAAGATGCCCGTCAGCGCCTGGCACTCGGTCTCGTTGGGGCAGACCAGATCGACCGCCGACCACGCCCCCGTCGGCACATCGCAAGCCGGCGCCGGGTTAAAGACCGTATAGAACCCCAGCTCGTGCGCGCAAACAAGTGCCTCGGCCGTCGCCGCCAGGTCACATTCGCCCTGGGCGATAAAGACGCTTCCGGCGGCAGGGGCAATCTCGCAGGCGCCGACATCGAGCTCATCGGCCACCAGGCTTCGCAGCGCGTGGGCAACGTCCTCGCCCGCAAGCGCATGGTTGGCGCCCGGCGACAGCACGATGCGGTTGTCGCCAGCGCAGCGAATGATGGTCGCCGTGCCAGTCTCCACGTCGTCGCGACGCGCCACAAAGTCGCAGCCCACGCCGGCGTCCTGGAGACCCGTCACGAGCGCGTCGCCAAACGCATCGCGCCCGACCGCACCGATCATGCACGTACGCACACCCATGCGTGCGGCGGCCACAGCCTGGTTGGCGCCTTTGCCACCGGCGTTGGTGATAAACCCGCTGCCGCCGACGGTCTCACCCGCACGCGGCATGCGCTCGCATGCCACCGAAAGGTCCATGTTCATGCTGCCGAACACCGCAACGATGCCGCGATCTGCCATGGAAACCTCCTCGTCCGCAGGCTCTGCACCCGCTGTCGGCCGTCAATCGTGCGCCCTCGCACCTCTATAACTTTAGTTCACTTTGATGTGGACGCGCGCTTGAGCTTGCGCCAGCAGCAAGCATTCACAGGAACAGGCGGCTACAATGAATGTGTGCTGATTATTCTCGTCATTGGATGATGTTTTATGGAACAATTCCCGCATTCGAGCTCGCGCAGCTCACGCCGCACGAGCGACGAACAGGCGCCCCACGAACGTTTGCGCTCCAAGCGCCAAACCCCCGAGCCTCGCCATGCCGCAGGCTCCCATCGCACGCCCGCCAACAAGAGCGCTCACGCCAGCAGCTCCGCAAAAGAGCAGGCGCCCGCGCGCCCCAAATCCCGCTATATCCCCGCCCTCGATGGCCTGCGCACGCTTGCCGTCGTCGCCGTGGTGCTCTATCACCTCAACCTCACGTGGGCGCAGGGCGGCTTGCTCGGCGTCACGGTCTTCTTTGTGCTCTCGGGTTACCTAATCACGCGCCTGCTCATCACCGAAGTGTCGAAGACCGGCCGCATTGACCTCAAGAGCTTCTGGATCCGCCGCATCCGCCGCCTGTTCCCCGCCGTGGTGACCGTCGTGGTGGTAACCTGCGCGCTGTGCACCATCTTTAACCACGTGATGCTCACCAAGATGCGCCCCGATATCCTGCCGTCACTGCTGTTCTTTAACAATTGGTGGCAGATTGCCCAGGACGTTTCGTACTTTAACGCCTTGGGCGACCCCTCGCCGCTCACGCATTTTTGGTCGCTCGCCATCGAGGAGCAGTTCTATCTGGTTTGGCCGCCGCTGTTGCTCGCCATGGTGTCCGCGCACATGAGCAAGCCCAATACGCGCCGCGTGGTCCTGGGCCTTGCCGCCGCATCCGCCATCGCCATGATGGTGCTCTACAACCCCGCCGCCGACCCCAGCCGCGTGTACTACGGCACCGACACCCGCGTGTTCTCGCTGCTGCTGGGCGCCTGGATGGCCTTTATCCCCGACCGCGACCTGGCGCCCGCGCGCCTTGTCCGTCATCTGGGGCTCGACCGCCTGGCCGGTTCCGGCAAGCACGGCAAGGGCAACGTCGACGAGCATGGTAAAGACAAAGGCAGCGCAGCCGATGCCAGCCAAGCTCCGTCGGGTGCACTCGCGCGCTTTTGGTCCTCGCCTGCTTCCATCGACCTGTTGGGCATTGTGGGTTTGATCGGCCTCGCCGCCATGGTCGCTTTCACCAACGGCTATACCGCGTTTCAGTATCGCGGGGGCACGCTGCTGTGCTCCGTCCTCACGCTGATGGTTATCGCGGCCTGCGTGCAGCCCCAGGGCCTGGTCGCACGCGCCCTGGCCGCCGATCCGCTTGTGTGGATCGGCAAGCGCTCCTACAGCATCTACCTGTGGCATTATCCGCTGCTGCTGCTTATGAACCCGGTCGCCAACATCAACGACACGCCCTGGTGGCAGTATATTTTGCAGGTACTGCTGGTGATAGCCGTGGCCGAATGCTCCTACCGCTTTATCGAGACGCCGTTTAGGAAGGGCGCCTTCGGCCGTACCGTGTCCGAGTTCCGCGATGGCACCACCACGCCCGCCAGCTGGGTACGCGCGCACGTTCCCGCCTGTGCGGCCTGCGCTGTCGTGCTGGTCGTTGCGCTGGGCGGCTTGATCTTTGTGCCCGACACCTCCGCGCTGAGCGGCGAGGGCGCCGAAGTCCTGAACAAGGAGGCCAAAAATGCAAAACCGCAGGACCAGAAGGCGGCCGACGACACCGACAAGGATGACGACGGCTTCCCCGATGGAGCCTACGACCTGCTGATGATCGGTGACTCCGTGTCCCTGCGCGCCGTGGACGCCTTTGACGGCGTATTCCCACACAGCCACATCGATGCCGAGAAGGGCCGCCAGTTCGATGTTGGCCGTGAAACGTTTGAGGGCTATATCCAGCAGAACCTTGCCGGCAAGATCGTCGTCTTTGCGCTGGGCACCAACGGTCTGGTGACCGACACCCAAATCGACGCCATCATGGCCGATGCCGGAGACCAGCGAATCGTCGTGTTTGTAAACACGCGCAGCCCGCAGCCGTGGGTCGGCGCCACCAATCAGGCCATTGCCAACGCCGCCACGCGCTACAAGAACGTGCGCGTTATCGACTGGTTTGGGTATAGCGCCAACCGCAACGATTTGTTCGACGGCGACGGCACACATCTTTCGAACGCAGGCGTGACCGAATACCTCAAGCTCATCCACGATGCCGTCAAGAAGGACCTGCCCGTGCATCCTGAGGACCACGTAAACGATCCGCAGCCGGCAGCGGTCAAGTCCGCCGCCGATGCACTCGTCAACGCCCTCGCCTACAAGCCGCACAAACTAGGCACCGACAAATAGCCCAGCACTTGGGGACGTTCCTTTTCGGCCGGCACTTGGGGACACTCCTGCGACAAGCGAAAGCCGCCCCCGGGCTGTCAATTCCAGTCCAAGGGCGGCTTTTAACAGCGTGTCGAAGGGCCGTGGGCAAAAAAGGGCAAATATGAGTACTGTTACCATTTTAGTAGCAGGCAAAATCGCCCAAAATGGCGTCCGAGCGATCTCCGCGCGCCCTTAAGACAGCTGGATTGGCTGGTCTAAGGCCAGTTGAGGCTCATTTTAATGAACATACTATTTGTTATGTCCATTATCTTCTTAGCCGTAAATGCTATCCGTTTAGCAACAGTACTCATTTTTGGCATTTTTTGCCCACTGCCATATAACAGACCCCCTACATCGGGCAAAATACAGGCCGCAGCCCATCGCTGCGGCCTGTTCGGAATCCAACAGAGGCGCTAAGCGCTGTAGCCCATCGCCTGCAGCACAAACATGACAACCGTCAGCACCGTAATCACACCGATAGTCGCCCAAGTGAGCACGTTCCACACGCGCCCGTTGCGGTTGGCACCCATAATGTGACGATCGGCGGCAATAACTACCTGGAACACCAGAACCACAGGCAGTAGCACACCGTTGATGACCTGCGAGGTCATCATAATTTGGAACAGATCGACGCCGGGCATGAGCACCAGCACGGCAGAGATGCCGATGATGGCCGTAATGATGCCGCGGTAGACCGGGGCCTCGTCCCAGCTGCGATCGGCGCCGCGCTCCCAGCCAAATGCTTCGCAGATAGCGCTCGACGTAACGCCCGGCAGCACGCAGGCGGCCAAAAAGCTCGCCGCAACCAAACCAGAGGCAAACAGCACCGTGGACCACTGGCCCGCGATGGGCTCCAACGCACGAGCGGCGTCGGCAGCATCGCTAATCTGAACACCCGCGGGGAACAGCACCGTACCGGTCGTGATAATGATGAAGCCGGCAATGACGTCGGCTGCGATCGAGCCGCTCACGGTATCGATGCGCTGCAGCACGATATCGTCCTCGCCCGCGTTCTTATCGACCACGTTGTTCTGCGCCAGGAAGATCATCCACGGCGCGATGGTGGTACCGATCGTTGCGACCACCAGCGACACGTAGCTGGGGTCGTTTTGAATATTGGGGACGACCAGGTCGACTGCCACCTCGCCCCAGTTGGGGCCGGCCATAAACGCAGCGACGATATAGGTCACGAACACGCAGCTCACCAGCAGCAAGATCTTCTCGATGCGCTGAAAGCTGCCCGACATGGTAAGCATCCAAACCAACAGCGCCACGAGTGGCACCGAGATGCTCGCCGGAACGCCAAAGAGAGCAAGACCGCTCGCGATACCAGCGAACTCCGAGATGGTGACGGCCGTGTTGGCGATCAGCAACGCCGCCATGGCCAGCACGCTCTTGCGCACGCCAAAGCGCTCGCGAATGAGCGAAGCCAGGCCCTTGCCCGTCACACATCCGCAGCGCGCCGCGGTCTCCTGCGTCACGATGAGCAGCACGGTCATGACGGGAAGCATCCACAGCATCTTGTAGCCATAGCTGGCGCCTGCGCTGGAATACGTGGCGATGCCGCCGGCGTCATTGCCCGAAAGCGCCGCCAGCAGACCGGGACCCATGGCGCCAAAAATGGCGGCGATGGTCAGCTTTTGCTTGGTGCTCGACTTTTGCTTCGTGTTTTGCACGCGACCACCTAACCCATGATCGACATGGTGAGCAGCACCGCAGCGGCGCAGTACGCCACGCACGAGATCATGACGGCAATGACGTTCATGGCCGTACCCGACGTATTGAGGTCGTGCTCATCGCGCCAGAACAGCACCATCAGGTAAATCACGGCGCTCATGTTGCCAATCAGGCAAACGATGGCCGCGATGTTAAAGCAGCCGGTAAAGAGCTGCTCCTCAAACATGGGGGCATCGGGGAACGCAGCGGTGCGCACCAGCTGCGCACACAGGTAGGTCACGAGCGACAAGATCATACCCATGCCCGTGCTCTGGAAGAAGAACCCCAGGTACGGCTTGGGCTCGTCGTCGTGGCCGTCGTACTCTAAGAAGTAGTTCTTGACGAACGACACCATACGCGAGGCGGCCAGCAGCACGAGCGGCATGGCGCACATGGGGAACACCACCAGGTGCGCGGAGCCCAGCGCCGTCCCCAGCACCGTTGCCATGATGCACGAGGCGATGCCCCACACAACGACCCAGTACTGGCGATGCACGAACCAGCTGAGCACGTTCGTCGAGTCGTCGGATGCGCTGTCGCCCGATCCGATGCCGGCGATCTGCAGGTCCTCCTGGTGCTCCTCGGCGATAACGTCCATGGCGTCGTCGAAGGTCACGATACCCAAGATGTGACGGTTCTCGTCGCAAACGGGGATGGCGACCAAGTCGTACTTGGTCATCTCGTCCGTTACGTCTTCCTGGTCATCATCGGGCGACACATAAACCAGGTCGCGATAGGCCAGCTGACCCAGCGTGGCATCGCGGTCGGCTACGATCAGCGTGCGCAGCGAAAGCACGCCGGTCAGCATGCCGCTCGGATCCTCGGTATAGACGTAGTAGACGCTCTCGAAGTCCTCGTCGAGCTGGCGAATCGCCTCGATGGCATCGCCGACCGTCGCCGTAGCGGGTAGGGAGACAAACTCCGAGGTCATGATACGGCCGGCGGTGTTGTCCTCATACCCCAGCAGATTACGAATCGCCTTCTCCTCCTGAACGCCCATCAGGCGCAGGAGCTTTTCGGCCTTCTCGTAGCTGAGCTCGTCGATCAGGTCGGCGGCGTCGTCCGGGTCCATCATGGCCAGCATCGACGACGCGTCCGTGTCGGACAGGCCCTCGAGCATCTCGGTCATGAGCTCGTCGTCATCGAACTCCGAGATGGCCTCGGCGGCCTGGGCGGTGTCGAGCTGCGCGAACACCTGCGCACGCAGGCGCGGGTCGAGCTGCTCGATAATGTCGGCGATGTCGGCAGGATGGAGCTCGCCGAGCGTCTTGTGCGACACCGAGAGCTGGATGTTCTTGGTCGAGCGGTCGAGCAGGTCCATGTAGGACCAGGCGATGATGTCCTCGCTGAGCGGCTTGCCCAGGTGCTTCATAAAGCCCTCGACGACATGCTCGAGCGCGGGGCTGATGGCGCGCAGCAGGCCGCGAGCGCCAACCTCGGCACCCAGCAAGCGCAGCTGATTTTCACCCGACATAGAGAACTTGATGTCGTTTACGCGCACGACCTTCATACCCTGCGTGTCGACGATCTGTTTGTTGAGCACATCGCGCGCGAGCAGGAGCTCGGTCGGCTGCAGATATGAGAAGCGAATGTTGGTAGCAGACGTGTTGAGATACACACCCGTCTCGTCGATACGGTCAACCCATTTGCGCCAGCTGATCATAAACGGCGTCTTGCCGGGGCCGCGGAACGCGAGCGACGTCACGTGCGGAAAAACTTCGCCGGTAGCAATGCCAAAATCGTTCACCACGCCGAGCTTTTCGCCATCGACGTCCAAGACCGGCAGTTTGAGCATCTCACTCAGATAATTCACTGGTGCTCCCCATCATTATTCCTTCGGACCGCGAGCATGCGGGCACGCAATCCGCGGACTTTTAGATATGTATACGCATGCGCGGGCGGCACGCCGCTCGGCGCTCACACCCCGTGCACGCGCAAGAAGCACCTGCATGGGGTCATCGACTGTATGGTCGAGGTTTGGATTTCACCTGTAACCTTTCTCTTGACCCTCATTAACCGCAGTAACTATAGCATCAGCATCGCCCTGCGGCACCGAATTTATGCGCTGCACATCGCAGGCATACCAAACGCTGACGCATCCGTGACATGGGGCTGGACTGACACGGTTGATCTACTCTGTGGTGTCGTCGTCCTCGGCGAGTTGGGGGAAGACGGCGTCTTTGGGCATCGTGACCTTCGTCAGCGAGGTGAGCTTTTTGCTCAACGACGTGTCCGTCTTGACCAGGTCGCTCAGCGTCACAATCTTGTAGCCGTCGGCAATAAGGCCGTCGATGATCTGCGGCAGCGCCTCGAGCGTCTGCTCGGCGCATTCACCGCTATCGGTCAGCAGCACGATATTGCCCGGCGTCACCGAATCGAGTACCGTCGAGACCTGCTCGTCGGCGCCGTTGAGCAGCCAGTCGCCCGAATCGATATTCCACGAGACCACGGCGGACACCAGGTCCATCGCATCAATCCAGTTTTGCTCGTCAAAGGCCGCGTAGGGAGCACGCAGCAGCATCGTCGACGTTCCGGTCGTCGACTTGATCGCCTCGGTGCCCTTCGAAATCTGCTGGCGCACCGCGTCGCGGTCCTGGCCCTTGAGCGACTCGTCGCTGTAGCTGTTGGAACCGATCTCGCACCCGGCATCGACAATCGCCTTGGCCGTGGCGGGCGAAGCCTCCGCGGCATCGCCCGAAATGAAGAACGTCGCCGTGACGCCCTTTTCCTTGAGCACGCTCAAGATTTGCTTGGTCGCGCCGCTCGGGCCCTCGTCAAACGTCAGCGCCACGTACTTTTCGTTGCCCTTGGGCGCCACGCTCGCGCACTCGACCACGCAATCGGTGGCGGGCACGACCTCACCGCGGTCCTGCGTTTTGCCCGACTGCTCGCCAACCCATACCTCGGAGCGGCCCTGGACGCCCCACGTCTTGACGTACTCGATAGCACCCGTGCCCTCGACCGTCAGCTTGGGCTCGATAACCGTGGCCTGCACCTCGTGCTTCTCGTAGGTATTGCGGCCGTCTTTGACCGTTATCTTCTCGCCGCCCGTAAGCTCGCGGCTTTTCCACTTGCCCTGCTTTACGCGCTTGCCGTCCACCTTGACCGACAGCTTTTCGCCGCCATGGCGGGTAAGCACGCTGTCGTCAACGGCCAGCAGGTCGCCGGCGTCGTAGGTTTCGGTCAGCTCTTGGTCGTCGATGAGATTTTGCAGCGTAGAGCCCACACGCACCGCGGTCTCCTGGCCGTTAAGCACAACGTCCACGCTGCGGTTAACGTAGCCCACGACGGCGGCGATAAACAAGACGAGCGCGCAGCCCACGGCGATAAGCGCGTAGGGCAGGCGAGACGGACGACGGGGCGTGCGGCTGTTGCCGATGCGAGCGCTGCGGTCGCTAAAACCACGGCTATGGTTGAGGTACATCGCGCCGGGCTTGCGACGGCGCTTGCGCTGACCGCTGGGCAGCTGCCCCAGGTCGCGACGCGCCGTCGGACGCGCACCCGAGCGCCCGTTTGAATATGATCCGTTTTGGCGCATGTGCCCTCCCCCAAAAACACAGCAAGCCGGAGCAACAGGTCTCCGGCTTGCCTCCCATCGTTTGGTACGTCGCTATTTTTTAGCTTTCGACGAGCCTCCGCTCGCCTTTTGGTATTCGTCCTTAAAGGCCTTGAACATGCCGCGCGTCTTGCCGAGCTGCTTGCCCAGCGCGCGACTGCCCTTGTCCACGGCGACTGAGCCCTTGTCATCGAGCACCTTGGCACCCTTTTTGACCTTGTCGCCCACCACGACACTTGCCTCGGCGGCCTTGGCGGCAGCGCCGCCCGAATACCCGAGCGACTTGACCTCGTCCGAGACGATCATCGCGCCGTCCGCGTAGCCACGCAGCATCGTCGGCGGCATCTGCGTGTCGCCCACCAGCACGCTCGAAGCGGTACCGGCGGTCACGTAGAACGCCTGCACAATGCCAGAACGCGGCTTAAACTCAACGTCCGAGCAATAGCCCACGACATCGCCCGACTCCGTGCGCACGTCCATGCCAACCCAGATGATGCAATCGTCTAGGTTGATGTCGAGGCGCTTGGCCGCAGCAACATCGTAGGTGCCCTTGACGTCATCGACCGCAATGGCTCCCTCGTAGACGCCAATGGCATCGAGCGCCACAAATCGGTCGGGACGCTCGATCATGCCCGCGATATCGGACTGGCGAACCATAAAGCCCACCACGCGCGTGCCGCCCGGGGTAAAGACCGGAAAGTGAATCTTGCCGAGCTTTTTAGGGCTGCGCGGCGTGCCGTCCTTTTTGGTGCGCTTGTTCTCGGTGGGCTTGCGATAGATCTTGGCGCCGACAAAATCCCCGGCGCGCATTATGCCTCGGTCGAAGGCTCCGCTGCCTCGGCGTCAGCCTCGACGGCGTTCTCGACCACGACGTCGGCAGCGGGCGTCACGTTGCCGCCCGAGATGGCGTCGTTGAGCTGCTCGCGCAGCTGGTCCATGCGCTCGCGGGCAAGGTCAACCTTGGCACGCAGGTCATCGGTCTTGGCGTCGACCATCGGACCAAAATCGTTGACGGCGGCGCGGGCCTCCTCGGCGCTGTGCTCGTAGGTGTCGCGCATGTTATCCCAGGCGTCGTTGGCGATATCGGCGGCCATGGCGCGGGTCTCGGCGCCCGAGCGCGGGGCCAGGGCAACGCCGATGATGGCGCCGGCAGCGGCACCAAAGAGCGCACCGGAGACAAAGCTGAAAGTCTTTCCCATGATCATTCCTCTCCTGCGGGCACCTCGATGCCCACCGTTTGAATGCTGTCCATTATACCCGCAGCGCAACACTTGCCGCCCCGCTCATCTGCGTACGGCAAAAGCGCAGGTACATGATGGTGATAAGCGAGTGAACCTACTCCTGTGGCATAGCCGGCATGGCCACCGTGGCGGCCGGGTCCTCGCCGGCGCCGTCAACGAGCGGCAGGCTGCCCTCGTGTGCCGAGCCGGACGGAGCCGTTGCCGCGCCGCCAAAGACGGCCGCGGGGGCCTCGTGGTTCTCGGCGACCGCACCCTCGGTATCGATTGCCATCTGCGGCTCGTCGTCAAAGTTGGGGACGCCCTGGGGCTCCGCGGGCTCGGGCTCGGCGGCAGCATCGGCAGCCGCCTCGGCGGCAGGCTCGATGTCAGCGTCGGCAGGAGCCTCGACCCCAGCCTCGGCCGCATCCTCGCCATTCGCGGCGGCGACGGCCTCGCGCGGATCCTTGCCCTCGGCCTCGGCGCGCATGCCCAACACCAGGTTGCGCAAGCCCGCGACCGTGCCCTCCACATCGGGAGCGGGCTGGTCGGCGTGCAGGTACGCCCAGTCCATCATAAAGGTGGCCGAAGACAGCGCGCCGATGGCCAGCGCGTCGTCGGGACACGAAAGCTCAACCTCAAAGACGCGCTCGTCGTGCTCGCTCACGCGGGTGCGGCCGCACGAAATGCTGCCGGCGAGGCCGGTCTCGTTCATGAGCTCGACCGTCACGTGCTCCAGCAGGTGGCAGAGCTCGGTCTGGCCCATGCAGTCCTGGAACTCGCGACCGGAATCGCCCAGGCACAGATGCTTGGCAATCGCGGGCACCAGATAGTACACGCGCGCCGTGGCCTCGATATCCTCCGAGGTCATCAGCGGCATGCCGGGATTTACCAGCACATGCGCGCAGATCTTGTCCTCGCTGACGGTGACCTTAAGGATGTTGAACAGGCCTGCCATAACTCTCCCCTACTCTTCCTTGCCCTACTCGTCGCCATCATGCGGATTCGCGGAACCCGCACCCGACGACGCCGGCTTTTCTGCCGAGGACTCGGAATCCTTCTTATCGGTTTCGGCCGGAGCGATCACGCGAATGAGCGAGATACGCTGGCCACGCATCGACTGCACTTTAAACTTGTACCCCGCAACCTCAAACACCTCTCCGATGTCGGGCACCGAGTCGCAAAGCTCCAAAATCCAGCCGGCGATGGTCTCATAATCATCGCTTTCCTCGAGCGGCCAACCAAGCTCAATCGCGTCATCGCACGAAAAACGCCCATCGACGAGCCACTCACGGCGCGAAAGGCGCGTGAGGTACTTGTTGTCGGGGTCGAACTCGTCCTCGATCTCGCCGACGATCTCCTCGACGATGTCCTCGATGGTGATGATGCCGGCCGTGCCGCCGTACTCGTCCACGACCACCACGATCTGGTCGTGCGAGGTCTGCATCTCGGACAGCAGCGGCAGGATGTCCTTGGTGTCGGGCACAAAGGTGGCGTCGCGCAAAAAGCCGGCGATGGGCTGACCGCCCCTGCCGTCGAGCGCGGGCTGGATCAGGTCCTTGATGTGCGCGATGCCGGCGACGTTATCGGGATCCTCGTGGTAGACGGGGATGCGGCTAAAGCCGGTTTGACGCATGGTGGACAGTACGTCGGCGACCGTCTCGTCGTCCTCGCACATGGTGGTGTCCACGCGCGGCACCATGACCTCGCGGGCAACGGTGTCGCCCAGGTCGAAGATCTCGTGAATCATGCGTTTTTCCTCGTCGAGCAGATCATCCTGCTCCGAGACCATGTACTTGATCTCTTCTTCCGAGACGTTCTGGCGGTCATCGGCGCTCTTGATGCGCAGGATGCGGGCCAAGCCGTCGGAGCAGGCGCCGGTCAGCCACACGAGCGGGCGGGCAATCTTTTGGAACACGGAGAGCGGCCCCACGACCTGCTTGGACACGCCCTCGGCGTTGGCCAGACCGATGCGCTTAGGCACCAGCTCGCCGATCACGATGGACACAAAGGCGACCGCGACGGTAATGATGACCGGCGCCAGGCCGCGCGCGATAGCGGAGAGCGGCGCGATGCCAAAGCTCATGAGCCACGTGGCGAGCGGGTCGGACAGGCTCGTCGAGGCAACGGCGGACGAGGCGAAGCCCACGAGCGTGATGGCGACCTGGATGGTGGCCAGCAACTGGTCGGAGTCGGCGGCCAGCTTAATGGCGCGCTCGGCGCGCTTGTCGCCCTCCTCGGCCTCGTGCTCCAGCACGGCGCGCTTAGCCGTGGTGAGCGCCATCTCGGACATAGAGAAGTAGCCGTTGATGAGGGTCAAAACGAGTGTGGTGATAAGGGAGATGGTTATGTCCATCGGGAGTTTCTCGAACCTCCAAGATTCGGGACGTCAGGTCAAAACGCAGATAGCGGATAGGGCAGTTGCGCCGGTCGCCCGTGCGAGCGGGGCCGTGGGCGCGGATGCGTGATCGTTAGATTACGAAGAGGATCACCGCCATGAACTGGAAGATGCTACCGGCGAGCACCCACAGGTGAAACACGCTGTGCAGGTAGCGCACGTTTTTGGCGATGTAGAACGGCACGCCCACGGTATAGCACACGCCGCCGACGGCGAGCAGCGCCAACGCGACGGGGTTGAGCAGCGCCACCAGTGCGGGCAGCTTAAAGACGACGAGCCAGCCCATTAGCAGGTAGACCAGGCCGCTTACCCAGTGCGGCTGACGCTCGCGCAAAAAGCACTCGAGGGCAATGCCAATGATGGCGATGGCCCATACCGCAAAGAACAGCGCGGGACCGCCGTCGTTTGCCAACGTGATGAGGCAAAACGGCGTATAGCTGCCCGCAATGAGCAGGTAGATGCAGCTGTGGTCGATGATGCGGAACACGCGCTTGGCGCGCTCGGGCTGAATCGCGTGATAGAGCGTGGAGGCCAGGTATTCGAGGATGATGCTGACGCCGTAGACGATCGCCGCGGCCATATGTGCCGGGCCGCCACCGCGCAGGGCAGCGAATACGATCAGAAGTACGAGGCCCGCGATGCCCAGCAGGCAGCCGACACCATGGGTGACGGAGTTCATGATCTCCTCGCCCACTGTGTACTGCGGAACGGCCGCGGCCTTAGGTCGCGGCTTGGAACTGTCGCTCGAATCGGACATGCCGGTTACATCCTCCAACATAAATAGTTCTCAACACTATATCAAAGCGTCTGGGTACGTGCGAAATTTGCACCTTACGTGACCCTTTGTTTACCCATTCTTTGCTTGTTGACGCATCAACGGTGAACATCCATAATGCGCTTGCATAAAATGTTGATGTATTAACATCTTATAGGAAAGCTTCTTTATGTCTCAAAACGCACGTTCTTATCGAAAGCTGAAGATAGCCGGCGTCGTTGCGCTGGCGCTTGTTGTCGCGCTGCTCGGGTTTGCCGGCAACTTCCTGTTCGACTTTGCCCTGAACCCCCAAGCGCCCTACACCATGAAGATGATGCAGGACGGAAAGGATGCCGGAAAAGGCGAGCAGATGGATGCCGAAGAGACCGAGGCACGGGCGTGGTTTAAGCAGAACCGCGAGAGCAGCAGTCTTACCGCAGATGACGGGACCGAGCTTGCCGCTTGGTATTTTGTCGCACCGGAGAGCACCCATGACTACGCCGTCTGCCTGCACGGATACACCAACGAGCCCATCGGTATGGCCCGATACGTCAAGCGCTTCCACGACCGCGGCATGAACGTGCTCGCGCCCGCCGCCCGCGCCCACGAGCGTTCCGGCGGCGACTACATCGGCATGGGATGGCCCGAGCGGCTCGATGTCGTCGCGTGGATCGAGCGGATTGTCCAGGCCGATCCCGAGGCGCGCATTCTGGTCTTTGGCGAGTCGATGGGCGCGGCGACCGCCATGAACGTGGCAGGGGAACCTTTACCGGCAAACGTCAAATGCATTATCGAGGATTGCGGCTATACGAGCGTTTGGGACGAGTTTTCCCTGCAGCTCAAGGACGTATTTGGGCTGCCCACTTTTCCGCTGCTCGATGTTGCCAACCTGGTATGTAACGTGCGCGCAGGCTACGACTTCCACAAGGCCAGCAGCGTTGAGCAACTCAAACACGCGACGGTCCCCATGCTGTTTATCCATGGAGACCAGGACACCTTTGTGCCGTACAGTATGCTCGACCAAAACTACGAGGCGTGTGCCAGCAAGGTCAAGCAAAAGCTCACCGTCCACGGCGCTGCCCACGCCAAGAGTGCGCAGGTTGACCCCGAGCTCTACTGGAGCACGGTCAACGACTTCCTCGACAAGAATTTCTAGGCAAAAAGCGGCGTCTGGAGATTTATCTAACCCCCTCTTTTCGGAAGTATGCGGCAAAATCTGGAACTGCCGACCAGACTGCAGTTTTACCAGCAATTTATCAGGGGTTTTGTTGCCAAAAAACGCTGTGTGCTCGGCGGTTTCGAAATTTGCCGCATACTTCCGAAAAACCGCCCGCGAGCGCTGCGCTCGCAGGCGGTTTTTACTTGCATTGCACTACAAAAGAGCGCAATTTGTCCAATAGCCCGGCGCTACTTGACCTCGATGAGCTCGTACTCGCTCGTGCCCAGGCCGATCTTCTCGGCGTGCGCGATGCAGGAGCGCCAGTCGGTGTCGGGATGCGTGATGCAGAAGGGATCCTTGGCCTGCTCGCCCTCCAGATGCTCGTGGTTGTGCTCCATCTTGGCGGCGCTATCAGTGAGCTCGGTGTTGGGCAGCGGCTCTGATGCCATGACGGCGTCGGCGCAGGCTTGGTCGATGGCAACCGGATCGAAGCTCGCGAACATGCCGATGTCGTTGACGATGGGCGTGTCGTTCTCGGCGTGGCAGTCGCAGTTGGGGCTGATGTCCATGGCCAGCGAGATGTGGAAGCTCGGGCGACCGTCGACGATGGCCTTGGTGTACTCGGCGATCTTGCAGTTGAGCACGTCGGCCGCGGCATCGTAATCGGGCTTGATGGCGTCCTGATTGCACACGCCGATGCAGCGGCCGCAGCCCAGGCAGCGGTCGTGGTCGATGGCGGCCACGTGCACCGTGCGGGTGCTGCCGTTGGCAAGCTCGCGCTCGCGGGTGTCGTCAAACGAGATGGCGTTGTGCGCGCAGATCTTCTCGCAGGCACGGCAGCCCACGCAGTGCTCGGTCGCAACACTTGGCTTGCCGGCGGCATGCTGCTCCATCTTGCCGGCGCGGCTGCCGCCGCCCATGCCCAGGTTCTTCATGGCGCCGCCAAAGCCAGCCTGCTCATGGCCCTTAAAGTGGGTGAGGCTGATCACGATATCGGCGTCCATGAGCGCCTGGCCGATCTTGGCCTCGTGCACGTACTCGCCGCCCTCGACCGGGACGAGCGCCTCGTCGGTACCCTTGAGGCCGTCGGCAATGATGACCTGGCAGCCCGTGGCGTACGGAGTGAAGCCGTTCTGATAGGCGGTGTCGATGTGCTCGAGTGCGTTTTTGCGGCTACCGACGTAAAGCGTGTTGCAGTCGGTGAGGAAGGGCTTGCCGCCCAGCTCCTTCACGACGTCCGCGACGGCACGGGCGTAGTTGGGGCGCAAAAAGCTCAAGTTGCCCAGCTCGCCAAAGTGGATCTTGATGGCGACGAACTTGTTCTCAAAGTCAATCTGCTCGATGCCAGCGCGACGGATGAGGCGCTTGAGTTTGTCGAGCTGGCTCTCGCGGCCGTGCGTGCGCAGGTTGGTGAAGTACACCTTGGCGGGTGCAGTTGCGGTCATAGATCTATCCCCTCGGTCTATATGGCGTTACAGACATAAGAGGATGGTACCCATTGGAGTGGGGTCGAAGTCAAGCACGGAAGCGGGAGCACCTAGTCGTTGGGGACGCTCTTAAACGACTAGTCGTTAGGGACACTCTTTCACTACCCGGCAGCTGGGTGTTCCTTTCCTGCCGGCAAATGGGGACAGTCCTTACCACCCCGGCCGGCAACCCGGCGAGTCGGCAAAGACTGTCCCCCGACGACTGGTCGTTTAAGTCTGTCCCCAATGACCACTTTTGGTCGTTTAAGCCTGTCCCCAATGACTACCCAATGGCTACTCTTGGACTTTGAGAGCCTCGGCCAGGGGGACGCGCTTGATGGAGCGCGTGTGCAGCAGCGCTACGACCAGGTAGGTTGCAAAGCCGATGCCGACACACGCCGCCATGGACCAAGCGGGCACATAAATCTCGATATTGCCGTTATAGGCGAGCAGCATCGAACGGAAGATGGCCGTAAGCGAGCCGATGATCACGGGCAGGCTCAGCACGAGCGACGCTGCCACGCACAGCGTGATCGAGCGGATATACAGATGCGATATCTCGCCGTCGCGATAGCCAAAGACCTTCATGTAGCTGATCGAGCGGGCGCTGTGGTCGATAACGGCCTTGGTCAGCAGGTACATAAACAGTAGGAAGATGAACACCGCGAGCCCGACCATCATGCCGATCATGTCGCTCATCATGCCAATAAACTGGTCGCCCACGGCGCGCATGTCGTCGGGCGTGGTGTCGCCGGCAAAGTATCGCGCGTCGAGGTCGAGCTTCTCGTCGCTCACGTAGCCGTTAAAGTAGGCAGCGTCGTTGTCGAACAGCTCGTTAAAGTCGTCGATGCTCATGTAGATATTCATGTCCGACTTGGAGCCCCAGGTGGCGTCCTTGCCCGCGTACTCCAGCGAATAGTCCTTGCCCTCGTACTTGTCGTGAAGCGTGACCTTCTGCCCCTCGCTCCAACCAAACTTATCGAGCAGGCCGCCGCCAAAGACGACACGCCCGTCGCCGACGTCCAGCCCTTTCCAGTAGCGCGAATCGGACGAGACGCCGTAGATGGAAATCGTCTCCTGCCCATTTCCGTCACCGCGGTCGTATTGCAGCTGGTAGACGGCATATTTCTCGGCTTGCGCAATCTTATCCGCACCATTGTCGGTCGTATTGGCGGGATGAATGTTGTCGTTGCCGGTGTCAATCTTCGAGGCCTTTTCGATCAGATTGATGGTCTCGTCACGGTCGCAACCAAGGGCATCGGCGAGATCGTCGAGGCGCGCATAAAGGGCGTCCTTCTTATCCTGGACTGTTGCGAGCGCGGCCTGCACTGCAGCCAGGCTCTCGGCAGACGGAGAACTGGTCGCGGCATCGGCGGCCGCCTGCGCGGCATCGACCGCGTCATCGAGTTCGTCGTCCGCATCCTGGGCGGCAGTAAGGAGCGCACCGTCCACCGACTGCAAGCGTTCGAGCGCCGACCACTGCTCGCGCTCCTCGGCGGTACCCTCAAGCTCCAGCGGAGCCTTGAGCGTGTACTGATGCTCGGCGACCAGACTCGTTTCTAGGTTATCCGCGTAGTGCGTCATCGTGGGCAGAATCGCCAGGCCAAAGAGCAGCAGCAGAGACGCAAACGCGATGCCCACAAAGAGCGTGGCGAAGTTACCCAGGTTGCGCAGGAAAATGCGCAGGCGGAAGCGAGAGACGAAACCCATACGCTCCGGCAGCTGAAAACCGCGCTTGGTGCCCGACTTGCCGCCCGCCTCGTGACGGAGGAACTGCAGCGGGGTCTTTCCCATCTTACGGAGCAGGCCCACAAGCGTAATAAGAATGAGCGCGGTGGCGGGAACCACAGCGCACTTTACAAAGATCTCCCAGCTCCAGTACACCTGGAAAGGTGGCAGGCTATACGAGCCGTAATAGAGGCCGCGCATGGGCTCGGTAAAGAACGCAACGCCGAGCGCAGTGCCCAAAAGCGCCGCGAGCACGCCCACAATGGCGGGAAGCGCAAGGTAGTGCAACACAATCTCGCGACGGCGATAGCCGCTGGCGAGCAGCGTGCCGATGATGGCGCTCTCCTCCTCGATAGTGGCGTCGGTGAGCACCACAAAGACAAACGCCATGATCACGATGATGATGTCGAGCAGCGTCGTCCACATCATGGAGTCGCCGTCCACGTCGTCGCGCGCATAGCCAATGCCCTGGTTGGAATCGGCATCGGTCAGGTCGTCCACGCGCGCATCGGCGTCGGTCAGCGCCTCGACCATATCCTGCTCGGCATCGATGCGGTCCGCGGTGGAGAGGTCGCGGTCGTTAAAGGTAAAGGAAGAGGCGTAGGCGGGCGCGCCGCCGGCGTCCTCGAGCGCGGCAAATCCGGCGTCGGTGACCTCGGCCACGCCATAGGTGATGGTGTTGACCGTAAAGTCGGAGTTGTTGAGGAACAGCGCCTGGCTATCGGGCTGCGTCATGATGCCGCAGATGGTGTAGGTGCGGCCCTCGAGCTCAACCTTATCGCCCACGGCAAGATCGTTGTTGGTGGCAAAGACGCGGTCGATGGCCACCTCGTCGTCCGCGCGAGGCTGCTCGCCTTCGCAATAGGACGCGATATCGACCTTGGTGCGGTGCGCGTAGGTGCGCAGCGTGCGCTTGATGCCGTCGTCGCCGGACGCCTTTTTGATGATGGCGTCGATGGAGAAATTCTTGTAGAGCGTGACGCCGCCGACGCTCTCGGCCGCGTCCTCGGCGGCCTTGAGCTGGTCGTCGGTGGCTTCGAAGGAGGTGGTCACGCGGCCGTCCTCGATGGTGTACTCGTCGCGCATGTCGTCGATAAGGCAGCCGATGGAATGTGCCGCGAGCAAAAAGCCCGACGTGAGGGCAATGCTTCCGCACATAAGCAAGAAGATGCCCAGGTACTTGCCAATATTGCGGCGCAGCTCGCGGGGGAGTCGTTTTGCGAGAGGTGCCATGGCGCCGCCTACCAATCGAGCTCGGCGGCCGCGACGGGCGACTCGTTGAGCTCGTCCTCGACGATGCGACCGTCGCGCAGGCGCAGCACGCGGTTGGCCATGTGGGCGATGGCTGCGTTGTGGGTAACGATGATGATGGTGCAGCCGTAGGTGCGGTTGACGTCCTCCATGAGCTGCAAGATTTCCTTGGATGTCTTGTAGTCGAGCGCGCCCGTGGGCTCGTCGCACAGCAGCAGGCCCGGGTTTTTGACGAGCGCACGGCCGATGGCGCAACGCTGCTGCTGGCCGCCCGAGACCTGGCGCGGGAACTTGTTGCGGTGCTCGTAGAGGCCCAGCGAGCGCAGCAGGTCATCGACATTGAGCGGGTTTTTGGACAGGTGCGCCGTGACCTCGATGTTTTCCTTAATGGTGAGGTCGGGCACCAAGTTGTAGAACTGGAAGACAAAGCCCAGTTCGCGGCGTCGGTACTCGCCCAGGTCGGCGGGCTTGAGCGTCGTCAAGTCGCAGCCGTCCACCATAATGGAGCCGCCGTCGGCGTCCTCCAGGCCGCCGATCAGGTTGAGGAAGGTCGACTTGCCCGAGCCCGAGGGCCCCAGCATGACGCAGATCTCGCCGCGGTTGATGGATGTGTCGATACCGTCGAGTACTGTCAGGCGAGCATCGCCGTCGCCGTAGTGTTTCTTGAGCCCCTTAACCTGGACGTAGGCCTGTTTCGTCGCCATACCATCCCCCATTGTTAGCCTTCTGCTACTTTTCTAGGGTTATAGTAAACCCAGGTGAACTATTTTTAAGCGACAGGCGCGACTTTTTTCCAACCTACTCATTGGGGACAGACTTAAATGAGTGAAACTACTCATTTAAGTCTGTCCCCAATGAATGCCGCCGAGGACAGTCCTTGCCAGTCCGGCCAGCAAACCGGCGGATCGGCAAGGACTGTCCCCAATGACTAGTCGTTTAAGTCTGTCCCCAATGAGTACCCGATGGCTCGGCGGTTAGGCGTGGGACTTGGTGTGGGTAAGGGCTAGGCCTACGGCGGCGATGGCGGCGGCGAAGAGTACGGTGACGCCCAGGTCGCAGGCGATGTCGCCCAGCACGGCAGACGTCAGGTCCGAGGCGAGCGCCTTGCCGATCGCGTCGTTCACCCAATATGTCGGCACAAAGTGCGCCACCGTCTGCACGGCCGAGCCCATGAGCGACAGCGGCATCCAGGCGCCGCCCAAAAACGTCATGAGCATGCCGAGCAGGTTGCCCACGCCGTTGAGCAACTCCTCGCGCGCGCCCAGGCTCGACAGCGTAAAGCCAACCGCCAGCGGCGTGCACGCTAAGGCAAACGTCGCTGCCAGCGCCAGGCACACGCGGCCCACACCGACCTCGGCAACCGCGTCGGCAAAGCCCACGACGCCCATCATGCTCGACACAAACCAAATGCAGACAGTGAGCACGGCGGCGGC
The DNA here is from genome assembly GCA_934654835.1 of uncultured Collinsella sp. Classification (GTDB taxonomy): domain Bacteria; phylum Actinomycetota; class Coriobacteriia; order Coriobacteriales; family Coriobacteriaceae; genus Collinsella. Next base: position 36,430 of record CAKUGY010000016.1, read on the forward strand.
CGCGAACACGGCGAGCGAGCGCTGACGCTCGGAGACCGGGCCGGCATCCATACGGCGCACGCGCTCGGGCCCATTCATGCCCGAGAACACCAAGCCCACCGACACGATGACCGACGAGATAATCGCGTACGCGCCAAAGTTGAAATACGACTCGAGCGTGGCGGCGGCCGTCGAATCGACCTTGACCTGCTCGATCTGGACCTCCGCGCGCTTTGCGGCGGCATGCTCGGCTGCCTTGGCGACGTCGCCGTTGGAGGCAGCGGGCTCAAGTGCGGCCGCAGCGCCCGCGAGCGAAATCCAGCGCGAGGCTTCGGCAGACGAAAGCGCCGCCGCCATGGTGCCGGAGCCGTACGTCACGTCGAGCTTGGGCAGGGTCTCCCCCGCACGGGCGGCCGCGATCAGGTCGTCCTCGAACCCCTCCGGGACAAAGAACACGCAGTCGGCGCTGCCCTTGGCGCTGTTGCTCTTGGAGAGCGCATCCGCAAGGTCGTACGTGTCGTCACCGACGCCCGTAACCAGGTCAAAGCGCGACCCCAAGTGCTTGGTGAGCGCCCGCGAAAGGTCGCTGTCATCGCGATCGACCACGATTACGTTGGCGTCGTAGGGCTTGTATTCGGTGAGCTGCGACGAATTCCAGCTCACCGAAGCCGCGATAAACACGCCCATGAGCGAGATAAACACCGTATAGATGAGCAGATAGAACGGGTGCGCCAGCGCCATGCGAAGCGCGGTCTTAAAGGTGCTCATAGCGGCTCCTTCCAAAGATCAGCGTGGCGGCGGCGACAAACACCAGCGTCATGAGGACAAGCGCGCCGGCGCGAACGGCAAAGGGGCCCAAGTCCTCAAAGAAATACAGACGGTTGAACATGTCGCAGATGAGCTTGACGGGATTGAGCCAGCATTCGGCCGGACAGGCGCGGGCGACGTCGTCGGCAAGCGCCATCGCCGGCTCGCCGTAGAGGCCGGCGAACAGGGCGCACGTGGTAGCAAAGCCCGTGAGGATGCCCGACTTGGACGCCTTGCCGCCCTTAACGGGAAGCGTGCCCACAAAGAGTCCCAGGCCCGTGGCGGCAAGTGCGGATGCAGCGCCGCCTACCAGGCACAGACCCTCGCGCCCACCAAAGTCGACGCCCACGACCAGGCGCACATAGCCAATCGCAATCGCCATCGAGGCAAAGGAGACAAGCCACGAGCCGATAAAGATGCCGGCCAGCGATGCCGTCTTGGAAAGGCCACCCACGCAGCGACGGGCGCCAAGACCCGACAGGTTGGGCTGCAGGTCGACGACGCTCAAGGCGGCAAACTCGGCAGACATCATCGCGACCAGGCCAAAGAGCGCGTAGTAGTAGATGGTCGTACCGTCGGGCGTGGTGCGTGTCAGGCTCACACGGCGGGTTCCGCCCTCGAGCGACAGGGCGCGGGCGACCGCCTCCGGATCGGCAAGCGCCGCCGGATCGTCTTGGGCAATCTGTGCCATGAGCTCGGCATTTTGCGTATACGAGCTTGCCACCGTTTCCAGAATGCTGCGGTCGACGAGCACCGTGGACGCGCGCGAGCTGTCGTAGCTCGAAAGCAGCGTGAGCTTGGGCGTGCCCGCGGCATCGACCGTGTAGATGCCCGCGACCTCGCCGGCCTTGAGCGCGCGGTTTGCAGCGGTCGCATCCTCGCACTCGCGAATCTCGAGCAGCTGATCGTCGCCCTCCTTGGCGAGCGACGTCGCCACATCCTTAAAGGTCGAAGCGCCCCAGGCCTCGTCGGTGACAACGGCAACCGGCACCGGGTCGACCTTGCCGTCGGAGCTCAGGTTCGCGAACATAAACATGAACATCGTGGAAAGCGCGATGGGAAAGACCGCGCCCCAGACCCACGTGCTCGGCCGACGCAGCAGCGTCTTGAGCGTGATGATGATGGTGTTGAACATGACCGCCCCCTAGTCGCGCAGCTCGCGGCCGGTGATCTCGAGGAACACGTCGTTGAGGGTCGGCGGCTCGGAGTAGATGCGGCCGAGCGCCACGTCGTACGAGCGCAGCGCGTCGAGGATGTCGGTCAGGTTATGCGGGCTCGCCTCGCACGAGAACGTGAGCTGGCCCGCCGTCGCCGCCAAGTCCAGGACATGCGGCAGACTCGCAACGGCAGCGAGCGCCGCACTCGGCACCTCGCCGACCTCGATCACGATTTTCTCGCCCATCTGGATCATGCGCTTGAGCTCGTCGTTGGTGCCCTGCGCCAGCACGCGCCCGCCGTCCATGATCATGATGCGGCTGCAGATCTGCTCGACTTCCTCCATGTAATGGCTGGTATACACCACCGTGGCGCCTTCGTCGCGCAGGCGGCAGATGCCCTCCAGGATGGCGTTTCGGCTCTGCGGGTCGACCGCCACCGTGGGCTCGTCAAAAAAGATGAGCTCGGGCTTGTGCGCGATGCCGCAGGCGATGTTAAGGCGACGTGCCAGGCCGCCCGAAAGCTTGCCGGGGCGGAACTTGGTAAAGTCGCCCAGGCCGACAAAGTCGATTGCCTCGTCCACCAGCGCGCGGCGGCGCTTGCGGTCGTTGACGTAGAGGCTGCAGAAATAATCGATGTTCTCGCGCACCGTGAGCTCGTCGAACACCGCCACCTGCTGCGGCACCACGCCGATGCGACGCTTAAGGTCATAGCGGGCGGGCGTCATGGGCTCGCCGAACAGCTCGATGGTGCCCTTGTCGTAGGCGAGCAGCTGCAGGATGCAGTTGATGGACGTGGTTTTGCCCGAGCCGTTGGGTCCGAGCAGGCCAAAGATCTCGCCGGGGGCGATGTTCAGGTTGAAGTGGTCGAGCGCGATAAGGTCGTCATAGCGCTTGACGAGATTTTCGACGTGGACGATGTCTGTCATGAGGCGGCCCTTCTGTTGGTCGTGGCCCGGTACGATTGCATCATCGCAGGAGCGGGCAGCGCGCACCAGTGAGCTTTGTCACGAGTGCGAGAGCCCGCGTTCCGTGTCAATCGCTCGCTAAAACAGCTCCACCTCGTCCCGCGTCGATAGGTCCATCTATCATTTTTGCTAGCTGTATCTAGCAAAAATGATAGATACAGCTAGCAAACTTGTTGCGACGGAGCGATTGGTCGCGGGATAAAGCTGCGGGTTCTCCTTGCCAGGAGGAATGTCACGGTTGCGGACGCAGCCGTCTCCCCCGTGCGCGGCATCGCGTACAATACCCGTATGAACAGGCTATTCGACAAATTGATCGTGCTGGCGTGCTGCATCGCGGCCGCCCTGGGCCTTGCTGTGGACGCTCGCCTGGTTGCGGCGTTTTGCCTTGGCGTCATCATCGCCGCACTGGCCGAAGTCGCGCATGAAGAACGTGCCCGTCACGCGAGCGAAGCCGCGAGCTACGTCTACGTCGTTGCGGCCGCCTTCGTGCCGCCGTTTGCGCCGTTCGCACCCCTCGCCTTCTACGACATCGCGCGGCGCGTGCGCCGTGAGCGCATCTGGCCCGCGCTGGCAATTGGCGTCGTCTTTGCCTGCACGCTCGTCGCGGACCTTCGCGGCGGTGCGCTCGCCACCCGAACACTCCTGCTAACCGCTATCCTTTCGGTCGCCGCCACGTTGCTGTCGCTGCGCACCGCGCAGTTGGAGCGCGAACAGGAACGCATGCGTCGCACCCGCGACAGGCTGCAAGAGCGCGCCCTGGCACTCGAAGCGCGCAACCGCGACCTTGCCGATCGCCAAGACTACGAAGTCGAGCTCGCGACGCTCGCCGAACGTGCCCGCATCGCGCGCGAGATCCACGACAACGTCGGCCACCAGCTTACGCGTGCCTCACTACAGACCGAAGCCCTACGCGTGGTCCACGCCAACGAACCCGGCGTCGCCGCCGACTTCGCCGACGTCAAGCGCACCGTTGACGAGGCGCTTCAGCTTGTACGCACCAGTGTCCATGCGCTCAACGACAACGCGGCCAATCTCTCCGTACAGCTCGAGCGCATCGTTGAGGACGCGCGCTCGAACGGCGGTCCGCAGATTGAACTTGAGGTTTTGGCCGAACATGCACCAGCCAACGTCGCCAACTGTTTTGCGGCGGTCCTGCGCGAGGCGCTCTCTAACACCATGCGCCACGCTCACGCGCAGAACGTGACCGTGCGATGCATGGAGCATCCGTCGTTTTACCAGCTCATCGTTACCGACGACGGAACGGGAGCGACTAAGACAAACAGCCGAGGCATCGCAGAGGGCATGGGGCTCGGCTCCATGCGCGAGCGTGTCGAGGCGCTTGGCGGGACCTTTACCGCCGGGCCGCGCGCCGGTGCCCCCGGCTGGCGCGTGTTTGCCACCGTCCCCAAACAGCAAGGAGATGACGCCCGATGAGGCTCATAGTTGTCGACGACGACCGCTTGGTGGTCGATTCGCTCAAGATTATCCTGGGTGCCCAGCCGCAGATCGAAGTCGTGGGCACCGGCGCCGACGGCAACGACGCGGTCGCGCTCTACGCCGAGCATACCCCCGATATCGCGCTGCTCGACATCCAGATGCCGGGGCGCGACGGGCTTTCGGCGGCGCGCGAGATTCTCGAGCGCGACCCCGCGGCGCGCGTGGTGTTCCTGACGACGTTTTCGGATGACGAGTACATTGTTTCGGCGCTCAAGCTGGGCGCCCGCGGCTACCTGATCAAGACCGATGTCGCCGCCATTCCGCCAGCGCTGGCGCAGGTCATGGATGGCAAGCGCGTGCTGGAGGGCAAGGCAATCGAGGACGTCGATTTTGATGGGACGGACGCCGAGGCCGGCACGCCCCGCCGGCCCGCAGCCTTTGCCGGCCTGACCGACCGCGAGTTCGAGGTCGCCGAGCTCATTGCCCGCGGCCTCGATAACAAGGAGATTGCCGCCACGGCCTATATGGGCGAAGGCACCGTGCGAAACCACATCAGCTCAATCCTGGCCAAAATGGGCCTGCGCAACCGCACCCAGATCGCCATAGCCTACCTGCGGGGGTAATTGACCGCTGGCCGACCACTCCGGCATAGCAAAATGGCTGTTACTAATTTAATGCCATTTCAAAACTACGCCGGTTTACTACGATGAATCGCCCGTCTCCGACCACGGCGAATCGCACGTTAGCAAAACCGCAGGTAGAGCACTTGCGGTTTTTTGGAAAACGCCGGTGTGATCAAGAATGTCAGATTCATCGTAGTAAACCGGCATAGTTTTGGCTGGACGACCCCGCGCTTGCGCCGTCTCGGGCCTCGCGGGACCAAAATGATCCGTTTTCCTCCGTCCCCGGGGGATCAGCCGGCGGCACCCGCCACGGAACCGGCCTATCTACTACGTTTGACTCGACGCCCCCAACCATACTCTCGTTTTGAACAAAACCGCAGGCGTTCTACCTGCGGTTTTGTATTCGCGCTTTTCGACATGGTCGGGGATAGGCGGTTAAACGTAGTAGATGGGCCGGTTTTGTGGCGCGCCCTCCTCACCCGCGCACAAAAGTGCCGCCACGGAGAAGGGAGACGCCTCCGTGGCGGCTGGGGGTGGGGTGGGGGCTATGTTTTTGGCTCCCCGCCAGCGGCCCGGGGCCCTTGGCCCCGGGCGCTGTCAGTTTGCCTAGCGCTTACGGATGCCCCAGATCAGGGCACCGATGCCGGACACGGCGACGACAAACGCCATGAGGAGCGCGGCTGCCTGCTGGTCACCCGTGGTGGGCAGGAAACCCTTAACCGTCTTGACGATGTTCGTCACGGTCTTGGGCGTGCCGGGGTCGGGCGCGGGCGTCTCGGGCTTCTTGTACGTGTTGTTGAACACGATGCCCTCGACACTCTTGTCGCCCTTGGTATAGGCGACGCTCGCCTTGAGGTTGCCCTCGCCGTCATCGACCACGTTGACGGTCGCGGTAAAGACGGACTTGTCGTAGGTCATACCGGCCTCGTCGCCCTTGACCTCGCTGATGGTGTAGACGTACGTTCCAGGCTCGTCGTACTCGAACTTGTCGAAGTTGATCTTGCCGTCGGCATCGTTGGTGACGGTGGACTCGATGTCCTCGCCAACGAGCTTAAAGCTAAACTCGTCCTTCTTGAGCTCGCGTCCCTCGAGCACCTTGATGGCGCCGATGAAGACCTGAGTGGGCATGGCATGATACTTGTTGGTAAAGCCAGCCGACTCGGCGGCTCCCTCGAGCTTGTGCGTCGCGGTCAGCGTGCCGTCGCCGTTGTCGGAGACGGTGGTCACGACGGTGTAGGTCGTTCCGTCATAGGTGACGCCCTTGTACAGGCCGAGCGCGTTGGGGCAAGCCTCGCGCAGCGTGTACGTGTGCGTGCCGGGTGCCTCGTAGCGGATCGGGCTCAGCGTAACGGCGCCGTTGGCGTCGTTGGTGCCACTAGCGACAGTCACGCCGTCCTCGAGCAGATCAAACGTGAACTCGCCAGCTGCAAGGTCGCGTCCGGTCAGACGCTTAACCGTCTTGACCTGATCGGTCACGACAGAATCGGTGGGCGTCACGCTGTAGGTGTTGGTGAACGTAAAGTCCGCACCGTCGCCGCCGTCGCGCTTGACGCTCAGGTGCCCAGCGCCGTCATCGGTCACGGTGTAGGAAACCTTGCGCGTGGCGTTGGTGTCGTTGGTCACGCCAAGGGCGCTACCGGACTCGGTCACCGTGTAGGTAAAGGTGTGCGAACGCGGAGCGGCGGGAACCTCGGGCTTGGACTCTTCACCGTTGGCATCAGCGTCAGTAGCGTCAGCGTCAACCTCGGCCTCGCCGGCGTTTGACTCAGCGTCGTTCGATGCATCGCCAGAAGCGTTGTCCGTCACGCCCAGGGCGCGGTTGAGGTCATCGAGCGTAAAGTTGATCTTGCCAAAGTCCACGTTGCCGGCCGCGTCGTTAGTTGCGGTCGTGAGTTTGGGCATCGGGGCACCGTCCTCGTCGGCAGCCACGGTAAAGGTGAACTTACCCGCGATGTCGGCCGGGGTTAGGCCCTCGGCGGCCTGGAGCTTCTTGGTACCGGCGAGTGCGGCATCCGCAGCCTCGGCGCCATAGACGTTCTCGAACACGGGCTCGGTACCACCGTAGTCGGGCGTCGCCGTCAGGGTTCCGTCGCCGTTGTCGACAACGATGACCTTAAAGCTAAAGCTCGGCTTCGCGGCGGTAATGCCCTGGTCGGCCAGCAAGTTCGTGTACTCAAAGGCCGTGTAGCTGATGGTCCACATAAGCTTGCCGTCTGCGTCGGCGCGGATGGCACGCCCGGCGCTCACCAGGTTGGCAAGCATCTCGGTGTCGTAATGCAGCCATCCAAAGCTCACCTGACCATTGAAGTTGGTAACGCACGTACCATCGATGGCTTCCGTCTCGCCCGCGTAGGCGATGCCAAAGTAGAACTCACCGTTGGCCATCGGACGACCGGTCAGCTTCTTGGTAGCAACGACCTTGGCAGGAGTACCCGGGCTATCGGTCGATGCACTATAGCTGTTGCCGAACGGGACCACAGCGCTCTCGACCGCGCTGGCACTGGTCTTGTACTCAGTGGTCAGCGGTCTATCGGAACCGCCAGAAACGGTCGTCGTAGCGGTAAGCGTGCCGGCGCCATCGTCGGCGATAGCGATCGTCACGGTGCGCTCGGCATCGTCGTAGGTGTAGCCGGGCTTGTGGTCGTTCTTCTCGGCCACGGTATATTTGAAGGTCTTGCCGGCGTCAGCCTGCGTGAACTTGACCTCCCTGTCAGCCAGAATGTTAATCCGGTCGACAGCACCCTCTGCCGTCGCATGGGACTGGAAGTTGTTGGCGCCTTCGTGCAAGCCGAGCGCATTGGCCGAAGCCTGGTCAGCGGGCGTCACGGTAAAGGTGAACTGGCCCTCGGTCATGGGACGTCCGGAGAGGCTCTTGCTGAGCTTGAGACCGCCGGCCGCGGTGTAGTTGAGCTCAGAGCGGTACGTGTTGGTGAAGCGTCCGCTTTCCTTCTTGGTGACGTTGGCGATCAGCGTGCCATCGCCGTTCTCGGTCACGGTCACTTCGGCGGTCGCGACATGGGCGTCATACTTCATGCCGACCGTGCTGCCCGCGTTCTCGCGGATCTCGTACTTGTAGGTTCCGGCAGCCGTGTAGTGAATCTTGCCGAATTTGATGGCGGCGATGCCGTCCTTCGCGTCCTTCTTGTTCACGGTCGCGGTTGCGGGATTGGGCAGCGGGGTGCCCTCGGGAGCGGTGATGGTAAAGCTGAACTCGTCCGCATCCGTCCACTCGCGGCCGTCGATAGCCTTGCTCAGACCAAAGTCGAGCTCAGTCTCGAGCGGGGTCACGCTGTAGCTGTTCTCGAAAGTCGCAGCCGTGGCGTCCTTCAGGACATGCTCAGCCTTGAGCGTGCCGTCGCCGTTGTCGGTGATGGTGGTCTCGATGGTGTACTCGGCATCGCTGTAGGTGATGCCCTTGCTGGTGGTTCCGCCGTTGACCTCACGCAGCGTGTAGGTGTGCTTGCCGGGCTTGTCGTACTTGACGGTGCCCATCGTGATCTTGCCGTCGGCAGCGTTGGTGCCGGTGGCGACGACCTTGGCGTCCTCGCCCTTGCCCTCGATGAGCTCGAAGGAGAACTCGCCTTCCTTGAGGTCGCGGCCGGTCAGGACCTTGGCCGCGGTGATCTGGTCGGTGACGCTGAACTCGTCCGGATTCGGCTTGTAGCCGTTGTTGAACTTCGCCTCGTCGGCGCCCTTCAGGACGTGCTTCGCCTCGAGCGTACCGTCGCCGTTGTCGGTGATGGTCGTCTCGATGGTGTAGGTCTTGCCGTCGTAAGTGATGCCGTTGCCGGCGTCGCCCGGGACCTCGCGCAGCGTGTAGGTGTGCTTGCCGGCAGCGGTGTACTCGATGCCAGTCATCGTGATCTTGCCGCGAGCGTCGTTGGTGCCGGTGGCGACTACGTTATTGCCCTCGACGAGCTCGAAGTGGAACTCGCCGGCCTTGAGGTCGCGGCCGGTCAGGGACTTGGTCGCGGTGATCTCATCGGTGACGCTGAAGCTCTTGGGGGTCACGTTGTAGGCGTTCTCGAAGGTCGCCTTCTCGACGCTCTGCAGCTTGTGCTCCACGCTGAGGGTACCGTCGCCGTTGTCCTTAACGATGGTCACGATAGTGTACTCAGCGGTGCTGTAGGTAATGCCGTTCTCGGTGGCGCCGGCCTTGGTCTCGCGCAGCATGTAGGTGTGCTCGCCGGCCGCGGTGTAGGTGACGGGGTCCATCACGATCTTGCCGTCGGCATTGTTGGTGCCGGTGGCGACCACGTTATTGCCCTCGACGAGCTCGAAGCGGAACTCGCCGGCCTTGAGGTCACGGCCGTCCAAGGACTTGGCCGCGGTGATCTGATCGGTGACGCTGGAGTCCTTGGAGCCAGGCTTGTAGGAGTTGGTGAACTCGGCCTTCCCGCCGCCCTTCAGGACATGCTTTGCCTCGAGCGTGCCATCGCCCTTGTCGGTGATGGTGGTCTCGATGGTGTACTCGGCGTCGCTGTAGGTGATGCCCTTGCTGGTGGTTCCGCCGTTGACCTCGCGCAGCGTGTAGGTGTGCTTGCCTGCCGCGGTGTACTTCACGGCGCCCATCGTGATGTTGCCGTCGGCGTCGTTGGTGCCGGTGGCGACCACGTCGTCGCCCTCGACGAGCTCGAAGGAGAACTCGCCGTCCTTGAGGCCGCGGCCGTCCAGGACCTTGGTCGCCTTGATCTGGTCGGTGACGCTGGAGCTAGACGGCGCCAGGTTGTAGGAATTCTTGAACTCGGCGGTCTCGGCGCCCTGCAGCTTGTGCGTAGCGCTGAGCGTGCCGTCACCGTTGTCGGTGATGGTGGTCACGATGGTATAGGTCTTGCCGTCGTAGGAGATGCCGTTGCTGGTGGTTCCGCCGTTGACCTCGCGCAGCGTGTAGGTGTGCTCGCCGGCAGCGGTGTACTCGATGGCACTCATCGTGATGTTGCCGCGAGCGTCGTTGGTGCCGGTGGCGACGACGTCGTTACCCTCGACGAGCTCGAAGGAGAACTCGCCGGCCTTGAGGTCGCGCCCGGTCAGGAACTTGTTCGCCTTGATCTGGTCGGTGACGCTGAAGCTCTTGGGGGTCAGGTTGTAGGAATTCTCGAACTTAATGCTCTTAACGTCCTCGGCGCCCTTCAACTTGTGCGTGGCCACCAGCTGGCCCTTGCCGTTATCGCTGATGGTCGTCACGATGGTGTAGACCGTGCCGTCGTAGGTAATACCGCCGGCGTTGCCCTTAACCTCATGCAGTGTGTAGGTGTGCTGGCCGATCTCGGTGTACTTGATGGGCTTGAACGTCACCTTACCGTCGGCAGCGTTCACAACGGTCTCGATAAGCTCGGAGTCCTCGCCCTTAACCTCGCGCAGCTCAAAGCTGAACTCGCCGGCCGCAAGGTCGCGGCCGCTCAGGGACTTGGCCACGTCAATCTGGTCGGTAACGCTGGACTCAACATGTTCCGCAGTGTAAACGTTCTTGAACTCGGTCTTGCCCGAGGTTACCTCCACGGCAGCGCTGAGCTCGCCCTTCTTGTTGGGCGTCACCGTCACGGTGATCTTCGCGACGTTCTTGCTGTAGGCAACGCCGTCAACCGTGGTCCCAGCGTTCTTCTCGCTGACCTTGTAGACATACGTGCCAGGTGCCTTGTATTCGATCGTGCCGAAGTTAATGGCCGCCTTGCGCTCATTCGGATCGTCATTGGTCACGGACACAGTCACGGGCTCAGTCGCGGACTCGGGCATCGGGGCGTTGTTCTCGGACGTCAGCTCAAACTCAAACGCGTCCTCTTTCGTCCAGGCGCGGCCCTCGAGCACCTTGGTCAGGCCGAAGTCGGCCTTGGTGTCCACCGTCGTCGGCGTCATGTCGTACTTATAGCTGATCTTGCCGTTGTTGCCCAGGTGAGAATTAACCTGCGTTGCGCTCTCCTTGGATGACGTGTCGTTCCACCTTGGATTGAGCACGTCAGACGCGGTGTTGGTCTCGTTGGGATTCTTATCGGTATGAAGCTCGTCAATAAAAGCCAGTCGTGCGGTCCCCTTACTAAACGTCAGGTTTCCGTTCCCATCGTCTACCACGCCGCCCTTAAACTGCGCAGCATGTCCGCCGGTAAACTCGATGACGGCGGTGCCGTGGTCGAGCTTGCGGCTGCTGTCCGCTACCTCAAACTCATCCTGGTAGTAATAATGGCGGTCGCTCGCCAGGTCGCTCGCCGACTTTCCCTTCGCGGGCTGCGTGCAGGCGGGATCCATGTAAATGGGCGTCTGCTTCTGGAAGAAGTAGTAACGGTTGGTGGTAGCAGGCGTAAAGTTGGCGATCGTGTCGCCCAGGTCCTTGTCGCCACTCCACTTGTTGGCGTAGAAGGCGACGGACTTGGAGCCCTGCTCGCCGGTCGTATTCGCCTCGATGTACTTCTTCAGCGCCTCATCAGGGGTGAACAGGTTTTTGCGCGCGATATCCTTGACGCTCGAAGTGTACTTGACGCGGATGGGCTGGGTCTCGTTAACCGTAAGCGTGCCCTTGGTCTCGTCGACGTTAAATTTGCGCAGCGGAATCAGCGACGCAGGGATCTTGACCTCTACGATGTCGCCCTGCTGAGGGTTATCCTTTGCGGCGCGTTGAACAGTGATGACCAGATTCGCAGCTTCGCCGGTAAAAGTGTAGGTGTCGACATTACCCGTGGTGGACGGATCCTCCGGGCCCTTAAACGTCTTGCCGTTGTATTCGACCTCGGTGAAGCCATCGACCTGCATATAGTCGCCCAGCTCATCGGTAAACGTAATGTAGCCGGACTTATGCTCGCCATAGCCGTCGTGGATTTCGGTCGGATAGCCAACGACCTCGGTGATGCTCTCGGAGATGTCCTTAAAGATGTCCTCGAGCTCCTGGGCGTTTTTCGCCGACTTGTAGTAGTTGGCGTTTTCTGCACGCGCACCAAAGTTGATGGTCCATTCGCCCCAGAAAGAAATACTGGACGAGGCGGCAGGATAGTTGCTCGACACGGCGTGCATGAACTTATTCTCTTTAATCGTACCGGAGACCGTGGGGTCGGCGCTGGGATTCGCCCCGCTAAAGATGCCAATGGTATAAATGACGGCGCCGTCTTTCTTCAGGCTGTTTGCCTTGTTGATAGCGCTATCGGCAACCGAGGACTCAAAACCGCTGCTGCTTGTAGGCGAACCATCGGTAAAGAACAGGACGACCTTCTTCGCGTCTTCGCGGCCCGAAATGCTCGCGGCAAGATCCAAGCCGTAGTCGGCGCGCGTGGCGCCGGCGGGGTTGATGGAGCCAACCGTGCTCTTTAGACTGTCTTTCTCATCGACGTTACAAAACGTCAGCTTCTTCATGACCTGCGAATAGTTGTAGACATAGCCGCCATCTTTATACGTGTTGTTGCCGATCTTATCAGTCTCATTGCCCGCGAACTTTACGATGGCAACCTTATGCTGCTTGGACTCGTCCGAGATCTTTGCATTTTCTTCGGCGATCTTTTCGATAAAGCTATTGGCCGCGGTCTTCAGCGCGTCAATACGCTTGGTACGGTCGCTTGAACTCATGGGATTGTCCATCGAGCCAGAGGCATCCAGCACCATCACGATGTCGAGCGGCTTGGGGACCGTCGTTATTGTGTTCGATGTCGAGGATATCGCCGAAAGCGTGGTTACAAAGTCTGACTCTTCGCCGGCCTCGACTGTCTTGTCGGTCCAGATTCGGCCGACGTTTTGTGTCGTGATTTTGCCGCTGCCGTCAGAGCCAGCAGCCCAATATGTCCAGTTGTCACCGGTATTGGGGTCGACGACCTTTCCGCTTACTGTCGGTCCGTCCATTCCGGTGCTGGACCTGGCGTTGGCCTCGGGCAGCATGGCGAATGCTGCAGCCGGCAACACCAGCACTACGACCAGTATCACCGCCAAGAGACCCCTCGTGTACCTGCTCATCGTGTCTCCCTTCTCGCAGGATCAGACCTTGCATCAGCCTAAAGTTACGAAATGAGACACAATTAGGGCAGGTGACACACGTTCCAGATTCAGTTTTAGGCGTGAGACAGATGTCTCACCAAAGTTGGGACACGAAGGTTTCCGCAGGAAAACGGGTGCGACTCAAGATTGACGGGCCAAAATTGCCCGTTTTCTTTCATCTCCAAGGGAGCAGTCGGTAGCGCGCACAGTCGTGGTGTAAGAAGCAATGGAGGGCCATCGCCTAGAATCGTCAGTGCCTAGATATTCGACG
>CAKUGY010000017.1 GCA_934654835.1 uncultured Collinsella sp.
CTTACGCTGTTCCCAAGGGTCAGTGAAACCGGCGAAGCGGATTTCAGGCACATTGGTCTTTTCCGCCATGCTATTCACCTCCTAACAGTTTCCGCAGCTCAGCAATGCCCGCCATATCGTGCTCGTTGCCCGTGAGCTGGCCCAGCATCGCCGCCAACTCGTTTTCCGCCTCAGTAATCTGGTTGCATACGTCCGAATAGGTTGTCGCGTACTTTGCGTTTAGGGCGACGATCTTTGCGATGAAATCGCTTACGACGGCATTGGGCAGCTCGAGTAAATCAGATTGCAGCGGCTCAATCCACTTTGCAGTAAGCAGCTCGTCGCACTGGGCGTCGGTCAGGCTCTCGATAACCTCCTTGGTCTTCTCCTCGAGCGCGACAAGCGCCTCCTTGCTTGCCTTTTTGAGTTTTTTCTCCTCGTCGAGAAGGACCTGAGCGCGCACGAGACCCTGCTCGAAGTCGCCGTCTGGATGCTTGCCGATGCTTTTCACGGCCTTCTTGAGGGATGCTGCAACGAACGCGCCGTCATCGTTGAAGACATCGCTCGAGCTCTTCTCTTCCTCATCGAGGTTGTCGAGAATATTGTCGAGCTCTTGGGAGATCTCACTTAAACGGAAGTCGCGCGCGGAGATTTCCTTGACGTCGTCGGCGAGCAGCTGTTCTTGGACGAGCGCAAACGGCAAGATACGGCCCGTCCAGCCATCCTGCACCTCGACGTCCTTGCCGTTCTTCTTTTTCATCACCATATTCGGATCGACTTTGCGCATCGCCCCTTTGCCCTCGGTTTGAATAACCTCGAGGTCGCCGGAGATGCCCGTCCACGCATCGTCGAGAGCTTGGTAGGCATCGTACTCGTCGACGAGCGCGACACCGGAGAGGGCGTCGCGGAGCCGCTCTGCGATATGATCCTCCTCGGCCACGGCATCGATCTGCGACGAGTCGTCTACCAACCTCTTCCGCAGCTCTGCGGGCAGATGAGCCAACGTATCTCGATACCCAGTCAGGAAAGAGGCGACATCGGCGTTGGCCTTCACCGTCGCCGCCACGTCGTCTGTCACGGAAGCAAGGCACGACCCGCCGCCCTCGCCGTACAGCTGGCCCTTCAGGCTCGGCCATACCTTCCAGTAGCGGTCGAGAGCGTCGACCTCGGCCTTCGGAACCCCACCGAACATGGTGGCGTAAACGTCCCAGCTCTCAGTAGCTTCGGACGAGTCAACATAGCGCGGAATGTTGAGGTTGTAATCGTTGGCGCGTATCTCATCGATGGTCACTAGACGGCTGAACTTGTCGACGGTCGCCCCGGCCGTGACCGCGTCTACGATGCGGCGTATATCGCTCGCGCGCAGCTTGTTGTTCTTGCCTTCCTTCACAAAGTGCTTCGACGCGTCCACGACCAGCACGTCGCTGCTCTCGCGCTGCTTGCGGAGTACCATGACGATGGTCGGGATGCCGGTGCCGAAGAAAATGTTGGCGGGAAGCCCGATGATTGCCTGAATATGGCGGTTCTCCACCAGGTTCTTGCGGATGGCGCCCTCCTCGCCGCCGCGGAACAGTACGCCATGGGGCAGAACGATGCACATGATGCCATCGGGTCGCAAGTGGTACAAATCATGCAAAAGGAAGGCATAGTCGGCCTTGGATTTGGGAGCAACGCCGAACTTGAAGCGCGGATCGAGTTCTTTGTCTTCCGGATCCCAGTTTTGGGAGTATGGCGGATTCGACACCACGGCATCAACGAACAGTGGATTGTAGGTCTCGTCCTTGTTCTCGACCGTATCGAACCAGGGCCAATCGTCTTCGAGCGTATCGCCATTGCGCGCCACGATATTGTCGGGGAGTATTCCACGCATGACCAGATTCATGCGCGTGAGGTTGTACGTGTTCTCCTTAAGTTCCTGCGCATAATACTTGATGGAGTCGGGGTCGCCGTTGCGTCGCGCAACGGCCTTGCCGATGTTGATGAGCAGCGAGCCAGATCCGCTTGTGGGGTCGTAAATAGTGATGTTCTCGCGTCTGGCCAGGTGCCACGAGACTATCTCGCTCATGAGCATGGACACCTCGTGCGGCGTGTAGAACTCGCCGGCTTTCTTGCCGGCGTTGGCGGCGAAGTTGCTGATGAGATACTCGTAGATGAAGCCGAGCACGTCGTAGTCCTGGCGACCGTCCATTGGGATGTCCTTGATGAGGTAGATGAGGTCGCGAGCAGCTTTGGACTGGCTCCGTGCGTCGGTGCCGAGTTTGGAAAGACCGGTCTGCAGCGTGTCGAAGATGCCGTCGAAAACACGCTTGCGGGCAGGATCGATGTTGCGGCTAAAGGCAGAGAGAGCGTCGCGAACGTTCGAAATCTCGAAGTCACCGCCCTTGGCGACCCAGGTGGAGAAGAGGTTCTCGTAGGCGATGAAGTAGCCGCACTCGCCCTTGACGAACTCGACCGTTTCCTCGTCGTCTTCCACAAGACCCGGCAAATCTTCCTCGGCGAAATCACGCGCCTTCAGGCGGGCGATTTCGGTTTCGGAGAGAAACTTATAGAAGATGAAGCCCAGGATATAGTCCTTGTATTCGTTTGCCTCGATTTTCGAACGCATCTTGTTGGCGGATTCCCATATCTTTGATGCCAATTGCTGCTTGTTCATCTACTTAACCTCGCTTCTGTAAACTTGATTGAGCGTTTCGCCGTCGTTGTTCGCCCATTCGGTCCAACCATTCTGGCTGCCGCCAAGCACGAACACCGCGGCGGCACTGGGCGTCGGGAACTCGAGGTCTTCGGCAAGGTCCGCTATGCCGACAGCGCCATCGAACATTTCCCTGCGCAGCGCCGCAACGCTCACGTTCTTCAGCACGGGTTTGGAGAGATTCACCTTCGAGCCGGCGAGAACCGTGAAGTGCCCAGTGGCTTTATCGTAGCGTCCCGATCCGCGTATCCCGTTCTTCTTCGTATGGAAGACGACCGAGGCTCCGGCGGGGCTCTGATCGACTCTGTCGAGGTCGTACCCTAAAGCCGCCATCCTGAAGAGGATCTTTTCGTGCAGGCGCTCGACGGCTTCCTCCTTGTACGGGTCGACGTAGGGCTTGGGAGTCGCCGAGTTATCGGTCTCGTACGAGCCGTGGGTGCGCACATAGTCGATGGCCTTCGCCTCGAGCACGTCCAGTGCGTCCCTGCTGATGTTCTGGTCGTCATCGAGGAACATAACGGCCTTGTTCCAGAACTCCTTCTTTGCCTTATGTGCGTCGAGCCGGGCGATGCCCTGGGTCGTCTGTCCAGCGTAAACGCGGCTCACGTTGCCGTGGTCCTCGTCGAGCAGGTAGTAGACGCCGCGCTGCGGGATGTTCGGCAGCGACTTCGCCTCGGCGAGGTTCTCCCTCGGAACGACGACGGTTACAAGCGACTCGCCGTCGACGCGGCAGATGCGGATGCGGTCCGGCCGCGCGTCTATGAGCTGGATCGTGAGGGTCTTGACTCGAATCACGCCTCTATACCCCTTTCTTCGCGAGCTCTTCGATCATGCAAGTGCGTACGAAGGCGGAGAAGCTCATGCCGCGCAGCGCCGCTTCCTCCTTCGCAGCGTCGCGCAAGGTGTCAGGGATGCGAAGGGTCACGGAGACCTGATTGCCGTTCACTAGGAAGCTCCTGATCTCGGTTTCGTCAGGGTTGCTCTTAATGAGTTCCTTGTAGTTGTCAGGCATCTGTGCTCCCGTCACTCGAAATGCAATACAAATGCGTTTACAGAATTATAGCGTTGCATTGTTGGTGACTGTTGAAGCGAACGGGCGAACGGCAATATGGTCAGGCGTGGAATCAAAGAGTCGGGCAGGGACAATCCTGCCAACAACGCTATCGCGGTCTCACGTGGCTGGTGCGTCGTCTACACCCCCGCGATCCCGCGCGCCGCGCTCAGCAGCTCGTACTCCCTCTGGCTTCACTGGCACAGCTCTGCAGCCTCGACGGCATTGCGACACAGGTCTAGGAACACCTCGGCACCCTTGCAGAAGTACTCGCGGGCAAAGGCTTCCGAGTCGGCACACGGCAACTGTAGATAAAGAAATCAATTAACAAAGAGAGCGAACACGCGTTCGTTTGTATGATATAGTCTATGTTATCGAGTGCACTCTCAGTTGGTTTCTTGCCTACCGACACGTTCGCCCATATGTGCCCGCTGCTGGCAAGCGCTCAGAGAGGACGGTTACAGTGTCATACGTTTTTAGTTAGGGTTTGGAGCCCTTAAAAAAGTCATGTCTATGTCAAAAGACATACAAAAGTGTTAGTCTTTTGACATGAAACACTTTGATGAAATATACGAACTGGCGGCAGATGGCTACGGCATCGTGACTGCTGCGCAGGCACGCGAGATTGGCGTAACCACCGGAGAGCTGAGCAGATGGTGTGCCACTGGGAAATTGATGCGCCGAGGACACGGGGTGTACAAGCTCAGCCAATGGGTTCCGACGCCCCGTGACGTCTTTGCGGAGGCAGTGGCTCTTGTTGGCGACGACGGTTTCCTGTGGGGCGAATCAGTGCTGTCTATGCACGCACTTGCACTTGTTGATCCTCGTGCCGTGACCGTGGCAACACCAAAGCGTATTCGCCGCAAACTGCCAGCTTGGGTAAAAACAGTGTCCGCTCCAGAGAATGCGAAAACGACGTTCTATGAAGGAATCCCTTCTCAATGCGTTGCCGACGCGATTGAGGCTTGTAAGGGGTCCGTTATGACCGAACGCCTCATTGAGGCAGCCAGGCACGCTCAGGCCGAGGGTCTTATAACCTCCAATGAGCATGAGAGACTGATGAAGGAGCTGTCGTGAAGGAAGTCAAGAAGCCAACCAGCAGACGTAACCTTGACATAGCGATAGACCGACTTTGCACTGATTTGGGCGAAGAGCCGGGCCGCATTAAAAGGCTCATTGCGGCCGTTGTTGTCGGGCAAATGTTGCCCGATGGAGCCGCAAAGGGCGGAAATGCCCTGAAGATTCGCTTTGGGAAGGACGCCACGCGGTTCTCGCGCGACCTCGATACCGCCAGGGCGTCCTCGCTGAGCAATTACATGGCGAAGCTTGAAGATTCGCTCGCCATAGGCTGGAACGGATTCTCGGGTGCTATTGTTCCGAGGGAGCCTGCGTCTCCGTCGGGAATTCCGGCCGTGTACGTTATGCGTCCTTTCGATATCAAGATTGCCTACAACGGCAAGTCGTGGATGACGCTACCGCTTGAGGTCGGGCACAACGAAATCGGCGACGCCGACGATCCCGATATGATTTCCTCGCCTGAGGCTGCGGCAATATTGAAAGGTCTCGGGTTTCCCGAGCCGGGGCCGGTTCCGTGCATGAGGCTCGAGCATCAGATTGCTCAGAAGCTTCATGCTGCGAGCAGCCCCGGCAGCGAGCGCGCCCATGATTTGATAGATCTCCAGATTGCAATTTCCAACGGGGAAGTTGATTACCTAAAAACTCGAGAGGTCTGTATCAGGCTTTTTGCGTATCGTGCGGAGCAGGAGTGGCCTCCAATAATCTCGAAGGGAGTGGGCTGGGACTCGCTGTATTCTTCCCAGGCAGAAGGACTTAACGTTTTGCCGACTGTCGATGATGCCGTGGCATGGGCGAGCGACTTGATTGCAAAAATCGATTCTGCCCACTAGCTATGCTGCTGGGCTCTGCCTACGCCATCGCGATCCCGCGCGCCGCGCTCAGCAGCTCGTACTCCCTCTGGCTCCACTGGCGCAGCTCGGCAGCCTCAACGGCGTCGCGACACAGGTCCAGAAACACCTCAGCGCCCTCGCAGAAGCACTCGCGGGCAAAGGCGCCGGATCCGTCCGCAACGCACGTGCCATCGGCAAACAGCTTCCAGTTGGACGGCTCGCGCAAATCGTCTCCGGACAGTTTGATCTGCAGCACATGCGGGTTGCCAGCAGCGAAGAGCTCTTTCTCGAGCTTCTGCACTGTAAAGCGCATCTGGTGGGAGAGGCTGCTCTTGACCATGGCCGAGGCATAGCCATTTGGCTTGTCCAAAAGATGCATGTGATTCGGTTTGATGACCAGGTTGTGGAAGTTGCGCTCGCTGCGCACAGGGAAATTGTCCATATGGACTCCTTTCATCGATGTTGGCAGGGCCACCGCGCCTCTTGGCCGGTTGGCGTCGGGATCGTGGAGCCAACTCTCTACCCCGACTCTGGATAAAACGCGCCCGTTCCTTGCGGGCAAGAGGAAGTCTATCAACGCGCGCGGACAGAAATCAAGCGCCGCCTGCGATATGACGCACAGGCGGCGCTTGATTCCCCAATCGATTATTTGACCTACATCCGGAAAAGTGTCGAAATCAGCCGTATAAAAGTACGGAAAAGTGTCAAATTCGGCATGCGCAAACTACGGAAAAGTGTCGAAATGGGCGTGTGGAAATCACGGAAAAGCGTAAAGCTGCACGTAAACAGGGGTGCAACATAGCCTATGTTCCAACCTAGCTGTTGGGGTCGCCCTTGAGGGTGTTGATATCCAGGTAGTCGTTATCGTTTTCTTTTTCCTGCGTTGCCGATTCGGATGCGGTGGGGCCGCGGAATAGCTGGAATCCCTCAAATGCGATCACGCCGAGCAGGGCGATAACGATGGCGATAAAGACAACCTTTGCCGCCTGGGGAAACTCCGAGAACCGCGGAGACTCTTCCTCGGTGTGGTAATTGGCAGTGCGCTCATCGTCGGTGTCGTGGGTATACGACGATGCTGAGGCCGCCTTTACGCTCGCCTGGTTGTATTCAGGAGCGGGCGCGGCGGCAAACGGGTCGCGAGAATAGCCGCTCGACGCGCGGTCGTAATCCTCGGTTTCGATGCGGTCGGCGCGAGCCTGTTCGCTCGGTCGGTAGGAATATGCCGCGGCGTCGTCGCGCGCAGATTCGTGCGCCTCGCTGGCCGCAAACAGGGGGTTCACCGGAATGTCGAGCGCCGGCATACCGCCCGAGGTCTCGTCCAGATTTGCCGCCGCCCAGGAATCAAAGGCAAACTGGCGGTTGGAAAGGTCGTCCAGATCCATAACGGGCGGCTCGAGTTCAGGCTCGGGAGCCGAGTATGCCTGCCGCTGCGGGGCAGCGTATCGAATCGTATTGTCTGCCGTGGGGAGCTGTGCCGCCGCAGCGAGAAACGCCGCCGTCTCGGACGGATCGCTAGCAGGGCGGGGTGTAGGGGCGGCTTTACGCGTCGTCTGCATGATGGGGCGGGTGGCAAAGTCGTCCGCGGGCACAGATGCCGGCGTGGGCGCAGCGGAAGGAGCGTGCTCCGCACTTGCCGAGCGAACCCCGCCACCCATGAGCTCGTCGGCGGTCCAGGGGCGGTCGCTCATCACGTCGTCGAGGCTCAGCGCAAAAAGGCCGTCTTCGCCCTCGTCAAACGCGTGTTTCGCATGCCTAGCGGTAGGCTTGGCACCCCCGCGGCCGTTGCGCAATGCGTTGCTCGACCCCATCTTGTTCCATCCTCTCGAACTGTCTATCTCATCGATTATATGGAACTTGCCTTGCGGCCGACTCTCGGATTCGTGCATTCCAGAACTCGCGCCCAAAAGGGGAGGAGTGCGGGCTGCCTACTTGTCGCCCGCGGCGGCCTTGGCCTCGTTGAGGTAGCTATAGAAGCTGTATTTAGAGATGCCAAAGAACTCGCAGGCGCGTTCGCTCGACTTGGAGATGAGGAAGGCACCGCGACGGTCGAGATAGCCAATGGCGCGGATGCGCTCGTCTTTGGTCATGAGCGCCGCGGGCTTGCCCACAAACTGTTCGCACTCGCGCAGTAGGTCCTCGAGCAGGTCGCCGATGTTTTTGGTAATGGGCTCGGGCTCGGTGTATCCCGAGCCGCCAGTGCCGGTAAAGGCGTCGAGCGAGCGCTCAAAAGCCTTCATAAGCGTAATGTCAAAGTTAATGCCCAAAATGCCGACGGGCTTGCCCTCGTCGTTGCGGATAAAGATCGTCGAGGACTTGAGCAGCTTGCCATCGGTGGTTTTGGTGAGGTACGGCTCGCGGTCGCGTACGTCGGTGGCGCCCTCGTGCATGGACTCAAACACAATGTGGCTGGGGCCATCGCCCAACTTACGCCCGCTTACATGGCCGTTTTCGATCACCACGATGGAGTGGTCCACGTCCTCGGTCTCAAGATCGTGGACGACGACTTCGCAGTTGGGGCCAAACTGGAGCGCCAAACCGTGTGCGAGGCGCTTATAAAACTCAATCTGTGCGGGGGTCATGGGTGCCTTCCTAAAAATTAGTTTGGGCACACTTTGCCATAAACCCCACTTGTTCGCAAATAACGAAAGTGTCGCTGCATTATGTGACCGTTCGGCGGCGAAAAGGTACCGATTACGGCAACAAACAATTTGTTAGGTATTCCAATCAAAAAGTGTGATAGAACATTGCTAACAAACTTTTTGTTTGGCATCCACATAAAAGTTCAGCCGCATGAATGGGAATGGGCTGAAACGCGTATGCGGGGGCCGGCAAGAGAGGACTTAAGGAGTTCACCGTATGGCCGATAAGATCCAGTGGGCGGGCAATACGATGCCCAAGAGCGATGACAAGCACTTGGGAATCATGAGCCTCGACCACGTGAAGAAGGCCCGCGCCTTCCACCAGTCGTTCCCCCAATACACCGTCACCCCGCTTGCCCGCCTGGACGGTCAGGCCGCGCGCCTGGGCCTGTCCAACCTGTGCGTTAAGGACGAGAGCTATCGTTTTGGCCTCAACGCCTTTAAGGTTCTGGGCGGCTCGTTTGCCATGGCCAACTACATTGCCGACGAGACCGGCAAGGACGTTGCCGACTGCACCTTCGATTACCTGACCTCCGATCAGCTGGCCGAGGACTTTGGCCAGGCTACCTTCTTTACCGCCACCGACGGCAACCATGGCCGCGGCGTGGCATGGGCTGCCAACAAGCTGGGCCAGAAGGCCGTCGTGCACATGCCCAAGGGTTCCACCAAGCCCCGCTTTGATAACATCGCCGCCGAGGGCGCCACGGTGACCATCGAAGAGGTCAACTACGACGAGTGCGTGCGCATGGCCGCCGCCGAGGCCGATGCCTGCGAGCGCGGCGTCATCGTCCAGGACACCGCCTGGGAGGGCTACGAGAAGATCCCGTCCTGGATCATGGAGGGCTACGGCACCATGGCTTCCGAGGCTGCCGAGCAGCTGCGCGAGATGGCCATCAACCGCCCGACGCACGTCTTTGTCCAGGCTGGCGTGGGTTCGCTCGCCGGCGCCGTGGTGGGCTACTTCACCAACCTGTATCCCGATAACCCGCCCACCTTCGTTGTGGTCGAGTGCGCTCCTGCCGCCTGCCTGTACAAGGGCGCTGCCGCCGGCGACGGCGACCCGCGCATCGTGGACGGCGACATGCCCTCCATCATGGCCGGCCTGTGCTGCGGCGAGCCCAACATCCTGGGCTGGGATATCTTGCGCAACCACACCACCGCCTTCGTGTCCTGCCCCGACTGGGTTACCGCTCGCGGCATGCGCACCCTGGGCGCTCCCGAGAAGGGCGACCCGCGCGTCATCTCCGGCGAGTCCGGCGCTGTGACCACCGGCCTGGTCGAGACCCTCATGCTCGATCCCGAGTACGCCGAGCTCAAGGAGCTCATCGGCCTGGACAAGACGAGCTCCGTGCTCTGCTTCTCCACCGAGGGCGATACTGACCCCGACCAGTATCGCCGCATCGTCTGGGAAGGCGAATATCCCACTTGCTAGTACTGGGCGGCGCAACGCGCCGCGCCAAATTTCTATCAGACCCCCTATGTCCTGCAGATGTATGAACCCGGGAGGCGGGGCGATACCTATTTGCTCCGTCGCGAGTTCCGCACGCAAAGGAAAGCACTTAATGTGCTTTCCGTCTTGCGCAGGACTGTCCGAGCAGCGGAGTAAATAGGTATCGCTCCGCCAACTCACAGGTAGATTCCTTCGTGTGAAAGGTTATTAATAATGGCTAAAGAACTCGATTTCGACGCTATCAAGGCTGCTGCCGAGTCTCATCGTGCTGACATGACTCGCTTCCTGCGCGCTATGATTTCGCACCCCTCTGAGTCCTGCGAGGAGGGCGAGGTTGTCGCTTGCATCAAGGCCGAGATGGAGGCCCTCGGTTATGACGAGGTCAAGGTCGACGGCCTGGGCAACGTTATGGGCTTTATGGGCGAGGGCGACAAGATCATCGCCATCGACTCTCACATCGACACCGTCGGCATCGGCAACATCGAGAACTGGGATGCCGATCCCTATGAGGGCTACGAGACCGACGAGATCATCTACGGCCGCGGCGGCTCCGACCAAGAGGGCGGCATGGCTTCTGCTACCTACGCTGCCAAGATGATGAAGGACATGGGCCTCATCCCCGAGGGCTACAAGATCATGGTCGTCGGCACCGTCCAGGAAGAGGACTGCGACGGCATGTGCTGGCAGTACATCTACAACAAGGATGGCATTAAGCCCGAGTTCGTCATTTCCACCGAGCCCACCGACGGCGGCATCTATCGCGGTCACCGCGGCCGCATGGAGATCCGCGTCGACGTTCACGGCACCTCCTGCCACGGCTCCGCTCCCGACCGCGGCGACAACGCCATCTACAAGATGGCCGACATCATTGCCGATGTCCGCGCCCTTAACAACAACGGCTGCGACGAGTCGACCGACATCAAGGGCCTCGTCAAGATGCTCGACCCCAAGTACAACCCCGAGCACTTCGAGGACGCCCGCTTCCTGGGCCGCGGCACCTGCACCGTCAGCCAGATTTTCTACACCAGCCCCAGCCGTTGCGCCGTGGCCGACTCCTGCGCCATCTCCATCGACCGTCGCATGACCGCCGGTGAGACCTGGGAGTCCTGCCTGGACGAGATCCGCAACCTGCCGGCCGCCAAGAAGTACGGCGACGACGTGAAGGTCTCCATGTACATGTACGACCGTCCGTCCTGGACCGGCGAGGTCTACGAGACCGAGGCTTACTTCCCCACGTGGATCAACAAGGAGACCGCTCCGCACGTCAAGGCCCTCGTCGACGCCCACAAGGCTATGTTCGGTGACGAGCGCATCGGCTGCGAGCCCAGCATGGACAAGCGCACCGGTCGCCCGCTGTGCGACAAGTGGACCTTCTCCACGAACTGCGTCTCCATCCAGGGCCGCTACGGCATCCCCTGCGTCGGCTTTGGCCCGGGTGCCGAGTCTCAGGCCCACGCTCCCAACGAGGTCACCTACAAGGACGACCTGGTCACCGCTGCCGCCATGTATGTGGCTGCCCTGAACCTCTACGATCCGAGCCAGGCCGATGGCGACGCCACCGTGTTCCGCGCCGGTCTGACCAACAACAAGATCGATTAGTCCCATTCTTCGATTTTGTTGAGCCGGGGACAGCTTGTGTCCCCGGCACCCTCTGTTGACTTGGGGCCCGCGGTCGTTATCTCCCATGCTTCCTCGACGGTGGCGGGTCCTCGTCATAGCGCTCTGCATGTTCTAGCCACGCGCGCATGCCGGAGCGGTTTCACCCATTACCATCATTCGCATCTTTGGAAAGGACACTTACATGGACGCTAAGTTTACCGAGCTCGTCGAGCAGCTGAACGGTCTCGACTTTAAGGGTATGTACGGCAGCGACTTCCTGCACACCTGGGACAAGACCACCGATGAGCTCAAGGCTCTCTACATCGTCGCCGACGCCCTGCGTCAGCTGCGCGAGAACAACGTTTCGCCCAAGATCTTCGACTCGGGTCTGGCCGTCTCCCTGTTCCGCGACAACTCCACCCGTACGCGCTTCTCCTTCTCTAAGGCCGCCAACCTGCTCGGCCTTGAGCTGCAGGACCTGGACGAGAAGAAGTCCCAGATCGCCCACGGCGAGACCGTCCGCGAGACCGCTACCATGATCTCCTTCATGGCCGACGTCATCGGCATCCGTGACGACATGTACATCGGCAAGGGCGACGCCTACATGGCCGAGGTCTCCGAGTCTGTCCAGCAGGCTTACGAGGACGGCGTTCTGGATCACCGCCCCACGCTCATCTCCCTGCAGTCCGACTCCGATCACCCCACGCAGTCCTCTGCCGACATGCTCTACCTCATCAACGAGTTTGGCGGTCTTGAGAACCTCAAGGGCAAGAAGGTTGCCGTCACCTGGGCCTATTCGCCCTCTTACGGCAAGCCGCTGTCCTGCCCGCAGTCGCTGATCAGCCTGCTGCCCCGCTTTGGCATGGACGTCACCCTGGCTCACCCCGAGGGCTACGACCTCATGCCCGAGGTCGTCGAGCGCGCCAAGGGCTACGCCGCCGAGTCCGGCACCACCTTTAAGCAGGTCAACACCATGGCCGAGGCCTTCGAGGGCGCCGACATCGTGATCCCCAAGAGCTGGGCTCCGTTTGCCGCCATGGAGAAGCGCACCAACCTGTACGCCGAGGGCGACGACGCCGGCATCGCTGCGCTCGAGAAGGAGCTGCTCGCTCAGAACGCTACCCATCAGGATTGGTGCTCCACGACCGAGCTCATGGAGAAGACCGCCAACGGCCAGGACACCATCTTTATGCACCCGCTGCCCGCCGACATCTCCGGTGTCTCCTGCGAGCACGGCGAGGTTAACGCCGACGTCTTCGACATGCACCGCGTGGGCATGTACAAGGAGGCCAGCTACAAGCCGTACGCCATCGCAGCCATGATGTTCCTGCAGAAGGTTGCCGATCCGGCCGCTACCCTCAAGGCCCTCGACGAGCGCAACACCGCCCGTTGGTTCCAGGCCTAAAGCTGGGCTGAGGTAAACCATGTAAAGGGGCGCTCTGCCAACCGGCGGGGCGCCCCCTTTTGCAAAGTGCCGGGCGTGTGGGGCAAGCGCCGTTGTGTGAGGCAAGCGCTGTGTGGGACAAACGCCGACGATGCGCGTGCCCCGCGATGCGAGTTATGGGTACGATGACTTCTAAGGAGGTATCGCCATGAAACTTGGTTGCGTGATCATGGCCTCGGGAGAGGGCAAGCGGTTTGGCTCCAATAAGATGCTTGCCGACATTTATGGCAAGCCGTTGATTGCCCGGACCATCGATTCGGTTCCCAAGGGCTTTGACGTGGTGGTTTCGACGCGTTGGCCCGAGGTCGCTCAGATTTGCGAGGACAAGCATTGCCCGTGCGTGCTGCACGATGGCGAGCTCAGGAGCGAGAGCGTTCGCGCGGGCCTTTCTTGGGGCGCCGAGCGCAACTGGAAGGGCTGCCTCTTTTTGCCGGGCGATCAGCCGCTCGTGAGCTCTGATTCCTTTGAGACGATGGTTCGAGCGTTTGACGAGCGCGGCCGCAAACATCCGGTGCGCTTGGCGTGCAACGGTGAACCCTCGAGCCCGGTACTCTTTCCAAGGCAACTATTCCCCTCGCTCATGCTTCTCGAAGGCAAGGACGGCGGAGGGTCGGTCCTTAAGGGTCGCACCGACATTGCGCTGGTTGAGGCGCGTGCCTACGAGCTGTGGGATGTCGATACCGCCAAGGGGCAGCGCCGCATAACGGAGCATATCGCGGCCTGCTCGTATTTTGATCGCGTGGCCAACTGCATCAATCAATAAGGAGCAATTATGATCATCATCAAAAACGGCGCGTTGGTGACGCCCGAGGGGCTTCGCCGCGCCGATCTTGCCATGGATGGCGACAAGATCGTGCGAATCGCTGCGGCGATTGAGCCGGGCGAGGGCGATACCGTCGAGGATGCCGCGGGCTGTTGGGTGTTCCCCGGCTTTATCGATGGCCATACGCACATGCAGTGCTGGACCGGCATGGACTGGACGGCCGATAGCTTTGAGACCGGCACGCGCGCGGCTGCTTGCGGCGGTACCACGACCATTGTGGATTATGCGACGGCCGATCGCGGCGTGACCATGCCTGATGCTTTGGCCGAGTGGCATCACCGCGCCGACGGAACCTGCACGGCCAACTACGCCTTTCATATGGCGCTCGCCGAATGGAACGAACGCAACCGCGCCGACCTTTCGGCCATGCGCGAGGCGGGCGTGTCGTCGTTCAAGACCTACTTTGCCTACGACCATCTGCGCCTGGACGATGCCGAGACGCTCGAGGTTCTCGAGGAGCTCAAGCGCGTGGGCGGCATGCTGTGCGTGCATTGCGAGAACGGCACGCTGGTGAACACGTTGCAGAAGCGCGTGTTTGAGCAGGGGATTCACGGACCCGAGGGCCATGCGCTCAGCCGCCCCAGTGTGTGCGAGGCCGAGGCCGTGAGCCGTCTGCTGTATCTGGCACACCTTGCCGGCGACGCTCCGGTCAACGTGGTGCACCTCTCGACCAAGCTGGGGCTCGAGGCCATCCGTGCCGCCAAGGCGCGCGGCCAGAAGAATATCTATGTCGAGACCTGCCCTCAGTATCTGATGCTCGACGATACCTGCTACCTGGAGCAGGGCGAGGACGGTTTTGCGGGCGCCAAGTATGTGATGAGCCCGCCGCTGCGCCATGCGGGCGACCGTGCGGCACTGCGCGAGGCGCTTGTTGCCGGCGAGATTGATACCATCGCCACCGACCACTGCAGCTTTAACCTGCATGGGCAAAAGGACCGCGGGCGTGACGACTTCCGTGCGATTCCCAACGGCGGGCCCGGTGTGGAGCATCGCCCCGTCGCGATCGCCACGAGCTTTGAGGGGCAGCTGGGCCCCGAGGACCTGTGCCGTCTGATGAGCGAGAACCCGGCGCGCGTCTTTGGCATGTATCCGCGCAAGGGCTGCCTGGCCGAGGGCGCCGATGCCGACGTGTGCGTGTGGGATCCCCGGGCGCGCTGGACCATTCGCGCGGCGACGCAGCACCAGGCTGTGGACTACACGCCGCTCGAGGGCTTTGAGGCGCACGGCCGCGCCAAGGCCGTGTTTGTGAACGGCGTGCTGGCAGCGCGCGACGGCGAGCCCACCGGAGCCCAGCCCGGCCGCTACGTGCCCCGCTAACAGCAAGGGCGCCGGATTCCCTTCGCAGTTGCGGTGAAATAGTTCCTGTTTAGCCGCCAAATAGGTCGTTTCAGGAACTATTCCACCGCAACTTATAGGCCTGCTGGGGCAGCGCCGGCTATTTGAGGCTGGTGGCGATGATGGGGCGGTTGAGGACTGCCTGGAAGCGGTCGGGCATCGCGGTGTCGGCAAGCGTGTCGACTTGGTTGAGCATGATGCGTGCGGTGCCGAGCTCCAGCGCCTGCATCTCGGCATTGAGCACCTGGGCGACGCGCTCGGGCGTGGCGATATCGGTTGCCTCGCAGCCGCAGCGCTCGCAGAAGAGCTCTGGGCGGTGGACGGCCTCGCTGATGGGCTTGCCGAATCCCGAGGCGCCGACGACCCAGACGATGTTGGCCGTGCCGGCGGGAATGACCGGTTCCCAGGCGGCGTGGGCCTTGAGCGGGAGCCGCTTGCTGCCGTCTGCCTCGGTAAGGACGTAGTCAAAGCGCTGCGCCAGCTCATTGAATGGCTCGGCGGGGGCGGAGAGCTTGCCTGTCTCTGGGTCTAAGACACCCGCCTGGCAAATGCTTCCGCGCGCAAGCCCCGCGCACGCCTCGCAGGTGCAGTCGGGAACATGAGAGGCTCCCGGCCTCCAGGGCGCGGCGTCCAGGCGACGGCTCGACCCGTCCCACGGTACGCCGGCGACGGGAAACATGTGCGTGGTGGTGCAGAGGAGCACGCGGCCGCCGGCGCGCATGAGCTCAAGTCCCAGCGTCCTCAGCAAGGTCGACTTGCCGCCGCTGCCGATAATCGCGGTAATCCCCGGCTCAATCTTGAGCGCCGAGGCAAGGTTTCCGCTGACCGTTTCCATCTGTTCACCGCCGTATAATACTGTGATAATAAATAATCATCAGAGTAGCGGTCGAACCGCTTTTGCTCTGCTCAAACCGTAGCACAGGGAGGTGCCCCGGGAATGCTCGTTTATGTTCGCGGCGCCGGCGATATCGCCACGGGCGTTGCCGCTCGCTTGGTGCGCGCCGGCGCGTCGGTCGTCATGGCCGATATCGCGGTTCCCACGTGCATCCGCCGCACGATCAGTTTTTGCGAGGCCATTCGCTTGGGCGAGGTCCAGGTTGAGGCCATTCGCGCTCGCTTGGCACAGACGCCGGCCGAGGCACTCGAGATTACCAAGGCGGGGGATGTTGCCGTCGTGGTGGACCCCCAGGCCAAGATGCTCGACGAGCTTAAGCCCGCCGCCGTGGTCGATGCGATCCTGGCCAAGCGCAACTTGGGTACCACGCGCGACATGGCGCCCGCTGTCATCGCCGTGGGGCCGGGCTTTACCGCGCCGGTCGATTGCGACGCCGTGGTCGAGACCATGCGCGGGCATTTCCTCGGCCGCGTCATTACCCAGGGTTCACCCCAGCCCAACACGGGCGTGCCGGGCATTATCGCCGGCTATGGCAAAGAACGTGTTATCCACAGCCCCGCCGTCGGCGTGTTTCGGTCCGACCGCGCTATCGGCGACATCGTGAGCGCAGGTGACGTGATCGGCTACGCGGGCGATACGCCCATGTGCACGCAGATCGATGGCTGTCTGCGCGGGCTTTTGGCGAACGGCGTGCAGGTGACTGAGGGCTTTAAGTGCGCTGATGTCGATCCGCGCGGCGATGCCAGCTATATCAACTATATTTCGGACAAGGCGACGTCGGTCGGCGGCGGCGTGCTCGAGGCACTCGCTATGCTCACCGATGTCTTTAGAGGATAGAAGGCGGCAATGGAAAAGCTCGATGTTGTGAACGCGGCACTTGGCGCCCTGCGTGCTGGCGAGGCGTGCGAGCTCGTGGTCGTGGCCGGCACGGCGGGGTCGTCGCCGCGCGGCGTGGGCGCATGGATGACCGTCTTTGCCGATGGCGGCCAGGCGGGCACCATCGGCGGCGGCAAGATTGAGCTCTTTGCGCTGGATGAGGCTCGTGTGCTGCTGGATGCGGGTCGCTCGCGCCTGGTCCGCTACACCATGGGCGGCGAGAACTCCGATACCGGCATGATCTGTGGCGGAGCCATCTGCCTGTGCTACCTGCATCTGGATGCGACCCAGGCCCCGTTGCTTCAAGAGATTGCCGACGTCTTGGTATATCGACGCATCGGCGACTTTGTCATCGACTTTGAGCCGTTTATCGCGAGCGCGCTCGAGAGCGATGTGGCCGAGTACCATGGCGAGGAATCGCGCCGTACCATCGCGGGCTGCCCCGAGCTTTCGCTGGTGGAGGAGGGGAGTAAGGTCACCTACACTAACGCGGCCTCCGAGATCCCCACGGCGCACGTCGAGACGCTCTGCCCCGAGGGCCTGACCTATATCTTTGGCTGCGGCCACGTGGGCGCCGCAACGGCGCGAGTGCTCACGGCGGCGGGCTTTGCCGTCGTTGCTTGCGACGACCGCCCCGGCACGCTGACCTCCGAATGGGTGCCCGGCGTCTATGACCGTCGTCTGGTCGACTACAAGAACCTGGGCGAGCAGTGCCCCATCGGCCCGCGCGACCTGGTGGTTGTGGCCACGGCGGGTCATAAGTCCGATATCGACGTGGTGATTCAGGCCATGTGCGCCAAGCCCGCCTATCTGGGCTGCTTGGGCTCGCGCCGCAAGACGGCCTTTGTGCGCGCCCGCTTGGAGCAGGAGGGCTTTACGCAGGAGCAGATTGACGAGCTGCACCTGCCGATCGGAGTCGCCATCGAGGCCGAGGACCCCGAGGAGATTGCCATCTCCATCGCCGCCGAGATGATTCACCTGCGCCGCACCAAGCTCGTTCCCCGCAAACGCTAATCTCACCCCCGGCCCGTCGTCCAAAATGCTACCTGCACCATATGCCCTATAATGGGCGCCCGTTGAGCGGTATAGGGCCGCTGCCTAGGGTATGGGAGGCGCAATGGCAGAGTCGGTGGCAGGGGACGCCCTGTTCGAGCGTACGGGAAAAGTATCGTTTGTGCAGGTGTTGCCCCATGCGCTGCAACATGTGCTGGCGGCGTTTGCGGGCATCGTCACGCCCGCCATCATCATCGCGTCGGTCTGCGGCTTCACACCTCAGGAGGAGGCTGCCGTCATCCAAGCATCGCTGGTTCTCTCGGCGCTTGACATTTTCCTTCAACAGTTCCCCATAAAAGGTATCGTCGGTTCGGGCTTGCCCATTGTGATGGGCGCGAGCTTTACGTTTGTACCGGCACTTAAGGCGGTCGGCCTCGAGCTGGGCTTTGAGGCCGTGCTGGGCGCTCAGATTATTGGCGGCGCGCTCGTCATGCTCTTCGGCCTTTTGTTTAAGCGTGTGAGCTTTCTGTTCCCGGCCCCGGTGCTCGGCACCGTCATCTTTGTTATTGGTCTATCGCTGTGCCCGGTCGCCGTGGCGTCCATGGCGGGCGGGGAGGGCGCTGCCGATTTTGGCAGCGTTACCAACTGGGCTGTTGCGCTCGTGACATTTGTCGTCACCTTTATGGCGAGCAACTATGGCAAGGGCGCGCTCAGGCTGGGCAGCATCCTGGCCGGCATCTGCGCGGGGTTTGTTGTGGCTGCGGTGCTGGGCATGGTCGACTTCTCGGCCATCGCGACCGCTAGTTGGTTTGCCCCGCCGGCGCTGGGTGCCCATCGTTTGGTGTTCGACCCGGCGGCGTGCGCTGTGGTAGGTGTCGTCGCTATCGTTAACGCTGTGCAGGTTATGGGCGAGTTTGCCGCCGTGTCGTCTGCCGCACTCGAGACCCCCGCGACCGATAGCCAGATCTCGGGCGGTCTGATCGCCAACGGTCTGGTGGGCATGCTCTCGGGCTT
This sequence comes from uncultured Collinsella sp., assembly GCA_934654835.1. Taxonomy (GTDB): domain Bacteria; phylum Actinomycetota; class Coriobacteriia; order Coriobacteriales; family Coriobacteriaceae; genus Collinsella. Next base: position 18,698 of record CAKUGY010000017.1, read on the forward strand.
TTTGGGTGGCGTCCCCACGGCCACGTTTGGCCAAAACGTCGGCATCATCGCCGAGAACAAGGTCGTCAACCGCATGGTCTTTACGCTTGCCGCCGCGATCTTGCTCATTGCGGGCCTGCTGCCCAAATGCGCGGCGGTGCTCACGTCCATTCCGCAGCCGGTTATCGGCGGTGCCACGATCGGCGTGTTCGCGACCATCGGCATGAACGGCGTGGTCATGTTTGCCCGCCACGGCCTGTCTCAGCGCGATACCACGCTTATGGGTCTGTCTATCGCCTTTGGCACGGGTATTGAGCGTACGGCCGGCGGGCTTGCCGGTGCAGGTTTCCCTGCCTGGGTCGGCACGGTCTTCGGCGGCTCCTCAATCGCCGTCGCCGCACTCGTCGCCGTAATCCTCAACCTAGTACTCCCGCGCCAAAAGTAAGGAAGATCACATCGAGAGCGGATAATCTCCCACTTTTGGCCTGTATCGGGGTTAAAAGTGGGAGAAAATCCACTCTCGTTCGTTATGCGTCCAAAAATCCACTCTCGTGTGTCCGATAATCCACTCTCGTTTCTCTGCCACCATGAATCGATTTGTGCGGGGGAGTTGTGGAGTTGTGCAGGCAGACGAGGTTTTTCTGGAAATACGCCCCTAATGCGCGTATAGTACCGATTGTTTTGTCGGCTCCTGCTGCGTCGAGTCCAAACCGCGAAATGCCATGAGCGGCGCGGATGCAGCCAGGAGGCACGAGGACAACCCATCGTGGCCACGCCCCGTGCTTAAAACCCCAAGAAGGAGTGAACAATGGCAGAAGAGAAGTATGTGCCGCGTCTGAAGACCAAGTACAACAACGAGGTCAAGCAGCAGCTTCAGGACAAGTTCCAGTACGAGAACGTCATGATGATCCCCAAGTTTGAGAAGATCGTCGTGAACATGGGTGTCGGCGAGGCCGCTACCGATTCCAAGGCCATCGACGGTGCCGTGCGCGACCTGCGCGCCATCACCGGTCAGCAGCCGATGATCACCCGTGCCCGCAAGTCCATCGCTACCTTCCGCCTGCGCGCTGGTATGCCGATCGGCTGCAAGGTTACCCTGCGTGGCGACCGTATGTGGGAGTTCTTCGATCGTCTGACCTCCGTCGCGATCCCCCGTATCCGCGACTTCCGCGGCATCTCCGCCAAGAGCTTCGACGGCCGTGGTAACTTCTCCATGGGCGTCACCGAGCAGCTCATCTTCCCCGAGATCGACTTCGACTCCGTCGATCACCAGCGTGGTATGGACATCACTTTCGTGACCACCGCCAACACCGATGAGGAGGCCAAGGCCCTTCTGGACGCCTTCGGTTTCCCGTTCAAGAAATAGGTTCACCTGCCCTATAAGCGCCGTTTCCACAAGGAGGCGGCGCTTGGGGCGAACAATACTCTATGTGAGGAGGATATAAGTGGCTAAGACATCGATGATCGTCAAGTGCAATCGCAAGCAGAAGTTCTCTACTCGTGAGTACACGCGCTGCCAGCGCTGCGGCCGTCCGCACTCTGTGTACCGCAAGTTCGGCCTGTGCCGTGTCTGCTTCCGTGAGCTTGCACTCAAGGGCGAGCTTCCCGGCGTTAAGAAGGCCAGCTGGTAAGTCACTACCAGCGTTTCAAGCATCAGTTTGGAACAGGGAAAACGCGCTAGTTAGGCTTTGCCGTTAAGGGCGGCGAAGAACCAAGAGCACGTGTTCATCAAGAACGAAGGAGAATCTGTATGAACCTTACAGACCCGATCGCAGATATGCTTACGCGCATCCGTAACGCTAACTCTGTGAACAAGGCCACGGTCTCCATGCCGAGCAGCAAGAAGCTCGTCGAGATCGCTCGTGTTCTGCACGAGGAGGGCTACATCGAGGGCTACGATGTCGAGGACACCGTTCCCCAGAAGACTCTGCACATTACGCTTAAGTATGGTCCCAAGAAGGCTAAGGTCATCAACGGCATCCGCCGCATTTCCAAGCCGGGCCTGCGTAAGTACACCGGCGTTGCCGACATGCCCCGCGTCCGCGGTGGCCTTGGTACCGCCATTATTTCCACCAGCCATGGCGTCATGACCGACCGCGATGCTCGCAAGCACAACGTCGGCGGCGAGATCATCGCTTATGTCTGGTAATTCGCTCGGTAGGTAGAAGGAAAGGAGATAACCGTGTCTCGTATCGGTAATAAGCCTGTCCAGATTCCCGCCGGAGTCGAAGTGGCAGTCAACGGCAACAACGTTGTCGTCAAGGGCCCCAAGGGCCAGCTCGAGCTCGATGTCTATGAGAAGCTCGCTATCAACGTCGAGGACAACGTCCTCACCGTTTCCCGTCCCGACGACGAGCGTGAGACCCGTGCCCGCCACGGCCTCACCCGCGCCCTCATCCACAACATGGTTGTTGGCGTTTCCGAGGGCTTCGAGAAGAAGCTCGAGCTCGCCGGCGTCGGTTACCGCGTGCAGCAGAAGGGCAAGAACCTCGAGTTCTCCCTGGGCTTCTCGCACCCCGTGATCGTCGAGGCTCCCGAGGGCATCACCTTCGAGGTTCCCGACAACACCCACGTGAACGTCAAGGGTATCAACAAGCAGCAGGTCGGTCAGATCGCCGCTGAGATCCGCGGTCATCGTCCTCCCGAGCCTTACAAGGGCAAGGGTATCCACTACGTTGGCGAGCACATCCGCCGCAAGCTGGGTAAGGCCGCCAAGTAGTCGTAACCGACTCACTCGCATAAGACCAGCACCCCGTCAGGTGCTGGCAAGATCAACCTTTTTAGGAGTTTACGTATGAACAAGCATAAGGCGAAGCTGGAAGGCCTCAAGCGTCGTCAGCGTCGTGTTCGCGGCAAGGTCTCGGGTACCGCCGAGCGTCCGCGTCTTCGCGTGACCCGTACTAACGCCAATATCTATGCCCAGATCATCGACGACAGCAAGGGCTCCAGCCTGACGCTCGTCTCCGCCTCGACCCTCGAGGCCGAGTTCAAGGGCACCCACACCTCGAACAAGGAGGCTGCGGAGAAGGTCGGTCAGCTCGTTGGCAAGCGCGCCATCGAGGCCGGCATCACCAAGGTCGCCTTCGATCGCGGTGGCCGTATCTACCATGGCCGCGTCAAGGCCCTCGCCGACGGTGCTCGTGCCGCCGGTCTCGAGTTCTAGGAGGTATGTAGCACATGGCTCGTAATCAGAAGCAGCAGCGCGAGGCCTCCGAGTTCGAGGAGCGCGTCGTTTACATCAACCGCGTGTCGAAGACCGTCAAGGGTGGTCGCCGCATGAGCCTCGTCGCTCTCGTCGTCGTTGGCGACGGCAAGGGCAACGTCGGCGTTGGCATGGGCAAGTCCGCTGAGGTGCCCCTGGCCATCTCCAAGGCGTCTCTCGATGCCAAGAAGAACATGTTCCACGTGCCGGTGACCGAAGAGGGCACCATCCCGCACGAGGTTCTCGGTCACTTTGGTGCCGGCCGCATCATCATCAAGCCCGCTGTCGAGGGTACCGGCGTTATCGCCGGCGGCGCTGTGCGTCCCCTCTTCGAGCTTGCTGGCATCAAGAACGTCCTGTCCAAGTCCCTCGGTACCGACAACGGCCTTAACATCATCAAGGCTGCCGTCGAGGGCCTCAAGGAGCTCTCCAGCCCTGAGGACGTCGCGGCTCGCCGTGGCCTGACGGTCTCCGAGATGTTCGTCGGTAAGGAGAACTAAGCATGGCTGACACCATCAAGATCAAGCAGGTCCGCAGCACCAACGGTTGCAAGCAGGACCAGGTCCGTACTGTCCGTGCCCTCGGTCTCCACAGGATCCGCGAGGTTCGCGAGATTGCTGACAACGAGTCCGTCCGCGGCATGATCTTCAAGGTCAAGCACCTTGTCGAGATTGTAGAGGAGTAGCAAATGCAGCTTCACGATCTTACTCCCGCGCCCGGTTCCACCAAGAACCGCAAGCGCGTCGGCCGTGGCAATTCTTCGGGTCACGGCACCACTTCTGGCCGCGGCCAGAAGGGCCAGGGCTCTCGCTCTGGCGGCACCAAGGGTGCCGGCTTCGAGGGTGGCCAGACTCCGCTGGCTATGCGCCTGCCCAAGCTTCCGGGCTTCCGTAACCCCCGTCGTATCGAGTACACCGCTGTTAACGTCGAGCGTCTCGAGCGTAAGTTCGAGGACGGCGCTGTGATCGACGGTGCCGCTCTTAAGGCCGCTCGCATCACCAAGAGCGAGTTCGAGCCCGTCAAGGTGCTCGGCAATGGTGAGCTCACCAAGAAGTTCACGGTCAAGGTCGACAAGGTCAGCGCTTCCGCGCAGGCCAAGATCGAGGCCGCCGGCGGAAAGGTCGAGCTGCCGTGCTAAATGGTCTTAAGAATGCTTTCCGCATTAAAGAACTGCGCGAAAAGATTCTTTTTACCATAGCTATGCTCGTCGTGTACCGCATTGGTGCGCACGTTCCTGTGCCCGGCATTCCCTTCCAGGGGATGCTGGGCCTTTTCTCGACCGAGAACAACTCGGTCGCCGCAGGTGCTATGGCCCTCCTGAATCTTTTCTCTGGTGGCGCGTTGAGCTATGTTTCGGTGTTCTCCCTGGGCATCATGCCCTACATCACGAGCTCGATTATCCTCCAGATGCTCCAGGCCGTCGTGCCTTCCCTGCATGAGCTTGCCCGCGAGGGCGAGGTCGGTCAGACCAAGATCACGCAGTATTCGCGTTACCTCACCTTGGCCCTGGCAATCCTCAACTCCGTGGGTTACCTCTTCCTCTTTAAGAGCTTCGGTATCAGCTTCAACGGTGCCGGTGCTCCCGAGATCATCTTTGACATCATGATCGTCGGCACGCTCACCGCGGGCGCCTTGCTGATCATGTGGATTGGTGAGCTCATCACCCAGCGCGGTATCGGCAATGGCATGTCGCTGATTATCTTTGCGAACATCATGGCCGGTCTTCCGCAGGCGATCTTCTCCAGCACCGAGGGCAACGCCGGTGGCATCATCACCATGGTGATCATCTGCGCCATCATCCTGCTGGTTATCCCGCTGATCGTTTTCCTTGAGCGCGGCCAGCGCCGCATTCCGGTCTCCTACGCCAAGCGCGTCGTGGGCCGTCGCATGATGGGTGGTCAGACCACCTACCTGCCCATCAAGGTCAACACTGCGGGCGTCGTTCCGATCATCTTCGCTTCGGCACTGCTGTACTTCCCGGCCCAGATTGCCGTGTTCTTCCCCGGCATCGGCTGGATCCAGGCAGTTGCCTCTGCGCTTTCGACCGGTTGGCTCAACTGGGTGCTTAACGTTGTCCTCATCGTGTTCTTCGCGTACTTCTACACCTCCATGGTGTTCAATCCCGACGACACGGCCGATAACCTTAAGAAGCAGGGCGGCTTTATTCCGGGCGTCCGTCCGGGTAGGGCCACCGCGGCCTACATCAAGAACGCGCTCAACAAGATCACGCTTCCCAGCGCTGTCTTCTTGGCGCTCATCGCCATCGTGCCTTCGATTATCTTCTCCTTCACGGGTAACCAGCTGATCCAGGCATTTGGCGGCACGTCCATCCTCATCATGGTCGGCGTCGTGCTCGACACGGTCGACAAGCTCGAAGGCCAGATCAAGATGTATGATTACGATGGATTCTTTAAATAGGCTAGAGGAGGATTGCTCATGAACCTCGTATTGCTCGGAGCTCCGGGTGCCGGTAAGGGCACCGTCGCGCAGGAGCTCGTCGCCGAGTTCGGCGTCGCCCACATTTCCACGGGCGATCTGCTGCGTGCTGCCGTCAAGGGTGGCACCGAGCTTGGTATTCAGGCTAAGAAGTACATGGACGCTGGCGAGCTCGTTCCCGACCAGCTCGTGATCGACCTTGTCAAGGAGCGCCTTGCCGCCGATGACGCCCAGCAGGGTTTCATCCTCGATGGCTTCCCGCGCAACACCGCCCAGGCTGTAACGCTCGATTCCGAGCTCTCCGCCATGGGTCGCGAGATTGATTGCGCCCTTCTGGTCGACGTGGCCTCCGAGGTCATCATCGACCGTCTGTCTTCGCGTCGCACCTGCCGCGCCTGCGGTTACACCGGCACTGCTGCCGATGCTACCTGCCCCAAGTGTGGCGGCGAGATGTATCAGCGCGACGACGACAAGCCCGAGACCATCAAGAACCGTCTCGACGTCTACGAGAAGTCCACGAGCCCGCTCGTCGACTACTATCGTGGCCAGGGTCTGCTTAAGTCGGTCAACGGTGACCAGGCTCGCGAGACCGTGTACGGGGATGTCAAAGAGGCTCTCGGTCTATGATCAAGATTAAGTCTGCAACGCAAATCGAGCAGATGAAGAAGGCAGGAGCGCTATCTAAGATGGCGCTCCGCCACGTTGGAGCCATGGTTCGCCCCGGTGTTTCGACCTTCGAGCTCGACCAGCTCGCGGAGCAGATTATCCGCATGCATGGCGGCACCCCGGCCTTTAAGGGCTACGGCGGGTTCCCCGGAACCATTTGCGCATCGATCAACGATGCCGTGGTGCACGGTATTCCCAACCCCGACATGATCCTGCGTGATGGCGATATCATCTCCATCGATACGGGTGCCGTTGTCGACGGTTGGGTCGGCGATAACGCCTGGACGTTTTTCGTCGGCACCCCCACGCCCGAGGCCAAGGCCCTGTGCGAGGTCACGCGCGATTGTCTTAAGGCTGCAATCGAGCAGGCTGTTCCCGGCAACCATATCGGGGACATTGGCTATGCCGTCCAGTCCCTCGCCGAGTCTCACGGCTATGGCGTGCTTCGCGATTACGTGGGGCACGGCATCGGTCGCGTGATGCACGAGGACCCCAACGTTCCGAACTACGGAAAGAAGGGGAGGGGCGTTCGTCTTCAGGCCGGTATGGTTATTGCCATCGAGCCGATGGTTACGATGGGTTCCAATCATGTGAGCACGGGCTCCGATGGTTGGATCGTCACGACCAACGACCATCTGCCTGCCGCGCACTACGAGAACACCGTCGCCATCACCAACGACGGCCCGGTGATTCTCACCACCGACGCACAAGGCTCGTGGTGCTCTCTCCAAGGCGGAGAAATGTAACAAGTTCCATTTAGTTGTGGAGCCATTACGAAGATATTACGATACGTGCATGCGTATTGTAGAATACTCAATCGCTGTCGTTTTCTAGAGAAAGATGATTGCTTGTGAAGAAGGAAGACGCAATTGAGCTCGAGGGTACGGTAAAGGAACCGCTGCCCAACGCCATGTTTAAGGTTGAGCTCGAGAACGGTCATTCGGTTCTCTGCAACATTTCTGGCAAGATCCGAATGAATTACATCCGTATTCTCCCCGGTGACAGGGTTGTCGTGGAGCTTTCCCCGTACGACCTGACCCGCGGCCGCATCACCTATCGCTATAAATAGCGGCACGCATACACACTCCTTTTCCGACTGCAGGCTTAGCTCAACCTACGGTCGGATTGTGTGTGAAGACCAGCCATAGTTTTAAACGCCTGCGGCTGGGCGAGTAGATAGTAGGGAAGTAGTTTGAGCGCTACCGAAAGGAAGAACGATGAAGGTACGTCCTTCGGTCAAGAAGATGTGCGATAAGTGCAAAATCATTAGGCGCCATGGCAAGGTCCTCGTCATTTGCGAGAACCCCCGTCATAAGCAGCGTCAGGGTTAAGAGAGGAGACTACGTTGGCCCGTATTAATGGTGTCGACCTCCCGCGTGAGAAGCGCGTTGAGATCGGTCTGACCTACATTTACGGCATCGGCCGCACCACTGCGACGAAGATTTGCGTCGAGTGCAACGTTAACGTGGATACGCGCGTTAAGGACCTCACCGAGGATGAGGTTAACGCCATCCGTGATTATATCGACAAGAACCAGATCATGGTTGAGGGCGACCTCCGCCGTGAGCGCAACCAGAACGTCAAGCGCCTTATGGACATCGGCTGCAACCGCGGCCTTCGTCACCGCAAGGGCCTCCCGGTCCGCGGCCAGCGCACCCACACTAACGCTCGTACCCGCAAGGGCCCGAAGCGTCAGATCGGTGCTAAGAAGAAGAAATAAGGAGCGCTAGATAGATGGCTACTGCTAAGAAGAACGTTCGCGCTGCCCGTCTGAAGCGCGCGGACCGTAAGAACATTTCCGTGGGCCAGGCTCACATCCGTTCTACGTTCAACAACACGATCGTTTCGATCACCGATCCCCAGGGCAACGTCATTTCCTGGAAGTCGGCTGGCCAGGTGGGCTTTAAGGGCTCCCGTAAGTCCACGCCGTTCGCTGCCCAGATGGCTGCCGAGGCTGCTGCCAAGCAGGCCATGGAGCACGGCATGAAGAAGGTTTCCGTCTTCGTCAAGGGCCCCGGCTCCGGTCGTGAGACCGCCATCCGCTCCCTCCAGGCTGCTGGCCTCGAGGTCTCGAGCATCCAGGACAAGACCCCCATCCCGCACAACGGCTGCCGCCCCAAGAAGCGTCGCCGCGTGTAACTGAAAGGATCGTATCAATATGGCAATCGACAGGACTCCTGTTCTTAAGCGCTGCCGTCAGCTCGGGATCGATCCCGCTGAGCTCGGTTACAGCAGCAAGAAGGAATCTATCCGTCAGCCCAAGCGCCGTCGCAAGGAATCTGAGTACGGCATGCAGCTGCGCGAGAAGCAGAAGGTCAAGTTCATTTATGGCGTTCTGGAGAAGCAGTTCCACGGCTACTTCAACAAGGCCCGTAAGATGAACGGCGTCACCGGTGAGAACCTCATGATCATCCTTGAGTCTCGCCTCGACAACGTCGTCTTCCGTCTTGGCTTCGCCCGCACCCGCAAAGAGGCTCGTCAGTCCGTCCGTCACGGTCACTTCACCGTGAACGGCAAGCGCGTGGACATTCCGTCCTACCGCGTCAAGGCCGGCGATGTCGTCGCTGTCGGCGAGAAGTTCCGTGACCTCCTCCCCATCAAGGAGGCTCTGATTTCCTCCGAGCGCTTTGAGGTCCCTGGCTGGCTCGAGGTCGATATCGAGAAGCTGTCTGGTAACGTGCTCGCTCTGCCGACGCGTGAGCAGATCAGCGGTGATATCAACGAGCAGCTCATCGTCGAGCTCTACTCTAAGTAGTCCATCCGGGCTGCTGAGGCTGGAGGTAATACATGTCAGAATTCATTAGGCCTCAGGTTCAGGTCGAAGAGATCAACGAGACGTCTGCTCGTGTCTCCGTCGAGCCGCTCGAGCGTGGCTACGGCGATACGCTGGGTAACTCGCTTCGTCGTGTTCTTCTGTCCTCGCTCGAGGGTGCCGCCGTCGAGGCCATTCAGATCGATGGTGCGCAGCACGAGTTCATGACCATCCCTAACATGGTCGAGGATGTCACCGACATCGTCCTGAATGTCAAGGGTCTTGTCTTCAGGGCTCTCGGCACGACCGACGAGGCGACCGCCACCATCTCGGTTGACGGCCCCTGCGAGGTCACCGGTGCGGACTTCTTTATTCCGTCCGAGTTTGAGCTGGTCAACCCCGAGCAGCACATCGCTACGCTCACCGAGGGTGGCCATCTCACCATGAGCATGCGCATCGGCTATGGCCGCGGCTATGTCTCTGGCGAGGCTAACAAGCGCGACAACGATCCCATCGGTGTGATCCACGTCGACTCGCTGTACTCGCCGGTGTCCCGTTGCGCCAAGCTCGTTGAGGCTTGCCGTGTCGGCCAGCATACCGACTACGACCGCCTTGTCCTCGAGATCGAGACCAACGGCTCCATCGCCCCGCGCGACGCCGTGGTCCAGGCTGCCAATATCATCAACCAGCATATGGCCGCCTTTATGAACCTTGCCGAGACCCCCGAGGTCGAGGAGGAGGCTTCGATCTTCGCTCCCGAGGTCACCAACGACAACGCCGAGCTGGACAAGCAGATTGAGGATCTGGACCTTTCGGTCCGTTCCTACAACTGCCTTAAGCGTGCCAGCATTCACTCGGTCCGTCAGCTCGTTGAGTTCTCGGAGAACGATCTGCTCAACATCCGTAACTTCGGTGTTAAGTCGATCGAGGAAGTGAAGGACAAGCTTGAGTCCATGGGCCTGAGCCTGAAGGCTTAATGCTTCGCATATTTGAGGAGAAACTAGACCATGCGTCACAACGTTAAGAAGGGCCTGAAGCTCGGCACCGATGCGAGCCACACCAAGGCCATGAAGAAGAGCCTTGCTAAGGCCCTCTTCGAGAACGACCGCATCAAGACCACCGAGACCCGCGCTAAGGCGCTGCGTTCGGTCGTCGAGCCGATCATCACCTGGGCCAAGAAGGGCGACCTGCACTCTCGTCGTCTTGCCATCGCCAAGCTCGGCGATAAGCAGCTTGTTGCCGAGATCTTCGACAAGGCTGCCCAGGGTATGTGGCAGGACCGCAACGGCGGTTATACCCGCATCATGAAGCTCGGTAACCGTAAGGGCGACAACGCTCCTATCGTTATCATGGAGCTCGTCACCGAGCCTTGCACGCCTAAGGCCAAGAAGGCTGCTCCGGCCCCCAAGAAGGCCGCTGCTCCCAAGAAGGTCGAGGCTGTCGAGGAGACCGCTGCCGAGGAGGCTCCTGCTGAGGAGACCGCTGAGTAGACAATCCGTCTGCATAGGCTATATTCGAGGGGTACGTTCGCGTACCCCTCTTTTTTTGTCGCGATACCGTTGATTGTTTGTTGGGAGCGCCCATGACCGCGCCGTCTGATTTCAATTCGATTCCCGAGCTCGATGCCACGTTGGTGTTTCGTGTGGCCTATGACGGCTCGTCCTATAGCGGATTTGCCGAGCAGCCGGGACAGACGACGGTTGCGGGCGAGCTTCGTCGTGCTATCGAGACGTTGCTGCGCCGCCCGATCGACTTGACGTGTGCGGGGCGTACCGATGCTGGCGTGCATGCAGTGGCTCAGTACATCAGCGTACCCGTAACGGACGCTGAGCTTGCTCTGACGCGCCGTAGGTGGCTGCGGGCTATGGATGCCCTCCTGCCCAAAGATATCGCCATAAACGAGGTCTACAAGGCTCGTAAGGGCTTTTCTGCCCGCTTTGATGCACGCTCCCGTACGTATACGTATCGCATCGCCGATCGCGATGCGCGCCCCGTGCTCTCGCGCGGTGCGGTTTGGTGGCATCGCTATCCGCTGGATGTCGACGCTATGGCTGCCGCTTGCCCCGCGCTCTTGGGTGAGCAGGACTTCAAGAGCTTTTGCAAGGTCGCCTCGGCCGTGGGCAAGCCTACGCACCGTTGCGTGATACGCGCCGAGTTTGGTCACGAAGTCGCCTTTGGCGAGGATATCCTGACCTTCACGATCGAGGGCAACGCGTTTCTGCATTCGATGGTCCGTACGATCGTCGGCACGCTCGTCGAGATTGGCATGCATCGCCGCGATCCCGAGTGGATGCGCGAGGTTATTGACGCCTGTGATCGTACCGCCGCCGGCCCCACGGCGCCCGCATGCGGCCTTACCTTTATGGGCGTTGACTACGACCCCGCTGAGCTCACTGTGCTCGAGTAGGAAAGAGGCGGCCTGGCGACGGTCTGTGCGTACCGCTCCTGTGGGCGGGGCGTGTACAACATCTGTTCTTGGCGTGCATCGCGCGGGGCGACTACTTGCTTTAATTGACGGGGTGTACCATGAACGACAGTTTGTTAATGGCTGTCGAGAGGACGGAAAACTTGGTTCGACGTGGTTCGCATCCGCGACTTTCGGTGATCCTTGTTGTTGAGGGTTCGCCCAGCTATGCGATGCGCGCCCTCGAGAGCGTCCAAAACCAAGACCTCTACGACTTGCAAATTGTCGTCGTTTGCCGCGGCGTGGCGCCGGGTGTGCGCCATTCACTCGAAGTAGCCGCTGGCAGGGACATTCATATTGATTTGATTGATGTTGAGGACCCGGCGCCCGAGGCTTGCCTGCGTGCCGGTTATGCGGCTTCGCGTGGCTCTCAGATCATTGCGATGAATGCGAATGAATGGTTTGCGCCACGGTCCCTTTCCCAGATGGTTGACAGCGCCTGCGACGCCTCGGCCGATATCGTGTTTCCCTCGGTTTCGCTCGATCGCTACGATGCTCACCGTGAGCGGCATTCTCGCGTTCTAGATGCGACGCACGTTTCTGGCGACGAGGACGGGTCGGCTTGTCTGACTGCGTTGGTTTCCTGCGGCTTAATCCGACAGGCCTCCGGCGTGCTGTATGATCGCGCCTTGTTTGAGGCGTGCTTCGCGCATGGCGATGCGTTTTGCACGGTGTCGTTTGTGGCATCCGCCCTTTCGCAGGCGAAGTGCGTTTCGGGATGCGGTCGTGCTTGTTTTCATGCGGTGGCACCGTCGATTACGGAGACGTTTGACCCCACAATGTTTGCCAGGCTTTCCGATGGTATCGGGGCAATTGATAGGCTTGTCGATTCGCATGCTGCCGCGGACGGCAACGATCAGTTGAGGCTTGCCTGCGAGCGGTATTACTACGCCGGCCTTGTCGCCTGCATCGAAAATTTGTGTCTGAGCCCCCATGGGGTGTCTTCAATAGAGCGTTCGGCCCGTTTGCATGATATGCTCGAGGCGCAGCGTACCCGTCAGATGGTTGCGGCGCTTAAGGGCAATCATCGTGGCCTAGGTCTGCTCTATGGTCCGATTTCCACCGCCAAGTCTGCACGGTGTGTAGTGTATACGCATGTGGCAGCCTTTTTAAATCGGTCGGGCGCCAGGACTGTCTAACAGTGCGTTTTTCGAAATAAATTGCATGGAATTGTTTCGAAATGCGTTCTTATTCACTAAAACCCTCAAATAGCGCTAAACTATTCAATCACTAAGTGATTGTCTCCGCCATCTTTTGGAGTGAGGTTTTGTATGGCTAAAAAACGCAATGGGCGCCAGGATGCCATCAGAGATATTGTCCGCAATAAGGATGTACGCACGCAGCGAGTTTTGGTAGACGAGCTTCGCGCCATGGGCTTCGACTGCACGCAGGCGACCGTTTCGCGCGATATCGCGGACATGGGACTGCGTAAGCTTCCCGAGGGCATCTATGTCCTTGCCGAGGATCTGCATCTGCAGCGTATGGTTTCCGAGCTGGTTACCGGCGTGCTGCGCACCGATAATCTTGTCATGATCAAGGCTCAGCCTGGTACGGCCTCTGGTATTGCCGCGGCTGTCGATGCTGCGGAGCTGCCCGATGTGCTTGGCTCGCTTGCCGGCAACGATACGATTTTGGTCATTGCTCAGACAGCCGAGGACGGCGAGCGTCTTGAGGCCCTGATCAATAAGTTGAGTAACTCCCGTAAGTAGGGGAGTGGCGGCGTCGCTGCTGCGCCGATTATTGCCATAGCTAATTGCCAAGGGCGTTGACGAGGGTCAGCGCCCTTTTTGCATGGCAGCACCTGTTGCCTTTACGGACCTGTATTCGGGAGCCGTTGCGGCGTCTACCGAAATAAAAAAGCGCCCGAGCAGCGTGTGTGCTTCTCGGGCGCCATGGGGCCAGGTGTCGTTTTGCGCTTACTGGCCGGTAGAGGGATCGGGAGTGGGCGTAGGATCGGGAGTGGGCGTCGGCGTGCCGCCATCGCCGCCTGTGCCACCGTCGCCGCCTGTGCCACCGTCGCCGCCAGTCGTGCCGCTACCGCTGCCGCCGGTGGTATCGCCGCCCGTGGTTTCAGTGGTCGTGGTCGTCGTCGTGGTTGTGGTGGTCTCTTCCTCCTCCTCTTTCTCCTCGTCTTCGTCCTCTTCGTCTTCCTTCTTGTTGCTGGCGCCGTAGAACTTCCAGACGTTATTGTTCTTGTACGTAGGAGTCGTGCCCGTCGGGAACTCCTTGCGCTCGGTGCCGGCAAGAACAGTGTCCATAAACTTCTTAAAGACGGGCAGGTTGGTCTGGTTACCAAACAGGTCGGCGCCGTATTTTTGGATGGGGATTTCGCCGGCGGAATAGCCGGTCCACAGCGCGCAGGCCAGCTGCGGGGTATAGCCGCAGAACCACAGGTTGGTGTTGTCGTCGGTGGTGCCGGTCTTGCCAGCATAGGGTTGGTTGACGCTCAGGGCGCCCGCGGCGCCGGTGCCGCTGCCGCGCATGACGCCTGCGAGGACGTCGGTTACGGCAGCCGCCTCGCCCGTGGAGAGGACCTGCTTGGGGTTGTCGGTATGCTGGTACAGGATGGAACCAGTACGGGAGTTGATCTCGGTGATGGCAATGGGCTGACGATAATAGCCGCCGTTGGCAAACGTAGCATAGGCTGAGGCCATCTCGAGCGGCGAGATGGAGCCCGGGCCGAGCGTCATAACGGGAACATCCTCAATATTGCCGTCAGAGGTGTCGATGCCGAGCTTTTTGACCAGGGAGATGATCTTGTCGTTGCCGATGGCATCGGCAACCTGGATATAGGCGGTGTTGGACGACACGGCAGTTGCCTGGCTCAGCGAAATGTTGCCATAGCTAGTGTTGGCGTAGTTTTGGACTTTGGTAGTCGTGCCCTTAACCGTAAGCGGCGAGTTGCAGTTGAGAGTGACGTTGGGGTTCATGCCACATTGAATGGCAGCCGCCAGGGTAAAGGCCTTAAACGTGGAGCCCACGGGGCGTTTGGCCGTCGCATGGTTCACGTGGCTCTCGTCGGCATTGTAGTCGTAGCCGCCCACCATGCACTTAATGTAGCCAGTGCTGGGGTCGATGACGACCATGCCCATGCTCAGGTCTTCCAGAGCGAGCGTGTCGAGCTGCGAGCGCACGGCATCCTCGGCAACCTGCTGCATGGTGGGGTCGATAGTGGTCTTGACGGTCAGGCCGCCCTTAAAAAGCACGTCGGTGGAGAACTCCTGCTCGAGCAGCTGCTTAACGTAGGAGACAAAGTAGGGCTGCGAGTACACGTCAACGCCGCTGCCCGAAATCTCGGTCACATTGAGCGTGATGGGCTCGGCCTGAGCGGCGTCGTGCTCTTCCTGCGTGATATGGCCTAGGCGCAGCATGTTGTCCAGAACCTTGTTGCGACGGGACAGTGCCAGATCGGGGTTGACCGTGGGGTCGTACTGAGAAGGCGAATTGGGAAGGCCGATCAGCAGCGCGGCCTCGCTCAGGGTGAGGTCGGCGGCGGTCTTGGACAGATAGGTCTCGGCAGCGGCCTCGATGCCGTAGGCACCATGGCCGTAGTAGATGGTGTTGAGGTACATCATGAGGATCTCGTCCTTGGAGTACATCTCCTCCATCTTGATGGCGATATAGGCCTCGCGCACCTTACGCTCGATGGTCGAGTCAAACTGTTCCTCCTGCAGGATGGTGTTGCGCACCAGCTGCTGGGTGATGGTCGAGGCGCCCTCGTGACCACCGGTAGCGGTCGCCACAGCGGCGCGCGCGATGCCCCAAAGGTCGATGCCGCCATGCTCGTAGAAGCGCTCGTCCTCAACATCGACGGTACCCTGCAGCACGTACGGGGACACCTGGTCCTTGGTGATGGACTTGCGGTTTTGAGTGTAGAAGCTCGCAATGGTGTTGCCGTTGCAGTCGACGATGTCGGTGGGCTCGCTGACCAGATAGGCGTTGGCGTCGGTATAGTCGGGCAGATCGGACAGCCAGCGGTTGACGTTGCCGATCATGCCGATGCCAAATGCTACGCCCGCGACAAGCAAAAAGCCTAAAAACGAGAGCAAGATCATGGGAAGGGCATGCGTCTTGGAGCGACCGCGTCCCTGTCGTTGGCGAGGACCCATACATTGACCTCCAGGTATGTCGTGCCGGGCGCTGGGTGTGCTGCCGGGCAGGATGGACATAAGTTATTACACGATAAACCAATCGGCGCGCGCGAGGCCTCGTGTATGCTGGTTGACAGCAATTTTCAGAGTGAAAGCACACCTTGGTAAGGAGTTTGCCGATGGCGATTCGGCCGATGGAACCGAACGGACAATGCGGAAGCGAGCTGGCGGCGACCGGGGTGGCGCTACCCGAGCTGCTGGCGCCTGCCGGCGGACTCGACCAGATGCTGGCGGCGATTGCGGCGGGCGCCGATGCCATCTATGCAGGGCTGAACGGATTCAACGCCCGAGTGAGCGCGCATGGCTTTAGCGATGACGAATTCGCGCGCGGGTGCGCCGTGGCCCATGCCCATGGCGTGCGTGTGTACGTGACGCTCAACGTATTTGTGTTCGATGACGAGCTGGCAGACGCGGTTGCGCTGGGGGCACACGCGCTGGAGCTGGGCGCCGACACGTTGATCGTGGCCGACGCCGGGCTGGCATGCACGCTTCGCGCGGCGATTCCGGGGGTCGAGATTCACCTGTCGACTCAAGCGGGCGTCCACAGCGAGGGCGCGGTGCGACTGGCGGCCGAAGAGCTGGGAGTCGAGCGCGTGACGACCGCGCGCGAACTGAGCGTGGCAGAGATCGAGGTGCTTTGTGCCACGGGCGTGCCCATCGAGGTGTTCTGCCACGGCGCCATCTGCATCGGATATTCGGGTGCGTGTGGGTTCTCGGCTCTGCGACGTAGCCGCTCTGCGATGCGCGGTGACTGCACGCAGCCGTGCCGTCTGTCTTATGACTTGGTGGACGCGGCGGGGGAGAGCGTCGTCGCTGTCGAGGGCGACCGTCTGCTTTGCCCGCGCGACTATTTGGGCATCGCGCACCTGCCCGAGCTCGTTGCCGCCGGCGTGGCATCGCTCAAGATCGAGGGGCGCATGAAGAATCCTGACTACGTTTTTAACGTAGTGAGGGTGTGGCGCCGGGCGCTCGATATGCTGCGTGACGGCACGTGGGATGCCGATGTCGTGCCGGCGTTCGAGCGCGAACTGGGCAGGTCGTTCAATCGCGGCTTTACCGATGCGTATCTGCGAGGACGTTCGGGCGCCGAGCTCATGAGCTTTGAGCGCGCGATCAACCAGGGCGTGCGCGTGGGCCGCTTGGCGGCCGTGGGTCACGAAGAGGTGACGGTTGAGCTCGATGCCGCCGTGGCGGCGGGCGACACGCTCGAGATCCGGTTTTACCCGGGCGCCGATGCGCGTCCCGATGTGCCCAAGCGCTGGCCACAGGTGCCTTGTCCGGCGGACGCTGCGGCGGGGGAGTGCATTGTTGTCCATTGCAAGCGCAAGGTGGACGCGGGCTGCGAGGTCTATCTGATTCGCAGTGCCGGTGTGCTGGAGCAGACGGCGACGGTGCTGGAGCGCATGCGCGTCGAGGCGGATGCCGTGGCGCCGGTTGAGCGCGCCGTTGAGGCGTTGCCGCTTGGGGACATCGTGGCGGTGGGCGACATGCCTGCGGAGCCGCTGGCGAAACCAGCGGCTCCCGTCCGTGTGGTTTTTGCCTGGCAGCTGATGGATGCGGATCCGCTCGGTGAGTGCGACCTGTCCGATGCGACGGTGGTGCTCGACGAGGTCTGCCGCGCGGGCGATGCCGCACGAACTCGCTCGCTTATGCGACGTGCCGGGCGCATCGTCTGTCGCAATCTGGGGCAGGTGGCGATTGCCCGGGAGCTGGACGTGCACTTTGACGTGGCGGCGCCGGTGTTCTGCGCGAATCGGGCTACGCTTGCTTGGCTGCGGGGTCTTGGGGCGCGGCACGTGTTTTTGCCTGCTGAGCTTACCGCCAACAACGCGGAGCGCATTGTCGAGCTTGCCGCTTGTCCCGGTGTCTTGGGGCCTGTTGATGCCGAGCGCCCCGAGCTCATGGTGTGCGAGCACTGCCTGCTGACCGCCGAGGGAGCCTGTGTCACCGATGCTACGACGGAGCAGGTTTATTGCCGTGAATGCTCACGTCGCCGGCAGGAGCGCTATTTGGTCGAACGTGACGGCACGCGCCTGCCGGTCGTTGTCGACGCATGCGGCAGGACGAGGATTTTCCTGTCGTAGGTGTTCGGTCGCGCCGTTTTGTTATCATATGAGAGTTTATGGACTTCCAGCACCGCCGTATCCGGCGAGGGTGCTATAGCAAAAGGAGGATACCCAATGCTGTCTGTCGACGAGCAAATGCGTATCATCACCTCGGGCGCTGCCAAGATCGTCCCCGAGGCCGACCTTCGCAAGAAGCTTGAGAAGGGCGAGCCCCTCAACATCAAGCTCGGCGTCGATCCCACCAGCCCCGATCTTCACCTGGGCCATGCCGTGCCGCTTCGCAAGATGCGTCAGTTCCAGGACCTGGGCCACAACGTCACCCTCATCATCGGCAACGGCACCGCGCTGATCGGCGACCCGTCGGGCAAGAACTCCACGCGCCCGCAGCTTTCGCAGGAGCAGATCGAGGCCAACGCCGAGACCTACGTGAGCCAGGCCATGAAGATCCTGGATCCCGAGAAGACCACCATCGTGCACAACGGCGACTGGATTCTGTCGATGGACCTGGCCGGCCTGCTGCAGGTGTGCTCCAAGTTCACTGTCGCCCGCATCCTTGAGCGTGATGACTTTACCAAGCGCTACCAGTCCCAGACGCCGATCGCCCTGCACGAGTTCCTGTACCCCGTGATGCAGGCCTTCGACTCCGTGCAGATCAAGGCCGACGTGGAGATGGGCGGCACCGACCAGCTCTTCAACCTGCTCGCTGGCCGCGAGCTCATGGAGAAGATGGGCATGGAGCCGCAGGTCGCTCTCACTATGCCGCTGCTCGAGGGCACCGATGGCGTGCGCAAGATGTCCAAGTCCTACGGCAACTACATCGGTCTGACCGACGCTCCCAAGGATATGTTCGGCAAGACCATGTCCATTCCCGACGAGATGATCGGCAAGTACTATCGTCTGGCGAGCTCGCTCACCCCGGCTGAGGTCGACAAGATCGACGCTGCCCTGGCCGACGGCTCTGCCGACCCCTATGAGCTCAAGCGCGCCCTGGGCCGCGACCTGTGCGATACCTATCACGGTGCCGGCGCCGGTGACGAGGCTCAGGCCGAGTTCGACCGCGTGTTCAAGGAAGGCCAGCTTGCCGACTTCCCCGAGAAGCACGTCGAGCTGACCGTCAACGACGAGGGCCGGATCTACCTTGCGGGCCTGCTCAAGGACCTGGGTCTTTCGGCCAGCGCCGGCCAGGCCCGTCGCGACATCGACGGCGGCGGCGTCAAGATCAACGGCGAGGCCGTGGCTCCCAAGAGCTACAACATCGACCCGAGCGCCCTCAAGCTGGGCGACACCCTCTCCGTAGGCAAGCGCAAGGGCTTCAAGCTGGTCTAGCAAGTAGGTCAACCTAACATGTGCAATAGGGCCGCAGCCGGAACTCCCGACTGCGGCCTTTTGAGTTGCGGTGAAATAGTTCCTAAAAATGCCATACGGGCGCCCAGGTAGGAACTATTCCACCGCAACTTTTTTCCTCCGTCCCCAAGGGATCATTTGGCGGTGCCGTTAAGCGGAAGGGGTGTTATCGGCGGCCTCCTTTTGGGCATACAATGGCTATTGGTTTGCTGCGGTGAAGGTCTGTCCGCTCCGCAGCTTTTTTCTACGGTTAAAGGAGTATGTATGTCCGTTGAGGTCATGAGATCTGTGATCGAGGCCGCCGAGGGTCGTGTGCCCGTTGACACGCTGTTTGCCAACGCACAGATTGTCGATGTGTACGGCCAGCGCGTGGCGCCCGGTAGCGTTGCCGTCAAGGATGGCGTGATCGTCGGTGTGCTCTACGATGGTCGCGACGATGCCGCCGGTACGTATGAGGCTGCCGAGGTCATCGATTGCCAGGGCCGCTATCTTGCCCCCGGTTTTATTGACGGACACTTGCATATCGAGTCTTCGAACATCCGCCCCGCCGAGTATGCGCGCATGGCGGCGACGCGCGGCACCACCACTGCCATTGCCGATAGCCACGAGATCGCTAACGTCTCTGGCTTGGACGGCCTGCGCTTTATGATTGAGGATGGTCGTCGCGCCCCCGTCTCCATCAAGTACATGATGCCATCGTGCGTGCCGGCCCTGCCCGACGAGCAGGCCGGTGCCGTGATTACCGCCGCCGACATGCAGGCGTTTTTCGCCGAGCATTCGGGCGATGTCTTTGGCCTGGGCGAGATGATGAACCTGCCGGGCGTCTTTATGGCCGACCCCGAGACTTGCGCTCGCATCGATGCCGCCAACCAGACGCCGTCCAAGCAGGTTGACGGCCACGCGCCGCTCGTTGCCGGCAAGGACCTCAACGCCTATGCCGCAGCAGGTATTATCGCTGACCATGAGTCGACGATTCCCGAGGAGGCACTCGACAAGCTGTCTCGCGGCATGTATGTGATGCTGCGCGAGGGTACGTGCAGCCATGACCTGGCCAACCTGTCGCCGATGCTGCTGGAGAATCCTGCCCGTGCCCGCCGTTGCTGCTTTGCGACCGACGACCGCGCTCCTTCCGATGCGCTTGCGTCCGGCATGATCGACAACGCCTGCCGCGTGGCGATTGAGGCCGGTATCGACCCGGTGGTCGCTATCTCCATGGCGTCCCTTTCCACGGCTGAGGCGTTTGGCCTGGATCACGGCTGCCGCGACCCGCACGAACTGCGTGGCGCCATCGCCCCGGGCAAGCGTGCCGACCTGCTGGTGCTCAATGACCTGACGTTTGCCACGGCTCCGCATCGCGTATATGCCGCCGGTGCTCTGGTGGCGCAGGACGGTACCTTTGTGGGCGAGATTGCACCCGAGATGGCCGAGGTCGCAGCCCTTGCCGATGAGCTGCGCGCCTCCGTTAAGCTGCCGAAGCTTTCGCTCGACGTGTTCGACTATGCCTTTAAGCCGGGCGAGGCCGTGATTGACGTGGTGCCGGGTAAGGCCATCACGGGTATGGCTCGCCCCGAGAGCGCCGAGGGCCTGCGTCGCATTATGCTGATTGAGCGCCATGGCCGCGGCGTGTCGTTGCAGGCCGAGGGCGCCGACGGCGATGGCCCCGCTGGCCTGGGACTCGTTGGCAAGCATATCGGCCGCGGCTGGGTGCGCGGCTTTACCATCACGGGTGGTGCCATCGCCTCGACGATCGGACACGACTCGCACAACGTGTGCGTCGTGGGCGACAACGCCGCCGATATGATGGCCGCCGTTGAGGCCGTGGGCCAGGGCGGTCACGTGCTGGTGCGCAACGGCGAGGTCGTGGCGCGCATTCCGCTGGCGCTCGGTGGCCTGATGAGCGAGGGCACGGCCGAAGATGTCGCCGCGCAGCACGACGACTTTATGGTCAAGGCGCGTGCCATGGGCGTCGAGCCGCCGCTCGACCCCATCATGGGCATCATCTTCCTGCCCCTGCCGGTGATCCCGACGCTCCGCATCCGCCCCGAGGGCATGTTCGACGTCACGACCTTCACCTACGCCGACTAGTCATCGGGGACGTTCTTAAACGACTAGCCGTCGGGGTGGCGTGTCGCCTGGCGCCGCGACCGTGAGGCCTCTGGCATGTGTGAGCTATTTGCCAGGTCCTTGTAACGTTTGCGCCCGCAAGGTCTTATCTGAGCTCCCTTTGGGTACGTTGGAATCGGATACACGTTCGATTCCAACAAGTCCGAAGGGAGCTTTTCTATGTTTAAACTGATTGCATCCGATATGGACGGCACGCTGCTTGATGAGAATAGCCGGGTACCGCCCGAGACATATGAGCTGATTGAGGCCCTGCGCGAGCACGGCGTGCATTTTGCTGCGTCCTCGGGCCGCCGTTACGACCGCCTATGTGAGTTCTTTGCGCCCGTGGTCGACAAAATGGACTTTGTCGCGGCGAATGGTGCGCAGGTCTATGCAGAAGGGGTCGAGGTCGATCGCGAGGTATATTCGCATCTCGCCGTCCGCAAGCTCGCGCGCACGGTCAAGATGTTTCCTAACATGCATCTGGCGCTCTTTGATCGCACCAAGTCCTTTTTGCTCGACGACGAGGACAAATTTGTCCGCGAGATCGACAAAGATCTGCCCAACGCCGAACGCATTTGGGGACTGCCCGATCCGCATGTGAATATCATCAAGGCATCGATTATCTGCGATGACGGCAACGTGATGGACAACGCCTACGTGTTGCAGCGCGAGCTGGGCGACCTGTTCTCTTTCGCGCCTTCGGGCAACGCGTGGATCGATGCCATGCAACCCGGTGTGTCGAAGGCCTCGGGCATCGCACAGCTCATGGAGCACTATGGCGTCGAACGCGACGAGGTCATGGCGTTTGGCGACTCGATGAACGACTACGAGATCATTCGCTTTGTCGGCACGGGCTGCGCGATGGAAAACGCGCGCCCCGCGCTCAAGGCAGTCGCCGATCGCGTGGTGGGGTGCAACCGCGACCACGCCGTCCAGCAGGAGCTCCGTCGCGTGCTGGAGAGTCTCGCCTAATTCGGCGGATGGGGACAGTCCTTGCGGCGCCCCGCGAAGAGTGTCCCCAAATTAGCTACCCTGCCGGGTTGCTGCTGCTAGGCGAGGGCGGCCATGATGGTGCGGGCGACGCCGTCGTGGTCGTTGTCGTATTCGGTGATGGCGTCGGCGGCCTCGCGGTCTTCGGTCTCGGCGTTGATCATGGCCATGCCATGGCCCGCTGCCTGCAGCATGGGGATGTCGTTGATGTTGTCGCCGAACGCCCAGGCGTCGGCGAGACGCTCGCCCAAGTGCTCGCATAGCCACGTGAGGGCCGTTCCCTTGGTGGCGCCCTCGCCCATGACCTCGATATTCATGGCGTACGAGCGCGTGACCTCAATGCCCCCGAGCGCGTCGAGCGCCGTTGCGATGGCATTGCGATCTGCCGGATCGTGCCAGTACATGGCGATGCGCTCGAGCGTCTCGACCTCATCGATCTTGCTATCGATATCGGTGTCGATGGGCGTACGTGTGCGCCTGAGTGAGCCAGCGATATGCGGGTCTCCACCGCAGAACTCATCCAGACGCTCGTAAAGCGAGCGGGAGAGGAAGCACTTGCCGTCCGCGAAGATGTCGAAGGTGACGTCGTGGCCGGCGGCGATGCGATGGATGCGGTGGGCGATGTCGCGGTCGAGCGGACGGCTCAGGATGCACGTTGCACGCGAGGCGTCGGTGGGCGCATCGTCGTCGAGCCGCCAGACACTGGCGCCGTTGGCGCAGACCGCATAGTGCACGGCGGGGTGGGCGAGGATGGGCTCAAAGACGCCCGACAGCGGACGCCCCGTGCAGGGCACAAACTCAATGCCGCGGCGCGCGAGCTTGTCGAGCATCGCCCAGGTGGCGTCACTCATGTGCTTATCGCTCGTCAGCAGGGTTCCATCCATATCGGAAAACACGATCATTCGACGTGGTCCTTTCCATTGGCATAAAAAGCGTGGCCGAGGGCTGTGTTGCCCTGGCCACGCTCGTGGTCTGTAGCTGTTCGCACGCTAGCGGTCGGCAAGCGGCTTGTAGTCCAGCGGCTCGATTACCGGGCGATAGGCCGGGCGAATAATGCGGTGCGCGCAGAAGAGCTCTTCCATGCGGTGTGCCGACCAGCCGGCCATGCGGGCGACGGCGAACATCGGCGTAAAGAGCGTCTCGGGTACGCCGAGCATCTTGTAGATAAAGCCTGTGTACAGGTCGATGTTGGCGCAGATGGGCTTGGTCATGCCGTGGTCGCGCATGACCTGGGGCGCCAGGCGCTCGATGCGCTCGATGAGCGCG
Organism: uncultured Collinsella sp.; assembly: GCA_934654835.1. GTDB lineage: Bacteria > Actinomycetota > Coriobacteriia > Coriobacteriales > Coriobacteriaceae > Collinsella. The sequence continues at coordinate 42,120 of CAKUGY010000017.1, forward strand.
AACTCCTCGCCCAGGTCCTTCTTGGCGGCGAGCGAGCGTGCGTAATGGCGGCAGACCTCGGCGCGCGGGTCGCTGAGCGTGTAGACGGCATGACCCATGCCGTAGATGAGCCCCGTGCCGTCAAAGGCCTGCTTGTCAAGAATCTTGCCCAGATACGCGGCGACCTCGTCGTCATCTTCCCAGTTGGAAACATGCGCGCGAATGTCCTCGTGCATGGATACGACCTTGGCGTTGGCGCCGCCGTGACGCGGACCCTTGAGCGAGCCGATAGCCGCAGCATAGGCGGAATACGGGTCGGTGGCCGAAGACGACAGCACGCGGCAGGCGAAGGTGGAATTGTTACCGCCGCCGTGCTCGGCGTGGAGCATGAGCATCACGTCGAGCAGCATGGCCTCGTCGCGGGTGAACGCCATGCCGCCGCGCAGGACCTGCAGAATGGTCTCGGCGGTGGAGAGCCCGGGCGTGGGATGCGGCACGTGCATCTCGGAGCCGTGGCGCTTGGCGACCGATGCCATATGGGCGAAGGCGGCGATGCGGGGCAGACGCGCCAGCATGGAGATGGCAACGTCGATCTCGTGCTCGGGTGTGATCACGTCGGGGTCGGCATCGAAGGCGTAGAGCAGCAGCACGGCGCGCTGGAGAACATTCATGATGCTCGAGGACACCGTGGTCATGGGGAACTCGCGGACGTATTCGTCACTCAGATGCCTAAAGGCGCCCAGTCGGCCACAAAAGCCGTCAAGTTCTTCCTTGGTGGGCAGGGAGCCCGTGATAAGCAGATAAGCGACCTCTTCGTAGCCGTAGCGATTCTCGGCTTGGGCGTTGTTGACCAAGTCCTCGATGCTGTAGCCGCGCAGCGTAAGCTTGCCCTGGTCGGGCACGACTTTGCCGTCGACCTTGTTGTAGCCGTGCACGTCCGAGATGCGGGTAAGGCCCGCGACCACGCCCGAACCGTCGGCATTGCGCAGGCCGCGCTTGACGTTGTGCTCGACAAACAGATCCTCGTCGTAAGGGTCAGTTGGCAGGCCATAGTAGAGATTTTCGCTTTCGGGCGAAATCTGGCGGCTTGCTTCGTAATCTAGAACCAGGCGGCTCAGGTGGTCGTCGAAGCGGTAGTAGATTTTCTTGGCGTCGTAGGCCATGCGCGCTCCTCTCCGGGCCGCATTGGGGTGGCGTGCTTGGGCGCGCGCGTCAGGCTATCCCCAGCGGCCTGTTCGCTACAGGCGGTACATAAAGTTAAAGACGTCCTCGCGCTGGATGGACACGTTGACGCCCGAAAGCTCGCCTGCCTCGGCCAGGGCCTTCTGCAGCTCGGCGAAGTCGAGCTTGGACTCGGCGGTGTCGGCCAGCATGGTCATGGTGAAGATGTCCTCGATAATGGACTGCGTAATGTCGCGGATGTCGACGTTGGCCTCGCCCAGAACACGGGTGACGCCGGCGACGATACCGGGGCGGTTCTTGCCAAGGACGGTGATGACGATGCGGGAGGACGAGATCTCGGCCATGGGAAACCCTTTCGCGTGGTTGCGGCGCGCGGGGCGCTCCGCTACGGTACAGTGTTCATCATTGTACCTGTCTGGCGCAAAAAAGGGGTCGCTCGCTGCGGCGTTACATGTCTGCAACATGAGCGTGAGGGGGCAGGCCGCATGGGGAAGAGCCAACTGATCGTCTTCACGTCGCGTATGACGATATTTCGGTCGTCCGGCTCGGTGATGCCGTAGCCGAACACTTGGAGCGTCTCGATGGACTCTTGAACGCGGGGACGAGTCTCGTCGCGCCCTCTAGTCCTCGGCGGGTCAATCGAGTCCGAACTCCTTTCGGGCATCCTCTTCGCTCATGACTTCGAGAAGGTCTCCAGGTTGGCAACGAAGGGCGAGGCATAGCTGCTCGAGCGTGTTGAAACGAATGCCGCGAATATGCCCTTTTTTAATACGGGACAGGTTCACGGGCGTGGTTCCAATCCTTTCGGCAAGTTCGTTCGAGGAAATCTTTCGCTCGGCCATGATCTTGTCGAGGCGAACAATTACGGGCATGGCGTTTCCTTACGCAATCTCGTCGGAGTCGAGGTACAGCTCTCGGGCGTACAAGAAGAGCTGGGAAAGCATGAACAGGACGATGCCGAGAACCAGAGAGGTCCAGTCGAATGATGAAGCGATCTCTTGGGCGCCGACGGCCCCCTCGCCGCCAAACATCGAAACGGAGGTTTCGAGTGAGCCGGCGTAGAGGCTGGTGGCAGCTTGAACAACGAAGAGAATGCCGAGCGCCTTCAAGCATGTCGCAGACCCTTTCTTGAAGGGGTCTCCGCTCTTGATCGTCCACACGAGAACGGCGCTGAGGATGGTCGTAGCGATACCGATGACGGCAGGGGCCAATGTCGAGATCGCAAGGGCTGGATATGCGGGGGAGTCTGCAATTACCGGGTTGTCGAGCACTTCGATTGCTGGCTTTAAGGAGAACGCCACTTGTGCGATGGCGGTGACGCAAAGGGCCGCAGAGGCTATCGCACATGCGATGCGGAAGGAATGAAGCCGGGGAGTGCGATTGTCGGAACTCATAATAACTCATAATAACCTCCGAAGAATTTAAAAAACTCAGGTTACTTTTTAACAGTTTATGTTAAATTGACTTTGCCGACAAGTAATCACAGCATGCTGCAACCGAAACCCCTCTAGATTGGAGAGGATTATGTTCAGTACTGTTAAGTCGTGTAAGCTCTTGGTTTTCCTCGGCCTCGCTCTTTGTCTGTTGCTGCCGGGAGCTCCCGCTTTTGCGGATACCCCGATGCCTCCTTCCCAGGAGAGCAGCCAGTGTGCCCTCGTTGAGCCCCTCGGGTATACGGACGACGTCGTCGATACCTACTGGAGCTACAGCTGTCCTCGCGGCGTAAGCGGGCACAGCATCTCGATGTTCAACATCTCTTACAAGACGATCTCCTACCGAAATGGCTATCGCCGATCCGCGCATCATAGGGAATCCCGCCTCGCTGCAATGTGTTCCTGTGGTGTTCTTGGCACAACTGGTAATGGCAATTTGTCTATAGCACCCACTAGATGCGAGGAGGGGCCGAGCATTTTGTTCGGCCCCTCTGTTCCGACTGGATGAGGTCAAGGTTGGCGATGAATATGCTCAAAATCTCGAAGGCAATCTTTAGGTCGCTCCTCTCCTCCAGGTCGCTCTGTGTTGCCGTTGTTGCGTTGATGGTTCTTTGTGCTTTGCCCGTCTTCAGGAGCGCGGCTGGCATCGACGGACGGGTTGAATACCTCGAGTCGGGAATAACCCGTGTTGAGCAGGAATTGTCAGCATCCTATGCGGATGCGCTTGTGAATGCGGGGGAGGAGGGCGTCTATGCCTCTTCATCAAGCATGCCCGCGCTTCTGTACCCTCTTGCCGCGGGGCGTCTTGTCTTGGCGCCGCTCTCTCCTCTGCTTCCGTTTCTGCAGGTATCGGATGGAGCGTACTCCTTTTATGACGGATCGAAGGAGTACTTGCTATGGGCCGCAACGGCCGTTGCCGTCTCGTTCCTTGCCGCGCGTCTTAACAAACGTGAAAAACTCATCATCCAGGCACCGATGGGTGAGCTGGGCAGGCTTGTTGCATCGAGCGTATGGGCGAGTGTTTTTGCGATGCTTGCCGTCTTCGCCGTCAATCTTCCAGGGATAATCGCCGCACTTGTGAAGAATGGCCCGGGCTCGCTGTTCTATCCGATAGGCTACATTCAATATGCGACTCCGGTTATCAAACCGGCTTGGCTGGTGTTCGCACAGACGGCCATCTTGCAATTCTTGGTGGCGGCGTTCATCTCGCTTGTCGTTCACCTTGCCGTGAAGATTGCCAATAACCCTACGCTTGGAATCGTGTTCGTATGTGCCCTGATGGGGGCGACGATGGTTCCCGGGTATTACGGAAGATCCATCGCTTTACGTGAGTTCGCCCTGTTGAATCCCCTTACGTATGCGAACACCGAGTTGACCGTCGGCGCCTATAGCCCGTACCCGACAACGCAGATAGTGAATCTGCCTGGACTTTGCTTCGAGCGTGGCGCGATTACCCTCGTATGCGCAATCGGGATCGAGGTGCTGGCAATTAGCCTGCTTTGCGTTGCTGGAAAGAGCCGCTGCGCGCGCCCGATGCCCCCGATTTGTCTTGAGAGAGGTTCCTTCACCGCATCGAGAACGACAGCCCGTTCGAGCGCTTGTGCCTCCGCCGTTGCATACGTAAGAACGATGGGGAAACTGCTCCTGCATTCTCCTGCCCTCGCCGTATGCGCGATTGCAATGTCGACGGCGATGCTGGCCCCGGTTCTGGTCGAGGTGTTTCCTGACGCTGGTGACGTTTCCGCTGTTCGGTATAGGGATGGGGAGCTCCGTTCAATAGATCGGTATCTAGAGCAGGACGCTGCGAATATGGACGTCGAGGGCAAAGCGGCCCTGGAAGGCATGCGAGATGCTCTTTCGGGTTTCGTGTACGCGCCCACGCCTGCGGAGGGGTTTCGAAGCCTTGCGACGTACGAGCGCGCTCGAGGCGAGCTGGGCGCGGCAGATGCGACCCTCCTGCAATCGATCGGAATCGAGCCGGAGACTCCTTCTCGTGCGGAGGCGCGCGCCCTTCTGCTCGAGTCGATCGCGAGCTTGCCGGACCCCAAGGTTTACGAGTTAAGTACGAAGATGCCCCCATTAATCCTCCTTTCGTATCTCCAGGCAGCGCTTCCTTCCTTGTTTTGGCTGTTGCCCGTGGTTGTCACATCGCTTGCGTGCACCCACCTGCAGTGCCGTTCCCTTCTGGTTTTCCAAATCCCCGCAACAGCACATGTGCGTTTTCTGACGGCTGTTGCGCTGTCTCTCCTGCTTGGCTTGGCGCTGCTTTTGGTGTCGATGGTTCCCGCTGTGGTTGTGTCCGCGATTAAGAACGGTGCGGGTGGATCGGAGTATCCCGTCGCTCTCATTCGAGCGGGGGCTTCGACAACGTCCATGGTGGGGGAGGCGGTGTTGCGTAGCGTTCCGTTGCTGGTCATGGCATACGGCGTGATTTCCGTCGTCGCTGCGTTGACGGCAGCGATTGGCCGCAGCCCCGTTGTCACCGGAGTGGTTTGCGCGGTTCTCTCGGTGTTGGGTTCGTTGAGCGCTCATGTTGAAAGCGCGGGCATGGGCGCCGCGCTGCTGGCTCCATTCGCCTCGTTTGATCCCGCTTCCCAGGTGGGGACGATTGGGTTCCTTGGGCGAGGGGCGAACGCGATGCCTTTTGGAGAGGTCGTCGGCGCATCGGGCGCTCTGCTGGTGGTCTTGGGCGCCGTATCTCCGTTGATGGTGCGCCTGGGTGTTCCGAAGATCGAAAGGGGATGATCTCGATGATTCGCCTTCAAACGCTGACGATTTCTTATGGAAAGAAGGTGCTCGTAGATTCGGCGGACGCCGAGTTTGCCCCGGGTACGGTCTACGGTCTCGTCGCTCCAAACGGGCATGGAAAGACGACGTTGCTGCGGGCGATGACAGGTTTGCCGGGTCCTCGCGTGGACGGGGACATCGTTCTGGATGAGGTGCAGGGTGCGGGTGCGAGAGAGATCCGTTCTATGATCTTCTATGCACCTGGTGAGGGGACGCTTCTGTATCCCGGATTGCGTGCGGAAGATCACCTCAAGATGGTTTGCGATATGTGGCCGCATGCTCGTGATATCGAGGAGGTAGTGGAGCAAACGCAGATAGGCGAGTTCGCGAAGATGAGGATCCGCGCTCTGAGCCAGGGTATGAAGCAGCAGCTTACCTTGGCGATTGCGTATGCGACGGGTGCGCGGTACCTCCTGTTGGATGAGCCCATGAACGCGCTCGACCCCAGCAGGGTGGACTTGCATTCCGGGATTCTCAGGAAGCTGGCCGATTCTGGTACGTGCATCATCATGTCATCCCACATCTTGGATTCGGTTGATAGGCTGTGCGATGAGATTCTGTTTTTGAAGGATGGGAGGCTCATTAGAAGCATTCCGCAAGATGATGCCGCGCCGAAGTCTCCTGGATCCCATTTCGCAAAGCCTGCCGGACGCGCCGAGGGTGCGCTAAGCACGTATCGGCGACTCTACGAAAAGGGCGGGTAGAAATGCAAGTTAAAAATCTATGTGGTCAATGTGATACCGTTGAACCCGCATATCGATACCGCTCAGCCATTCGCCTCGCCCCCGTCGCACGTATCTTCATCCGGTCTGTTACTTTTAATCTAACAATTCTTTGAGGAACGTAGGTGCTTCTGAATGTACTGTCGACTTCTTCTCAAACTAATCCTAAGAGACAAGGCCGTATGGATTTGTACGCTCGTTCTCGCTGCAG
>CAKUGY010000018.1 GCA_934654835.1 uncultured Collinsella sp.
GCCGCCGCGCCGTCGCCGTCGATGTTGCCGAAGTTGCCGTGGCCGTCGATGAGCGGCGTGCGCATGGAGAACCACTGCGCCAGACGAACCATGGCCTCGTAGACCGCGGAGTCACCGTGCGGGTGGTACTTACCGATAACTTCGCCGACCGTCCAGGCCGACTTCTTGTGCGGGCGGTTGGGGTAGATGCCGCTTTCGTTCATCGCGTACAGGATGCGACGGTGCACCGGCTTTAGGCCATCGCGCACGTCCGGCAGGGCGCGCGCCGTAATGACCGACATCGAGTACTCGATGAACGACTGCTTCATCTCGCGGCCGAACTCCGAAATCTGGAGCTGGCCGCCGTTGATGTCCTCGCCTGCGGAGGCGCCGCGGTCGACTTCGCCAAAGCTCTCCTCGAGCTCGCCGTCGTCACCCTCTTCCTCGTCCTCGTCGGCATCGGGGTTGTAGGCATCGGGGTCGCCGTCCTCGCCCTGCTCGGCGCGGGCGAGCAGGCGCTTCAGATCATCGGGCATACCGGCGTCGCCGGCCTCGTCCATACCCTCGTTATTGTTGATATCGTCTGCCACGTTACCTCCTCTTAAGCGTCAAGGAAACGCGCATCATGCGCATGTTTTTCAATATATTCGCGGCGATAGCCGACCTCGGAGCCCATCAGCTCGCGCACGGCGCGGTCCGCCACCACGGCGTCCTCGATCGTCACGCGCTGCAGGATACGGGTCTTGGGGTCCATCGTCGTCGAGGCAAGCTGCTTGGGGTCCATCTCGCCCAGGCCCTTGTAGCGCTGGACGGTATAGCCCTTGCGCTTCTTGGTGATCTTGCCGTCCTTGGCCTTGCCGTCCTCGTCGTTATCGTCGGGGTTCAGGCCCAGGCTCTGGATGGTGTCGCGCAGGATCTCGTCTTCGGGCTGGCGGCCGTTGGGATACACGTAGTGAATCTTGTTGCGCACCTTGATGCCAAAGATGGGCGGGCAGGCAACGTAGACATAACCAGCATCGATCAGCGGGCGCATGTACTTGTAGAAGAACGTCAGCAGCAGGATGCGGATGTGCGCACCGTCGACGTCTGCATCGGTCATGATGATGATCTTGTGGTAGCGCGCCTTGGAGATGTCGAAGTCGCCGCCGTCGCCGGCACTCGTCGTGACGCCGCAGCCAATCGCGGTGATCAGCGACTGGATGGTGTCACTCGAAAACGCGCGATGGTCGCCCACGCGCTCGACGTTCAAAATCTTGCCGCGCAGGGGCAGAATCGCCTGGATGTCTCGGCGACGGCCGTCCTTGGCCGAACCGCCTGCCGAGTCGCCCTCTACGATGAAGAGCTCGGTCAGCTCGGCGTCGCGCACCGAGCAGTCGGCGAGCTTGCCGGGTAGCGACGCCGTCTCGAGCAGGCTCTTGCGGCGGGTCGCCTCGCGCGCCTTGCGGGCGGCGTTGCGGGCCTTGCAGGCCTGCTGGGCCTTCTTGACGATCTCGCGGGCGGGCTTGGGATGCTCCTCCAGATAATCGGCCAGACCGTCGGTCACGATCTTGAGCGTCAATGCGCGCATGTAGGAGCTGCCGAGCTTAGCCTTGGTCTGGCCCTCAAACTGCGGATCGGGCAGCTTGACCGAGATAACGGCCGAAAGACCCTCGCGCACGTCGTCGCCGGTCAGGTTGGCGTCCTTCTCCTTGAGCAGATTCTGCTTACGGGCGTAATCGTTGATCACGCGGGTGAGGGCGGTACGGAAACCCTCGAGGTGCATACCGCCCTCGGGGGTGTAGATGTCGTTGGCAAACGACATGACGTTCTCGCCGTAGCCGCTATTCCACTGCAGGGATACCTCGACCTCGCCCATCTTGGTCACGGGCGCGTCCGGATCCGATTTGCCCTCGATGTAGATGGGCTCCTTAAAGGCCTCGGGGACGTCCTTGCCGTCGTTGAGGAACTTGACGAAGTCGATGATGCCGCCCTCGTAGCAAAACTCCTCCACGCGGGGAGTAGCCTCGCGCTCGTCGGTCAGCACGATCTTGAGGTTCTTATTGAGGAACGCCGTCTCCTGCAGACGGTTGTGCAGCGTATCGAAATCGTAGATGCAGGTCTCGAAGATCTCGTCGTCGGGCCAGAAAGAGACGGTGGTACCCGTCGTCTCCGAAGTGCCCACGACCTCCATCTTCTTGACGGTCTTGCCGCGCGAGAACTCCATCTCGTAGATGCTGCCGTCGCGGCACACCTGAACGACCACACGCTTGGACAGCGCGTTGACGACGGAGATACCCACGCCGTGCAGGCCGCCCGAGACCTTGTAGGCCGAGTTATCGAACTTACCACCGGCGTGCAGAATCGTCATAACGACTTCGAGCGTCGGGATCTTTTTGATAGGATGCTCGTCGACGGGGATGCCGCGCCCGTTGTCGACGACCGTGATGGAGTTGTCGGCGTGGACCGTCACCTGAATCTCGGTGCAGAAACCGGCCATGGCCTCGTCGACGGAGTTATCAACGATCTCCCACACCAGGTGATGCAGACCGCTGGCGCTCGTCGAGCCAATGTACATGCCCGGGCGCTTACGAACGGCCTCGAGACCTTCGAGGATCTTAATCTCGCCGCCATCGTAATCGTTTTCGTTTGCCACACGTCCTCCTTCAGTTAAGAAAATGTGTACAGCCTTACTAGTTTATCGTAAAAAAATACCCTCGGGGACGAGGGTATTTGGCTCTACAAGGCCACCAGATGCGATTTAAGGCTCTTTTTTGCTTTGTGCGCCCTTGGCCCACTCGGCACTGGCCCTCATGGCGTTCTCGAGGGCCTCGCGCAGTTTTTGGTCTTCGATGGGTGCCACTTGGCGCTCAATTTCCTCACGCTCGGACGCACTCAGGTCGGCGTGCGGGGCCGGCGGGCGCTCGGGCATCGCCGGGCGCAGGCGCTCCTTGGCAGCGGGAGGCGTATGCCCCGGAGCCGTCGTCTTAAACACCAGGCCGTCCACATGGGCCCCGGCACGCTCCATGCGTGCGCGGATGATCTCGCGCAGCAGCGTCATCTCCTGCGTCCATGAGGGCGAATCGAGATATACCAGCAGCTCATTAGACTCGGGCAGATAGCGCAGGCCCGTCACATGGCGTCCCTCACGCGTGCCCGAACACACGGCATTCCACGCGCGATAGACCGCGCGCGACTCCTCGGCGGCCTCCATCTGCGCGCGGCGCTCGGGTGTCGCCGCGGCCAGAATGCGCTGGCGCTCTGCGTTTAAAAAGCCGCTGAAGGCGACCGTTTCGCTCTCACGCTCGTAATTAGCACGCCTCACCCATGCTCACCACCTTGGCTCGATCGAGCAGGTCATCGGTAAAGTACCCCAAGTTGGTAGTAGTAATGACCGTCTGGATGTCATCACCGATCAGTTGCAGAAAAGCGGCACGGCGCTCACCGTCGAGCTCGCTCATCACGTCGTCCAAAAGCAGCAGCGGTGCGGTGCCCAGGATATCGCGGGCGACCGCCACCTCGGCCACTTTCCACGCCAGCACCAGCGTACGCTGCTGGCCCTGGCTGGCAAACGAGCGGGCAGACCGCCCCGCCACGCTAAACTCGATTTCGTCCCGATGCGGGCCCACGAGCGTCACGCCGCGGCGAATTTCCTCGTCGGCGTGCTCGTCGAGGGCCGCGAGCATACGCTCGTACGCCCAACCCTTGAGCTCCTCTCGATCGTCGGTCTGGGGCAAATCGCCCAACGTGGATGTATAGGACACATGGGCGGTCTCGCCAGACGCAACTTGCCCGTAGGCATCGCGCACGTGACCCGTCAGGCGATCGAGCAGGGCAAGGCGATGCACCAGCAAAGCGGATCCAGCGCGGGCGATGGACTCGTTCCAGGCGCCGAGCATCTCGCGGCAGCACCAGCTCTCCTTGAGAAGGGCGTTGCGCTGGGTCACGCAACGCCCGTAGGCACTTGCCAGATCGGCATAGCGCGCGCTCAGCTGCACGCCAAAGTCGTCGAGCGCGGCACGGCGCACGCTGGCACCTCGTTTGACCATGTCCAGGTGGTCCGGACAAAACAGCACGCTCGGCAGCACGCCGCGTACACCGGCGGCGGAGCACTTCTTACCGTTGCGGCTAAACGAGCGTTTGCCATCCTCCACATTCAGCCCCATGTCCAGCACGCGGCCATCGCCCTCGAGCCTCAGCTGGACTCGGCATGAGCCCACGCCGTCATGCACCAGCTCGGCGGCGGTCGGGTGCCTAAACGAGGCGCCGCTCGTCAGCAGCTGCAGCGCCTCTATGAGATTGGTCTTTCCCGCCGCATTGGGCCCCGCGAGTACCGTCACGCCATCGTCCAGAACAAGGCGGTAACTATCGAAGCTGCGGTAGTGTGCGACGGAAAGATCGCGAGCGAACATGGCCATGGAGCGACCGCTAGATGCGAACCGGCATGACCAGGTACAGGTAGTTGATCTTGTCGTAGGACTTGAAGATGCCCGCCTGCGAGTAGCTCTTGAGTTCCAGCGTGATCTCTTTCTCCTTGGACAGGGCGTTCAGGCAGCCAAAGATGTAGTGGTAGTTGAAGGCGATGGTGCCCGACTCGCCCTCGGCCTCGACATCAATCGTCTCCTGCGCCAGATCCTGGTCGTTGGAGATGGAGGACAGGCCCATCTGGCCGTTCTCGACATCGATCTCGAACTTGACGGCGGGGTTGGCACTCGCGATAACCGCCACACGCTTGAGGGCCGCGTTGAAGGCAGCCACGTCGATCTTGACGCTCGTCACGCACGAATCGGGGATGAGCTGCTTGTAGTTGGGATACACGCCCTCGATACGGCGCGAGACGTAGGTGGTGTTGCCGGCCTCAAAGACGACCTGGGTGTCGGTGGCACCGATCATGATGGTGGCCTGGCTGGCCATAATGCTCAGAGCGTCGTTGAAGGCGTCGGCGGGAACGTTGAGCTCAAAGGAGCCCTCGAGGGTCGAGGTCTCGACCTGCGTATCGCATACGGCCAGACGGAAGGAGTCAGTCGCCACCAGGCGCACGGTGTTGTTCTCGACCTTCATGTGTACGCCGCCCAGGATGGGGCGGGCCTTGTCGGTCGAGGTGACGCGCCACACGCGGCCGACCATTTCGGACAGGACGTCGGTCGGAAGCTCAACGGCGCTCTCGATGGCATAGGCCGGAAACTCGGGGAAGTCGTTGGCGTCGAGCGTGTTCAGGCGAAAAGAGCTCTTCTCGCACCCAATCAGCACCTGGCGCTCAGACAGCTCAAAGGTGACCGGAGCGTCGGGGAGCGTCTTGGTAATGTTGGAGAGCATCTTGCAGGGGATAACCATCTCGCCCTCTTCTTCGACATGTGCCGCGATGCGATGACGAATCGAGATGGTGTAGTTAGAGGTCTGGAATTCCAAGATGCCGTCCTGCGCCTTAACGAGTACGCCCGAAAGGATGGGGAGGGTGGATGCCGAAGCGACTCCCTTCATAACGACGCCGATAGCTTGTGTAAGCGAGCTCTGGCTGACGGTGAACTTCATCTTTTAATACCTTTCTATAGATATAAATATCTTAATAATAGTAATAGCACTGACGAAACTGTTGATTACTCGCAAAGACGCAGGTCAGGCCCAGAAAGAGAATCGACAGTAGCCTGTGTGCAACAGGGGTCGTTTTCCACGTTCAAAACCTGCGCAAAACTTTTCGTCACCGCGGGTCGGGTTTTAGACACCTTATGCCCGTGGTTTCGACAAGTTTTCAACAGGTGTCTCTATTTCCCTACGAGCGCAGTGTAATTTTGTCTCGCAGCGACTTGAGGTCCTCGGTGACGGTTCTGTCTTCCTGAATCATCTTCTGGACTTTTTTGTAGCTCGTACTGACGGTCGAGTGGTTGCGGTTGCCAAATTCGGCGCCCACCGCCGTGGTCGTCATCTCGCACATCTCAATCGCCAGATAGATGGCTATGTGACGTGCCTTGGCGATATTGGCGTTACGACGCGGGCCGATGAGCTCCTCGTGCGTTACGCCGTACTGCTCCTCGATGACGGACTGGACCGTCTGAACGTTGATCTTTTTGGCCGACGTGTCGAAGTACTGACTGGCGATGGTGTCGATATCGTCAAAGGTGAGCTCCCCGCCCTCGCGTTCGCGGTCGCCAGCCTCGCCGGCACAGCGCTCGCAGAAGCTCTCGAGCTCGCGGATGTTGGTTCCCGAGACCTCGGCCATGTGCTTAAAGTGCTCGTCGGTCAGGTGTCCGCCGTCGCCACCGTAGGCCGCCAGCAGCGAATCGTCGCCCGCCTCGGGTGCTGCGGCGATGGTGTTCTCGTAATAGCGCTGCAAGATCTTGTATTTCATCTCATAGCTGGGCTCTGCGACCAAGCAGAGCATGCCGGCATTAAAGCGGCTGGTCAGGCGCTCGTCCATGCTCAAGTCTTTGGGTGCGCGATCGGCTGCGATCACGACCTTTTTGTTGTTGCGGATGAACTCGTCCATGAGCTGGAAAAAGTAATCCACGCTCGCGCGCTTGCCGATAATGTTTTGGATGTCGTCGATGATGAGCACGTCCACGCCGTGGTATGCCTGCATGATGGGGGCGTTGCTCTTCTTTTGACGGTCGAACTCGGTCATCAGGTCGTCCAGGTACGCCTGGGAATTGGCGTATTTGACCTTAATCTCGGGAGATTTCTCCGCGAGCTCATTTTTGATGGCGAGCAGCAAGTGGGTCTTGCCCAGTCCCGATTTGCCGTAGATGAACAGTGACGTGCACGTGCCGCGCTCGTCCGCCAGGGCGGCGAACTTGAGCGCCGAGCGATAGGCATGGCTGTTCTCGGGGCCGTAGACAAAGTTCTCAAAGGTGAATTTTGAGTTTGCGGCGAGCGGGGCACCGTCTGTGTTCTGCTCCGCCGGTGCCGCCGGTGCCGCCGCAGGAGTAGCGGGGGCCGCTGCGTGCGCGGTCTTTGCCGGCGCGCCGCCCTTCATCTGATTCATCATGCGGCGAAAGTCGTCGGCCGAAAGCGTGTTCTTGATCGCAATGCCCGAGTCCTCGCCCGGCGTCGTGTCGTGGGCGATGGGCATATGCGTGACGGGCGCGGGCGTTGATGTCACCGGGCCCGACGGCGCCGCGGGCGCCTGCTGTGCCTCTCCCATGGTTTCACGGGAAACATCACCGGCCCTGGGCGCGGGTGTCGTTGCGGCTGCTGCGGTCGCTACCGAGGGAGCGACGGGTGCTGTTGCGGCAGCGGAATCAGCCGCGGCACTCTGCGGCGCCACGATGTCGAGCGCGATCGGCGCAAAGGCGATTTCCTCTAGATAGGCCTCGATCGTCGGTTGGTGCTTTTTGAGCTGTGCGATGGCAAAGCGCGAAGGGGCCTCGATCGTGAGCGTGTCTTCGGTCAGGCTCACGGCGCGCGACTGCCCCAGCATGTTGATGAGGCGTGCATCTTGGCCGTCGCGCTGGCAAAAGGCGATAGCATCCCCCAGGATGATGCTTGCTTCCTCGTCCACTGTCTCTCCCGTCCTTTAGCTCTGAGCTCGCACGCGAGCGGCGCCGAGTTCGGTCAGATGGTATTTTTGGCCATGCTTGATGACCAAGCCGGCCTGTGCCAAATCATTGAGCGTGCGTGACCAAGTGGGGGCCGAATTTCCAAACGCCCTCGCCAGATCGGTTGCGCCGCACGCCTGATTTTGCGCCAGATAGCCTAGCGCGGCGTTGCCGCGGTCGCTTACGAACACGTCCGGCTGTGGCTGTGCATACTGATTCGCCGCATTAGGATACATCATTTGAGCTGCTGGTTGTTGAGAACTCTGCATGGGCGGCATCTGCTGTTGAAAACTTTGCGGCCACTGCTGGTAAGGCTGCGCCGGTACCTGCTGGACCCATGGGTTGTACTGCTGCTGAGGCATCTGCTGGTACGGCTGTTGGTATCCCTGCTGGTACTGTTGTGGATACTGCTGGGCGTACCCGTACCCCTGCTGCGGTACTTGTTGGTATGGATACCCCTGCGGGTACGGTTGATAACCCATTTGTTGGCCGCCCGGCATGCCTGACGATTGTTGAGCGGCGACATCCTGGTCTGTCGGAGGCATGCCCTCTGGAGTGTTTGAAAGCGCCGGCATCGACGCCGCCGGGGACCCCTGCATGGGGAGCATACCGGGCTGCTGCATCTGCATCATGGGCGGTTGTGTCTGCTGTGCTGCCATGGGCTGCTGTGTAAAAGCTCCCGGCAGGGGATAGACCGCCTGCTCGGTCTCGGGGCGCACGGCGGCGCCACGCCCGCCGGCGCGTTCGATTTCCTGCACGCGCTTGGGGTTCAGGCTCACGGTCACCACGGTGCCGTTGCCCATGTTGTCTTCGATGGAGACGGCACCGCCGGCGTTTTCCAGGTACTCCTGCACCATGGGAAAACCCGCTCCAGTTCCGCGAATATACCGCTTCATCTTGCTGTTTGCGCTGGTCACGCCAAAGTCAAAGGCGCGCTCCTTGTCATCGATGCCCGGCCCCTGGTCTGCAAAGCGAATCGTGTCTCCGCCGTCCAGGATCGAGATGATGGGCTCTGCAAAGTGGGCGTGGATAAAGTTTTCGACAATCTCGCGAATGACCATGAGCGAGATATGGCCGCCCTGTTCCTTCATGCATTGGTAGACGGTGTTGGTCGTCTCTTCCAGATACGTGCGGACGTCTTGCGGCTCGATGACGATCACGCGCGGGGTCGACAGCATGTCGTCGTATACCGCTATGCGCGCCGCATACATCGCTGCCGGCGCTTTTACTGCGGTCTGTTCACCCTCGTCGCGCTCTTCGCGTACGCCGGTGATGTGCTCGTTGTCGGGTGCCGGATCTCCGGAGTCGACCATGGTGTAAAAGTCGTCAGACATGCCGCTCGCAATCTTTCAAAAGGTTTCGAACAAATAGTAGCTCACCGTGCAATGTTTCTCATCTTTCGACAACTTTTCAAAACCTGTTGAAAACTTTGGAAATCGGACGAAAAGTTCTCAACATTGCCAACATGACCTGTTGAAAACTCGATGAAATATCGTGAAAAGTTGCCCACTGCCTCAAATACCGATTCTGCTTATGGGGGAACCGTGTACTCTTTGCAACCTTTTACCTTTGATTTCTTGACATTTGAACATTGATTTCCCTACAATCTTCAAGCTCACGTGTCTATATCTGCGTCCGCGTCCCCGCGGACACTCGAAATGCAGCAGGAGGAACTTAAGATGAAGCGTACGTATCAGCCTAATAAGCGTAAGCGTGCCAAGACCCATGGCTTCCGTGCCCGTATGGCCACCAAGGGTGGTCGTGCCGTGCTCGCCCGTCGTCGCGCCAAGGGCCGCAAGCGTCTCACTGTCTAGCAGCGATACACACATCTCGCATGAAGACTATTAAGTCTCGGCAAGATTTCGAGCATGTGTTCAGTCAGGGGCGTCGTTTCAATCACCCTCTGATTCGAATGACCATATGTGAATCGGTTGGCGAAGGCGACTCCGGAAGGGTCGCCTTCGTTGGTGCTAAACGGCTCGGTTGTGCGGTCGTGCGCAACCGTTCTAAGCGTGTGATGCGCGAGGCCGCCCGCAGCTGCGGATTTCCCGTTGCGGGTTATGACATCATCTTGTTCGCAACTCCCAAGACGAGGGTTTCCTCGCCGCAGGAGATGGACAAGGCGTTGCGTTCGCTTATGAAACGCGCCGGCGTTGCCGGGGAGGAGCGATGAGCAATCACGTTTTGCGACGTGTTGCCATCGCTCCTATTCGCATATATCAACAGGTTATTTCGCCCTTATTACCTGACGCCTGCATTTATTATCCAACGTGCTCGCAATACGCCGTTCAGGCGATTGAGAAGTACGGTGTTTTGAGAGGCTGCTGGCTTGCCGTGAGGCGCATCGCTCGCTGCAATCCCCTGCACGTCGGCGGTTATGACCCTGTGCCCTAGCGGGCACTCGCTATCGGAGGAAAACTTACATGTGGGATTGGATCGTTAACATCCTTTTCGAGCTGCTCAAGCTCATCCAGACCTTTGCGGTCGACTGGGGCCTGTCCATCATCATCCTGGTGGTCATTATCCGTCTGCTGCTGACGCCGCTTATGCTCAAGTCGACCAAGTCGACGGCACGTATGCAGGTGCTGCAGCCCAAGATGCTCGAGATCCAGGAGCGTTATGCCGACGATCCCCAGCGTCAGGCCGAGGAGATGCAGAAGTTCTACAGCGAGAACAAGTTCAACCCCATGGCTGGTTGTCTGCCGCTACTGATTCAGATGCCTATCCTGTTTGCCCTGTTCACGCTGCTGCGCAATCTGCCGCAGTACTTTGACGAGGGTACGTTCTCGTTCTTTAACATCCTGCCCGATCTGACCACGACGCCGAGCGCTTCCTTTGCCGATGGCTTTATGGTTGCTCTGCCGGCGTTGGTCTGCCTGATTCTGTTTGCCGTCCTGACCCTGATTCCGCAGCTGTATATGTCGCGCAACCAGACTGGTCAGCAGGCTCAGAGCATGCGCATGATGGCCGTCGTCATGACCGTCATGATGCTCTGGATGGGCTGGAGCCTGCCCGTCGGCGTTCTGCTGTACTACGACGTGTCTTCTGCCTGGCAGGTTATCCAGCAGATCTTCGTGACGCAGAAGGTTATCGACAAGGCCAAGGCCGATGAGGAGGAGCGTCTTAAGAACGCCCCGCTGCAGGTTGAGGTTACGCGCCGCGAGAAGAAGCCGCGTCCGCACAAGAAGAAGTAGTCGGGATATCAATCTTATTTAGGTACCTAACTTTTGGAGTACGTTATGTCTGAAGAGATCATCGAGGATATGCTTGAGGAGGTTGCCCCGCAGGTTGCGGGCGATTATCCCGAGATTGCACAGCGCTACAAGGCTGGTGAAGAGCTGACCGATGAGGAGCTTGACACCATTGCCGATGTTGCGATTTCTATTCTGCGTTCCATCCTTTCGCACTTCGATGCCGCCAACTCTCCTATCGATGAGTATGAGGGCGATGAGGGCGAGCTGATTCTGGATGTAACGGCTCCTGACCTTGCTGTTCTCATCGGCCGTCACGGTCGTACGCTTGATGCCCTTCAGGTTATGTTCTCGCTTCTGGTAAGCCGTAAGCTTGGCTTTAGGTATCCGGTTGTGGTGGACGTTGAGGGCTACAAGAGCCGCCGTCAGGACAAGGTCGCATCTATGGCTCAGTCTGCTGCCGAGCGTGCTATTCGCACTCACAAGAGTGTTTCGCTTCCGCCTATGAATGCCTATGAGCGCCGACTGGTTCATATTGCACTTCGTGGCAACGATGCGGTTGATACCCATTCCGAGGGTTCTGACCCCGATCGTCACGTAGTGATTGTTGCTCGATAATCTACTCGAGCTTATGCTAAGGGGACGTGGTTTCCACGTCCCCTTTTTTTGTCAAAAGTTCTCGATACACTGATTTTTGTCAGAAAGGAGTCGTCTTGTTTGTATTGACTGATGAGCAGGCGAACCAGATGTTGAGCCGTCTCATTTCGTATTGCAAAGACTATTCTTTGAAGGTTTCCGAGAATGACCTTCGTACTTGTATTCAGCATCTGGATCTTGTTCTTGAGACCAATAAGACTACCAATCTCACACGTATCCTAAATATCGAAGACGCTGCCGTTCTTCACATTCTGGACTCACTGGTATTACTTCCTTATATCAATGAGGCCCCTGAGGGCGCGCTGCTTGATATGGGCACTGGTGCTGGTTTCCCTGGCATTCCGCTGACTATTGTCAGCGGTCGTAAGGCAACCTATATCGATTCAGTTGGTAAGAAGGTCGATGCCGTTAACTCTTTTGTTAGGGGACTTGGCCTGAAGCATGCTCGTGCTATTCATGATCGTCTAGAAGAATATGCACGTTCTCATAAGAAGCAATTTGCTGTTGTTACTGCGCGTGCGCTTGCTCCGCTCCCGGTCCTTGTTGAATATGCTTCTCCATATTTGAAAGACGGCGGCCTCTTTGTCATTACTAAGGGCAATCCCACGGATGAAGAGCTTGATTCTGGCGAGGCTGCTTCCAAGATCTGCGGCTTTACAACACTTCTTACCGATGATTTAGATTTACCGAATGGATTAGGTCATCGCGAGTTCATTATTCTTAAGAAGTCACGCCCTTCATCAGTTTCTCTTCCACGTGCTAATGGCATGGCGAAGAAGAATCCGCTTGCCTAGATGTTTCACGTGAAACATAATGGTTATGTACGATTCGCTGTGTTTCACGTGAAACATAGCGGTTGATTTCGATTCGGAATGTTTCACGTGAAACATCCTCCGTTTAACAGCTTAAAATACACCAGGAGGGACCGTGGGATTTCGCGACGTTAAGCGTTCTAAAAGCGCTAAAGACACGCGTATCATTGCAATCATCAACCAAAAGGGCGGTGTGGGTAAGTCCACGACTGCCGTAAACCTTGCAGCAGCGCTTGGTGAACAGGGCCGAAAAACCTTGATTGTTGATTTTGACCCGCAAGGCAATAGCACCAGTGGCTTTGGAATCGAAAAAGAAGAGCTTGAACATTGCATCTATGATGCATTGTTGAATGACGTTCCGGCTGAATCGCTTGTTCTGGATACAAATTGTAAAAAAGTATTTGTTATTCCGGCAACTATTCAGCTTGCTGGCGCCGAAATTGAGCTTGTAAGCGCTATTGCTCGTGAAACTCGCCTCAAAGACCTGCTCGAACCGATTCAGGATGAGTTTGATTTCATCTTTATCGACTGTCCTCCTTCACTTGGGCTGCTTACCATTAACGCGTTGACTGCAGCGGACAGCGTTCTGATTCCGATTCAGTGCGAGTATTACGCACTTGAAGGCGTTACGAAGCTGCTCGAGTCGATGAAAATGGTCAAATCGCGCCTGAATAAGTCTCTTGATACATATGGCGTGCTTATGACTATGTATGATTCGCGCACATCGCTTTCGAATCAGGTTGTCGAAGAGGTCCAATCGTATTTTGGCGAGAAGGCATTTAAGACCTTGATACCGCGTACTGTAAAAATATCGGAAGCGCCGTCATTCGGTGAGCCGGTAATTACCTATGCACCTCAGAATAAGGGTGCAAAGGCGTATATGAACCTTGCTAAAGAGGTGATTAAGCGTGCCTAGCCCTAAAAAGCGCGGCGGATTGGGCCGCGGACTCAACGCCTTGGTCTCAGAAGCCGAGTACGAGACTGGCGGTTCTTCGGCGTCAGCAGCAAATGCGGCTTCGGAGACTAAACTCCCTATCGAAGATATCGTTCCGAACCCTAATCAGCCGCGAATTCATTTTAACGAGACTGAGCTTCGTGAATTGAGCGAGTCAATTCAGGAACATGGTGTTCTACAGCCGCTTCTGGTGCGTAAGCATGGTAATGGTTATGAGATTATTGCCGGCGAGCGTCGCTATCAGGCTTCAAAACTCGCAGGACTTGAAGAACTCCCCGTCATTATCAAAGATGTTGACGATGAAGAGATGCTTGCACTTGCACTCATAGAGAATCTGCAGCGTTCAGATCTTAATCCTGTCGAAGAAGCTAAGGGATATCGACAGCTCATCGATGCGAGTGGTATGACTCAGGAGGCTTTGTCAAAAGCAGTCAGTAAGTCCCGCTCTGCCATCACCAACTCACTGCGTCTGCTTGATCTCCCCGAGGTCGTTCAGCAGATGATCTTTGAAGGTAAGCTGACTGCTGGCCATGCGCGTGCCATCCTTGCTGTTCCGTATGAAGATGCACGTATAAAGTTGGCGGAGAAGGTAGTTGCTGAAGGATTATCCGTCCGTGCGACAGAAAATCTTGCTCCATTGTTTTCTGCCGGAGAGACTCCGAAAACACCTCGCCCTGCGACGCCTCAGTCCTTTAAAAAGGCGGCACGTGTCCTACGTCAGGTGTTTAACACAAACGTTCGCGTAAAGAGCTCTCGCGGTAAGAATAAGATCGAGATTGAATTTAAGGATGAAGAAGAACTGTCTCGCATTCTTGGTGAGATGATCCAATTTGATCAAGGAGGCCAGGATGAAGAATAAAGTTCTGACTGCTCTTGCTTTAGCCGCAACCGTTGCAGTTGGTGCTTTCGCGGGGTATAAGGTTGCGACAAATGATGAGCTACGCGGCCGCTTGCTTCGTGGTGCACGGGATATCGTAGATACATCTAAGAAGAAAATGGATGTAATGACCGAGGATGTCGCAATGCGTACGGCTCAGGTAACTAAGAATCCCAAGATTAACCAAGAGTGGGTTAATCACCAGTGGGAGAATGTAGGTTTTTAGGTACCTAACAATTACTCGCCTTTTTTAAAAGGGTCCTTGTCTGAAATTCAGAACAAGGACCCTTTATTTCGTTCAGATTAAAGAGGAATTTCGTCCGATTAGCTCTAACGATCGATGAATATGAAACAGCCCCGGTTGCAATTAGGCTACCGGGGCTGTTCGATGTTTCACATGAAACGTTCGGGTTGGTCTCCCCTACGCGTTCTTTTGTACCTTGAAGCGCTGCTTGAGCTGGCCACAGGCAGCATCAATATCATTGCCTCGAGAATTGCGGATTGTGGTCTCGATACCACGGGACTCAAGACGACGCTGGAGATCTTCAACCTTGTGGATCGGTGACGGCTTGAGAGGGCTGCCCTCAATATCGTTGAGCTGAATCAGGTTGACATGGCACAGCGTTCCCTCGCAGAAGTCGCAGAGCGCCTGCATCTCGGGGTTCGTGTCGTTGACGCCCTCGATCATGGCGTACTCATACGTCGGGCGGCGACCGGTTTTTTCTGTGTAGAGCTGGAGCGCCTCATGGAGGCGCAGGAGCGTGTACTTCTTAACGCCGGGCATAAGCTTGTTGCGCGTGGACTGGATTGCGGAGTGCAGTGAGACGGCGAGCGTAAACTGCTCGGGAATGTCGGCAAACTTGCGAATGCCGGGAATAACGCCGCTGGTAGACACGGTGAGGTGGCGCGCGCCGATACCGATGCCGTCGGGATCATTGAGAATGCGCAGGGCCTTGAGCACCTCGTCATAGTTGGCAAAGGGCTCGCCCTGACCCATGAAGACTACGCTCGTAGCGCGCTCGCCGAAGTCGTTGGAAACGTGGAGTACCTGGTCAACGATCTCCTGGGCAGTCAGCGAGCGCTTGAGGCCGTTGAGGCCAGTGGCGCAGAAAGCGCAGCCCATGCCACAGCCTGCCTGGGTGGAAACGCAGACGGACAGCTTGTTGCGACGGGGCATGCCAACGGTCTCGACGGAGATGCCGTCATGATACTCAAGCAGGTATTTGCGAGAGCCATCCTTGGAAACCTGCTTAGTGAGCTCGGTCGGCGTGTCAAAGGCGAAAGCCTCTTTGAGCTGCTCGCGGAAGGCCTTGGGGAGGTTGGTCATGTCGTCAAACGAACAAACGTTCTTCTCAAAGACCCACTCGATGAGCTGCTTCGCGCGGAAGGCGGGCTGGCCAAGTTCGGCAACAAGCTCGCGGATATCGTTTTGGCTCAAGTCGCGAATGTCCTGAGATTTAGTCCTGGGATTCATGGAAGCCTTTCGATTTTGGGGAAACGTAGACGGTATCGCTACAATATGGTATCAGCTGCAGAAATTATAGAGGAGGAGTCTGCCCATGCCGGGTAAAAGCCTAGAGAACATGCACGTAGCGGTCTTGGCGGGCGGTCATTCCGCTGAGCGCGAGATCTCGCTCAATTCGGGAAAGAACGTCGTGGTGGCCCTGAGGGAGGCCGGCTACACTTCGGTGGAGCTTCTGGACACGGCCGCCGAAGACTTTATGGTAACCATGGCGACCGGCGGTTTTGACGTGGCGTTTATCGCCATGCACGGCGCCGGCGGCGAGGATGGCGCCATGCAGGGGGCCATGGAGACCTTGGGTATCCCCTACACGGCTTCGGGCGTGCTCGCGAGCGCCTGTGGTGCCGATAAAGAGGTCTCGAAGCTCCTGTACGCCAAGGCGGGCATCCCCATTGCCCCCGGCCTGGCGCTTGAGACGGGAGATGAGGTCGATATCGATCGTATCGTCGAGATTTGTGGCGAGCGCTGCTTTGTGAAGCCCGCCGTCAACGGTTCGAGCTATGGCATCTCCCTGGTCCATGAGCCCTCTGAGCTGCCCGCTGCCATCGCCAAGGCCTTTGAGTACGGTGATAAGGTGCTGGTCGAGAAGTGCATCGAGGGAACCGAGATCACGGTGGGCGTGTATGGCGAGGATGAAGTTCGCGCCCTGCCGATCGTCGAGATTCGCAAGCCCGAGGACTGCGAGTTCTACGACCTGGACGTTAAGTACGTCGATCCCACGGATATTCACCGTATTCCGGCGCAGATTTCGCCCGAAAACTATGCTCGCGCTCAAGAGCTCGCCTGCGCTGCCCACAAGGCGCTCGGTTGCCTGGGCATCTCGCGCAGCGACTTTATCGTGAGCGAGGACGGACCTGTCATCCTCGAGACCAACACCATTCCCGGCATGACCGATACGTCGCTGTATCCGGATGAGATCCGCCACACCGACGACATGACGTTCCCGCAAGTCTGCGACAGCCTGATTCGTATGGGCCTCCGTCGAGCGGGCGTTGCATGCTAATCGAGGACGCTGTATCTCCTGGAACGCCGCAATTTGTCATCGACTCCTATGCCACGCTCGCCGAGCGCGCTAAGACGCAATCGTTCGGCCTCATCGAAGAGGATGTCATCGTCCTCGATACCGAGACCACGGGTCTTTCGGTGCAGGACAATGAGCTGATTGAGATTTCCGCGGCCCGCCTTTCGGGCCGCGAGGTCGTTGACCGTTTCGATACATTCGTGCATCCCAAGCAGTTGATTCCTGCCGAGATTACCGAGCTCACGAGCATTACGAACGCCGATGTGGCTGATGCCCCGTCGGCCGTTGACGCCGTGGCTGCTCTCGCCAATTTTGTCGGTGGCTGCCCGGTCATCGCGCATAACGCCACCTTTGATCGTTCGTTTATCGAGTCGGTCAAGGGCGGCGTCAACGTCAGCGATATTTGGATCGATTCATTGGCGCTGTCGCGCATTGCGCTTCCGCGCCTGGCTTCGCACAAGCTGTCCTTTATGGCCGATCTGTTCGGCTGCGACTCGGTGTCGCATCGCGCGAATGCTGACGTCGACGCCCTGTGTGGGGTGTGGCGCGTGCTACTCGTGGCGCTTACCGACCTGCCTCAGGGTCTTATGGCGCGTTTAGCGGACATGCACGCGGACGTGCCTTGGTCCTATCGCCCCATTTTTTCTTTCCTGGCTGGCCAGAACCCGGGTTCGATCTTTTCGCTCAGCGCCGCTCGCGCCGACGTACTCAAGGCTGATCGCGCAGACGATCGCGTTGATGCGGACGAGCTGCCGGTCCTTAGGATGCCAAGCCGTGAGGAAATCGAGGCGGATTATGCCCCGGGCGGCCTCGTCAATCGCATGTACCCCACCTATGAGCCGCGCGACGAACAGATCGCGATGGCGGTTGAGGTGCGCGATGCACTGGTCACGGGCACCCACCGTGTAATCGAGGCGGGTACGGGCGTCGGTAAGTCGATGGCCTATCTGGTGCCTTTTGCCGAGGCTGCGCATCGCAACAACATTACCGTTGGCATCGCGACCAAATCGAACAACCTTGCCGATCAGCTTATGTACCATGAACTGCCAAAACTTGCCGAGCAACTGCCCGACGGCCTGTCGTTTTGTGCGCTCAAGGGATATGACCACTATCCGTGTCTGCGTAAGCTCGAGCGCATGAGTCGCGGTCAGGTCGAGATCACCACCAAGCGCGATCCCGCCGACACGCTCACGGCGGTTGCGGTGATTATGGCGTATGTGTGCCAGTCTGCCGATGGCGACCTCGACTCGCTTGGCATTCGCTGGCGAAGCGTCAACCGTCCCGACTTTACGACGGCTTCGCGCGAGTGCGCTCGTCGCCTGTGCCCGTTCTTTCCGGATAAGTGCCTGGTCCATGGGGCGCGCCGCCGAGCGGCGCATGCGGACGTGGTGGTCACCAACCATTCCCTACTGTTCCGCAACGTTGCTGCCGAGGGAAGGATTTTGCCTCCTATTCGCCATTGGGTGGTCGATGAGGCCCATTCTATCGAGCGCGAGGCCCGCCGCCAGTGGGCGCGCGTGGTTTCGGCCGATGAGTCGCGCGTGCTGTTTGAGCGTCTGGGTGGTTCGAGCGCTGGCGCGCTGAGCCAGGTTTCCCGTGATTTGGCCACCTCCGAGGGCTCAACACTCTATCTGGGACTCACTGCCAAGGCGACGTCGACGGTTGCCCGCGCGAGCATGGCGATTGCCGATGTGTTCGATGGCGTGCGCGAGCTTGGTCGCCGCGCCCGAGGGGGCTATGACAATGCGAACCTGTGGATTGGCCCCGAACTGCGTGAGTCGGACGACTGGCACGACTTTTTGCAGTCGGCCCACACCGCAATCGACGCGCTGGGGCAGGCAGATAAAAGTGTAGACGCGCTGGTGCAGGCCGTCTCTGCCGATAAACCCGAGGTCGTTGTCGACCTGGGCGACATTTCGCGCCGCCTGCACGAGCTGGCCGAGAACCTCAAGCTCATCATCGACGGTACGGATGAGCACTATGTTTACTCGCTGCAGGTCAATCGCAGACTGCGCGCCGGTGGAGAGTCTATGACCGCCGAGCGCATCGATATCGGTGAGGCCCTGGCCAACGAGTGGCTGCCCGAGGTTCACACGGCCATCTTTGCTTCGGCGACCATGACGGTTTCCAAGAGTTTTGAGCACTTCAACCATGCGGTCGGCCTCGATCGCATCGGTGCTTCTACATCCTCGTCGCTGCACCTGGATTCGAGCTATGACTTTGACTCGAATATGGCGGTGGTCGTTGCCGGCGATATCCCCGACCCGCGCGATCGTGAAGGCTACCTGTCGGCGCTCGAGCGCGTGCTGGTCGATGCCCATCTTGCCATGGGCGGATCGGTGCTCACGCTGTTCACCAACAGGCGCGACATGGAGGACCTGTTCGCCCGCGTGGAGCCCAAGCTGGCCCGTGCAGGCCTGGAGCTTAACTGCCAGCAGCGGAACTCGTCTCCGCGCCGTTTGCGGGACCGTTTTATTAACGAGCCGACCTCGTCGCTCTTTGCGCTCAAGGCCTTCTGGGAGGGGTTTGATGCCAGCGGCGAGACGCTGCGCTGCGTCATTATCCCCAAGCTGCCGTTCTCGAGCCCTACGGACCCGCTCTCGTGCGAGCGCAATCTGCGCGAAGATCGCGCTTGGGCACGCTATTCGCTGCCCGAGGCCGTGCTCGAGGTCAAACAGGCCGCTGGCCGCCTCATTCGCTCGTCGACCGATTGCGGCGTGCTCATCTTGGCCGACCCGCGCCTGGTGACGAAGGGCTATGGCAAGAAGTTTTTAACTTCGCTGCCCACGAGTTCCTATCAGCGCATAGAATCGGTGCAGATCGGTCACTATCTGCAGTTGTGGCGCCAAGCGCACGAGCGCCGCCGTTAGAGCGGACAAGCTAAGGTCTTCGCCATATCGCATAGGCGTTTTGACAGGGCGGGGTCATCCAGAATGCGGATGGCTCCGCCCGCTGCTATAACCTGGCTGAGCAGCCAGCGCTCGGAGCTGTAGCGCGCGATTACCGTCGCCGCACCTGCTCCGTTAGGCTCGATCGACATAATGCCGGCCCAGTCTAGGCGCTCTGCCATGTCGAGCGGCATGAGGAGTTTTGTGCTCTGTTTGGCTTGGGCAAGGGAATCGTGCAGGGATGCGGAATTCGATGCGTGATGTACGACGGAGTCGTCGGTCAGGACGAGACCTTCGATCTTGTCCATGCGGTAGGAGCGTTGCTCGTCGATCTCGACATCCCATGCGTTCAGATATGTCTGGTCGCCGTTCGTCGTGATACGCAGGGGGTCAATCAGTCGTTCGCGCGGCAGCTGATCATCCATCGACCGATAGGTAATGCGACAGCGCACGCCGTCCCGAATGGCGCAGCTCAGCTGTTGCCAATGCGATCCATGGGCTACGGTGTCGACGACGCGTTGGTTGTAACCGAGTTCTTCGGGCAAAAGGGCATGCCTGATGCGCGCTGCCGCCTGGAACTCAATTCCCAGTGATTCGAGTTCGTGATTGAGCACGGCGCCTTCGGCGGCACTCAGGCGCAGCGGCAGCACGCGTCCCGCATCGCCGGTAAGGGATACGTGTTCACCGTTACGCTCGCAGATGATGCGGGCGCCCGACTCGCGATCGGCGAGGGTCGAGACAATATCGAGAATCTCGTCCAGCGAGGTTCCGGAAATGTCAAAGCGGCTGCAAATCTCATTTCTCGTCAGTCCCGCGCTCCCGGAGGCGTAGAGGGCCTCCATGACGTCAATGGCGCGCGAGAGCCTCTGCTCACTGGTGAGTTTACGCGCGGGCATGCTCATGCACCGTCCTTTCGATAAGGCGGTTCCACGCCTGCTTGAGTTCCTTGGGGGCCACGGGCCTCATGCCGTCCATAGCGTGCTCCATGCAAAACGAGGCCGCGGCATCAAGGTTACGCACGCCGATGGTCCAGGTCCAGCCTTCTTCGGTGCGCGCGAGCTCCCCTCGACCGCGCGTAAGGCCGCTGACCATATCGGCCTGAGCTTGCGGCGCGAACGAAAACGTTGCCGCAACGGGGTCCCGGTCGGCAAAATCAAATGAAAAGAACAGGCGATCGTTCAGGTTGAAGTCAGCGGGGATGGAGTAGGCCTTCGAGGGGCGCCATGCGCGGACGATGCGGTCACAGCGAAACGTCCTGATTTCATCGGTGGCGTTGTCGAGCCCGCAGAAATACGCAGTGCCCTCGCGCTCGAACATACCGTAGACGCAGACCGTGCGCTCCTTTTGTTCACCGCGGCTGTTTTGGTACAAAAAGCGTAGTGCGCAACGCTCGGCAAAGGCGGTCCACACCGCATCGACGGTGGGCGAGCGATGGGCGGGAGGCTCCCCTGTGGTCGACGTGCCGGCGAGGTAGGCGATTTTGGAACGTATGTCTGCAAGCGGTGTGGCAAAGGCAGAGGACCCGGTCGCAAGGGTCTGGTCGATAGCGTCAAGCAAGATGTCCGCGTCGTCCGCGGTGATGAGGCCGCCTGCCGCAAACGTGTGCTCGCGGTCGATGGCCCACGCGCTTTCCTCGGTTTCCTGGGCGCCTGCGGCGCGGACTTCCTTGATTGTGATCCCACGCTCGAGAAGTTTTTCGCGATCACGGCGAAATTTGCGCTTATCTGAGTCGATATTGCCCGAACCGTAACCAAGATCAGAATCCAGGACAATTTGCTCCGTGGTCAATGGCTCGGGAGAGCTGTTGAGAACAAAGAACAGATTGAGGATGCGCTGCGCGGTCTTGTCGAAACCGGGCTCCGGCGACCCCTTTTTATTCGTTGCGGTTGTATCGCTTGCCGTCATAGGATCCTCGCATGGGAAGGTGTTTGATGCCATGATTTTAGTCCGATATGGAGATTAGACTATATCCTTGTCCGCTCGGGGCGTTAAGATGCCCAGAATTCGGTCGTTTGCGCCCGCTCGGGGTATACTTTCGACTATATACGGTTCTAATGTGCATGCATTGGGCCTATTTGTCGGATTATGGATGTGGAGCGCACATGGCGAACACCCAGAACTATATTAACCACCTGCTGCAGAACACCGGTATCACGCCGGCGTGCAGCGAAGAGGAGCGCTTGGCTGCCGAGGATATCGCTCAGATCTTCCGCAACCACGGCTTTGATCCCGAGGTGCAGGAGTTTAATGCCCCTGCACCCAGTAGGCTGGCGTTCGCGGTCACGGGTATCTTGGCATTTGCCGGTGCTTTGCTTATGGGTGTTGGCGGCGGTATCGGTTTAGTCGGTACCCTGCTGGCCATCATTGGAGCCGTGCTCTATGTGCTTGAGCGAACCGGCCGCCCCGTGATCTCGCGCCTGGGCAAGACGGGCGTGAGCCAAAACGTCATCGCCTACCACAAGGCTTCGGGTCCGCTTGCGTCTCCGCGCAACCGTCCGGTCGTCGTCGTGGCGCACTACGATTCTCCCCGTGCCGAGCTCCTCGCCCGCGAGCCCTATGCGCCGTATCGCGCACTGGTCGCTAAGCTGCTCCCGATCGCCACGGTTGCTCCCGCGGCAATTGCTATCCTTCGCATCTTGCCGCTTCCCGGCGTGTTGAAGGTCCTGCTGTGGATCGTTGCGATTCTCGCCTCTCTCGTGGCGCTCGCGAACGCTGCCAATATCATTTCCAACCGCTTTATCCTTCCCTATACATCTGGTTCGGTTTGCAACAAGTCGTCCGTTGCCGCCATGCTGGGTGTCATGGATAACGTCGCCCCCTATCAGGGCGAGAATGAGTTCCCTGACGATATTCCGTTTGACACGTATTTTGGCGAGCAGAAGCGTCGCGCCGAGGAGATGGCGCGCGCGGCGGCCGAGTATGCCGCGGCTCAGCAGCAAAACGATTACGGCAATACCATCGAGTACGAAGAGCCTGCCTATACCGAGGACGAGTTTGGCCAGCCGGCCGCTCCCGAGGCTGAGTCCACGCAGGACGAGGCCTTTGATGGGCAGATCGATGGTTTTGAGGGTGCCTCCGCCGATGAGACTCTGATTGGCGTCATTGCCCCCGAGGTCCAGGGCCAAGATGCTCTGTCCGAGGAGCCCGTGGCGGATGAGCCCGCTGCCGAGCTGGCGGAGGAGCCCGCTGCGCTTGAGGCCGTCGAGCCCGAGCCCAAGCTCTATCGCAATGCTGCCGGCAACATCCGCTTTGGCTCGGATGCTATCCGCGCCCTCGGCATGCTCCCCGAGTCTTGCACGCTCGATTACGAGGAGGGCGAGGAGCCGTCGTTTGAGCCCGCCCCTGCTGCGACCGCTCCCGCATCGCCCGCGGTGCCCGCGGAGCCGGTCGCCGCTTCTCCCGTTGAGGCAGAGCCCGAGGTCGCCAACGAAGCTGATTCTGCTGCCGGGCTGGATATTCTGGCAACCTCTGCCCCCGTTCAGGCTGAGGCCGACGGTGCTGACGAAGATTACGATGAGTATCCGCAGCGCGTGTCCTATGAGAGCGACACCGATTTTTCGGCCGAGCTTCCCGCGACGACGCCTCATGCCGATATTGCGTCCGCGTTCTCTTCGATCGGCGCGAGTGCTTCCAGTTTCTTTAAGGGTGCGCTTGCAAAGGGCAAGAAGTTCGTTGACGACTTTGAAGAAAAGCGTGCTGCCGCTCGCGAGGCGGCCGAGCAGGAGGCTATCGCCCAGCAACAGGCTGCCGAGGCAGAGCGCGAGCGCGCGGCGCAGGAGTTCGAGCAGAATGAAAGCGAACCGGCGCCGACTGCCGACGTTGCAGACGCCACGACGTCTTTTGAGGCGCCGCAGCCTGCGTCTGCAGATATAGCTGAGGCAACGACCTCCTTCGAGGCCCAGCAACCGATCGATAGCACGGTGTCGTTCGATGCCACGATGACGTTCGAGAAGCAGGGTACCGCGATCGCCGAGCCCCTTTCCGCGTCTGCCGAGGACGAGAGTGCCGCGAGCGATACCGTGGTTGCGGATGCCGTCGAAGTTGATTCCAACGCGTTCGATGCGGCCGAGGAGCAGGTCGAGGCCGATCTGCCCCCCGTCGTTGAACAAGAAGTGGAGCCCGCGGTTGCCGAAGCTCCTCAGAAGGATGAGTCGAGGCCCTACTCGACGCAGATCTTTACCATGCCCGCTCCGAGCGATCCCGGTGCTACGGTCGCTGCTTCCACCCCTACACAAACCGAGACGGTCGACTCCCTGATGGCGCAGATTTCGTCTCAGACGTCGCCGCGCCCGCAAATGAATATTCCCGACCCGGCGTCCGCGCCGGCCCCCATGCCCTCTGCGTCTCCGCTGGCGTCGGTCCCCGACCCCTCGCTTCCTTCGATGCAGCAGGCAAACGTGGCCTCCCGCACGTCGCTGTTCGATCTTCCCGATCCTTCGGCTCAGGTCAATGATCCCTTTGCGACGGCACAGGGTCCCGAGCCCACATCGGCTCCGGTCGTTCCTCCCATGGCGTCCGCGTCGGATGTCCAGCCGCTTGAGACCATCTCGGCTCCTGCCGCCGCGACCTCTAAGCCTCAGAAGCGCGGCTTGGGTGGCCTGTTCGGCCGCAAAAAGAAAAACGAGCAGGACAGTATGAGTGATTGGCTTGGTGTCGAGGACGACTACGATGCCAAGAAGTCTGGTCGCGGCATCGGCTCGTGGGACAACTTCGAGGATGACGACGACGGCTGGAAGGGTGGCGCCACGTCCTCCGACGGCGCTTCCTCCGAGGATATGCTCGCAGCCGTTGCCTCTATGGGTGACGACGAACTGCTCGGTCATGACATCTGGTTTGTGGCTACAGGCGCTTCGGACTGCGATGGTGCCGGTATGAAGGCATTCCTGGCCGCGCATCGCGACAAGCTTCGCGGCGTGTTCTTCATCAACCTCGAGTCCGTTGGCGCCGGCAGGCTTTCGGTCGTGACGGTCGAGGGCGAACAGCAGTTGCTCAAGGGCGACCGGCGCATCATGAACTTGGTCAACAAGGTGTGCAAGTCGTTCCATGTCGATTGCGGCGCATTTGAGATGCCGTATGCCAAGACCGACGCCTACGCCGCGCTCGAAGCGAGCCGCCGCGCCCTCACCATTGCCGGTGTTGACGGCCCGCGCCTGGCTTGCGCTTACACCGAGGACGATCTGCCGCACAACGTCAATCCGACAAACATCGCTACGGTGTCCGAGGTCGTGACCGAGGTCATTCGTCGTTCGTAGGTTGATCTCTAAGGAGTCAGCGTGTTTTCGTACATCAAGCGCCATTGGCCCGTCTATCTCATCTTGGCCCTGATCGCCATTGCTCTTGGTTTTGGGGCCGCCTATATCGTGGGAGTCAAAGGCTCGACGCCTGAATCCACAATCAACGAAGAGGTGGAACACGAGCAGAGTTTGGGTGCCGACGGCATCTCCGAGTCCGATCAGGCACTCATCGACGGTGGGTCTGCATCCGCGGAATAGCTACTGCGCTACATATGAAAAAGAGGCGAGCCGGGAGACTGGCTCGCCTCTTTTTGTTGAGCTAGCGACGTTTCGATGCCAGCTTTAGGTGGGCAAACCAGATGGCTGCGGCGCCGGTTGTCACGAAGGCCGTGAGGCAGGCGGCGATGGGGATAGAGCCCGTTGCTGGTAAATCTTGCGGCATGGCGCATCGCTGGATGACATAATCATCGTCATGCGATTCAAGGTCATTGCCACCGCCATTGCGACAGAGGTCGACATGAGCACTATTGGTTAGCGCGGTCTGAGGCGTATAGGATGATGTGGCTTGCATATGGATTACGGCACCGTGAATATCCGAAGCAAGGGTGGCACTCGCGTCATCAAGATCGTCGTGCTCATCTTTGAGGCCCTCGCGGGTCCAAGATTCAACAGTATCTCTTGTTGTGAAGTCGGCCGATACGGCACCGTACTCAAAACGAATGCCCGTGATGGTGGCGTCGCTCAAAAGATTGAGTTCTTTCGCTTCGAGGGTGACCGACTCCGTCGTCGGGATGTCGGCTTTCCAAAGGTGCCAGCCGTCGTAATCGACCATGCGCCGGTCCTCGCCTAGCAGACTCTTGACTTCATCCGTTTCGAGCCAGGGATTTTCGTGCCCGCCGCCAAGTGTCGCGTTGGCTTCCTCGCTTGTGTCTACCGTCCCCGCCGGAGTCGTTCGATACCACACATTGCAAAGGCCATTGAGGTCACCGGTTACGACGGGGGTTTCGATGGCGATGAGTTTTGCCGCACCATCCTTGGCACATTCAAGGTCATCGGTGACGGTAAACTCATCGACCCAGGTATTTGACTCATTTCTGGCATCGATGGTGTAGGAGAAGGCGCCCTGCGTGTTAGTCTGTGTCTCAGCTTTATTTTTACCGTCGCCGTTTGCCACAAATTCCTTTCCGGTGGGCTGGGCAATCTCCTGACGCTTGTCGACGCTCCCCTTGATTTTGATGGGCGCGTCCTTCATGGTCACGGCCTGTGCTTCTCCCGTAGCTTTAATTTCAAACGTCATCTCCTCGGCAAGGTCGTAGGTGCGCGGGGAGATCAGTTCGCGCAAGGTATAGGTGCCAGGAGAAAGATGCTCGACGCGGTGCGGCTTGTCCAGGGAGATCCAAGCGTCAATTTTCGCGCCGTCGGTGCCGTAGATGGCGAGCTTGGCGCCTTCCACTTCTTGCTTGCCGGTCAGGTCGACTTTGGAGATATCGACTTTGGTGTAGTCATCGGAAACGTCGAGGTGCGCTTTGATTACGGGCGTTTCCTGGTCGGCGTACGATAGCTCAACGGTATGAGCGTTTTGGTCGAGAAGATATCCTTCAGGTGCCTGCACCTCGACAACTTCGTAGGTGACGGTTCCGCGCCCCAGCGAAAGATGGTCCGCGCATGCAAATCCCTGCTCGTCGGTCGTGATGGTAGCGACGGTCTCGCCGTCAAGGGCGACAATGCTGCCATCGGGACGCATGATATCGCCGATGGCGCGGATGTCAAAAACAGCACCGGAAAGGGCATGCCCGCCTACGGCATCATTCTTAACGACCTCGATGGTTCCGGTTGCCGGCTCGTCATAAAACGAGGCGATCGCAACGGGTGTCAGGTTCATATCGGCAGGGATCGTTATCTCTAAATCATCTCCGCGCAGGTAGGGTTCCTTGACCAAAGCCTCTCGCACGTAATAGGTGCCCGGGTTCAGAGATTCGGGTAAGGTGACGGCACCGGTCTCATCGGTTGTGAAAGTATTCATGATCTGGTGAGTCGGATGCCAGCATGTCTGCGAGATCGGTTCACGGTTGCTGTCGAGCAGCTGGAATGTGAACCCGGCGAGCGGCACGGGGTAGCCGGTCTGGGCGTCGCGCTTTACGATTTGAAGGTGCGTCGACAGCGCGTGATTATCAACGATGTACTGAAGTTCTGCACCGTCCGCGATCTGTTCTGCCGTGATGGTCCATTCTCCCGTCTGCTTAAAGCCCTCGGGAACAGTGTTGGTAACCTCTCGAACGGTGTAGCCGGCACGGTCATACGGTATGGTTCCGTGGACGCCATCGGGGCGTTCGCCTACGCCAAACCACGCTTTGGTCAGATCTTTGGTTGATGCGAAGCCGTAAATATTGCTGGTCAGCGTTCCGACAACTTGCTGCGAGCTGTTACTGACGACCTCAAAGACCACGCCGTCCGCCGGCTGCTCTATGCCAGACTCATCGCTCTTGCCGTAGTCCTTGAACTTTGAAATCTCAAGGTCAAAAGCGATAGGGATATCAGGAATGCGGCTCTCGAGTTCGACGACGCCCATATCTCCGAGCTGGTCGGCGCCGACGGTGTAGCTCCAGGTTTCATCGGAGGGCAGATAGCCCTCGGGCGCTTTCGACTCATAGATGGTAAAGGTGCCCAGAGGGATGTCGGTGAGCGTCGCCCGGCCGTCCTCGTCCGTCGTGAGGGTGTGTGTCCAACCGGGGGTTGACTGTGAGACGCAGGCGAACTCAGCACCGGCAAGTGATGTGCCGACCTGAGGGCCGGCGCCCGTCGCGGCATCGACCTTTGCGATGCGCAGGGTAATGGTGCCGGGCTGCTCATCGATGACGACGTGCCCACCATTATTTCCGGTGGAAAAGGTGATGCGGTCGCTTCGGAGGATATAACCCGCCGGGGCTTTGGTCTCGACCAGATAATATGCCGTGTTGGGCAAAAGTGTCGCCTGTGCGCGGCCGTTGCCGTCCATCTGGATGCTGCCGACACGCTTATCGTCAGCGCTTTCATAGATGTCGAACCTCGCCCCATCGAGCTTGTAGGTATCGTTTTTGCTGGTGACAGTAGCGTTGGCAGACTGTTTTTGGAAGGACACGAAGACAGCCGGAAGCACATAGAGCATGTCCTGACGTTTACTGCCGCCCGACACGGTTCCTAGATAGCGCCGTGCCCGGTGCGGTGCGGCTTTGATGCTTCCCGACTTGGCGCTGTCGTGGAGCCAACGGGCGGCGGCAACGACCTCGTTGTCACCGGTAAAGTTACCGCTCTTCGTGACGCCTTGGGCGGTTGTATATGAAAAAGACCCGTCGGTGTGGGTGGTACCGTTGAGCATCCAGACGGCAAGCTGAGTTGCGGCGCGTGCGCGATCGGGGGACAGGTTATGTCCGCCAAAGGACGTGGCGGTGGGGTAACCATGACAGATAATTGCCGCAAACTCGTCTTCGAGCCACACCCAGCCTTGATTGTAGGTGAGCCAGGGGCCGCCAGGTGTGCTGGGACCAAAGCGCTCTTGATTCATGCAGTAGGCGATGGAAGAATCCTGTGCCTCGTATTTGCCAACTCCAAAGGGTCCGCATTCATCACTAATGGTGTGGAACCCGAGTGAATCATAGCCGTCGACAGCGAGCGCGACACCCGGTGTCATGCAGCCTATAAGCAGAAAGAGGATTAGGAGCAGCGATCCTGCTGTGATTGCGCTGTGGACAGAGTGCGTGGGTGCGTTGGACATGGCTGCTCCTTATCCCTCGTGCGCCGCACGGGGAGGTTGCGACGCGTGAGACGAGGCTACCCCCGAGGTTCATGCGGGTAAGTACCGGAAGCTGACCAAACGCTTGCCCGATATCTGATAAATGGCACCTGTGAAAAGCAATGGGATAAAACTGCAGGTAAATACTGGTGAAGAGAAGGTGACAAAGGTCCCTGTCTCCACAATTGGCTTAATTCAGAAACGATTCTCCACAGCTAAAACAAGCATCGCCACCCTTGTATCAAACAAGACAACCGCGTTATACTAGCCAACACACAAGCGGGCATCGCCAAGTGGTAAGGCATCAGCTTCCCAAGCTGACACTCGCGGGTTCGAGTCCCGTTGCCCGCTCCAAAAAAAAGTTAAAGCACGACACCGTTCCGGTGCCGTGCTTTTTTCAATAAAGCGCCGGGACTCGAACCCGACAGGGTGCGAGCGTTAAGCAAACGCGAAGCGTTTGTAGCGAGCAGGCAAGGTCGCCGATAGGCGACCGCAGCCGGTGCGTATTTGCGAAGCAAATACGCGGACGTCCCGTTGCCCGCTCCATCAACAAGGGAAGACATGGGGACGGACAATTCGGCGGAGTTTCCCCAACGGTTTCCTGAATCTCGGTTTGCCGCCTGAAGCCGGTGCGTATTTGCGAAGCAAATACGCGGACGTCCCGTTGCCCGCTCCACCGAGCGCGGCAGATTTCGGGAATGGCAGATTCAACAAACTTTACCCTTGTGTTTCCCCGAACCCGGATTTGCCGTCGGCCCCCGCAAAATGTTAGGTTAATGCCTGCTGCCCATACTTGCACCTGCGCACGGTACAATGGTTGGGTTACGACCAACGTGCCAATAGCCAAAAAGGAGCCGCTATGATCGATCGCTATACCCGCCCGGAGATGGGACACATCTTCTCCCTCGAGAACAAGTACGCCATTTGGCAGGAGATCGAGGTCCTGGCCTGCGAGGCCCAGGCGGAGCTCGGCAAGATCGGTATTTCCAAAGACGAGGCCCAGTGGATTCGCGACCATGCCAACTTTGAGAAGGCAAAGGTCGACGAGATCGAGGAGGTCACGCGCCACGACGTTATCGCCTTCCTGACCAACATGAAGGAGTACATCGACGCCGACGTCCCCGAGGGCGAGCCCAAGCCCAGCCGCTGGGTTCACTACGGTATGACCAGCTCTGACCTTGGTGATACGGCTCTGTGCTACCAGCTCACTCAGGCTTGCGACCTTATCATCGAGGACGTCAAGAAGCTCGGCGAGATCTGCAAGCGCCGTGCCTTCGAGGAGCGCAACACGCTCTGCGCCGGCCGTACTCACGGTATTCACGCCGAGCCGATGACCTTCGGCATGAAGTTTGGCTCTTGGGCTTGGGAGCTCAAGCGCGATTTGGACCGTCTTGAGGATGCCCGCAAGAACGTCGCCTTCGGTGCCATCTCGGGCGCTGTCGGCACGTACAGCTCCATCGAGCCGTTTGTCGAGGAGTATGTCTGCGAGCACCTGGGTCTGGTTCACGATCCGCTGTCCACGCAGGTCATCAGCCGCGACCATCACGCCTATCTCGCCGGCGTGCTCGCCACCACGGCGGCCACCTGCGAGCGCATCGCAACCGAGGTCCGCAACCTGCAGAAGACCGATACGCTCGAGGCCGAGGAGCCGTTCCGCAAGGGTCAAAAGGGCAGTTCCGCCATGCCGCACAAGCGCAACCCCATCACCATGGAGAAGGTCTGCGGCCTGTCGCGCGTCGTGAAGTCCAACGCTCAAGTTGCCTTCGACAACGTTGCTCTGTGGCACGAGCGCGACATTTCGCACTCTTCTGCCGAGCGCGTCGCCCAGGCCGACAGCTTCATCGCCCTCGACCACATGTTCCAGTGCCTCATCCGCGTCATCGACGGTCTGCAGCTGTACCCTGCCCGCATGATGGCCAACCTCAACAAGACCCGCGGCCTCATCTTCTCTTCCAAGGTGCTGTTGGCTCTCGTCGACACGGGTATCACCCGCGAGGACGCCTACGCTATCGTGCAGGAGAACGCCATGGCAACCTGGCACGAGGTACAGGATTGCGTCTCCGGCCCCACCTTTAAGGAGCGCCTCGAGGCCGATCCGCGCTGCACCGTCAGCCAGGAGAAGCTCGACGAGATCTTCGATCCGTGGGACTTCCTCACTCGTATCGATACGGTCTTCGACCGTCTGGAGCAGCTGAACTTCGAGTAGGGTCGACCCAATTCGACCGCTTGCGGATGCATTTCAACCATTGGCGCCTTGCCCGTCTTGGGCGAGGCGCTTTTTTTCGTTGCCGCGGCAGCCCCCGGTAATAAAATGAACCTCTACTGCTATTTCGATGAAAAGAGGCGCGTGCCCAGACGTATTAAACGAGTCGTCATCGTCTCGTTCGCGCTCATAGTTCTTGTTGCTGCCTGTACGGCCGTCCTGACGTATACCGATCGAAATAGTTCTTCCTCGCCGAGTACGGCTGACGAGGATCTCCCTGTGCTCAAAATTGGCGTTACGGATAACGACCCCTATGTATATGTCGATACCACAGGCGATTACGCCGGTATCGATATCGATATCGCCCGCGAGGCGTGTGAGCGTGCGGGGCTCAAGCCGCAGTTTGTTGAAATTGACTGGAACGATCGCGACCGGCTGCTCAAAAATGGTGATATCGATTGCCTATGGTGCGATTATTCGCCCTGTTATCGCGAGGATAAGTATTACTGGACCGAGCCGTATCTAACCGTAACGGTCTCGGTTGCCGCCAAGAAAACGAGTGGTATCAAGTCCTTGGCGCATCTCGATGGAAGCAGGACCATTGCGGTGATTGCGGGCTCGGTGAGTGAACGTCGATTGCTTGCGGGGGATCTGGGGATCTCGCCAGACGTTCAAATCAAATCATATGGCTCTGCCGAGCTCTGCAAAGCCGCTCTAGCCAAAGGATATGTGGACTGCTGGATGGCGGACGTACAGCCGCTTGACCGACTCGTTGCCCAGTACCCCGGCCTTTATCGCGTGTTCGCTGACAACGTTATGACGGTTGACCTGGGCGTCGCGTTTGAGAACAGCTATGAAGGACCGGTCGTAAAGGATCTCAATACCGCGCTGTTCGACATGGATCGAGATGGCACGATTGACCGTATTGTGGGCAATTACAAGGCGGGAGCGACGACGAGTGAGCAAGGAGCGAATTCATGACAAATGATGAGCGCCTCTTGCACAAAAAGAACCTGGTTGTCATAGTCGTCAGCGTTGTTGCCAGCATTGTCTTGCTGAATCTGCTGTTTATGGTCGGCACGCATCGCTGCCTCCATAAAACGCTTGGATTCGGTCAAGAGGCCATGGTGTTCTTGGAAAACGCTTGCGAAAAATATGATCGCTACGAACAGGGAAGAAAAACCGAGGCGACGCACGATTTGGATGCCGCGGTCGAGTCGTTTGCGACGTTCCTGCCCCCTGATCGCGTTGAGGTTAACGACGATCTTATCGAGCAATATGTCCATGCCGAGAACCTTTCGGGGCTGATGGTCATGGACTCCGACGGCCATATGACCGCCCACTACGACATCGATGGCCGCGATCCGCTCATGCTATGGCGAGAAGAACTGGCTTGCTCGTCGGTCGCATCGATGTATCAAGGTTCCAAAGTGTCCTACTCAACTGTCGTTGAGCGCCGCGATGTTGTTTTTGCCGTCTGCGCTGCCCCGTATGGCGACGGCGTTGCCCTGGCATACCGTTCATTCGTCCCCGATACGGCGGACGACTATTCATATGCCATAGCCGACGTGCTTGCAAACAGCACCTTCCATCAAGGGCCCACGGTGCTTGTTATGGAGGATGCGGAGATCGTCTCCTCTAATGATCCCGATGTCGACGTGTCGCTCGCTCGGCTCCTTGCCGGATCTGGAATCGAGTGGAAAGACGAAGGCCTGACACGTATCGAGTATCGCGGAAGCAAATGGTATGCCGTGCGTGCGGCATACAAGGACTATCGCCTGTTTGCGCTGTATCCCAAAGCGGAGGTCATGTCCGGCAGAGTTTCGTTTGTCGCCGCCGGTGTGTTGGTTTGTCTTGCGTTTTGGGTTGTGGTGCTGCTAGCGCGAAATATCGTTGACCATCGAAACTTAGCCGAAAAGGATAAACAGCTCGGCATTATCAATGCCATAAGTGCCATCTACGACTCGACCTTCCTTTTACATCTCGATACGCTCGAGATCGAGGGAATCAACATGTCGCCGGCGATAGCGAAGATATTTGCCGAACACAGCGAGGCGTATGACTTTATGGACACGGTCTGCCGAGATATCGTGAGCCCCGAAAGCCGTGAAGCGGTTGTGGGGCTTGTGGATATAAGTACGCTTCGGGATCGTATGGAGGGCGTGCCATACTTGGCCGCCGAGGTGCGAGATTGTCGAGGTACTTGGTATTCGCTGCAGGTTGTCCCCCAGCATCGCGACGAGCAAGGCCGGCTGGAATCGGTCGTCGTGGCGACGCACAACATATCGATGGTCAAGCATGCCGAGGAGCTGTCATACCAAGATAAGCTGACGGGGCTTCGCAATCGTAACTACCTTGAATCGCGCGGAGATAGCCTGGTGAACGAGGGCTTGCCGGTGAGCGTGATCATGCTGGACTGCAATTATCTCAAGCGGACCAATGACATCCATGGTCACGAGATGGGAGATGAGCTGCTGCGACGGACAGCGTCCGTGCTGCTGCGGGTGGCTGGTGATGATTGCCTGCCGATGCGCGTTGGCGGCGACGAGTTTTTGCTGGTTTGCCCCCATACTGACGGCGAGTCTGCGCTCGGGCTGGAACAAGACCTTCGTCTCGGTCTTGCCACGGTGAGCGATGAAGCCCTAACGGTCAGCGCGTCGATTGGCGTGGCGACCGTCGAGACGGCTGGAAATACGCTGGCCGATGTGTATCGCATTGCCGACCACAATATGTATCGTGAGAAGCGTATGGTCCACACGCAGGGTGCGGACTGCTAATCTTGCCCCCGCTAGTCCGTGCATCGTAGGATGTTGAATCGGTGCCCGCGATACTATATCGGCCCGGGCGGGGATAATAGACTCTTGAAATATCTTTATGAGAGGGGATCTCAATGATTGGTTTTGACTACAAACCGCAGGGCGTGTGCGCTCGCAATATTCACCTCAATCTCTCTGACGACGGCAGCAAGGTGCTGGGCGTCGAGTTTACCGGCGGCTGCGACGGCAACCTCAAGGCCATCTCCAAGCTGGTCGAGGGCGCTCCTGCCGATCGCGTGATCGAGGTTCTCGCCGGTAATACCTGCGGCATGAAGAAGACTTCTTGTGCCGATCAGCTTACGCGCGCCATCGAGGCCGCTCGCGCCGAGATCGCCTAATGGGTGTCGCCAATCGTCTTAAAAACGGAATTTCGCGCCGCGGCTTTGTGCTCGGTGGAGCTGCCGCGGGTGCTGCCACGGTGCTCGTCGGATGCTCGAAAAAAACGGGCACGAGCGACGATGCTGCCGGCGAGCCCCAGGTTATCAAGGACGACTCCAAGATTGTCTCGATTACGGATGAGTATGATGCCGTCGACATCGATCTTGAACCCACGGCCTCATGGACATTGCCGCTGGGCACGCTGCTGTACTACTGCGATGGCGACTATGCTGCAGCGATGATGGCGCCGGCATCTGCGTTGCATGCCAACACGCTTGGTGTGCTCAACTTGGGCGACGGCTCGCTCACCACGCTCGTCGAGGACCCCATTGAGGGCGTGGGGTATTCGTTTTACGATGTCCGCGCCGGCGATGGCGTGTTCGCTTGGGTCGAGATGAACTTTGCGAACTCCTCGTGGAAGCTCTATGCGCAAAATCTG
Source organism: uncultured Collinsella sp. (assembly GCA_934654835.1). GTDB lineage: Bacteria > Actinomycetota > Coriobacteriia > Coriobacteriales > Coriobacteriaceae > Collinsella. The sequence goes on from CAKUGY010000018.1 coordinate 34,250, forward strand.
GCAGGCGCTTCGCTTGTCGGTGATGTGGTCGAGCTCGATCGAGGCGGCAAGGACTACGATCCTCCGCTGTTTACGGCGTTCGAATCGTCCGTCATTTGGTACAAGATGCCCTCGACGGGCGGCAATAAGACGAGTAACGATTCGTATTGCTACCGACGCTCACTCGATGAGGCAAAGGCCGAGGCCATCTGGAAGTCAACGGGTCGCTTTGCGTGCGCCCCGCGCGTGAGTGACGGCATCTTGACCATTTCGCCGCGTGTTCACAACGACGAGGGCGTCTACTATGGCATGACGGCGATCGACCTGACGGACGGCAACAATACCAAGAGGGCCCAGCTGGTCCTTCCCTCGTCGGTGTCTCCTTTTGAGGCCGTATATATGGGCGATGCCTTTGTGTTCTCCATCGAGGCGACCTATAGCGGCGTGGGGAGCCTTGGCAACATGGGTACCTACATTGGCAACGAGGGCGGTCCGTTCCTCTTCCTGTCGCGTGAGCCGCTTGCGTGCGCTGCCGGTAGGAAGAACAAATTCCTAGTTAAGGTTCAGGCGTCTCATTTTCTAATCGATACCTCTGCTAAGACCTACGGTTCGCTGTTGTCGCCCGACCGTGCTCTGGAATACGGCGATTACCCTGCTACGGCAGGTAAATCGGATACGTTTTTAACCTATGCCACGGTGCGCAATAGCCAGGGAATTCCCGAGACGGTTGCCGCCCGCCTGTTTTCTCTTTAGCTTCCGAGGGGTTAAAAAGGCGTCAACGGGGGAATAAGCGCGTTGTAACTATGGGTACCGCCCGCCGAGCCGCCGCACCGCAGTGGCGCCCGGTGGGTGCAGGTGCGTTAAAATAGGCTTGTTCTTAGCTAATTGAGACAGGGGGGCCGTGTTATGGCTTCAGATGCAAAAAAGATTCTGCTGGTCGAGGACGAGAAGGCAATCCGTGACGCTGTTGCTGCCTATCTCGAGCGCGAGGGCTACTGGGTTGTAGGCGTCGGCGACGGCCAGTCTGCGATTGAGGAGTTCGAGAAGCACCAGTTCGACCTGGTCGTGCTCGACCTTATGCTCCCCAAGATTCCCGGCGAGCGCGTTTGCCGCACCATTCGCGATACCTCGGATGTGCCTATTATCATGCTCACCGCCAAGGGTGAGATCGAGGACCGCATTATCGGCCTTGAGCTTGGTGCCGATGACTACCTGATTAAGCCGTTCTCGCCGCGCGAGCTCGTCGCCCGCGTCCGCGCCCTGTTCCGCCGTGCCCACCAGGCCGACGAGCCTGCCGTTGAGGTGCTCGACTTCGGCGATCTGGTCATCGATATTTCGGGCCACAAGATCCTGGTCGAGGACAAGGAAGTAGACCTGACTGCTTCCGAGTTTAAGCTGCTCACCACGCTTGCTCGCCATCCCGGTCGCGTCTACAACCGTATGGAGCTGGTCGAGAAGGTGCTCGGCTACGACTTTGAGGGCTATGAGCGCACCATCGATAGCCACGTGAAGAATCTTCGCGCCAAGCTGGGCGACGACCCCAAGAAGCCTAAGTGGCTCTACACCGTCCACGGCGTCGGTTATCGTTTCGAGGCCCCGGCCAAGACCGATAAGTCGGACGAGAAATAGGGAAATCACATATGACACCTGCGCGCTTTGAAATCGGACAAAAGCACAGGCAGGAGAGCGAGGCGGGTTCCAAGGCAAGTTGGAACACGCCTCGTTCCGATTCGCGGCCAACGATGAGCTATCCCTCGCGCATGGCCTTGGCTTTTGCCCTGACGTCGCTCATGACGGTATTGGTGCTGGTGGGCGTTGTCTCCGTTGTGTGGGGCACGGTCTTTTCGGATTACACGCGCTCCAATATCGTCGAGATCGCCAATTCCGCCGCCGAAAAGCTGGCGACATCGTATGAGGAAAACGGCAACTGGACTGCGGGCGAGCTGCGCACGGTCGCGACATCAAGCCTGGTGTCCGACGACCTGGGCATGCAGGTCGTCAACAAGAAGGGCGTCATCGTCTATGACGACTCATGGCCTTCGGCAAGCGCGACTGCGGATGTGCGCGAGAATGAATCGGCGTCTAGCGGCTCGAGCGGTAAAAAAGCCTCACATAGCCCGGTTTCGTCGGCACCCACCGACTCCGACAGCGTGGCCAATGTCGAGATCATAACGTCTTCCGGTGAGCATGTCGGACAGGTAAAGCTATGGGCCATCGGCTCCGATGCCCTGCTCACCAAGGCAGATTCTGCGTTTAGGGAGAAGACCTTTAACGCAATGGCACTTGCCGCGGTTGTGGCCGTCTGTATCTCGGTCGTTATCGGCGCGCTCATGTCGCGCATGCTCACCAAGCCGATTCATCGTATTACCAGCACGGCTAAGCAAATTCGCGATGGCGATCTGTCTGCTCGCACAGGCTTGCGCGGCGACGACGAAATCGATCAGCTGGGCGAGACCTTCGACGAGATGGCCACCTCGCTCGAGAAGGACATGAAGCACGAGAAGCGCCTGACCTCGGATGTCGCGCACGAGCTTCGCACGCCGCTCATGGCCATGCTCGCAACGGTCGAGGCCATGCAGGATGGGGTATATCCCACCGACAACGAACATCTGGAGACGGTTGCCTCCGAGACGCGCCGCCTGGCCCGTCTGGTGCAGCAGATGCTCGACCTGTCGCGTATGGAAAACAGCACCGCGCCGCTCAATCTTGAACCGGTAGATATGGTGCCGTTCGTGCGATCGATTGTGAATGGTCAGGAACGTCTATTCGCCGACCGCGATTTGCGCCTGCGCTTTGCGGACGAGACCCAGGGTCACGACGATGTCGTTGAGGCCGATCCCGATATGATCACCCAGTGTGTCATCAACCTCTTGAGCAACGCCATGCGCTATACCCCCGAGGGCGGCTGGGTCGTGGTGTCGGTGCTCAGTGACCGCAAGCACGTCAATATTGCCGTTTCGGATACCGGCATCGGTATTGCCAAAGACGACCTGTCGCGCATCTTCGGTCGTTTTTGGCGCGCCGACGCCAGCCGTGCCCGCGAGGCGGGCGGCCTGGGCGTGGGCCTTGCCGTGACCAAGCAGATCGTCGAGCGCCATCACGGCTACATATCCGTGGAGTCGGAGCTTGGAAAGGGTACGACTTTTACGATTCATCTGCCTCGCGAGCACACGGCGGACGCGGCATCTACTACAATGGAGCACTAGCTTTTCGCTATTCGGTGAAGGAGGGGTCTCGTCCCTGCCGCTCCGGGTTTGCGAAAACGTGCGGGAAAGAGCCCGCATTACTGTCGTATTTTGGTAAGGAGTGACTCACGTGACAACGATGGAGCGTCGTCCGGATTCCCGTGGCAAGGTTCGTGATATCTACGATGCCGGTGAAAACCTGCTGATGGTCGCCACCGACCGCATTTCTGCGTTCGACTTCATTCTTCCCGACGAGATTCCGTTTAAGGGAGAGGTGCTCAACCGCATCTCGGCATTCTGGTTTGATAAATTTGCCGACATTGTTCCCAACCACCTCGTCTCCATCGACCCGGCGGATTTCCCCGAGGAGTTTGCCGAGTACCGTGACTATCTCGCTGGTCGCGCCATGCTGGTCAAGAAGGCCCAGACGATTCCTATTGAGTGCATCGTCCGCGGCTATCTGACCGGTTCGGGCAAGAAGACCTATGACGAGAACGGCACCGTCTGCGGCATTCAGTTGCCCGAGGGCCTGACGGAGGCCTCCAAGCTTCCCGAGCCGCTGTTCACGCCGTCCACGAAGGCCGAGATCGGTGACCACGACGAGAACATCTCGTTCGAGCGTTGCTGTGAGATCGTGGGCGAGGACATCGCCACGCAGATTCGCGACCTGTCCCTCAAGATTTACAAGGCTGCCGCCGAGTATGCTGCGACCCGTGGCATCATCATCGCCGACACCAAGTTCGAGTTTGGTGTCATCGATGGCCAGGTCACGCTGATCGACGAGTGCCTCACGCCCGACTCCAGCCGTTTCTGGCCTGCCGCCAGCTACGAGGAGGGCAAGATTCAGCCCAGCTACGACAAGCAATTCGTCCGCAATTGGCTCAAGGCCAACTGGGATATGACGGGGGAGACCCCGCACCTGCCCGCCGAGGTCATCGATGGCACGTCCGAGCGCTATCGCGAGGCCTTCCAGATCATCACGGGCTCCCAGTTCACAAGCATGAAGGAGAACGCGTAAGTGAGTACCCGCAGCGCCACGAACAAGCGCACGCAATCCCATGAGGTTACCGGGGTTGCGCGCAAGTCCGCCGCATCCGCCAAGCCCGCTCGTCAGGCAGCGAGCTCTGTTCGCGTCGTGCCGGCATCGTCTAAGGCACGCCGCAAGGAGCTCGAGAAGGGCGAGAACCTCGAGGGCCTCTCCAAAGAGGAAAAGCGCGCCCGCAAGGCCAAGCAGCGCGCTAAGGAGGATCGCATCTATACGGTGTCGAACATCCTTCTCAAGCAGGATGAGGACTACACCAAGCGCCGTCGTATCTGGTGGGCCGTGCTCGCCATCGGCATGGTGCTCGTCGTGGCCATTTGGGCTTCGCTGTACTTCGCTCCCGCTGGTATGGTGTCCAGCCCCGTCCAGATGGTCGGCATCGTTTTGTCCTACGTCATCATTTTGGGCGACTTCATCTACGACTTCGTGCGTATCCGTCCCCTGCGTAATATGTATCGCACGCAGGCCGAGGGTATGTCCGACAACAAGCTCAACGCTCTTATCGAGCGTTCGGCTGCCGAAGAGGACAAGAAGGCCTCCAAGAAGAAGTAGCGTTATGACCTATATATATCGCTAAGATATAAGGCGCGTCGTTTTTACGGCGCGCCTTTTTACTGTTCTATAGATAGATGGAGTGGCACATGATTCGAGCTGCCCTGACGGTCGAAGAAGCTCTGGAGGGCATGAAGGCCCTGGAGCCCAAGATTAAAAACTACGCGCGCCTGGTTGTCCGCAAAGGCGTAAACGTCAAGTCCGGCCAGGAGGTTGTCGTTCAGTCCCCGGTCGAGTGCGCGCCGTTTGCGCGCGTGGTGGTCGCGGAGGCTTATGCGGCCGGCGCTGGCCACGTAACGGTCATTTGGGCCGACGATGCCGTGACAAGGCTCACCTACGAGCATGTCGAGAAAAGCTATTTTGAGCAGACGCCCGAGTGGAAGCGCCTGCAGCTGGATTCCCTGGCCCAGGACGGCGCCTGCTTTATCTTTATCGAGGGTGCGGACCCCGCGGCTCTCAAGGGCATCGATCCTGCCAAGCCCGCCGCCGCATCCAAGGCGAGGAACACGCAGTGCAAGGTGTTCCGCCGCGGACTGGATTACAACATCAACCCGTGGTGTATCGCCGGTGCGCCGGTTGTCGCCTGGGCACGCGAGGTGTTCTCGGGTGATCCGGATGAGGTTGCAATCTATAAGCTGTGGAATGCGATTCTGCACACCGCTCGCGCCGATGGCCAGGACCCGGAGAGCGATTGGGAGCTCCATGACGCTGCGTTCGAAAAGAATCTGCGCTTCCTGAACGATAACCGTTTTGACTGCCTGCGCTATACCGCTTCGAATGGAACCGATCTGGTAATCGGCATGACGAAGGGCCATGAGTGGGCCGGCGGCAAAGGCGAGACGCCCGACGGTCATCCCTTCTTCCCCAACATCCCCACCGAGGAAGTCTTTACGTCGCCCGACCGCATGCGTGCTGATGGAATCGTCTATTCCGCCATGCCGCTCATTCACCACGGCAACAAGGTCGACGATTTTTGGATTAAGTTCGAGAACGGTCGCGTGGTGGATTATGACGCCCGCGTGGGCAAGGCGACGCTGGCAAGCATTATCGAAACTGACGAGGGCGCTGCTCATTTGGGCGAGGTCGCGCTCATTTCCAAGAACACGCCGATTCGTGAAAGCGGTGTCTTGTTCTATGACACGCTCTATGACGAGAACGCCAGCTGCCACCTTGCGCTGGGTGTCGGCTTCCCCGAGTGTATCGAGGGCGGATACGATATGTCCAAAGAGGAACTCCTGGAGCATGGCGTCAACGTTTCGAGCACGCATGTCGACTTTATGATCGGCACGGACGACATCGATATTACGGGCATTACACCTGATGGACGTGAAGTTGTGATTTTCCAGAACGGCCAATGGAGTTGGGAATAGTCCCAGACCGTGGTACAATGCCACCCGCGGGCCGTTAGCTCAGCTGGCAGAGCAGGGGACTTTTAATCCCAAGGTCCAGGGTTCGAACCCCTGACGGCCCACCATAGAAAAGAAAGCGATCGACTCCGGTTGGTCGCTTTTTTGTTACCGCGGCACGGGTTCGAACCCGAAAGGGCGCGGAGCCGAGTAAACGCGTGAGCGTTTGCCAGCGCAGCGCGCAAGGCGCGAAGCGCCGCAGCGGCCGCCTGCGGAGCAGGCCGAACCCCTGACGGCCCACCATAGAAAAGAAAGCGATCGACTCCGGTTGGTCGCCTTTTTTATTGCCGCGGCACGGGTTCGAACTCGAACTTCTCTATATATAAGAACGCTTGGCGAACAAAACCTGCCTTTTACCGACGGGAAACAAATAGCTGATGCTTTTGGAGTAAAGTGGCGCTCCAGAGATGACCGATGCCTTAACACCTATAAACCAGCTGGTCATCGCCAATATCAGAAGCCGTTGCTTCTAATGCGGCCTCAGTGAAACAACTGAGGGATCTATTCATTTGTGAACAAAATATGGAGTGCGCGATTCCCGCCCCGGACGCCCCTCCGGTCTGGCAATATATCTCCTTGCCGCGCGGCCCGGTCGAACCGGATGAGCCGCAAAGCGTGCACCTTGAGAACCGGATACTGCGAGGATGGACACGATAGAGTGTCGCATCCGGGCAGACATCGAACCATTTGAAATGGTCTAACTTGGATTTGTTTTTCGCAAGGCCGCCGAGAGG
>CAKUGY010000019.1 GCA_934654835.1 uncultured Collinsella sp.
GCGCCTTTAGACGCGAGCCCGGGGCCCGTGGGTTATACCCTAAGAGCAAACCACCCTTTTTAAGGGTGGTTCTGATTGCAACGGGGACTGGCTGGGCTGAACCACCACAAAGGTGCCTGTCCCCTTTGTGGTGGTTGGCGGCTAGGTGGTGGGGAGACCCGGATTATTGGCGGGCTGCTGCGGCTTGAGGCGGGCGTTGTGCCAAATGATCTGGATGATGTAGCCGAGCGTAAAGACGAAGGCTACACCGCTGATAAAGTTGCCCATAAGGGGAAGCGCCGTGAGCGCGCCTGCGATGACACCACCGACGGCGGCCATGGCGTAGCGGTTCTGGTTGTGTCCGACCATGCGTGCGACGGCGGCGCCCGTAAAGGCCGCCGAGACCAGGGCAATGCCGATGACGCTGCACATGAGGGCTCCGGCAAGCGACAGGCCTGCAATCGAGACGATGAGCAACAGGACGGCGGGGACGACGGCGACGGTGCCCAGAAGGCCGCTTACCCACAGCGGCGTTGGGCGCTGATGGAGCATACCTGCGGCGCTGGCGGTTGCGCGCGGAAAGACGAGCTCAAGGAGGATGGCGACAAAGCAGGTGGATAGCGCCGCGGCGACGATACCGCCGATGGTGTCGTTGACCGTGGAGGTGTCCTCGTTTTCGGTTCGGTCGATTTTGAGGGCTCCGACTTGAGCACCCTCGGCGCGCTCGGGGTCTTCGGAGACATGGGCGTTCACAGTGCCGGTGATGCGGGCGTTTTTGCCCAGAATGAGCTTGTCGGCCCAGACCTCAACATCGCCATCGACGGTGCCATCGATGGTCACCGTGTCGCCCGCGAGCGCTGCCGACTTGGCGGAGCCGCGCAGGGCAACCGTCTCGCCCATCGCGTAAAAGCAGCTGGCGGTACTGTCGGTGTTGAGGACGACGTGTTGGCCTACGACTGTAACGCTGCCGCCAATCGCGGTCTTGGCGATATCGATGGTGCGCGCCGCCAGACGGACGGCGCCGCCTACGGTGCAGTCGCGGATCGAAAGCGAGTCGCCTGCCGCGATGACGTCGCGGTCGATGGAGGCGTCGTCCAGGTTAAGGCTCTGTCCGGCCCAGTACAGGTCGCCTTCGACGCCGGACGGATTGGAGTCGCTTTCGGTTGCGAGTACGTTGCCCGCGGTGTCCGTGCCGGCGAACGATGCCGTGGGAAGCGCGGCGAGCGCGAGCGCGATGAGCGCGAATAGGATGGTGACGTGGCCCCACGTTTTGTGGCGCCGGGTCGATGGAAATTGGTTGCAAGGCATAGTAAATCCTTTGTTAGGTACTCGACACGTACCTAACAGGGTACCCAACGCGTGGGCGCTCTAAAAGAACCTCTCAGTTGCATTTCGAGGTGGGAGGCCATGCCACCTACTTTTTACGGTGCAAAAAGCGTGCGATGTCTTCCTCGGTAGGGCTTTTGATGTCAAAGCGCAGCGATAGCCAGCGCAGGCCCATGGTTACGACAACGCATACGACCAGTGCGGCGACGTTGCTCATGACGCCGTTCATGACGAGGACTACATAGCTTGCCGATCCGGCGATGGCTGCGATGGCGTAGAAGTTGGTGCGCTGGAAAATGCCGGGCACAACGCCCATAAAGCCGTCGCGCAGCATGCCGCCGCCCACCGCGGTAAAAAAGCCCATCATGATACACACGGCAGGTGCGAATCCGTACACGAGTGCTTTGTCCGCGCCGGTGGCCGCATAGATGCCGACCGAGATGATGTCGAGCAGTGGGATGAGCTTGTCGGGTTTGTCGACAATTGCCGGGAAGATGTAGATGATGGCTGCGGTTGCAATAGAGAGCGGCAGCGCCATGGGCTGGTTGAGGATGTAGACGTTGCCCACCTGGAGCGTCATGTCGCGTAAAAGACCGCCGCCCAGGCCGCAAACGACGGCGAGTGCGACCGCGCCCACCAGGTCGAGCTTGTGCTCGCGCGCGACCAGCACGCCCGAGATCGATGCCGCGACAACGGCGAACATCTCGAGCCAAAACGGGATAGCGACCATGGCATCCGAGGCGTGTGAAGTAACGGTCATAGCGGCGACGACGGGCAAGATGAAGTCCTTTGAGTTGCGGGTTTGGACAATGCCCGTACATAGTACATGGTTGTCGGGCATCGCGGCCCCATTCCTCGGTAAGCGGTCGGGGCTGAGTGCGGGCGTGGCGTTGCTGGAATGCCAAGGGTCCAAAGCATGTACGTCAGCCTCCAAAAATGACATTTATCGACATCTTTGAAGGCTGACGTACATGTTTTGGATTTGAGTTGAGATCGAACGCGATGGGGGTGTGGGCTGAATAGGAGGGATGTCCAAATTTTGAGCTTTGCTCAAAATTTATCCGGTCGGCTTACGCCGACCGCGCTGCGCTAAAAACGCGCCACTGGCGCGTTTTCTTTACGCTTCGCGCCCTGACGGGTTCGAATCCCTCCTCCTGCGCGGTATTGAAATGGGCTCAAAAAAGAAAAAGCCCCATTGCTGGGGCTTATACCATCTAATGGCGGAGGAGGAGGGATTCGAACCCTCGTGACCTTATACAGGCCAAACGGTTTTCGAGACCGCCGCATTCAACCACTCTGCCACCCCTCCGCGTGGGGTAAAAACAAAGCAGGCTCGAAGGCCTGCTTTGGAATTAACTGGCGGAGAGTCAGGGATTTGAACCCTGGAGACGCTTTTGACGCCTACACGATTTCCAATCGTGCTCCTTCGGCCACTCGGACAACTCTCCGTTAAATGCGAAAGTCAGTATACACGAGGAATCGCAAAGTGCAAACAGAAAAGTTGTCATTTTTTAAAACGCGCGACTCCGCAACGGGATTCAGTCGGCCAAAAAAGCCTCTGACCAGCATAGTTATATATGGCAAATTATTCAAAATAGGTATTTATAAGCTACTCGACAATGAATTTAAAAATCTTTGACCGATGTTGCAAACCACTGGTATGCATTTTGCGACCACAACCTTGCAAGCGCTGACCTGCGATTTGCCCAACTTGTCCCCACGTCACCGTATTCTGCCAACGCATCCGTCAAGCTCTTGGTCAGGATTTGGTTGGAATACGCGAGAAGTGTCGTGCAAGTATGGACATATGTGGAGGTCATGAGGTTGTAGCTGCATATTCTTGCAGCCTGGGAGGTTGAAAGATATTATTACCAAGTCTTTTCCTGCTTCAGGCGCACCTTCACGACCTGAAGCCACATTTGCCCAGAGGAGGTGACAATATGAAGGCTTATGAACTGCTGTTCTTTGTTGACCCGTCGCTCGACCCCGAGACTCGTCTCGCTGTTATGAAGCGTATCGATACCACGATCGCTGAGGGCGCTGGCAAGGTCGACTCCGTTGACGAGTGGGGCAAGCGCAAGCTCGCCTACGAGATCAACGACCTCACCGATGGTGACTACACCCTCATCAACTTCCACGCAGATCCTACCCAGATCGCCGAGCTTGATCGCGTCCTGCGCATCACCGACGCTGTGGTCCGCCACATGATCGTCCGTCGCGACGACCAGGAGTAAGACTGTCGTTTTGGACTGGGCTTGTGCCCCAAGAGGAAGTAGTGAGTTATGAGCATCAATCGAGTGAACATCACCGGTAACCTCACCCGCGATCCCGAGCTGCGCGCCACCGCCGGCGGAACCCAGGTTCTGTCCTTTGGCGTCGCCGTGAACGATCGTCGCCGCAACGCGCAGACTGGCGAGTGGGAGGACTATCCCAACTTTGTCGACTGCACCATGTTCGGCACCCGCGCCGAGGCCGTGAGCCGTTTCCTGGCAAAGGGAAATAAGGTCGCGATCGAGGGCAAGCTGCGCTACAGCTCTTGGGAGCGCGACGGTCAGCGCAGGAGCAAACTCGAGGTCATCGTCGATGAGATCGAGTTTATGAGCTCCCGTGGTGGCCAGGGTGGCTACGATCAGGGCGGTTACGCCCCCGCAGCTCCCGCGCCCGCAGCACGTCCTGCCGCACCGGTGGCTACGCCGCCCGCGGTCGACGTCTACGATGAGGACATCCCGTTCTAAGGGTTGTTCACCTATTTTTGAGTGAGAGGCGGCTTCGGCTCGCCGAAGTTGCCAAATGAAAGGTATTTTGACATGGCTAATGATTTTTCTGCACGTCAGCCGCGTCGTAAGTACTGCCAGTTCTGCAAGGAGAACACTGAGTTCATCGACTATAAGGACACTCAGCTTCTCCGTAAGTACATGACCGACCGTGGCAAGATCAAGCCCCGTCGCGTCACTGGCGCTTGCACGCAGCATCAGCATGACATCGCCAACGCCATCAAGCGCGCCCGCGAGATGGCTCTCCTGCCGTACACCGTCCCCGTGGTTTCCTCTCGTGGCAACCGCGACCGCGGCTAAGAAGGGAGACGCATCATGAAGGTTATTCTTCTCGATGAGATCAAGGGCAAGGGCGGCGAGGGTGACGTCGTAGAGGTCGCTCAGGGTTACGCTGAGAACTTCCTGTTCCCCAAGAAGCTCGCTGTTGCCGCCACCAAGGGCAACCTCAAGCAGCTTGACGAGCGTCGCAACAACATCGCCAAGCGCGAGGCCGTCCGTCTGGCTACCGCCAACGAGACCAAGGCTGCCTTCGAGGGCAAGACGGTCACCGTTGACGTTAAGGTCGGCGACGAGGGCATCCTCTTTGGCTCCGTTACCGCCGCTATGATCGCTGATGCCATCAAGGCTCAGCTCGGTATGGACATCGACCGCAAGCGCGTCGAGCTCGGTAAGCCCATCAAGGTTGCCGGTGCCCACACCGTTGCCATCTCGCTGTACCGCGAGATCAAGGCCGAGGTTGTCGTTCTCGTCGGCGTTACCGCCGAGGAGCTCGCTGCCGAGGCTGAGGTCGAGGAGGCCGCTGTGGTCGCCGAGGCCGAGACCGCCGAGGTCGAGACTGAGGCTGCTGCCGAGTAGCACTTGCTGCAACGCAACAATCTTGTTCTAAGAAGGGCGCTCTGGGAGACCAGGGCGCCCTTTTATTTTTTTGCGCTGAGCGAGCGCCATGGTGGACGTTTTGGCGAAGTCCTACATATGGGACCGTTCATCCGTTTGGTTCGGTGATGATTGCCAAGGCGCGGCTTGTTTTAAAGCGGTGGCTGATACTATGGATGCTCGCAAGCGATATGAATGAGGATGCTCATGGCATATGACGACAGGGAGACGGGGCTGACGGTCGAGGACCGCGGCTCCAAGTTGGGTCTTCCTCAAAACCAAGATGCAGAGGCCAATGTTCTGGCCGCTATGCTGCTGTCGCCCGAGGTGGTCGAAGAGGCCCAGGTCGAGCTGCAGCCCGATGACTTCTACCGGCCCATTCATAAGACCATCTATACCGCGATGGTCGATATGTACAACAGTCGTATTCCCATCGACTCCATCTCGCTGATCGATTACCTGCGAAGCATCAACAAGCTCGATGCCGTGGGCGGCGAGGCGTACATTTTGGAGCTGATGAGCCAGACCCTGTCGCTCGTCAACTGGCAGCACCATGCCGCCATCGTTCGCCGCGACTCGATGCTGCGCGAGCTGATTGGAGCCACCAACGAGATCAATGCGCTGGCCTATAACGCTCCCACCGACACCAAAGAGGTCGTGGAGCTGGCTGAGAGCAAGCTGCTCAAGGTCACGGCGCGCGAGGTTAAGTCGAGCTACAAGACGCTGACCGAGTTTATGGTCGAGGCCTATAACGAGGCCGAGGAAGTTTGCCAGGCCGGTGGCCAGGCCGCGGGCGTTCCCACGGGCTTTCCGTCGCTCGACCGTATGCTCATGGGCTTCCGCGAGGGCCAGCTCATCATCATCGGCGCCCGTCCTGCCGTGGGTAAGACGTCGTTCGCTCTGAACCTGGCGCTCAATGCCGCCGCTGCGGGCTATACCGTCGGCTTCTTCTCGCTGGAGATGTCGGGCAAGGAAATTGCCCAGCGCCTGATTTGCGCCTACGCCATGATTTCGATCAGCGACTTCCGCATGGGCCGCATTAGTCCCGAGCAGTGGGCCAACATCAACGAGGCTACACAGACCTTGTCCAAACTCGATATTCTGATTGACGATACGCCCGGCACCACGGTGACCGAGATTCGCGCCAAGAGCCGCCGCATGCTCCATAACAAGGAGAAGGCCATCATCATCCTGGACTACTTGCAGCTGGTGAGTCCTCCGCCGGGACGCCGTTCCGAGAGCCGTACCGTCGAGGTCTCGGAGATGTCGCGTGGACTGAAGATCATGGCCAAGGAGCTCAAGATCCCGCTGATCGCGCTGTCGCAGCTTTCGCGTCAGGTCGAATCCCGTACCGGCAAGCGCCCGCAGCTGTCCGACCTGCGTGAATCGGGCTCCATCGAGCAGGACGCCGACATCGTTATGTTCTTGGACCGCTCCGCCGATGAGGCCGAGGCCTCGCGCGACGATCGTCCCGACGAGGGCGTTACGCGTATCGTCGTGGCCAAGAACCGTTCGGGCCCGATCGGCGACGTCGACCTGATGTTCCTGCCGGCATCCACCAAGTTCTATGAGCTTGATGGGGCGCATACCGAGGAGTAGGACAGGCGCCCGTTGCACGGGTATACTGGGAATGTTTTGTGCTTCTGCGCGCTTGTAGTGCGCGGACAGTCCATGAATGTAAGGAGTAAACATGCCGTCAACCGTTTTGGTCGGTGCCCAGTGGGGCGATGAGGGCAAGGGTAAGATCTGCGACTTGGTCGCCGGCGACTTCGATGCCGTCGTGCGCTATTCGGGCGGCAACAACGCCGGCCACACCATCGTCGTCAACGGCAAGAAGTACGGCCTGCACCAGGTGCCCTCCGGCATCATGTATTCCGACCACGTGTCGGTGATCGGTAACGGCTGCGTCGTCAACCCCAAGGTTGTCCTTGAGGAGATCGACATGTTCGAGGCCGACGGCATCACCACCAAGAACCTCAAGATCAGTGGCAACGCGCATGTCATCATGCCGTACCACATCGATCTGGATGGTGCTTTTGAGCAGAAGCTCGGCAAGAAGAACATCGGTACCACCAAGCGCGGCATCGGCCCGTGCTACCAGGACAAGATGGCCCGCATTGGCCTGCGCATGCAGGACATGCTGGACGAGGAGCTGTTCCGCGACAAGCTGGAGACCGCTCTTGCCCGTGTGAACCCCGAGCTCGAGCTCATCTACAACTTGCCCACCTACACCGTGGACCAGATCTGCGATGAGTACCTGCCCATGGCCGAGCGCCTGCGCCCCTACATCACCGAGACGAGCCTGCTGCTCAACAATATGATCGACGAGGGCAAGGACCTGCTGTTTGAGGGCGCCCAGGCGACGCTGCTCGATATCGACCACGGCACCTATCCGTACGTGACGTCTTCTAACTGCACCGCCGGCGGCGCCATTACCGGTTCCGGCGTCGGCATGAAGAACGTCGACCGTGTGCTGGGCGTCATGAAGGCCTATATCACCCGCGTCGGTTCGGGCCCCATGCCCACCGAGCTTTCCTATGAGTCCGAGGCCGGCCACACGCTGACCGAGGAGGGCTATGAGTACGGCGTGACCACCGGTCGCCGTCGTCGCTGCGGTTGGTTCGACGGCCCCATCGCCAACTATGCCTCGCGCGTCAACGGCCTCACCGATATCGCCCTGACCAAGCTCGACGTGCTTTCGGCCTTCGACACCATCAAGGTGTGCGTTGCCTACGACGTCGACGGCGAGCGCTATACGAGCGTGCCCGAGCATCAGGTACGCTTTGAGAACGCCAAGCCCATCTACGAGGAGCTCCCTGGCTGGAAGTGCGACATCACCGGTTGCCGCAGCTTTGACGAGCTGCCTCAGGAGGCTCAGGACTACGTGGCATTTATCGAGGATCTGGCACACACCCGCGTGACGTTTATTGGCGTCGGCGCCGGTCGCGAGCAGATCATCAACCGATTCTGGAAGTAATCGGTCTTTACGGTTATTGCGATATACCCCTTTGCAGCCCAGGCGGGCGGCCGAGGGGTATATTTGCTTTGTAATGGGCCCGCATGGTTGGCGGGCCGTTCATCCATAGAGGAGGCACCCTTGAAGGCGGACACTCAAACCATCGACATCCTGTTGTTGGGCAGCGGCGGCCGCGAGCATGCTTTGGCAGCAAAGCTCGCAGCATCACCGCGCGCCGGCAAGCTCTACATCGCGCCGGGCAACGGCGGTACCGCGAGCTGTGGCGAGAACGTTGTTCTCGACGATTGCGATCCTGCAGCCGTGGCGGCATTTGCGCAGAGCCACGGATGCGGACTCGTGGTGATTGGCCCCGAGGCCCCGCTCGTGGTGGGCGTGGCCGACGCCGTGCGTGCGACGGGCATTCCCTGCTTTGGCCCGGGTGCCGAGGGCGCCCAGATGGAGGGCTCCAAGCTGTTCTCCAAGCAGCTTATGGAGCGCGCCGGTATCCCGACGGCTGCCTATGGCTCGTTTACTGATGAGGCCTCGGCTCTTGCCTATGTGCGCGAGCAGGGCGCACCGCTGGTCGTGAAGGCCGACGGTCTTGCTGCAGGCAAGGGCGTTATCGTGGCAACCGAGCTCTCGCAGGCCGAGGAGGCCGTGCGCGAGTGCTTTGGCGGCACTTTCGGTGACGCCGGCAACACCGTGGTCATTGAGGAGATGCTGGTTGGCCCCGAGTGTTCGCTGCTGGCCTTTACCGACGGCAAGACCGTGCGCCCCATGGCTACCTCGCAGGACCACAAGCGTGCGCTTGAGGGCGATCTGGGCCCCAACACCGGCGGCATGGGCGTTTACAGCCCGGTGCCCATCGTGACCGACGAGGAGCACGCCACCATGGTGGAGGTCATGGAGCAGACCGTGGCTGAGCTCGCTGACGAGGGCATCGACTACCGCGGCTGCCTGTACGGCGGCTTTATGCTCACGCCCGCCGGCCCCAAGGTGCTGGAGTTCAACGCCCGCTTTGGCGACCCCGAGACGCAGGTCGTGCTGCCGCGCCTTAAGAACGACTTGGTCGAGGTCATGCTGGCCTGCGCCAACTGCGAGCTCGATCAGATTGAGCTCGACTGGCGCGACGAGTGGGCCGTGGCTGTTGTCCTGACGAGCGCTGGCTACCCCGGCAGCTACGAGAAGGGCAAGGTCATCACCGGTATCGCTGACGCCGAGGCTATGGAGAACGTAACCGTGTATCACGCCGGTACTGCTGTGGTGGATGGCCAGCTCGTGACCAACGGCGGCCGCGTACTTGCCGTGACCGCGCTGGGTGACACGTTCGAGAACGCTCGTAACCTTGCCTACGAGGCCTGCGAGAAGATTGATTTTGAGGGCAAGACCCTGCGCCACGACATTGGTCTGCGCGCGCTGCGCGGCCGCGACGCCTGGGATGCCTAAAGTCCGAGAGGGATGAGACGGATGGACGAGAAGAACGAAGAGCTCGTGGACGCGCAGATCGTCGAGCAGGACGGTCGCACGTATGGGCACGCCGAGGGCGAGCCCGGTGGTGAGGTCGTCGATGAGCCGGTGCTGGTGCTGGGTGACGACGACCCGCACGATGCCGAGCTGCACGAGAAGATTCTTTCGGAGGAGTGCGCCTGGAAAGGCAAGATCCTCGACGTCCACCGTCTTGAGGTTGAGCTGCCCAACGGCCATCGCAGTGCCCGCGATGTGATTCGCCATCCGGGCGCGGCGGCCGTCGTGGCGCTGACCGAGAGCGGCAAGATCGTGCTGGTGCGTCAGTACCGCACCGCCATTGACCGCGTGACGGTCGAGATTCCCGCCGGCAAGCTCGATCCGGGTGAGGATCCGCTCGATTGCGCCAAGCGTGAGCTGCACGAGGAGACGGGCTTTAGGGCCGGCCGCATTCGCTTTTTGACGTCGATTGTCACGACCTGCGGCTTCTGCGACGAGATCATTCACATCTACCTGGCTACCAAGCTCGAGTTCGATGCGCCCAACCCCGATGACGACGAGTTCGTCAACGTGGACCTAGTGCCGCTGCACGAGCTGATCGACGCCGTGCTCGACGGCAAGATCGAAGACGCCAAGACCGTTGTTGGTGCACTTGCCTGCGATAGCATTGCACATCGACTGGGTGGGGCGGAACTGTAACGAGCGAGGTAGCCTCGCAGGTTTGTATAAGTCAGCGAAAGTGCCCCACTTGAGGCAAGGTGGCCTGAAAGAGGAGGGAAGCGTACGGATGTACGCGACCGACGATTGAAGGCCAGATTGTCCAAATGGGGCACTTGCAGCGTCGAGATGAAACGCGGTTTGGTAAAACCGCGTAAGGTGATTATGCTGAAGAGGTTTTTGTCTTACTACAAGCCCCAGATGGGGCTTTTTGTTGCCGATACTGTTTGCGCTCTGGTGCTTGCTGCCATTGACCTGGCGTTCCCTATCATTCTGCGCAATCTGACCGGCGGGCTCTTCACCCAAGGCCAGGCTGCCATTATGCAGGCGCTCGGCATGATTGCGGTGGGGCTGGTACTGATGTATGCCATCCGTTGCGCCTGCCGCTACTTTGTAAGCTATTGGGGTCATGTGATGGGCGCGCGCATGGAGTCCAAGATGCGCGAGGACCTGTTCGATCAGTACGAGCGCTTTAGCTTTGCGTATTTCGATCGCAACAGCTCGGGCGACATGATGAGCCGCGTGGTCAACGACCTGTTCGATATCTGCGAGGCGGCACACCACGTGCCCGAGTGGATTATCATCTGCGGCATCGAGATTATCGGCTCGTTTGTGATTCTGTTTACCATTGCCCCGGTGCTGGCACTTGCCATGGCCGTGGTGACGGCGGCATTTGCGGTCATCATGTTTTGGCAGAACATGCGCATGCGCGAGGTCTTTAGCGACAACCGCAAAAAGATCAGCGGCATCAATGCGCAGCTGCAGGACTCGCTGGCGGGCATGCGCGTGGTCAAGAGCTTCGCGAATGAGGAGACCGAGCGCTCCAAGTTCCGCGCCTCCAACAATCGCTACCTTTCGTCCAAGGAGAACATGTATCACGCCATGGGCGTTTACACCGCAACGTATGGCCTGCTCTCGGGCGTGCTCTACGTGATCGTGGTGCTGCTCGGCGGTTGGTTGGTCGCCCAGGGCCAGCTGCAGGCGGTCGATATGGCGACCTTCGCGCTCTACGTCTCGCTGTTTTGCACGCCGCTCGAGACGCTCGTCAACTCGGCCGAGATGTATCAGAAGGCCATTGCCGGGTTTAAACGCATGGA
Source organism: uncultured Collinsella sp. (assembly GCA_934654835.1). Lineage (GTDB taxonomy): Bacteria > Actinomycetota > Coriobacteriia > Coriobacteriales > Coriobacteriaceae > Collinsella. The sequence goes on from CAKUGY010000019.1 coordinate 11,187, forward strand.
CGAGGTGCTTTCGACCGCGCCGGATATTCAGGACAAGCCGGATGCCGTGGACCTGCAGGTGACGGCGGGCGCGGTTGAGTATCGCGACGTGTGCTTTAGCTACGAGGACGTTGAACTTGGCGAGGCCGGTGCCGATGAGCGCCCCGTGATCGACCACATGGATCTGTCCATCAAGCCCGGTCAGACCATCGCGCTGGTCGGCCCCTCTGGCGGCGGTAAGTCCACGACCTGCTCGCTGCTGCCGCGCTTTTATGACGTGGCTGCCGGATCCATCAGCATCGACGGTCAGGACGTGCGCGATGTGACGCAGCGGAGCCTGCGCCGTGCCATCGGCCTGGTGCAGCAGGATGTCTACCTGTTCGATGGCACGATCGGCGAGAACATCGCCTACGGCAAGCCCGGTGCCACGGCAGAGGAAATCGCCGAGGCAGCTCGCCGCGCCAACATCGACGCCTTTATCGAGTCGCTGCCGCAGGGCTACGATACGGTGGTGGGTGAGCGCGGCAGCCGTCTTTCGGGCGGGCAGAAGCAACGCGTCGCTATCGCTCGCGTGTTTCTCAAGAACCCCAAGATTCTTATCTTGGATGAGGCGACGAGCGCTTTGGATAATGAGAGCGAGGAGGCGGTGCAGGAGTCGCTTGAGGAGTTGGCGCGAGGCCGCACCACGATTATCATCGCCCATCGTCTGTCGACTATTAAGCATGCCGACGAAATCGCGACCGTTGAGCATGGTCGCGTTGTGGAACGTGGCACGCACGAGGAGCTTCTCGCTCGTGGCGGCACCTATGCCCGTTACTATCGAATGCAGTTCGAAGGTGCGCGTGCGCACGAGCTCGACTGATTGATATGACAGGAAGTTTATGGCTGATAAGAACCCTTTGACTCCGGAAGAAGTGACGGAGTTATTCTCCGAAATCGACGCATCCGGCGTCTTGGATCCTACGCTCGCCAAAAAGCGTACCGAGCGCATGCGCGAGAAAGAGGCGGCGGTCAAGCGCGGCGACAAGGCGGCGCTGGCGCGGCTGCGCAGCGAGGATCGCGCGAGTCAGGCAAAACATATCGACCCGTTGTCCGAGGACGATCCCTCGGGCTCGCAAGTGAGTCATACCATTACAAAGACCGCCATGGCCGTGGTCATTACCATCTTAGTGCTGATTGTGGGCATGCAGATTGGCTACGGCGTGATGCGTCGTCTGAACACCGCGAACCTTTCCGAGAGCGTTTCGGTGGATACCGTCTCAACCGCGCTCAAGGGCGGACTTGAGTGGGGCAACGGCTTTACGCAGTTCCCGCTCGACTTTACCGTCGATGAGGCCGATGAGCGCACGGGCACGGTTGAGGTGACGGTGCTGGACACGTCTTCTGCCAATGAGCTCGAACTGCTGTCCAACGGGCAGATCCAGGCGGCAGCACTTGCGACCAACGCGCTGCTCAACGATAAGATCGACCGCGTGGTGTATAACGTGCACGCCTATATTGATGAGGACAGCAACATTCAGCACGATTCGTTCTTTGGAATGTTCCCCGCTCAGGGCCACCAGAGCGCCATTCTGACGTTCGTGTGGACCAAGAGCTCGTCCAATGCCACGAATATCGACTGGAAGATGCGCATTGTAAGCATGGACGACACCATTGCCGAGCGTATTCAGAAACAGGTGAACTCGGTGTCGTCGCTGATCGAGGACCCGGTGGTGAGCCAGACCAAGATCACGGAGGAGAAGGCCGAGCGCGATCTTGAGCATCGCCTGCACGGCCGGGAGATCTTCCGCGGCGGCAAGCCCGACCGCACGCCGTCCGATCTGCTGGAGCAGGACAAATAAAGCAAAGTCACCCCGCGTGAGCCGCCAGCCCACACGGGGTGATTTTTCATCCCCGTCCCAGAAAAATCATTATGCATAGAAAGTCATAATTATCATTTCGTAAACATTTCGATGAAATTAACGCCATAGCACATACTTACGGTTACAATACCGCGAGGCCTAACTACACACCTTTAAGCCGGTCCTGTGAGACCGGGAAGGAGAATTATGGCGAACAACCATACCGCGGGCACCGTCGCCCGCACCTTCGCGCCCAGCGAGCTTTGCCAGCGTATGCTGGCCAAAACCAGCAAGGGCACCTGTGGTCCCTGCATCCTGTATCTTGAGGATGGGACCATTTTTTATGGCCGTGCATGCGGTGCCGAGGGCACCGCGACCGGCGAGGTCTGCTTTAACACCTCACTTGAGGGCTATTTTGAGGTTATGACCGACCCGAGCTATGCCGGCCAAATCGTAACCATGACCTATCCGCAGATTGGCAACTACGGTATCGATGAGGCCGATGTTCAGTCGGCTTTCCCTGGCGATGCCGCCCGCCCCGCAAGCGCTCCCGCCATGCGCGGCATGATCGTTCGCGACATGTGCGCCACGCCTTCTAACTGGCGCTCGGCCGTTAGCGTGCCGGAGTATCTGCGCGCTCACGGTATCGTTGCCATTGAGGGCGTCGACACCCGCGCCCTGGTGCGTCACCTGCGCGACAACGGTTCCAAGATGGGCATTATCTCGACTGAGATTTTCGACGTCGACGAGCTTGCTGAGCGTCTGGCCGCAGCACCCACGCTGGTGGGCGAGAACCTGGTCAAGACCGTGAGCTGCCCCGAGCCTCACGAGTTTGCAGCCGCCGACCTGCCCGCCGAGCACGACTTCGCACTCACGCCTGCCGCCCCCGCCCGCCACAAAGTGGTCGCCTACGACTGCGGCGTGAAGCGCGGCATTCTGGAGGGTCTCGTCCGCGCCGGCTGCGACCTCACCGTCGTGCCGTGGGACACGCCCGCGAGTGAGGTGCTCGACATGAATCCCGACGGCGTCTTTTTGTCCAACGGCCCCGGCGACCCCGATGCCGTGGTGGAGACCTACGAGCAGGTGCAGCAGCTGATCGGCAAGGTGCCGGTCTTTGGCATTTGCCTGGGTCACCAGATGATCAGCCTGGCCTGCGGCGCTCAGATGGAAAAGCTTAAGTTCGGTCATCGCGGTGGCAACCAGCCGGTTATGAACCTGGTGAGCCGTCGCGTGGAGATCACCGCGCAAAACCACGGCTTTGGCCTGCTGTTCCCCAGCTTGGGCAAGCTTGTGCCGGAACTTTCCGGCGGCGAGACCGAGCATGCGTCCGATGGCGATCTGCGCGCCTGGGTGCGCCGCGGTATCGCGCCGGTGGTGATGAACGAGCGCTTCGGCCGCATTCGCTTGACGCACGTGAATCTCAACGACGGCACCGCCGAGGGCATCCAGTTGCTCGACGCCCCGTGCTTCTCGGTCCAGTACCACCCCGAGGCCTCGCCCGGCCCCACCGATGCCCACTATCTCTTTACCGCCTTTACGCGACTCATGGACGGCGAGGAGAACTACCTGGACATCGACACCGCGAAGGACCGCCTGCAGGGGTGGAACTTTGCTGAGGTCACCACGACCGAGACCGAGGAGAACTAACATGCCTAAACGTACTGACATCAAGCGTATCCTCGTTATTGGTTCGGGTCCCATCGTTATTGGTCAGGCCTGCGAGTTCGACTACTCCGGCGCCCAGGCCTGCAAGGTGCTCAAGGAGGATGGCTTTGAGGTCATCCTGGTCAACTCCAACCCGGCGACCATCATGACCGACCCGGGCCTTGCCGACCGCACCTACGTTGAGCCCATCACCGCCGAGTTTATCGAGCGCGTGATCAAAAAGGAGCATCCGGACGCGCTGCTGCCCACGCTGGGCGGCCAGACCGGCCTGAACGCCGCCGTCGAGCTGGCAAAGGATGGCACGCTCGATAAATACGGCGTCGAGATGATTGGCTGCGACCTTGCCGCCATCGAGCGCGGCGAGGACCGTAAGCTCTTTAACGAGGCCATGGCCGAGATCGGCCTGGAGGTCGCGCGCTCGGGCTACGCCTACAGCGTGGCCGACGCCGAGGCCATCGCCGAGCGCGTGGGCTACCCCTGCGTGCTGCGCCCGAGCTTTACCCTCGGCGGCGCCGGCGGCGGCATCGCTCACACCCACGAGGAGCTCGTCTCCATCGTGAGCCAGGGCCTGGAGCTCTCGCCTGCCCACGAGGTGCTGGTCGAGGAGTCCATCGAGGGCTGGAAAGAGTACGAGATGGAGGTCATGCGCGACCACGCCGGCAACGGCATCATCGTGTGCTCCATCGAGAACCTCGACCCCATGGGCGTGCATACCGGCGACTCCATCACCGTGGCGCCGGCGCAGACGCTCTCCGACCTTGAGTATCAGCGCATGCGTGTTGCCTCGCTCGCCATTCTGGAGAAGATCGGCGTCGAGACCGGCGGCTCCAACGTGCAGTTTGCCGTGAACCCCAACACCGGCCGCCTGATCGTCATCGAGATGAACCCGCGCGTGAGCCGTTCGTCCGCACTTGCCTCCAAGGCCACGGGTTTCCCCATCGCCAAGGCCGCCGCGCGCCTGGCCGTGGGCTACACGCTCGACGAGATCGTCAACGACATCACCAAGGCAACGCCCGCTTGCTTTGAGCCCACGATCGACTACTGCGTCGTCAAGGTGCCGCGCTTTGCCTTCGAGAAGTTTAAGGGCACCGACCCCACGCTCACCACGCGCATGAAGGCCGTGGGCGAGATCATGGCGATCGGCCGTACCTTCGAGGAGGCCTTCGGCAAGGCCATGCGCTCGCTGGAGGACGGTCACCAGGGCATTTGCGCCGGTGGCAAGGAAGGCGCCGACAAGCTGAGCGATGACGAACTCGCTCAGGCCGTGGCAACCCCGACCGAGCACCGCATCTTCTTTGTGGTCGAGGCCCTGCGCCGCGGCTGGGACGTCGCGCGCATCCACGTCATCTGCGGTATCGACCCGTGGTACCTCAACCGTATCAACGACATGGTGCAGGTCCAGGAGAGCATCCGCGGCCTGCGCGTGGAGGATATCGACGCCGACGCGATGCGCCTGCTCAAGCAGTACGGCACGAGCGACGCCGAGATTGCCGCGCTGACCGGTTCGGACGAGCGCTTTGTGCGCGCCTACCGCAAGGGCCTGGGCGTGGTTCCCAGCATGAAGACGGTCGACACCTGCGCCGCCGAGTTCTCGAGCGCCACGGAGTACCACTACAAGACCTACGAGAACATCTACCGCACGAGCCCGGATGCCAAGAAGTGCGTGGCCCCCGACGAGACCACGCCGGCGGACAAGCCCAAGGCCATGATCCTGGGCGCCGGCCCCAACCGCATTGGCCAGGGTATCGAGTTCGACTACTGCTGCGTGCATGCGAGCTACGCACTGGCCGCCCGCGGCTTTGAGACCATCATGGTCAACTGCAACCCTGAGACCGTCTCGACCGACTACGACACTTCCGACCGCCTGTACTTTGAGCCGCTCACCTACGAGGACGTCATGGATGTCATCGATGTTGAGCGCCCCGACGGCGTCGTGGTGACGCTTGGCGGCCAGACCCCGCTTAAGCTGGCGCGTATGCTCGAGGAGAGCGGCGTGAACATTATGGGCACCAAGCCCGATGCCATCGACTTTGCCGAGGACCGCGAGCGCTTCGCCGCCCTGCTCGACAAGCTGGGCATCATGTATCCGCCGGCGGGCCAGGCCACCTCGTTTGAGGAGGCCGAGGCGGTGGCCGCGCACATCGGCTACCCGCTGCTGGTGCGTCCGAGCTACGTGCTGGGCGGCCGCGGCATGATGATCGCCTACGATGCCGAGCATCTGCGCGATTACATGGCCGAGGCTGCACGCATCAGCCCCGACTACCCGGTGTATCTGGACCGCTTCCTGGAGGGTGCGATCGAGTCCGACGTCGACGCCCTGTGCGACGGCGAAGAGGTCTACATCGGCGGCATCTTGGAGCATATCGAGGAGGCTGGTATTCACTCCGGCGACTCCGCGACCTGCATCCCGCCGTTCAGCTTTAGCGAGAGCCTGCAGGCGAAGCTTCGCGAGACCACGCGCCGCATCGCGATGGCGCTGGGCGTGCGCGGCCTCGTCAACGTGCAGTACGCCATCAAGGGCGAGACCGTCTACGTGATCGAGGCCAACCCGCGTGCCAGCCGTACCGTGCCGTTTATTTCCAAGGCCACTGGCGTGCCGCTGGCCAAGTGCGCGGCGCGCATCATGGCCGGCGATTCCATCGCGAGCCTGGGCCTGCCGAGCGACGAGCGCCAGCTCGATTGGTTCTGCATGAAGGAAGCCGTTATGCCCTGGGGTCGTTTCCCCGGTGCCGACGTCATTCTGGGGCCCGAGATGAAGTCGACGGGCGAGGTCATGGGTATCGCCAAGAGCTATCCCGAGGCGTACGCCAAGACGCAGCTGGCAATTGACTACAAGCTGCCCGATCCCAGCAGCGGCAAGGTGTTCATCAGCGTGTGTGACCGCGACAAGCGTCACATCCTTTCGGTCGCCCGTATCCTGCGCTACTTGGGCTTTGACATCTGCTCCACCGAGGGCACGGCGCGCGTGCTGCGCGGTGGTAACGTGACGTGCGAGATCGTGGAGAAGATTAGCGGTCCGCACGACGGCGAGCGTCCCAACATCGGCGACCTGATCGCCGACGGCAAGATCGCGGTGATCATCAACACGCCGTACGGCCCGGGTTCGCGCGGCGACGGCTACCTGCTGCGCACCGAGGCCGTGCGCCGTGGCGTGACCTGCGTGACCGCGATGTCCGCGGCCAACACGTACGTGAGCGCCATCGAGGCGGTGCGCGAGGACCAGCAGGGTCACGGCAGCGCCAACGACATGGGCATGGACGTCATCGCGCTGCAGGACCTGCCGCAGTACACGGTGTAGAGTGACTTGTCCGGCCGGGGCGGGGATCGAGTTTCCCCCTTCGCTCCGGCTGCAAGCAGAGTCGCTCAGTGGGAAACTCGATCCCCCGCCCCGGCCTGCGGTGACTTGGTCGCACCGTGTGCTGCAGAAGGGGCTTTGCGCGATGGCTGGGGCTGAAGAATATGGTGCGCGCGGGCTCTGTCGTTCGAATGAACGACAGAGCCCGCGTTTTGGATGGGGTCTCCTGGCGAATCTTCATTCGCCAGGAGACCTTTTGCCAGGGCCGAGACATGTCCTTGGACAGTTAGTTCAGATACGTATTTTTCAGAGCCCGTGCGGAGGCCGATTTGGGCTCAATTGAGCCGTTTTTGGTGGCCTAAGCCGATAAAGACGCTTGGACAAGGAGGAGAAAAGGCCATTCTTGGGTCCAGGAGGCTTCGAATCGTTGTCTTTGCGTCTAAAAGTGCGGCCAAAAAAATACGAATCTGAACTAACTGTCCACAACCCTCCGCCAGCCTCTCATCCCAAACCAAATCAGCCAACGTACGTCATGGCAATCCCCGGTAGGTCCCCGGGTGCCCCGCGGCGCACCCGGGGACCGCAGGGACGGGAGCAGCTATACTACTCTCAGTAGTTAAGGGTCGCGGATTCGCCGCGTCACCGCTCTCAACAGGAGGTCTTTGTTTATGGCAGATCAGAAGCCGGTTGTCGGGATCATCATGGGCTCCAAGTCCGATCTGGGCGTTATGGAAGGTTGCACTGCCGAGCTCGAGGCGCTGGGTGTGCCCTATGAGCTCGTGATCGCGAGTGCGCATCGCACGCCGGCGAAGGTCCACGAGTGGGCCTCGACTGCCGCCGACCGTGGCATCAAGGTGATCATCGCCGCCGCCGGCAAGGCCGCTCATCTGGGCGGTGTCGTGGCTGCCTTTACGCCGCTGCCGGTTATCGGCGTGCCTATGAAGACGAGCGACCTGGGCGGCATGGATTCGCTGCTGTCGATGGTGCAGATGCCCTCCGGCGTCCCCGTGGCCTGCGTTGCCATCAACGGTGCCAAGAACGCCGCTATCTATGCCACGCAGATCCTGGGTGCCTGCGATCCCGAATATCGCAAGGTTATCGAGAAGATGAAGCAGGAGATGGCTGACGCCTAAACGCTGCGCCATTTCGTTGTAATTGCAAGGAGAGTCATGTCCGACTATCAGGGAAAACGTTTCTCGGCTTCTCAGATTCCCGATCCATCCAAGTCGGGAGCCGCCCGCGCTCCACAGCAGGGTCGGGCGTCCTCTCCTCAACAGGCGCGTGCGCCGCGCCCCGTGACGCCGACGTCGCGTCGTCGTCAGGATACGCCGGCTGCGTATCGTCCCTCGGCATATGGTACGGCAAAGAAGCAGTCCCGGACGAATAGACAATCGAGCGGTGCGCCGTCTGGCTACGCCGAGCCGCCGCGCAAAAAGCGCCGCTCCATCATCCCCATCCTGCTCATCATTGTGGGCATTGGTCTGATCGTTGCCGCTGCCGCTATCTTTATCAATGCTCAGATTGGCTATAAGCAGGCGAGCGACTCGTATCAGAAGATCGAGAAGCAATATGTAAGCGATAAGGATGCCAGCGGCGTGCCGATTATCGACTTTGATGCGCTTGCCCAGACGAACCCCGAGATCGTGGGTTGGATTTATGCGCCGGGAACCAATATTAACTATCCCGTGGTGCAGACCAACAACAACTCCAAGTACCTCAACACGCTGTTCGACGGTACGGCCAACGCATCCGGAGCCATTTTCCTGGATAGCGATGACACCGCACCGGGCATGGTCGACCAGCAGACTACGATCTATGGCCATCATATGAACGACGGGTCGATGTTCAACGTGATTTCGGATACCGCCGATCAGGCGACGTTCGATAGCATCGAGTACGTGTATTACATCACGCGCGACGCAACGTATAAGCTGCGTCCGCTGGCGACCAAGGTTGTCGAGGACACGTATGCCAAGGCGCGCACGCCCAACTTTGAGGGTGACGACGGGCTTACGAATTATCTGTCCGAGATGCTCGACGGAGCCTCGGCCGTGGCGAGTGATGCAAGCGATCGAGCCGCATCGGCGACCAAGGTCGTAACGCTCGTGACCTGTCGTTCGCTTTCGTTCAGCAACACGCGAGCCGTCATGGTGCTCACGCCGGTCGAGGAATAGATCGGCTGCTCGAACAATCAAAAGGGGGAAATGATGCTCGAGAATGGCAAAACGATGCCGTCTATCGATGCTTGGCTGCGTGAGGCCAAGGCCGATGCTTCGGCGTCCGGGTGCGGCATGTATCTGACGCATAACGGCGTGGTGCGCTCGACGCCTAAGTCCGAGGTGCGCGGGGTCGAGACCGACGGCGTGGCGCCTGGGCACAAAGTTGGCGGCATGGTGTTTGATTACGATGCCGAAAAAGTGCGGTCTGCTATCGAGGCGACGCGCGCGATGCCCGGTATCGGCTATGTTCGCGTGTGGCTGGCAAGTGGCGAGCTTTCCGTGGGCGATGACATCATGCTTGTACTCATCGGTGGGGACATTCGTCCGCACGTGGTCGATGCGCTGCAGGCGCTTGTCGGTACCATTAAAAATGAATGCGTGAGTGAGGTCGAGCGCGAGGCATAGGCTTCGCGTCGATAGAAGGCTCGTCTACAAAAAATGCCCGCCGGTACGTGTGATACCGGCGGGCATTTTGCGTTTTGGGCGCACTGGACGCTACACGCGCGTGGCGTCCTTGGGGCTCATGGTCATGCTCTGGAAACGGTTCTCCATGTACTCGTTATCGAAGTACTTGCCATAGAACTGTGCGACGGGAATATCCGGCTCCGTGCCGTTGACGCGCTGGTACCAGTAGTCGAGCGACTGCAGCGTCATAACGCCATCGACCAGCATAATGATGGTAAAGATGACGGTGGCCGAGTAGCGACTCTTCCATGGAATCATGTTGATGAGCTTAAGCAGTCTCGGCAGCAGCAGCTTGATCCAAATGAGGCCGCCCAGGCCCCACAGACAGGCAAATCCCGTGCAGGTGCGTCCGCCCGTAAGAACGGCGAGCGGATCGGGCATGCCAAAGAGTTTCATATGCGAGTAGCTCCACGAGACCACGCCGAACGAGGTCTGCATAAACCAACCCACGAACACCTCAAAGCTTGCGCCGAGCAGGGCGCTCACCAGGAAAATAATGATGGGGTTCTTTTTGTAGAAGCGGTTGAGCACCATGGTCATGAGCACGGCGCCAAATCCGTAGATGGGGCTGAAGGGGCCAAACAGCATGCCGGCGCGATCCTGGTACACGCCCGGGTCGTCGACCGTCATATGCCAGATGTCCTCCAGAATCAGACCGAGCACGCAGCAGACAAAGAATACCCAGAACAGGTTGAAGTAGTTGAGCTTGATGTATCCCTCGCCGGTCTCATCGCGGCCGAGCATGCCCTCGGCTGCGGCGTCGCGGTCGAGCATCTCCTGTAGGCGGCGCTGCAGTTCGCGCTCCTGGCGCAGCGTGGGGTCGACGGTGGCCGAAAGCGCGACGAGGATGCCGAGCTGAATGGCGGGGCGCAGCAGGAAGAGTCCGATACCCTGGAGCATCACGTCGACCAAAAGCTCGACGACGGTAAATGCGATGAGGATATAGGACAGGCGTGCGGCATTGCGGCGCTGGTCCTTGATGAGGTCCAGGCCAAAGATGATCAAGATGACGGCGCTGGCCGCAGAGAGCATGATGCCGGCAACGATGAGTCCGACCGCGACCAGCATGTTGTCGCCGAGTTTGTCGGCGGCGTTGCCGTTGATAAGCGCGGTGATGACCTGCCACATGAAGGCGCCGACCGACGGGAGTGTGCCCACGCCGGACAGGATGCACAGGGCGGCGTACACCTTAATGATGAGCGGGATCTTTTTGACCTCCGTGGCGCTGGGGACGCTGGGGTCGAGCTCGTTTCGATCCATACAGTACCTTTCTCGTTTTGTTGCAGGTACAAGGATACGCCGCCGACCTGCCAAAAGACAGGACGAACGCCCCAATTGCAACAATGTAATCCCTAACGGTGGGCGAGATACGGTGCCGCGAAAGTCTGTGAAAAGGCCGCCCTTAGGGATGAGTTGCCCAATAAAATGTTTGGGCGCAAAACGGATTATAAGCTCGGTGGGCTTTTAAAAAGCGCTGCTCATGCGCGGGAGTGCTTGTCTTGCCGTGCGTATAATAAGGCAGGTAACGCCAAATAACGAGGCTCTGAGGGGATGCCATGTCTCAAGAAACCATCCGCGCGGCCGAGCGTGCCGCGGGACAGGTGAACGCCATGTCGACGTATGATCCGGACTCCGACCAGCTGCACGAGGAATGCGGCATTTTTGGTGTGTGGGCACCCGATCGCGACGTGGCTCGACTGACGTACTTTGGTTTGCGTGCGCTGCAGCATCGCGGCCAGGAATCGGCGGGAATCGCCGTGGGCGACGGCGGCACGGTGATGGTTCGCAAGGACCTGGGCCTGCTCGACCGCGTGTTCTCAAATGCCGACCTGTCAACGCTCTCCGGTCAGCTGGCCGTGGGCCACGTGCGCTACGGTACCGCCGGCGCCAAGAGCTGGGAAGCCTCGCAGCCGCATCTCTCTACCATCAATAGTGTCATCATCGCGCTTGCCCACAACGGCACCCTCGTCAACACCGACGAGCTACGCCGCCAGCTGATCGAGCTGGGCGTGCCGTTCCTCTCCAATTCGGATTCCGAGGTCGCGACCAAGCTCATCGGCTACTTCACCCAGCGCACGGGTCATCTGCGCGAGGGCATTCGCAAGACCATGGAGCTCGTCCGCGGCGGCTACGCCATGACGCTCATTAACGAGCAGGCGCTCTACGCCTTCCGCGATCCGCACGGCATTCGCCCGCTCGTGCTGGGTAAGCTCGTGGACGAGGGCCTGGATCAGGCCGATGCCGCATCCGTTTCGCAGCTGCCGTCTCAGGATGACGCCGCCACGGCCGACACATCCGCTCATGTGGCGCGCGCCGGCGGTTGGGTCGTTGCTTCCGAGACCTGCGCGCTCGATATCGTGGGCGCCGAGTACGTGCGCGATGTTCGTCCCGGCGAGATTTTGCGCATCAGCGCCGAGGGCCTTGTGTCCGAGCAGGGTGTGCCCGCTGCCGAAGAGCCCGCCAACTGCATCTTTGAGCAGGTCTACTTTGCCCGCCCCGACTCCATCATGAACGGCAAGAGCGTTTACGCCTGCCGCTATGACATGGGTCGTCAGCTGGCACACGAGGAGCCCGTCGAGGCCGATCTGGTCATCGGCGTGCCCGACTCCGGCCTGCCGCCCGCGGAGGGCTATTCGCACGAGAGCGGCATTCCCTTTGGCGAGGGCCTTATCAAGAACCGCTACGTGGGCCGCACGTTTATCGAGCCCACGCAGGAGCTGCGTGCCATGGGCGTGCGTATGAAGCTCAACCCACTGCGCGACAACATCGAGGGCAAGCGCCTGGTCGTCATCGACGACTCCATCGTGCGCGGCACCACCATGGTGCAGCTCGTTAAGATGCTGCGCAACGCCGGCGCCAAGGAGATTCATATCCGCATCAACTCGCCCGAGGTCATTTGGCCGTGCTTCTACGGCATCGATACCGACGTGCAGTCGCAGCTCATCAGCGCCAACAAGACGGTCGACGAGATTTGCGAGTACATCGGCGCCGATTCGCTGGCCTTCCTTTCGGTCGAGGGCCTGCTGAAGGTCATGCCCAAGGGCGGCTACTGCGATGCGTGCTTTACCGGCCGCTATCCCGTGGCGATTCCCGAGAGCTTTGGTCGCGACAAGTTTATGGAGGGCTTTAAGCCTCGCAACCTGGACAAGCCGCTGCACTTTGACGACGACGCCGTGGTCGAGAAGTATGTCGACCGCAGCTGGGAAGAGGAGCACGGCGAGGCCTAAAACCTGCCAAAAAGGGACAGGTTTATTTTGGTAGGTTTTACCTGCTGTTTTGTTGATTGAGCGGTGCGTGTTGTTATGGCATGCACCGAATCGAGGGCAACTATGAGCACCGTTTGGCGCCCGGGCGGCGGACGGTAGTGGGAGAGGAAGGCTCAGATGAGCGACAGCAAGCATGTGACGTATGAGGACGCCGGCGTCGATACCGCCGAGGGCGGCCGCGCCGTCGACGCGATCAAGCAGATGGTCAAGGACACCAATCGTCCCGAGGTTATCGGCGGCATCGGTGGCTTTGGTGGCCTGTTCTCGGCCGCCGCACTTAAGGATATGGAAGATCCGATCCTGATCAGCGGCACCGACGGCGTGGGCACCAAGCTCGTGCTCGCCCAGATCATGGACCGTCACGAGACGGTGGGCCAGGACCTGGTCGCCATGTGCGTCAACGACATTTTGGCTTCGGGCGCCGAGCCGCTGTTCTTCCTGGACTACGTTGCCATTGGTCATATTGAGGCCGAGCACATGGCAAAGATCATCAAGGGCGTGGCCGACGGCTGCAAGCTTGCGGGCTGCGCGCTCGTGGGTGGCGAGATGGCTGAGCACCCGGGCGTTATGGCCCCGGCTGACTACGATCTCGCCGGCTTTACCGTGGGCGTCGTCGATCGCCCTAAGATGCTCGATCCCGCGAATGTCCGCCCCGGCGACGTGATCCTGGGCCTGCCTTCCACCGGCGTGCACTCCAACGGCTACTCGCTCGTGCGCAAGGTCATCGGCGTTGACGGCATCAAGCCGGGCACGCCCGAGGCCGCCGCTAAGGCCGAGGAGCTGAGCCGTCCGCTCGAGGAGCTCGGTGGCGTATCGCTCGCCGATGCCCTGCTGGCTCCCACACGCATTTATGTGAAGCCGATTCTGGAGCTGCTCCGCGGCGGCGCCAACGTTCACGCCATTGCCCACATCACCGGCGGCGGCATCACCGAGAACCTCAACCGCGCGCTCGCCGACGACGTCGACGCCGTGGTCACCCGCAACGGTGCCGAGATGGGCTGGGACGTTCCGCCTGTCATCACCTATGTGTCGCGTCAGGCCGAGCTTGCGCCCAACGAGGCGTGCAAGACCTTCAACATGGGCGTTGGCCTGTGCCTGATCGTTGCCCCCGAGGACGAGGCTGCCGTGACCGAGGCTCTGGTCGCGCTGGGCGAGAAGCCGTTCCGCGTGGGCGAGTGCGTCGAGGGCTCCGGTAAGGTCGTGTACTCCGATGAGCGCTAACGAGCAGACGACTGCTGCCGAGGGCCTGACCTGGGATCCCTATACTCGTCCGACTGGCACCGATACGGCCGAGCCGCTCAAGATTGGCGTGCTCATCAGCGGTTCGGGCACCAACCTGCAGGCGTTGATCGACCTGATCGCCGCCGGCAAGCTCAATGCTTCGATTGAGCTTGTGGTGTCGAGCCGTCCTTCGGCCAAGGGTCTGCAGCGTGCCGAGCGCGCGGGTATCCAGACGCTCACGCTGTCCAAGGATGTGTACGCCGACCCCATCGCCGCCGACGAGATCATCGCGCACGAGCTGCTCGAGCGCGGCTGCGAGTACGTGGTCATGGCCGGCTACATGCGCATGGTTCACACACCGCTGCTGGCGGCGTTCCCCAACCGCGTGGTTAATCTGCATCCAGCGCTGCTGCCGAGCTTTACTGGCGCCCATGCGATTGACGACGCGTTTGCTCGCGGCGTCAAGGTGACCGGCGTGACCGTGCACTTTGCCAACGAGATCTACGACAACGGCCCCATCATCGCCCAGCGTGCGCTGGCTGTCGAGGAGGGCTGGGATGTCGATACGCTCGAGGAGCACATCCACGCGATCGAGCATGTGCTGTATCCTGAGGTCGTGCAGATGCTCGCCGACGGTCGCGTCCACGTGCTGGACAGCGGCAAGGTCGCCGTGGATCCTGCGAAATAATTACTCAATGTAAAGGCGGTTGGGCGTAGCGAATACGTCTAACCGCCTTTTTTATTGCACTATGTGTCGCCTGGTTTAGTTGGAATTGAGTAGTTAGCTCTTCTTGCCTGTCAATTACAGCAATCGTCTCTTGTGTGGAGGACGAAGCTTTCGGCCTTGAGATTAACTGGGAAAACAATCAGAAATCTTGGCCTTCTGCTTCAAATTAGGCATAATTCTATTTATCATCTATTTAACATCTTGTTATCAAAATAGAGCGCAAGGAGGTTGGCTCAATGGGTGAAGCAGATGGCATGGAGCTGATTTATTCACTTATCGGCTATCCTGATGAAACCGAGTGGCTTGAGTTTAAAGAGGGCAATAGCGACCCCGTTAGAACGGGGCGTGACATCTCGGCGCTCGCCAATGCTGCCGCTTACTGCGGCCGCGCATGTGCATATAAGATCTGGGGCGTGAGCGACGGCACTCATGAGCTTGTGGGCACCCAATTCAACCCATATCACGCAAAGGGTAAGGGAAACCAAGAGCTTTTGATGTGGCTCAAGCTTGCGCTCTCAAACAATGCGAATTACGAGTTTGCGGTTATTGATCATGAGGCAAAGCACTTTGTGGTGCTGAAAGTGCACGCCGCGAGCGCACAGCCGGTTTATTTCGATAAGACTGCCTATATTCGCGAGGGTTCCTCGACGGCAGAATTGGTTCCCGGTAGTGAGCGAGAAGCCGAACTGTGGCGGCGTCTGCAAGCGGGAAATGCGGAGCTCACTGTGGTCGAGAGGGGCCTGACTCCTCAAGAGGTCGCCGAGATACTGGATGTTGATGCTTATTTTGAGCTGTGCAGATTGAGAAGACCTGTCGATCTGGACGGAGTGATGCTTGCTTTTTGTGAACAAGAGCTGATTCATCGTCAAGATAACGGCCGATATAGCGTGACGCGCTTGGGAATGCTCCTGGTGGGAAAAAAGCTCTCTCGCTATCCGGAGCTCAGGAAACGCATGCTGCGAATCGTGCGATATGCGGGAAAAGGCAGTTTTGACATTGTCGGGGATACTGAAATCGACAAGGGTTACGCTTTGGCGCTCCCTCAGGCTGAACAGCTGGTCATGTCGATGATTCCTGCTGTTGAGGCACTGGATGGCGCATTTCGACGCATTCAGACGGCTTATCCTCAAAGGGCGATTCGCGAGTTACTATCAAACGCCGTGATTCATCAAGACATTGCTGACAATACGGCGGGGCCTCTTGTTGCGATTTACGACAATCGCATTGAGTTTTCCAATCCCGGGACAACGCTTATTCCGGCAGAACGAGTGCTCAACGCTCAGCCGAAAACGCGCAATTCGATGATGGCGTCCCTTATGCGCCAAATGGATCTTTGCGAAGAAGGCGGTACGGGCTGGGACTTAATCGTCGATTCGCTTGAAAAGGCGGGTATGCCTTCACCGGTTATCAAGAGTGAGGGCGGGCTGGGAACGCTCGTGACGCTCTATTGCGAATGTCCGTATACTCGAATGAAAAAAAGCGAACGAAAAAATGCCGTGTACTGGCATGCTTGTCTTTTGTACGCCCAGGGCGAGTCGATGAGCAATCAGTCGCTGCGAGTGCGTTTTGGACTTTCTGATGAAAAGAAAAACACGGTGGCGATGTCTCGTCTAATCAAAGAGTGCCTGGAAGAGGCATTGATAAAGGAAGAGGATGAGGACGCGGGCTCCAAATACAAAAGGTATATTCCGTATTGGGCCTAAAGACAGGAAATGAAAAGAAGGAGGCGGCTTATGTCTGGTAATAACGAAGCGCTTTTTACGCCTGAGCTGGTGTTTTTTGATTGGGAGTGTGCGTCGCCGGATGAGGTGTTTGCGCGGCTCGAGGGCGAGCTTGCCCCGCGCGGCTACATTGCACCCGGCTGGCTCGATGCCGTTCGCACGCGCGAGGACGCCTATCCTACGGGTCTTGCCATGCCGGTGGCCAATATCGCCATTCCGCATACCGACCCGGGGTTTGTAGCCAAGCCCTATATCGCGGTGGTGAAGCCCACCGCGCCCGTGAGGTTTAACGCGATGGCGGGCATGGGCGCCCCCGTGCCGGCGCAGATCATCATCAACTTAGGCATTGCCGAGCCGGGCGGTCAGGTCGAGGCGCTTCAGGCGCTCATGAATATCTTTATGGACGCGGACGTCGCAGCCGATGTACTCGGCCAGACTACGCCCCAGGGTATGGTCGACGCCATCCGCCGCCACTTCTAAGGTGGCAGTTAGGCCTGTCCCCTTTGCACCAAAATGGTGCAGATTAACCTGTCCCCGTTGCACCAGGCGTGTCGCGGGGGCTGCGTTGTGACACAATGGCGTTTGTTCGATTCGTGATGCGAAAGGCCAAACATGGCAAACAAGAAAAAGAACCCCGAGGTCGCGCCGACCCCCGAGCAGCAGTCTCGCGCCGCCTCCAGCTCTCGCAAGAAGGCTCGCAAGACGCGCATGTCCAAGACCGTCAAGATCGTTCTGGTGGTCATCGGCGTGCTGGCAATGCTGCTTTCCGTCTCGGCCATGGCGTGCTCCGGCCTGATGTCGCAGGCCGAGGATACCTCGGGCTACAAGCTCACCGGCGGCGTGGCTGCCACCATCAACGGCACCAACCTCACCGAGGACACCGTGACCAAGCAGATCATGAGCATGCGCACGTCCTACGGCTACACCAAGGACGAGGACTGGGCACAGTACCTGGTCGACAACGACCTCACGCCCAAGAAGTACCGTAAGCAGCTCATCGATTCCTACACGCAGCAGATTCTGCTTCAGCAGGCGCAGAAGGAGAACGGCGTGACCGTCTCGGACGAGGAGGTCGAGAAGGCTTGGAAGGATGCGTGCAAGAGCGCGGGCGGTGCCAAGACCTTTAAGGAGACCCTCAAGACCTACGGCTACACCGAGGACACCTACAAGGATTCGCTCAAGGAGAGTCTGGCGCAGCAGAAGCTCAAGGATGCCGTGGCGCCCACGAGCAAGCCCAAGGACAGTGAGATCGTCGATTACATCAACGAGAACCTGTCCAACTACAACGATGCCCGCCGCTCGTCGAATATCCTGATCAAGGTCGATTCCGACGCATCCGACGAGGACAAGGCTGCCGCCAAGGCTAAGGCACAGGAGTGCCTGGACAAGATCAACTCCGGCGAGCTGAGCTTTGAGGACGCCGTGGAGCAGTATTCCGAGGACACCGGCTCCAAGGAGAAGAAGGGTGACGTGGGCTGGGACAAGCTCACCACCTTTGTCGACAGCTACCAGACGGCGCTCGAGGGTCTTAACAAGGGCGATGTGAGCGACGTCGTCGAGTCGACCTATGGCTACCACATCATCAAGTGCACCGACTACTTCCACGTTGATAATCAGGTTGATGATATTAAGCAGGTGCCCAAGGCTATCAAGAAGTACGTCTCCAACGTGGTGGAGACGCAGGCGGCCAGCACCGCGTACAGCGAGTGGCTGGAGCAGTACAAGAAGGACGCCGACATCACCGTTAACCCCATGCCCAAGGACGTGCCGTATAACGTCAGCCTGAAGGGCGTCACCAAGAGTTCGACCGACGATTCGTCGACGACTGAGTAATCATGGGGCGGTACTCACGCGAGTGCCGCCCACGCTATTGAGGAGGATTTACAGATGACCAACGAAGAACTGCAGAAGGAAATGATCGCCGCCATGAAGGCTAAGGACAAGGTTCGCCTGTCCATCATTCGCCAGGTCAAGGCCGAGGTAAAGAATATCGAGGTCAACGAGCGCCGCGACGTGACCGAGGAAGACGTCAACAGCATGATCAAGCGTCTGATTAAGCAGACGAGCGAGACGCTGGAGATGTCCATTAAGGCCGGTACCGACCAGGAGCGTACCGACAACCTGACCGAGCAGGTCAAGATTCTGGAGAGCCTGCTGCCCGCGCAGGTTTCGGGCGAGGAGCTCGAGGCCCTGATCGAGCAGGTCATCGCCGAGCTGGGCGCGACCTCCAAGAAGCAGATGGGCCAGGTCATGGGCGCTCTGGGCAAGGCCACCGGCGGCAACTTCGACAAGCCGGCCGCAGCCAAGATCGTCGGCGCGAAACTCGCTTAAGAGGCGGTCGGCACATAGCTGATGTTGAGGGGGCGTGACCATCGCGGTCGCGCCCCTTTTTGATGGCAGGCGCTCATTGGGGACAGACTTAAATGAGTACCCAATGAGCGGGCACTCATTTAAGTCTGTCCCCAATGAGTGGGTGAAAGGTTGCGGGTTCTTTACGGTGATGCAGTGTGGGCTGCGGAAACGTGGTTCTTTCCGTACAATAGTGCAATTCGTATAAACGCAGGGAAGGGACATTCATGGCAGACATGATCGAGATCAAGCATCTCAACAAGTACTTTGGCGACCTGCATGTGCTCAAAGATATTAACCTTACCGTCAAGCGCGGCGAGAAGCTCGTAATGATCGGGCCGTCCGGTTCGGGTAAGTCGACGCTCATCCGCTGCGTCGATTATCTTGAGGAGCCCACGTCGGGCGAGGTCATCATCGACGGCACGCCGCTCACCAAAAAGAATCACCTGGAGATGGCTCGCAAGTACAGCTCCATGGTGTTTCAGCAGTTCAACCTGTATCCCAATATGACGGTGCTGGGCAACCTGACGCTCGCGCCCATCAAGCTGCAAAAGAAGAGCAAGGAAGAGGCGACCCAGATCGCCATCGCCGCACTCAAGCGCGTCGGCATGGCGCATAAGGCCGGCGAGTACCCGCAGAACCTCTCGGGCGGCCAGCAGCAGCGCATCGCCATTGCCCGCGCCCTGTGCACCAAGCAGCCCATCATCCTGTTTGACGAGCCGACCTCGGCACTCGATCCCGAGATGGTCCAGGAGGTCCTGGACGTTATGATCGAGCTCGCGCAGGAGGACATCACCATGATCTGCGTGACGCACGAGATGGGCTTTGCGCGCCAGGTGGCCGACCGCGTCATCTTTATGGAGGACGGTCGCATCCTGGAGGAGGGCACGCCCGAGCACTTCTTCGATAACCCCGAGAACCAGCGCTGTCGCGAGTTCCTGTCCAAGATTTTGCACTAGGCGCCGGTGATGGACATGACGGATATGACGAGGGCGGCTGTTTCGCGTCGCCACTTTTTGCAGCTGGCGGGCACCGGCATACTCGCGCTGACGGGTACCTCGCTCACGGGCTGCGGCAACCCCGGGACCGGCGAGAGCTCCGATAAGGGTTCCAAGCTCGCGACCATCAAGTCGCGCGGGCACCTGAACGCCGGCGTTAAGAAGGATGTTCCCGGCTACGGTTACTACGACACCGCCAAGGGCCGTTTTGAGGGTATGGAAGTCGACCTGTGCTATCAGATCGCCGCTGCCGTCTTTGGCGTGAGCTACAAGGAGGCACGCGCTCAGGAGCTCGTTGAGTTTACCGACGTGACGCCCAAGACACGCGGCCCGCTCATCGACAACGGCCAGCTCGACGTGGTCGCGGCGACCTACACCATCACCGACGAGCGCAAGAAGAGCTGGGATTTCTCCACCCCGTATCGTACTGACTACGTGGGCCTCATGGTCAAGAAGCGCTCGGGCTTTACCTCGATTGAGGACCTGGACGGCAAGGTTATCGGCGTGAGCCAGGGCGCCACCACGCAGGGCCTGATTGAGCAGATGATCAAGGACAACGGCTTTCACTGCGAGCCCGAGTTCAGGGCCTTTAGCGGCTATCCCATCATCAAGAGTTCGCTCGACGCCGGCAATATCGACGTCTTTGCCATGGACCGCTCCACGCTGGCCGGCTACATGAACGAGACCGTCGAGCTGCTGCAGCCTGAGGTCAAGTTTGGCGAGCAGGGCTACGGCGTGGCGACCAAGAAGGGTTGCGACCTTTCGGCGGTGGTCGATCAGGTGATTTGCGATCGCCTGGCCGACGGCTGGCTCGACAAAGAGGTCAAGACCTGGGGTCTTGTGTAATCGTTCGTCCAAGGAAGGAATCAAATGCTCGAAGGATTGTTTGACGCCGACCGCTGGTCGACGACATTCCAAAACATGGGGCCCTTCTGGGAGGGCTTTGGCGTGACGCTGCAGGTGGTCGTTGCCGGTCTGCTGCTGTCGCTGGTGCTGGGCACGCTGCTGGGTGTGTTCTCGACCACCCGCTCGCGCGTCCTGCGCGCCATTAGCCGCGTGTACGTGGAGTTTTACCAGAACACACCGCTGCCCGTGCAGGTGCTCTTTATGTACATGGCCGGCCCGCAGTTTTTGCAAGCCATCACTGGCGCCGACCAGCCGGTGCGTAT
The DNA here is from genome assembly GCA_934654835.1 of uncultured Collinsella sp. GTDB lineage: Bacteria > Actinomycetota > Coriobacteriia > Coriobacteriales > Coriobacteriaceae > Collinsella. Next base: position 32,102 of record CAKUGY010000019.1, read on the forward strand.
CGCACCGTTCGTGCTGGGTTTTTTGGGCGTGGGCCTGTATCACGCGGCCTACATCTCTGAGGTCATCCGCACCGGCATCGAGGCCGTACCGCGCGGCCAGATGGAGGCGGCTCAGAGCCAGGGCTTCACGCGTGCGCAGGCCTACTGGTACATCGTGCTGCCCCAGACGTTCAAAATCATTCTGCCGCCGCTGTGCAACCAGGCGCTCAACCTGGTCAAGAACACGTCGGTGCTGGCGCTCGTGGCCGGCGGCGACCTTATGTATCGTTCCGACAACTTTGTGAGTCTCTACGGTTACCTGCAGGGATACATCGTCTGCTGTCTTATGTACTTCATCATCTGTTTTCCGCTCGCCATGCTGGTGCAGTGGCTCGAGCGCCGCTCCAAGGAGCGCCCGCGCGGCGTGAGCCTGGCCGAGCTGGGACTCGACAACGTAGAGGAGGCCTAGCGCATGGAAATCTTCAACGCGACCAACCTGCTCTACATCTGGGGCGGCTTTGTTAAGACCATCGAGATCTCGGCGCTGTCGATCTTTTTCTCGCTCATCTTTGGCACGGTGCTGGCGCTCGTCAAGAGCTATGCGCCCCGCCCGTTCCGTATTTTGGTGAGCGCCTATATCGAGCTGTTCCGCTGCACGCCGAACCTGCTGTGGATCTTGTTTATCTACTTTACGGTGCAGGGTCTGGACATTGTGATTTCGACCATCGCCTTTACGCTGTTTACCAGCGCCGTTATGGCCGAGATTGTGCGCGGCGGCCTCAACTCGATTCCGCGCGGCCAGTTTGAGGCGGCGCAGAGCCAGGGTTTTGGCTTCTTTGCCACCATGCGCTACATCATTCTGCCGCAGACGTTTAAGACGATCATTCCGGCGCTGTTTAGCCAGTGCACGACTGTCATCAAGGACAGCTCGTATCTTTCGGGCATTAACGTGGCCGAGCTCATGTACACGGCAAATGTCGTGATGGCGCACGCGATCGACCTGTCGCAGGTGCTCATGCTCTACGGCCTGGTGTTTGCGATGTACTTTGCACTCAACTTTGGCATCTCGCTGCTGGTGAGGGCTTATCAGCGTCGTATCGTAGCCGCATAGTCCTGCTTCTCCAAGCGCGGCACCTTGCCCCTCAATCGTCGCTTGCGTACATTTAGTACGCGGCGCTCCTCTTTCGGGACAATCTGCCGCACTTGGGAAACCAGGACGGTCGTAAGTGACAAAATGAGAAACGAGGACAGCCCTTTTCTCATTTGTTAGAAAGGAATCGCGATGAGCGATCTGGTGAACAAGAAGAATCCCGTGGTCATTACCATCGCGCGTGACTTTGGTGCCGAGGGCCACGAGATCGGCCGTATCCTCGCCAACGAGCTGGGGATTCCGCTGTACGACAACGAGCTGCTGGTGCGCGCGTCGCTGCGTGCGGGCGAGTCGCTCGATAAGATGGCGGCCTATGACGAGCGCCTGGCTGTTGAGAACATGGCGTTTCTGCCCGACCGCTACGATGCCCGTTCGTACTCGGACAAGCTGTTCCAAAAGATGAGCCAGGTGATTTTGGACCTGGGCGAGACCGAGAGCTGCATTATCGAGGGTCGCCTGTCCGATTATCTGCTGCGCAACAACCCCAACCACATCGCCGTGTTGGTGACCGCTCCCTTTGAGGACCGCGTCGAGATCGTACGCAAGAAGCGTGGCCTCAACAAAAAGAAGGGTGCCAAGCTGGTCAAACAGCAGCAGAAGGCGCGCGAGGCATTCTACAAGCGCTACAGCGCCGGCAAGTGGAAGATGACGAGCGGTAAGGACATCGTCGTCAACCGCGCCAAGCTGGGCCGCGAGGGCTGCAAAGATGTCATCGCCGCAGCCTACCGCTACAAAGTAGCTCAGCTCGAAGGCTAGATGGTCAAAACCACCACAAAGGGGACAGTGAACTGCACCCCGAAACTTGGACTGAATAAATAGCGACTACGCCGCAAGGGCC
>CAKUGY010000020.1 GCA_934654835.1 uncultured Collinsella sp.
CGATTGCAAGCGGTCGGCGGGGCCATTGTGGCTCTTGACAGCGGATTGGGTCATATGAGCGAAAGCCCGCCAGAGCGAGCAAGGTGACGTGAAAGAGGAGGGAAGCGTACTTTGGTACGCGACCGACGATTGAACGTCAGATTGCCGCTCTGGCGGGCTTGCAGCGTCGAGCCTTACGCGGTTTGGTTAAACCGCGTAACTACAAATCCCCGCCGGCGCCCAAAAGTTTGCGCATGACTTGCTCGGGGTTGACTGAGCCGTCGCGCGGGGCCAGCGCGGTGATCTTCTTCTGCATCTTGTACTCGTGCAGCTCGTCCTCGAGCTGACGCACACGGGCGCGGAGCTTCTCGTTCTCGCGCTCGCGCTCCTCGGCGCGCTCCTTCATATCGAGGATGCGCACCACGCCGGCGAGGTTGATGCCCTCGTCGGTGAGCTGGTTGATGAGCTCCAGGCGCTCGATATCGGCACGCGAATACAGACGCGTGTTGCCGCCCGAGCGCTGGGGGTTCACCAAGCCCTTGGACTCGTAGACGCGCAGGGTCTGCGGGTGCATGCCGGTCAGCTCGGCCGCCACGCTGATCATGTACAGCGGTTTGTTCCTATTGTCCTCGGCCATACTCACAGACCCCTTCTTAATCAACCTTATCCCAAAGCGGCTTTCCCGCCTCGGGCTCCATTTTTAATACGTCGCCTTGTAACGGTTGACCTTCTCACGATAATCGCGCGTGTCGGCCTCGCGCAGCTTGGTCATAGCATCGCGCTCATCGTCGGACAGGTTCGTGGGAACCTGCACCTTGATCTCGACAAGCAACGCACCCGTGCGGCCGCGATGCTTAACGTCGGGCGCGCCCATCTCCTTAAAGCGGAACTTCTTACCCGTCTGAGTACCCGCGGGCACCTTCAGACGAACCGTCGCGCCACCGGGCGTGGGCACATCCACCGTGCAGCCGAGCGCTGCCTCGTAGACCGAGATCGGCACCTCCATGGTCACGTCGGCACCCTTGCGCTTAAACAGCGGATGCTCCTCCACATGCGTGGTCACGACTAGGTCGCCGCGCTCGCCTCCGGCAACGCCGTACTCGCCACGGCGCTTGTAGCGCAACTTGCCGCCGTCGACCGCGCCTGCGGGCACCGAGACCGTAATGGTCTGCTGCTCGCCCGTCGAGGGAATGCGGTAGGTGACCTTGTGCGTCACGCCGCGAAACGCGTCCTCGGCAGTCACATCGACGGTCAGCGACAGGTCGCCGCCCTTGCGCGCGCGATTGCGGCCCGCGCCGGCACCGGCAGCGCCCGCGGCCCCGGCAAAGCCCGAGCCCCAATCGCTACCCCAGGCGCCGTTGCCGCTAAAGATGCTGTCGAAGATATCGCCCCAGCCGCTCGCGCCCGCACCGGCACCGTAGCCGCCGCCATACGCGCCGCCCGCGCCCGGCATGCCGCCGAACATGAGCATCTGGTCGTACTCTTTGCGCTTCTTCTCGTCCGAAAGCGTCTCGTAGGCCTCGCTGATCTCTTTGAACTTGGCCTCGTCACCGCCGGCATCGGGGTGATATTTTTGCGCGAGCTTGCGAAACGCGCTCTTGATCTCTTTGTCGGAGGCGCTCTTGGATACGCCCAGGATGTCATAGAAGGTTTTGCCTGCAGCCATCGTAGCTCCTCTCCTGTTTCATCCGCCGTCCCCGCGGACGACGGCTCATGCTTTCATATGGCACTAGGTCAGAAAGGGCCCCGGGTGTTGCCCCGGGGCCCTTCTCAATTACTCCTCGGTGCCCTCGGCCGTATCGGCCGCAGCATCCTCGGGCGCCGCTTCGGGCTCCGGTGCGGGGCGCTTCTCGCCACCGTAGGTCACCGTCACCATCGCAGAGCGCAGGATGCGGTCCGCCATGCGGTAGCCCTTCTGGTACACGTCGTTGACGGTCTCGTCGTACTGCGATGCGTCCTCGACGCGACCCACGGCCTGGTGCTCGAGCGGATCGAACGCCTCGCCCTTGGGGTCGATGGGCTCAACGCCCTCGTGCGCAAACACGTCGAGTAGCTTGGCATGCACCGCGTCAACGCCGTCGACGAACTGCTTAAAGTCGTCGGAAAGCTCCTGGCTGCGGGCATGGTCGATCGCACGCTCGATATCGTCGACCACCGGCAGCAGCGCGGTGACGAGCTTCTCGGTCGCGCGCTCGCGCTCGGCGATGCGCTCGTTGGCGGTGCGGCGACGGAAGTTCTCCCAGTCGGCCTGCAGACGGGCGGTGCGCTCGGTGGCGTCCTTCGCCTTGTCCTCGGCAGCCTTCTGAGCCTCTGCCGCAGCTTCGAGCTCGCTGCGCACGTCGGCAAGCTCTTTCTGAGCCTGCTCGAACTTGAGCTTAAAGTCGTTGTCGGCGGCTTCCTCACCGGCGCGGATAGCGGCTTCCACCATCTCGTCCTCGGTCATCGTCGCCTCCTTGTTGGAATCCTCTACCTGGTTCTCGGCAGCCTCGGCGGCCGCGGCCTCGTTGGCCTCGGTATCGTCGACGGCCTCTACGGGAATCTTCACGTCCTTCTCCTTGGAGTCAACGGGGGCGGCGCCAGCGGCAGCCGCCTCCGTGCGAGCTTTACGGGCGGACATGATTACTTGTCCTCGTCGTCCACAACCTCGTAGTCGGCGTCGACAACGTCATCGTCGGCAGACTGGGCACCGGCGGCACCGTCGGTCTGCTGCTGAGCGTCGGCGTAGACAACCTGAGCCAGCTCGTAGGCAACGGACTGCAGGGACTCGCCGGCGGCCTTGATGGCCTCGACGTCAGAGCCCTCGAGGGCCTTCTTGGCGTCGGCGATAGCGGCTTCGGCCTTGGACTTCACGTCGGCGGAAACCTTGTCGCCCAGCTCGTTGAGGGTCTGCTCGGTGGAGTAGCACAGGCTGTCGGTCTGGTTGCGGACCTCGACCTCTTCCTTCTGCTTCTTGTCCTCCTCGGCATGAGCCTCGGCGTCCTTGACCATGCGATCGACTTCGTCGTCGGAAAGCGCGGTGGAGCCGGAAATGGTAATCTGCTGCTCCTTGCCGGTGCCCTTGTCCTTAGCGGAGACCTTGACGATGCCGTTGGCGTCGATGTCGAAGGTAACCTCGATCTGCGGCACGCCGCGGCGGGCGGCCGGGATACCGGTCAGCTGGAACTTACCGAGCGACTTGTTGTCGCGGGCAAGCTCGCGCTCGCCCTGGAGCACGTTGATCTCGACGCTGGTCTGGTTGTCGGCAGCGGTGGAGTAGACCTCGGTCTTGGAGGTCGGGATCGTGGTGTTGCGGTCGATCATCTTGGTCATGATGCCGCCCATGGTCTCGACGCCCAGCGACAGCGGGGTCACGTCGAGCAGCAGGATGCCCTCGACGTCACCGGTGAGCACGCCGCCCTGAACGGCAGCGCCGTCGGCAACGACCTCGTCGGGGTTCACGGACATGTTGGGCTGCTTGCCGGTCATGGTCTTGACCAGGTCCTGGACGGCGGGCATACGGGTGGAGCCGCCGACGAGGATGACCTCGGTCAGGTCGGAGAGCTTGAGCTTAGCGTCGCGCAGGGCGTTGGTGACAGGCTGCTTGCAGCGCTCGAGCAGGTCGCGGGTGATCTTCTCGAACTCAGCGCGGGTCAGCGTGTAGTTGAGGTGCAGCGGGCCGGACTGGTTCATGGTGATGAACGGCAGGTTGATGGTGGACTGCTGGGCTGCGGAGAGCTCCTTCTTGGCGTTCTCGGCGGCCTCCTTCAGACGCTGCAGGGCCATGGGGTCCTGACGCAGGTCGACGCCGTTCTCCTGCTGGAACTTGTCGGCCATCCAGTCGATGACGCGCTGATCCCAGTCGTCGCCGCCCAGGTGGTTGTCACCCGAGGTAGACAGAACCTCAAACACGCCGTCGGCGAGGTCGAGGATGGAGACGTCGAAGGTGCCGCCGCCCAGGTCGAAGACCAGGATGCGCTGGTCGGAGCCCTGCTTGTCCAGGCCATAGGCCAGAGCAGCAGCGGTCGGCTCGTTGACGATACGCTTGACGTTGAGACCGGCGATCTTACCGGCATCCTTGGTGGCCTGACGCTGGGCGTCGTTGAAGTAGGCCGGGACGGTGATGACGGCGTCGGTGACGGTCTCGCCCAGATACTTCTCGGCGTCGGCCTTCATCTTAGCGAGCACCATGGCGCTCACCTGCTCGGCGGTGTAATCCTTGCCCTCGATGTCGACGACGGCACGGCCACCCTGGCCCTCCTTGACCTCATACGGCACGGTTTTGAGCTCGGAGGTGCACTCGGAGTACTTGCGGCCCATGAAGCGCTTGATGGAGAACACGGTGTTCTTGGGGTTGGTGACCGCCTGGTTCTTAGCGGCCTTGCCCACGACGCGGTCGCCGTCGGCGCGGAAGCCCACGACGGACGGGGTGGTGCGGTCGCCCTCGGCGTTCACGATGATGGTCGGAGAACCGCCCTCGAGGACGGCCATAGCGGAGTTGGTAGTACCAAGGTCGATACCAAGAATCTTACCCATTAGAAATTCCCTCTCTCTTGTGCGTTCGCGCCGCGTCGGCGGACTGCCGCGCGACGCTTCGGCTTGTCTTTCAGGATGTAGTGTATCCCCTTATGGGCCGGAATATACAAAATCTAAGTCAATTCATATAAGATTTCTTATCTCCAAGAGTTTAGGTTCGCGAAAGTGCAGGTAGATGGCTTGTTTAAGTTCTCGGCAGATCTATTGAGATCTATGTAGAGATGACTGAGGCTTGGATCTGGAAGCGCGCGGGGGACCTTGGGGCGACCCCGGGGAAAGCGCGTCCCGTTTTGAGCGCCGATTCCGGGACGCAGTTTCCGCAAGCTCGCTCAATCATCCTTTATTTCAAGTCACCTATAGCTAACATTTACGCAGCTCAGCGGCCCCACCTGCGTGTTTTTTAGTAAGCCGTGGCATACTCGGCGAACGGTATGAAGATGCCGGTCAGAGGGTATTGCAAACGGTCGCTCCCGTGGTATGTTTTTGCCCGAATCAAACCGACGCGCATCGCCTGTAGCGTCGGTCAACAGAGAGGAAACTACCATGGCTCATCCCGTAATTGATGCCGACGAGTGCATCGCTTGTGGCGTTTGCGTCGACTCCTGCCCCGCTGGCGTTCTGGAGCTCCAGGACGTCGCTACCGTCGCCGACGAGGACTCCTGCGTCGCCTGTGGCGCTTGCCAGGACGCTTGCCCCGCTGGCGCGATCACCGAGATCGTCGAGGAGTAACAACTCCCCCACTTGCACACTCACAAGTACACCGTGCACAAAAAAGGAGGCCTCCGCATCGCCGCGGAGGCCTCCTTTTGCATATATGGGTAGCTAATTTGGAACGGTGTCGGGCTAGGACAGGTCATCTTCGTAGGGCATTAAATCGGCGAGGTAGCCTTTCTCCTTGAGCATGGCCTCGATTTCGTCGAGGGTTTGCTCGTCTTCTGCCGCGATGCGGTGGAAGTGATAGCCGCTGGTCACCGTCAGCAGAGGAAAGCTCTTGCCGCTGGCGATGTCGTGCAGGTAGCGCTCGATATCGCGGCGGTTGCGAATGTCCAGGTCGGCCGTGATCTTGCCGTACACGCGATGGTTGACGATTACGTTGAGCACGGCACCGCCCGCATCGACGATGCTCGTGAGCTCATCGCCCGCTTGCTCCACGCTGTGGCGAACCTTAACCAGGCGCGTGGGAACGGCGGGGCTGCTGGGGGCCTCCTGCAGCACGTAGCCGCGATTGGTTGCCACGACATCGTGCCCGTCGGCGCGCAGCAGGGCGATGTCCTGCACCACGACCTGACGGCTCACGCCAACCTCGCGAGCAAGCGCACTGCCCGAAACAGGATCTTTGGCTCCCTCGAGCACGCCCATGATGGCACGGCGACGCTCGCGGGCGTTCATTATTTACCGTCCAGCAGACGCAGGTGCTTAAGCGAGAGGTCGAGGATCGGCGCGGAGTGCGTCAGGGCGCCCGAGCTAATAAAGTCGACGCCCAGGTCGGCCAGAGCGCGAATGTTGTCGGCGTCCACATTGCCCGAGCACTCGGTCTTGGCGCGGCCGTCGATAAGCTCGATGGCGACGGCCATGTCGTCATGGGTCATGTTATCGAGCATGATGATGTCGGCGCCGGCCTCAACGGCCTCACGTACCATGTCCAGATTCTCGCACTCAATCTCGACCGTCGTGGTAAAGGACGCATGGGCACGCGCCATCTCGATCGCACGTGCCACGCCACCGGCGGCGTCGATGTGGTTGTCCTTGAGCATGACAGCTGTCGACAGGTTGTAGCGGTGGTTGCTGCCGCCGCCAATCTCGACTGCCGCCTTCTCGAAGACGCGCATGCCCGGCGTGGTCTTGCGCGTGTCGACGAGCACGGTCTTGACGCCCTCGAGCGCCGCGGCCATCTGGTGCGTATAGGTGGCGATGCCGCTCATGCGCTGCAGGTAGTTGAGCGCCACGCGCTCACCCGAAAGCAGCACACGCGCGTCACCGCGCACCTGGCCCACATGGTCGCCGGCGTGCACCTCGTCGCCGTCCGCGACATCAAACAACACCGAGCTCTGCGAATCCAGCAGCTCAAAGGTACGGGCGAACACATCCAGGCCGGCGATGATGCCATCGGCCTTGGCGATGAGCTCCACCGTGGCAGGACGCGCCGTGGGGCATACGCTCGCCGTGCTCACGTCCTCAAAGGTGATGTCCTCGCGCAGGGCCTGCAAAATCAGATCATCGACGACGAGCTTCATGGTAATGGGATTCATGGTCTACTCCTCCACGGCCTGCGTGCCGGCGGCACGGGCCAAATCATCGATTGCCAGGGTGTCGGCGCTCAGGGCGCGGTGACGTCCGTCGAGCGCGGGCTCGCCGGCCTGCTCCACGGCCAGCGACTCGCCGGTACGCATATACCAGGCAGCGCGGCGACCCCAGACCAGCGCCTCGAGCAAGCTGTTAGAAGCCAGGCGGTTCTTGCCGTGTACGCCGTTGCAGGCCGTCTCGCCGGCAGCGTAGAGCTCGGGCATCGAAGTGCGGCCGTCCTTGTCGACCCACACGCCGCCCATAAAGTAGTGCTGCGTGGGCGTAACGGGGATAGGCTCGTCCAAGATGTCGCGGCCGTCCTCCAGGCAGCGCGCGCGGATGTTGGCAAAGTGTCCAGTCACCACATCGCGCTCGACGGGGGCAAAACTCAGCCACTCGTGCTCGGTGCCGTCTTGCTTCATCTGCTCGCGGATGGCGGCGGCGACCACGTCGCGCGGCTGCAGCTCGTCGGTAAAGCGCTCGCCGGCGGCGTTGAGCAGAATCGCGCCCTCGCCACGGCAGCTCTCGCTGATGAGGAACGTGCGGCCCGGCTGCGGCGAGAACAGGCCCGTAGGGTGAATCTGCACGTAGTCCAGGTGCTCCATCGTAATGCCGTGCTCCTGGGCGATGTAGCAGGCGTCGCCCGTGAGCTGCGGATAGTTGGTCGAGTGGTCGTACACGCCACCGATGCCACCCGTCGCCCACAGCGTATGGCGGGCGTGAATCTCAAACGGCTCGCCGGCATGCACGCCCTCGGCGGCATTTGCCAGCTCGTCGGCGGGACGAGCCGAGTCGTCCTCGTCCACGGGCACGGCGACGACACCGGTGCATACCGTGGCGCCGTCGCGCTCGCCGGTCAGGATATCGGTCATGGCCACGTGCTCAAGAATCTGCACGTTGTCCAACTTGCGAACGGCTTGGAGCAGCTTGGTCGTGATTTCCTTGCCCGTAATGTCGGCATGGAAGGCGATGCGCGGACGGCTGTGCGCGCCCTCGCGGGTAAAGTCGAGGCTGCCGTCGGCCTTGCGCTCAAAGTCCACGCCCATGGCCAGTAGGTCGTTGATGACCGAGCGGCTCGAGCGAATCATAATGTCGACGCTCTCGCGACGGTTCTCGTAATGACCGGCGTGCATGGTGTCCTCAAAGAAGGCGTCGTAGTCCGAGCCCTCGGGTAGCACGCAGATGCCGCCCTGTGCGAGCATCGAATCGCACTCGTCGACGGCGCCCTTGGAGAGCATGATCACGTGCGTGCTCGTCGGCAGATTGAGCGCCGCGTACAGGCCCGCCACGCCGCAGCCGGCAATGACGACGTCACATTCCATATCGGGGTATTGCTTGGTTTCCACAGGAATCCTCTCCCTTGAATGTGACAAAGGGACTGTCCCTTTGTCACATTGTTTTAGCGCGCTGCGTACTCGAGCATGCGGTCGAGCGTGAGCTTGGCCTGGTCGGCGGCCTCATCCGACACGCCGATCTGCACCTCGCCCTCGCCCGTCTCCAGGCAGCGCACGAGCTTTTCGAGCGTGATGAGATCCATGTTGACGCAGGTGGGTTGTACCGCGGGGAAGTAGAACTTCTTGCCGGTGCCCTGGCAGCGGCGCTCGAGCTCGTAGAGCACGCCGCGGACCGTCACGATGATGAACTCGCTCGCGTCCGACTCCTCGGCATACTTGATGATGCCGGCGGTGGAGCCGATGTAGTCGGCCTCGGCAAGGACGTCGGCCTTACACTCGGGGTGCGCCAGCACGAGCGCGTCGGGATGCGTCTCCGTCGCATCGACGATCTGCTCGACGGTAATGATGTGGTGGCGCGGGCAGTAACCGTTGTTGAGGATGACGTGCTTCTGCGGCGCCTGCTCGGCCACGAAACGGCCCAGGTTCTGGTCGGGAATGAACAGGATGTGCTGCTGCGGCAACTCGGACACGATTTTGACGGCGTTAGAGCTGGTGACGCACACGTCGCTCCAGCTTTTGATCTCGACCGTCGAGTTGACGTAACAGACTACGGCAAGGTCGTCGCCATACTCGGCGCGCGCCGCGTCGACCGTCTCGCGCTTGACCATGTGCGCCATGGGGCAGTCCGCGCCCGGCTCGGGCAGCAGCACGGTCTTGGTGGGGTTGAGCAGCTTGGCGCTCTCGCCCATAAACTCCACGCCGCACAGCACGATGGTCTGCTGCGGCAGGCTCTTGGCGAGCTTTGCCAGGTAGAAACTGTCGCCGACGTAATCGGCCACAGCCTGAACCTCGGGCGCCACGTAATAGTGCGCCAGGATCACCGCGTCACGTTGGGTTTTTAGTTGCCGAATGGCCTCGACGAGCTCTGCGGGCACCAGTGCCGCGCGCTCCGTTGCCGTCGTTGCCGATGCTAGGCCGGCCGCAATATCGCGTGCAAGCTCCGACGCATCCATGTTCGCGCTCTGTGCCATCAAGGCCCCTCTCTTTTGGCGAATCTTGGGGCTTTAGTATGACACCTAGGTTTACAGCTGACAAGACAGCTGTAAACCTAGGTGTAAAGTTGAAATAAAGATTCAATCTTGGGGCGGGTCCATTTTCGAACTGGCAAACTGAGGATAGTCGAGCTCTCGATAGCGCAGGGGGCATCTTTCGCCACCGCAATACCGCTCGGCGTGAGTTGCGCACCGTGGGGCGCAAATGGGGTGCACCTCCGTGAGCGGCAAGCGTCCGGTATGGCAAAATCGAGGTACTAAGGGGGCCCGATATGCTCAAAATTATCGCTTGCGACGACGATGTCGCTTTTCTAGATAGACTGCACCAGATGATCGACCGCTGGTCGGCCGAGACGGGCACGGCGGTCGACATTGCGCTCGTCACGCGCGGCGAGGACCTGCTGGCCCGCCATGCTTCATCACGCGCCGATATCATCCTGCTCGACATGATCATGCCGCTCGTCAACGGCATGGACACCGCGCGCGAGCTGCGTCAATCCGACACCGCTGTACGCCTGGTGTTTTTGACCTCGTCGCCCGAGTTTGCGCTGGAGTCCTACGAGGTCCGCGCCTTCGACTACCTGCTCAAGCCCGTAACCTACGAACGCCTGGCGCAGCTGCTCGATGAGCTTTCGAGCATGCGCCCAGCGGCGACCGACGAGCTCGTCATCAAAACGTCTTTTGGCTACCACGCCCTGCGCCTGTCCGACATCGAATATGCCGAGGCGCGCAACAAGCACGTGGTGTTCCACCTGCGCGACGGGCGCGATATCGAGGCACTCGAGCCATTCCGCAGCGTCGAGGACCAACTGGTCCAACACGCGACCTTCTTTAAATGCCACCGCAGCTACCAGGTCAACCTGCGCAACATCGACCACTTCAACCGCACGGAGATCGTCATGCGCTCGGGTGCGTGCATCCCGTTGGCCCGCAGCTGCAAACAGGGATTCCAGGACGCCTACTTTGCGGCACGGTTCGAGGGCGGGAGGCGCTAATGCTCCCCACGGTCGAAATGGTGCTTTGGGCAATCCACCACGCAACGACCCTACTCTTTGGCGTTTTTGCCTCGGCGGCGCTGTGCGGCATCGAGATTAACCGCCGCCATTCACTCGAGCTGGTCGTGGTCGGTGCCATAACTGGAACCGCGTTTAGTCTCGCCAACGCCGTCGGCGGCGAGCTATTCGCCCGCCAAGCATATCCGCTCATCGTGCATCTACCGCTCATTATCTACCTATGCGTGCGTTATCGCGTGAGCCCGCTACTAACCATGCTGGGCGTCACCAGTGCCTACCTGAGCTGCCAGTTCAGCAACTGGATGGGCATCGCCGCGCTCGCCGCCACCGGTTCGCAAATCGCATACTACGTGGCGCGTATTATCACCACGGCCGGTGTCTTTGCCGTCCTTTTGCATTGGGCCGGCGACATCGGTCCGCGCCTGGCGATCAAAAGCCGCACCGAGCTAGAAATCTTGCTCATCCTGCCGCTCGTCTATTACATCTTTGACTACGCCACCAACGTCTACACCACGCTCTTCCATTCCGGCTCCGTGGTAACGGTTGAGTTTTTGGCGTTTGCGCTTTGTGCGTTCTACCTTATGTTTCTTGCCGTGTATCTACGTGAATACGAGGCGAAGGAAACCGCCGAACGCGAGCGCTGGATGCTCGCGACCCGCGACAACGCAGCCATCAAAGAGCTCGAGGCCTGGCGCCAATCCGGACGCGAGCTTTCGGTTCTGCGCCATGACATGCGGCACTTCCTGCGCGGCCTTGCGGTTTTGATCGAAGAGGGTCACATCGTCGAGGCACTCAAGCGCATCGACGATCTCTGCGAGACCAACGACCGCACCGCCGTGCACCGCTACTGCGCCAACGACACGGTCAACATCGCACTTTCGTCATTTATCTCGGATATCAATCAACACGACATCACCGCCGACCTGCGCGCCGCCGTGCCCGAGAGCATCCATGTAGCCGACGTCGATCTGTTCAGTGTGCTCTCGAATGCCCTGGACAACGCCATCGTCGCCGCAAGTGCCGCTCCCCAGGGCAAGCGGTTCGTCAACCTGGACCTGCGCTACGAGGACGGGCAGCTGCTGCTTTTGGTCTCCAACACGTTTGACCGTCCGCCGCGCATGGTTGACGGCATGCCCATAGCCCAGCATGCCGGTCATGGCTTTGGAACCAAAAGCATTAAGCTTGCCGTCGAGCGCATGAACGGCAACTGCCAGTTCCGCATCAATGGCGATCGATTTGAGCTGCGTGCCGTGATGTAGCAGCGCGGCAAGCTGGCGCCACGACCGGTCCGTTAGAGCCGCTTCGCCGGCGCCAGTCCGCTACAGCGGCGCGGCGGCCGGGGTCAGTTGCTTGATGTAGGCCCACATGCGCTGTTTGGCGGCCTTGTCGTTCAACGCCGCCTCAAAACCGTCGAGCGCAAGCACGCGACGGCCCTGCACATGGGCGACCAGACCAGGCTTGAGCATGGCGGTATCGAAGTCGTCGATTGCCACGAGCATGTCGGCATAGGTCTCGCGCATGGTATCGGCTGCGCGATCGTCGAGCAGCAGCACGGCCTCGGGATCCAAGGCCTCGAGCGCCTCGCGGAACAGCTCGCACGGCAGGCCATCGCCCGTCGCAACCGTTCCATCGCCCACGCCGGCAACACTTGCCAACACGCAAAAATCCTCGGGCGCGTAGCCGATGGCACCGAGTGCCTTGCGCAGTGCGGCACCGTCCGGGCCGGCAGCCAGCTCGCCGCCCGCACGCTCAGCCTCATCCAAATCGCCTTTTACCAGCACAATCGGCGAGCACGCGTTGCCCGCGATGCGCACGCCACGACCTGCGAGCGACGCAAGCTCCTGCTCGGTCGCCTGGGCGATAGCTTCTTTTTTCTGGCTTTGTGACGTGGGCATGCGCTCTCCAATCGTTTGCGTGCCCACCATTATATAAAAGAGCCGCCCGCGAGTGGTTGCTTTGCGGGCCGTTGGGTATAAGCACGGTCGTACTGAGTTTTACGCGGCCAAGCCGCGTCGCATTATGGAGGTCACCATGGCTGACATTAAGCAGATTACCCCCGAGAACTTCGATTCCACCGTTAACGACAGCCTTCCCGTGCTGGTTGATTTTTGGGCCCCGTGGTGCGGGCCCTGCCGATCGCTCTCGCCCATCGTGGACGAGGTCGCCGACGAGCTGGCCGGCAAGCTTGTCGTCGCCAAGTGCAACGTCGACGACAACCAGGACCTCGCCATGAAGTTTGGCGTCATGAGCATCCCCACGCTGATTGTCTTTAAGAATGGCGAGGAAATTGACCGCTCGGTTGGCGCGCTGCCCAAGGCAAGGCTGCAGGCGCTGCTGGAGAAGCATCTGTAATACGCTTGTTACGTATCTGCCGTCCATGAGCGGTTTTGCACCGCTCGCCGGAGCGCCAGGTGCAGGGCGCACGACCACGGATAGTATGGTAGACACAAACAGCCCCCAGTGAACGGGTGCGGGTCAGACGGACTCGCACCCGTTTTCTTCATTTGCCTAGTCTTTTGCCACAAGATTTGTTATGGATTTAAAAACTCAGATCCGATAGCACGTTCGTAAGACTGGATCGCTTCGGCATTTGCCCTCTCGATATCATTAAGCGGTGATGTCATCGCATCAAATTCCTCAGGCGAGTATATGCCTTCATACCAATCTTTATTGTCGAAATACTCTTGAATCTTCTCATTCTTGAACTTGCGACCATGGCGTGCATATATTTCGTTTCTTGCCAAGCAAAGCTCCCATGTGCTCATGCCCATTTCTCTGATCTCCGCCTCGGTATAACGCCGCGAGTCGCTTTCAGAAAGTAAGTATCCGTCTACTGTCGAACTCTTCGCATCACAGTAATAGGAAAAGCTATCCATAACCTTATGTGATTGACCATCAATATATGAAACGACAACCGTACGGCTATCGCCCGAATCACTACCGAGTGTTGATCGATATGCGAGCTTGCAAACCCCGTCCGAGCCGACTGCGACGCTCCGAGGGCTGATCGAAGCCTGGCCACCGCTCACCCCTGTTTCTTTAACGACCCAATTCTCTGGCTTTGATAGCATCCCTTTTGAAGATCCCGTTACCTTAACATTCACCATCATCTCGGGAAACGCGCCTGAATTATTAGATATCACCGTCAATTCTGTTGCGCCTTCACCATCATCTGCATCTTCTTCATATGAATTTTCCGGCTCGGCTTCATCGGCATCCGTTTCATATATCGTGCTTTGATGGCTTTGAGCTGATTCCGATGAAAGATGACTGCTCCCGGATCGGCTCCAGACGAAATAGCCGCCAACGACGATGACGGCCACCAGACCAATTATCACTATTTTATTTGAATCGAATCCGCCAATTAACCCAATTGCCCTTTTACCGAGCTCGTTGCCGGAATCCTCTGCCCCTGCTCTCCCCTTCGCATTTTCTTGGACATCGAATGACATCCGCTCATTCTCTGCGGTCGGCCGACCTGCATCAGAAGATACTTTCGCAGCACAAAAGGGACAGTAAACCGTCCCTTCTTCTATCTCTGCGTTACATTTGGGACACTTCACTGTCTCCCCTTTCAATCTGCCTTTTTATCCATCAACATGACGTCGATATTCTTGATAGTTCGACAGATATGACGAGAATTCCGCCGATGTATCCGAATTTCCCGTCCGCCACGCCTTGTGGTCGATAATCTGACTCTTGAACCCGTAATATTCATCGATATACGCGATTAGACCGTCGACAGCAATAAGCTGCTCTTCGGGATAATCACCCGACCCTCCAACATGGACCATCTCAATCCCAACGGAATATGAGTTCATGCCGTAATCGGGGCAACTTCCCCCTATCGGTAACGTTCCGACCTTGTCATCTCTCGACTCATCGATTGTTCCATACTGCTCGTTCTTCCCAATATCGCCAAAACCGGCATGGTGCGCGATTTGATCGAGAGGCACACATTGAACGATCGACCCATCTTTTCCAACAACAAAATGAGCCGCTACCTTATTGCCGTTGGACTCCCACCAATCGATGACACTTTCAGGGGAAGAATCGCCCTCCGTATCGTGCAAAACGATGTACTTCTGATATTCGGGACCCTTAGGCCCATGCGCCAAGTCGGCGTAGTACCGTTCTTGAATGCTTAGCTGAAATTCCGAGCTCCCATCGATGGACAAAGAGCGGGATTCGCCTTGCTCTACAACCCCTGAAACCGTGTCAGTAACTCTCGCATTGCAGATATCAAGCACATCTCCAACACCATCTGCACAAGCCACCAGCACGCAATTGCCTCCGCTGGATTTCACGACCTTTCTCACGCCAATACGACCGGCCAGAACAATTCCCAAGCCGAACAAGAAAACGGCAAGCGCGGAGGCGAGCCCCCACGCCACCCATAAACGCCTAGAGCGAGCTTGCATACGTACTGACCACGTCGCATGCCGTACTGATAAGGCCACCCGCCTCGAGCAGCTTTGCCGCTGCCGCCCCAAGCTGCCCAACCGCCTCATTTTGAGCGGTCGAATTTGTTCCTTCCATTGCCGCGTTAAGCATGTCATGCAGCGAATCGAGATCGTCCGCCACCGTGGCGCACACGCCTCGCTGCGTCTCCATCTTCGACACCAACGCGTTCAGCTCTGCAACGAGCTGGCCGATGTTCTGACTCATTTCTGTTCCTTTCCGTTGTCACAACAACCCAAATAGCACATTCGCAATAAGCGAAATTGCCCCAATACAGCACGCGCATAGAACCGCCGCCTGAGAAAGGCAGCCGCCTTTCGACTCCTCGGCCTTAACGGGAAGAGGATCCGGCATCGCCTTCTCTTCTTCCGCCAGAAGACGCTTCCGATCAAGAACCGCCCGTCGAGCATCCAGTGCATTTGAAGATCGCTGACTCAACTCGTTCACAGACGTATCTTCTTCAATCATCTCGATATAGCAATCGATTTTCTTGATAAGCCCTGATAACGAAGAGGCAAGCTCGGCAGCGTCTTCATTCGACTCAATCGGTCTAACCATGTTCGGAAGCGCAACGCCGACGTCCTTTGCGCGACTCCCCTCAAGTCGTTTAGACAATTGCGAAAAAGCCTCCTGCGCCTGATGCGCCAGGCGATCAATCTCCGTTTTCTTTTTGCCCGCCATGTTCTTCGCAGAGGTCGACTCCCGATCCCAACGATCGCACTCCTGCTTAACAAGCTGGGCGCTCGACGCCTCCGATTTCAGAAATCGTTCTGCTTCGGACAGATACCTTTCGTACAAATCATCCCTGCTCATCGTCGCCCCTCCTCCATAATCGCGTTGTGATAAAGGGCATGAGCTTCATTGAGGGACGCCCCGAGGAAGCCTCCTTGTAAAGGACCCGGTTCTCTTGCCCGTTCCACTGGCACAGCGGGCCATCCAACTGCTTCGCTGCGACGTTCGAGCCAAACAGACACGCCACGCCGTCAAAAGACGACAGTCCCGATGAACCCAACTGCGCTGAAAGCGCTACGGGGGTTTGCCAATGGCAGACAAAGTGGATTCCGTGCATAGGAGCCTCGCGGAACACCTTTTGAATCTTCTGCTGAGCACCAAAGTCGAAAGATCCTAGTGAGTCCGCATTCGGCACCAACACAAACCGCTCCCGCCTACATTCTTCCCCGACATCATTTCTCTGAAGACAATCGGCAATCCATGCAACCGCTTCGTCCGAAGGCACGACCTTCGGAGAAACCCCTGCACGAGCGCATATCTCCAGAGTCGAATCAGAAATATGGCGCGCGCCATCCTCCACTACAGCAAACTCAGCGCCTCGCTCATAGCGTGCAAGCGATAAAACAAGCGTTTCCATAACGCACACCGCAAGATCGACAGAATTCGGAAGATCACCGAGCCCTGGCAGCGTTCCCCTGCCCACAAGAGCGATATTGCTTCCCGCAGCTCTTTCAAACGAGAAATATATCGGTGCCAACCCAGCAGAAACACCCCGGCCAAGCAAGGCGCTCGGCACGCTACCTGAATCTATGTCGCTCTGCTCAAGGAGGGCCTCAGTCAACTCCGGTAGAGTGCTTCCGTCGAAAACCACCGGCTCATCAAGGTGCTCTTTTGACATTGCATAGAACTTGTTCCTGAGACTGTCCAACGTGGCATCCTCAGCAAACGGTGTAAGCACCGTCACATTTGCGCTCGGATTTCCGTAATCTTCGTTCAGAATCGCCTGCCCCCTGAACCTTAGACTAGCGGCCGCCTCGTTAAAGGGTCCGAAAGTCGCCCGCGACTCCGCCGGCGAGTTTTTCAATCCGATACGGATAGGAAACTGTGCGAAGAACTTGCCCTGGGAAATGGCAAGATTGGTTATCCCGCCGATACTTTGTGACGCCAGTATCACGTGAATACCGTATGCACGATAGAGGCGAACGATGCGTTCCAAAAGTTCACAGGCTTCCTTGCCTCTCGAGCCTTCTAGAAATAGCTGGAACTCATCAATGACCACAACGATACGCGGCATCTTATTCCCGCTATTGCGCCGATACTTGAGCAGATTATCTCCGTAAGGCTTGATCGCAGCGGCCCTCCGCTTGGCCTCTGCGGCTATGGAATTCAGCACATCCATGGCAAAGTCTTCATCGGCCTCAAGCCCAAATGCCTTTACCTGCGGTAGATACTCGGGGGAATCCAGCGTGGGAGCCATGGGAAACAGGGTAACGCCCTCTTTGAAATCAAACAGATAGAGTTCCAACTCGTCGGGAGAATACCTGGCGCACAAACCGTAGATGATATCTTTCAACAGATTCGATTTACCCTGTCCGACCGCGCCGGTTATCAATGCATTATGTCTTTGAGTCTCATTCGAGCCAATCGTGACGTCAACCGTCTGGGTTCCACGCAGACCCAGCGAGAACGTGACTCCGTCCTCGCTCGTCTCCATCCAATACTCCGCGGGAAGCACCGACTCGATCTTTACTTCGGGCAACCGCAGCTCTGCCGCTGATCGGGCCATCCGCTCGGCGGCTTGGGTCGATTCAATCGTGTCAAGCTCATAGAGCTCAACATCGTAGCCATCGTGACCCAGCCATCGGGCATGACTGCCCGAGAATAGTTCGAGACGCTCCGAAACAGGATAGGAACGTTTCTTCTCGCAATACCATTTGGGCAAGTCGTCCATCTTAGGTTGTATCATTAGGAAAGAAGTGCCTGCCTTTGGGGCCGCCTTCATCAGCGAGCATACACGGTCGTATTGCTCGGCAGCCATTCCCATCGGCATATCGTGGATCACAACGAGCTGGTACTTCTCGACCGGCATTCCGACCCGTTGGTGATATACCGCCAGGCACTCATCGTCTGACAGCAACTCGTTGTTGATTCGCGTCACACGGTCGGTCAGCTCGTTGAGTAAGGCATCGAGTTCGCCCCTCGAATGCAAATACCTGACCGCCGCCTCGCCTTGCCCGTTCCGGCCAATCGTCGAAAAAGGAGCCTCGATGTTTTTGAGTGCCGGGTCAAAACTAATGATTTCAACTTGCGACGCTGAGGTCGTTAAAAGCGTCTTGGCCTCTACCTCGCGTACCACCCCGTCTGAAATGCAGCCCTCGCCTGAAACCGACATCACGATATTGCCGTGACCAAGCAACGGAACGATAAAGGGCACCGTAAACAGATCGTCACGTTTTGAAGTTTTCGACATCGATCCAATCTGGATATACTCGGCGGCGTTAAGGGCGGAGCCCTCCTCAACCTTCAGCAATTCGTCAACGATATCCTGAACGCGTTTCTTCGTAAGGGCATTGCGCCGCTTTTCGCGGCTCTTAAGCTTATTAAGCGCCCGCGCTTTTGCCTCGCGCTTTTCCTCCAATGTCGCCTTCAGCCACATGTCAACAGATGCAGACTGAGATTTACAAGCACCAAGCAGGTGGGCCTGGCACTCTATTGTCTCATTGACCGTCCGCCTCATCTCGTAATATGTTTCCTCCAGAGACATACCAGCCATCAGTCCTCTTCGTGCCGAAAGACAACCACTCGCGCTGGGCGGAGAAGCCTTCCGCCAATTCTGTAACCGTCTCGCTCTACTCGAGCCACCTTTCCATCTTTAAAGGCCTCGTCTGTCTTAATGAATCCAACGATTTCATGCTCATGCAGGTTAACTGTCTCGTCGCATAGAACAGGTTCAAGCCCGTAATGGCTACAAACCCCGACAATCTCGTCCACAATCGAAGACCTCAAGTCCTCTGACAGCGGCTCATTCTTAACCCTATCAACGGCAAGTAGCAGCTCGCTGAATAATCCCGCATAAGCTTCGCCAGTGGTCAAGTCTTTGATTTTTCTTGAATCTGACTTGAGAGAAGCAAGAGACGCTCTGAGCTCTTCTGCACAGTCAATAATTGCCCGGCGATCCATCTCTAAGCTGTCAAGCGCTTGACCCCACCGCACGTCCATTATTGGAGCCCCGTCCTCTTTGCAAGCTCTCCTAATTTACGGGCATTGATCATCCATCCGGTCGGCACAACAAAGAAGAACGCGTACAGGAGCAGCCCAAAGAACAGGACGAGCGTCAAGAGAGCGCCGCTTGACCCGCTTATCATAAATAAGAAAGTCAAAGCGCAGAGAATCCAAAACCATCGGGCCGGTGCAATGTAGTGCCTTTTGCGTGCCCAGTCGATAAGGCCCTCCATTTTCTCAATCCATTCCACATCAGCCTTGTCGATATTTCCCAACGCGCGCATTTCGCTAACGACAAGTTCAGCATGCTGGATTTGTTTCATATTGGTGAAATAGCCGGCATTATCCTTTGAGCTCATTTTGTTCTCGACATCCGTCTCTAAGCACCGGCATAACGAGCTTAGAACGGGTTCATAATCCGGATGTGCCTCATGTAGGTTGCGCGCCATAGTGAGGGCTTGATCAAATTTCCCCTGAAGGTAACGCGCGTCAACCAAGCGCGCCATAATTGTATAGTCGTTCTTATCAATCTGCTGGGCCTTCAGAAACTCAGCCTCGGCGTCTGCGTATTTATCGATCATTATGTATGAGTCGCCCAACAGCCTATGGGCGGTCGCCTGATGCGAGCCAAGCTTCAGCAGCTCAGATGCGGCAAAAATGGACTCGTCATACTTGTCCATCGTATATGCCGCCAGAGCCCACACAAGCCATGCTTCCGCATCGGTTGAGCAATTCCTTGTTGCTTCCCTAGCGGCAAAACAAGCGTTGGCACTCTGACCGTTTTTGAAATAATCTTTCGCTTCTGAAGTCCAGTCTTTCTCGGCAGTTGCAGCACGGGCGTCTTTTTCCAGCTCCTTCTCGCTGTCACACTTCCCGCTATCATATGCGGCATCGTATTTCATGCGTTTTGCGCTATCGTGAAACAACGAATCTGCTTCATTTAAGAGCTGCATCATCCTTTCGGCGTTTGCCCTCTGCATGGCATCGGGCGAGCCCTCGAGGCGCCTGAAGCGCTTTCTAGTTTTCTTGATTGCCTCTTCGATATCCTCAATCGAGGCGTCCTTTTGCAGTTCAAGGATTCCGTAGTAGTCGACAAATTCTTCCATCTGATTTCCTATCCGATCTCGATGTTCTTCATCTTGTTAACGGCAGCATCAAGTTGCCGCTCGTCCATATTCGCCACGCGGTCGATTTCGAACTCACCGTACAGTCGTCCGTTCTCCCCGTCATATAGACGGATATGCACTGTCTGTTCTTTGTCGTATTCATAGACGATGCGGATAGGAGAACTCTTGGGCAGGCCAGCAGGAAGCGGTATCTCTTTAGATCCGATGATTACCACATAGTTCAAATCAGGGTCATCCCCCTGCGTCACCTGGACGTTGACGCATGATTGGTTTTCACTGACGGTCGCTGCATCCTGTGAGTAACTTCCCGGCACGGGCGAATTCCTCGGAATCACGACCTCGTTGTAGTCCCTGCCATCCTTATCGAGCATCACAACCCCCAGGGGTTGCGATGTCACATCGGTAATGACAACGCTCGGGGTCTCGAAGAGAGGCATGTCAGGCAAACCGTCCTCCGGTAAACCCGCCCTATCAAGACTAGACTCCATCTCTATCGCCGCCTGAACGGCGGCTCCCATGGCAACGGCCTCGTCAGGATTTACCCCGAGCTCAGGCTTCATTCCCGACATTTCTTCAATCAGCTTGTGCACCATCGGCATTCGCGTTGAGCCGCCAACAAGAACCACATGGTCAATTTGGGCCCAGGAATAGCCGGTGTCCTCGAGCACGTCCTCAACCAGCTCTTTTGTCCGAGTTAGAAGCGACTTGCCGACGCGTTCGAAATCTTCGCGCGTAATAGTTACGCGGTAGGGCTTTCCGTCTTTCGAAATATGGAGGTTTGCCTTTGGCACGTGCGAAAGAGTGCGCTTAACCATTTCGCATTTCTCTCGAAGCTCGGCACTTATCAGATAATCCTCGAGAACATTACCGGCACCCTGTTTCGAGAGCTCTTCTGCCACAAACGACATTAGAGCGTTATCGAAATCGAATCCGCCCAAGTTTCTATCGCCATCGGTTCCGATAACCGTAAAGCAACCGTCCTCTATCTTAAGAAGCGTCACGTCGAACGTTCCGCCGCCCAGATCATAGACAAGCGTGACGCCGTTCTTCTCGGTATCGAGACCAAAGGAAAGGGCTGCAGCCGTCGGCTCATTCAACACGCGAAGCACTTTGGTGCCCGCAATTACACCTGCCTGCTTTGTCGCGGTTCTTCTTGCATCATCAAAATATGCGGGAACCGTAATCACGGCTCCGCATATTTCTTCTCCAAGTGCCTGCTCGGCATCTTGCAATAATTTTTTGATGATAAGGGAGGAAACCTCTTCTGCAGAGTAGGAAACGCCCGAGTCAGAGTCGAATCTCCAATCCGGATTTCCCATCTGCCGTTTAACGAACTGAACAACATTATCGGGATCACTTGCCGCCGAATGCTTAGCCATCGTTCCAACAAGCGGCTCGTCTTTTCCGTCAAATGATTGAAATAAAACAACCGAAGGTGTGGTCGGTTCTCCGTCCGCATTCTTCAGTATTTCGGGAAGTCCATCGTCTCCCAATACAGCGACGGCCGAATAGGTCGTCCCAAGATCGATTCCAACAACTCTCCCCATAGCCACCATTCCTCGATGTCTATTTATATTGGTTTTGAGTTTATTCAAATTAGACTTTATGTCAATTATTGCACCTAAGGACAATCCGGTTAGACATTTGACCGGCACCGAAATGCAAAGTTGCTCTTGATATCAGACGGGAGCGACATGGATGTGACCAATAAACATACCGCACTCGCCAGAATCCGCAAAAAGTCAGGGCTTACTCAGCTTCAAATTGCGGACAGTCTTGGCGTTAGCAAGGCGACATATAGTGCATGGGAAACAGGTCGAGCAAAACTAGGAGAGGACCGCATTGTTGCACTGTGCGATCTCTTTGGATGCACGCCCAACGATATCCTTGGCTATACCAAAGATTCAGACGGAAGCCCTGCGTTTTTTACTGCTCAGGAAGACGAATATCTATCGCTCTTCAAAGCCCTGCCGCCAAACATCAAGGCCGATATTCTTGACATCATGCGTTATACGACAAAGGGCTGGAGACTCTAGAGTTTCCCTTTTGGCATTAAGAATATGCATTAGATATCATGTCCAACTTGCACAATAGAAATTGTCCAACTAGCACAATTAGAATCATCCATCTTGCACAATAGAAATTGTCCAACTTGCACAAATCAACGGTATAATACTCTATTAGCAGGGAGGGCTATATGAATTCAATTGAACACGGTTATCTACCACGGGTCGCGGACAAAGTACTTGCCAGAAAACTTAAATCTTCTGGAGCTGTCCAAATCAAAGGGCCAAAATGGTGCGGTAAGACCGCAACGGCCGAACAAGCCGCCGCGAGCAGCATCTACATGCAAGACCCCGATAACGGCCCGAGCTACATCCAGCTTGCCGATTCGAAACCTTCTCTTCTGCTCAAAGGAGACGAGCCGCGCCTAATCGATGAGTGGCAAATGGCTCCGCAGCTTTGGGATGCCGTAAGGTTCGCGATTGACCGTGGTCAAGGGCGAGGCAGGTTTATCCTCACCGGCTCCGCAACGCCTCGGGCAAGTGAAATGCCGGCACACTCCGGAGTCGGGCGCATAGCGCGCATGAACATGCGTCCGATGTCACTTTTTGAATCACGCGAGTCAACAGGATCGGTTTCGCTGGCAAGCCTGTTTGATGGAAACACTGATGTTGCCGATATGGTCAATTTCGATATTGAGCGTATCGCTTATTCGCTTTGCCGAGGAGGCTGGCCGGAAGCGGTCATCGAGCCAAACCATGGGGTTGCGCTATCCATGGCCCCTGATTATATCTCGGAGCTGCTTGATTCCGATATCGAAGAGATTGACGGGTTGAGAAGAAATAAGACTTGGATGACCCAGATTATTCGAAGCTACGCTCGCAATATCTCAACGGAGGCATCGCTCGCAACAATCGCCGCTGACATGCAAGGAGAGCCTCCCTCGCGAAATACTGTATCTGAATACGTCGACGCCTTGACGCGTGCTTGTGTTTTCGAAGATCTCGAAGCATGGGCCCCGCGACTTCGCTCGAAAACTGCTGTACGAACGAGTCCAACACGCCATTTTTGCGACCCGTCTCTTGCGGTCGCAGCCCTTGGGGCAACCCCTCAAAAGCTCCTGGAAGATTTTGAGACATTTGGGCTTCTGTTTGAATCTATGTGCATCCGCGACCTGCGCACCTATATGGATCTGCTTGGCGGCAAGGTTTACCACTATCGGGATAAGACAGACCTTGAAGCCGATGCCGTACTCGTTCTGAATGACGGAAGGTATGCTCTGGTCGAGGTCAAACTGGGCTCAAAGCCCATAGACGCCGCGGCCGCCAATCTCAAGAAGCTTGCAGCGAAAATCGATTCCACCCACCAAGGCGAAGCGTCCTTCTTACTCGTCCTAACTGGAACCGCAACTGCTTATCGACGGGAAGACGGCGTCATAGTCGCGCCGCTAGCCTCACTGGCACCGTAGGACAACTGGCATACAACGCCGGCATGGGAGCCCTCCGTAGTAGAATCTGAACCACCATATCGCCCCGTACAAAAGGAGATTTCCCATGCATGACGTTGGAATGAACATGAGCCAGCTTGCCATGAGCGTCAAGCAGGTCGACGACACCATCGAGCTCGCTCACGAGTGGAGCCATCAGCTGCTGCATGCGACCGAGAACTTTGACATGGAGCGTATTGGCACCAAGCTCGAAGCCGCTATGGCTGCGCTGCACGAGGCACACGATGCGCTCGAGGGCTACGAGGAGGCCATCGAGGCCGATCACAACTCCGTCGGCTCTGTGAAACTGGTGTAACGTGGCCGAACACGAGCACGCGCACAGTCACGGCGCGGACGCCGAAGCGAGCTGTCGCTGCAGTGGCTCCAGCTCCGAGCTGGTCCGCTTTTCGGTTACCGCGCCCGACGACCTGCTGCGCCGTTTTGACGAGCAGATCGCGCGCCGCGGTGACGTGGCCAACCGCTCCGAGGCCGTACGCGATCTGATTCGCGCCTCGATCGCCAAGGAGCAGATGCGTACGCCCGACGAGCAGGTCATCGGTTCGCTCACCATGATCTATGACCACCATACCGGCGATCTGACGCGCCGTCTGGACGAGGTGCAGCACGACTATACCGACGAGATTGTCTCGACCATGCACGTGCATCTGGACCACCATAACTGTCTGGAAATTCTGGCGCTCAAGGGTCGCGGCGAACGCGTCTACGAGCTGGCAGACCGCTTGCTGGGCCTGCGCGGCGTTAAGCACGGTGAACTCACCTGTGCCGCCACCGGGCAAAGCCTGGGACTGTAGCGGGATTTTCCGCAACGCACCTGCCAAAAAGGGACAGGTTTATTTTGGCAGGTTTAGAAGTTTTACCTACCAAAATAAACCTGTCCCTTTTTGGTCGGTTTTGACGAGGGAGAGCCGCATGCGGCATGTGCATATTCATGTGACGGGCATTGTGCAGGGCGTCGGCATGCGGCCGTTTGTGTATCGCGAGGCCATGGCGCACGGTATCTGCGGCTGGGTGCTCAACGCGGGCGACGGCGTGCATATCGAGGCGCATGCTTCGGGCGCGGTCGTCGACGGCTTTGTCGCCGCGCTGTCGGAGCACGCGCCTGACGCGGCACGGGTGGAGCGCGTCGAGGTTGCCGAGCTGGCAGCTGGCACTTGGGATGCCGTCGACGAACAGGGCTTTCGCATCGTAGCGTCGCAGGACCAAACCGCGCATACGACGCTCATCTCCCCCGATATCGCCACCTGTGACGACTGCCTGCGCGAACTGTTCGACCCCACCGACCGACGCTATCACTACCCCTTTATCAACTGCACCAACTGCGGGCCGCGCTTTACCATCATCCGCTCGCTGCCTTATGACCGAGCGGCCACCTCGATGGATCGCTTTCCCATGTGCCCCGAGTGCGCCGCTGAGTATGGCGACCCACTTGACCGGCGCTTTCACGCGCAGCCTGATGCCTGTTTTGACTGCGGGCCGCACATTACGTGGCGTGAGGTAAATGCGTCGGGCGACGAGGCGCCCGCGGCACCAACCATCGGCAGCACGCGCGAGAGCAGCGACGCCATTATTGACCGTTGTGTCGAGCTGCTGGCAAGCGGCGGCATTGTCGCCATCAAGGGGCTGGGCGGATTTCACCTGGCGTGCGACGCCGCCAACGAGCAGGCGGTGACCGAGCTGCGTCGTCGCAAGCGCCGCAGCAACAAGCCACTTGCGGTTATGGTGCGCGACATTGTCGACGCCGAGCGCCTGTGCCATATCGATGACGTTGAGCGCGAGTTGCTTGGCGGCAGCGTCCGCCCCATCGTGCTGCTGCGTCGCCGTGCGACAGGCGAGGGCACCGTCTTTTCCGACGTTCTCGCACTCGCACCGTCCGTCGCGCATGACCTGCCCGAGCTCGGCGTCATGCTCCCCTATACCCCGCTTCAGCATTTACTGCTTGCAGCCACCGCGTCGCGCGGCATGCATGCGCTGGTCATGACCAGCGGAAACCTGAGCGAAGAGCCCATCGAGACCGATGACGCTCTTGCTTGGGAGCGCCTCGTTGCAGCCGGCATCGCCGATGCGCTGCTCGGCAATGACCGCGCGATCCTCTCGCGCTACGACGACTCCGTGGTGCGCGTGGTAGACGGCGCCGCTATGCCTGTGCGCCGCGCCCGCGGCTATGCGCCGCAGCCGTTGCCGTTGCCGACGATCGATGCCGCCGCGCCCTGTGTGCTCGCCTGCGGGCCGCAGCAAAAGGCCACGATTGCGCTCACGCGCGAGGATGCGAACGACAAGGCGGTCTGTTTTGTGTCGCAGCATATTGGCGATGTCGAAAACGGCGAGACCTTCGATGCCTGGAATGCGGCGCGTACGCGCCTGGAAGACCTTTTTGACCTAGCGCCCGCCGCCTTGGCCTGCGATCTGCATCCTAGTTATCTATCGAGCCAATGGGCACGCGAGCAGGCGCGGGAACAAGGTCTGCCACTTGTCGAGGTCCAGCATCATCATGCGCATATCGCGAGCGTCATGGCCGAGGCCATCGCCGCGGGCCAGCTTGCGCCCGATGCACGTGTGCTTGGCATCGCTTTTGATGGCACGGGCGCCGGCGCCGACGGAACCATATGGGGCGGTGAGTTTCTTGTCGCCGGTCTTGCCGATTTTGAGCGCGCCGCTCACCTGCGTACCTGGGCGCTCCCCGGCGGCGCTGCATCCGCGCGCGATGCCCGCCGCAACGCCTTTGCCCTGCTGAGCGAGTTCGACCTGCTCGAACATCCGGGTGCCACGGGGATCCTGGGCAGCCTCGATGAGCAGACGCGCAGCATCACGACCACGATGATTGAGCGGAACATCAACAGCCCGCGCACGAGCAGCATGGGCCGCTTGTTCGACGCTGCGGCCGCGATCCTGGGCATCTGCGGCGCTGCAACCTATGAGGGCGAACCCGCCATCGAGCTCGAGGCCGCCGCTTGGCGCGCTCTTGACGACGAAAACAGCCATTTCACTGGCAATCAGGCGGATGTATCCGCATCCGCTTCAATATCGCTGGACAGTTTGTTCAGATACGTATTAACTACAGACCCCCTATCCGACATTTTTGGCCCCATTTGGACTAAAAAGAGCTCTCCAGACACCCCGTTAGCGGCGAATATGTCTGCCGAACACCCCAAATCGACCCATTTGGGGTGTTCGCAGACGGCTTTTGCCACCCAGAGCCCATCACAAAAATACGTATCTGAACTAACTGTCCAGGCGGCCTCGGATAGCTCCCTCGTTTTGGACCAAAGACCATTTTTTGAGGCGCTTTTGGAGGGAATTGAGGCCGGCACATCGCCCGACAAGCTTGCGCTCGGCTTCCATATCGTCATTGCGCGCGCATCGGCCCAAGTCGCAAGCGAAATCTGCGCTCGAGAAGGCATCGACACCGTCGCGCTCTCGGGCGGCGTGTTCATGAACCGACTTTTGCTTCAGCTCCTCACGCGCGAACTCAAAGACGCCGGTCTTGCTGTCTTGGTTCCCCATACCGCACCCGTCAACGACGGCTGCATCGCCTACGGCCAGGCTGCCATCGCTCGTGCTTGCCTCGCGCAGGCAGCACCGCGCTAGGCAGTCCCGCCGGCCTGTGCGCTACCGTCTCACAGGTGTAACGCGTTTGCTCGTGACCCCCGCGAGCGCTACCATCAACTGATGGATAATTAAGCGCCTATCCAGCGCAAAGCGTATAAAAGGGGAACAATATGTGCCTTGCCGTTCCCGGTAAAGTGGTCAAACGCGACGACGACCTTAAGGCGACCGTCGACATGATGGGCATCGAGCGCCCCGTTTCGCTGCGCCTCGTACCGACGGCGCAGGTAGGCGACTATATTCTCGTGCATGCCGGCTTTGGCATCCAGATTGTCGACGAGCAGGAGGCACAAGAGACGCTCGAGCTCGTCAACACCATGACCGAGCTGGTCGAAGAGGACCAGCTGGCCACCAACCCGGCCGAGGCATACTAGTGGCGGCGGCGCAGCCGGTTCGCTCCGGCATCGACTTTTCGGCATTTCGCGACCCCAAGCTGGCACGCGAGCTCATCGACCGCATTCACGAGCTTGTCGGCGACCGCAGCATCCACCTTATGGAGGTCTGCGGCACGCATACCGTGAGCATCGGCCGCTATGGCTTTCGCTCCATTATGCCGGCGGGGCTCAAGCTGCTGAGCGGCCCGGGCTGCCCCGTCTGCGTCACCGCCAACCGCGATATCGACCATGCAATCGCACTTTCCAACATGGACGGCGCCATCATCGCAACCTTTGGCGACATGATGCGCGTGCCCGGATCGTCCACCTCGCTTGCCGCGCAAAAGGCGGCGGGGCGCGACATTCGCATCGTCTACTCGCCGCTCGACGCGCTCGACATTGCCGAGCAAAACCCCGACCGCCCGGTCATCTTTATGGGCGTCGGCTTTGAGACCACGACGCCCACCATCGCTGCCGCCATCCTGGAGGCCGACGCGCGCGGGCTCCAGAACTTCTCGGTCTATTGCGCTCACAAGACCACGCCGCCGGCGCTGCGCGCGATTGCTAACGACCCCGAGACGACCATCGACGGCTTTATCCTGCCGGGCCATGTCGCCACCATCACGGGCCTGGCGCCCTTTGGTTTTTTGGTCGATGAGTTTAGGACCCCGGGCGTGGTTACCGGGTTTGAGCCGGTCGATATCTTGCAGGGCATCTGCATGCTGGTCCAGATGGTTGTTGAGGACCGACCCGCAATTGATAACGCCTACCGTCGCGGCGTCAATGCGGACGGCAATCCCGTGGCGCGCCAACTGGTCGAGCAGGTATTTGAGCCGTGTGACACGACATGGCGCGGACTGGGACCGATTGCCGGCTCGGGCCTCTCCATCCGCCCCGAGTTCTCGCGCTTTGACGCCGGCGCTCGCTATGATGTGCCCGTTGAACCGACGGTCGAGCCGCGTGGATGCCGCTGCGGCGACGTGCTGCGCGGGGCCATTACGCCGAGCGATTGCCCGCTCTTTGGCCACGCGTGCACACCCGAGCACCCCGTCGGCCCATGCATGGTGAGCTCCGAAGGCAGCTGCGCCGCGTATTTCCGATATCAAGGCTGATGGATTCCGCTGTTCTGGCGAACGTCGGGCCGGTCGACGCTGCGCCCCATCCGCATCTTCCCTCCCACGATTGGAGTTTTCGATATGTCTCGTACCGCCACCGATAGCACTGTCCTGCTGGGCCATGGCTCCGGCGGTCAGATGATGAAGCGCATTATCGACGAAGTCTTTCTAGATGCCTTTGGGTCGCCCGAGCTGCTCGAAGGCAACGACGCCGGTGTTGCCTCACTGCCCGCGAGCGGGCGCATCGCCATGTCGACCGACAGCTTTGTGGTCTCGCCGCAGTTCTTCCCCGGCGGCAACATCGGCAGGCTCGCCGTGTGCGGAACCGTCAACGACGTCGCGACATCGGGCGCCAACGTGCGCTACCTTTCGTGCGGCTTCATCCTCGAAGAGGGCTATCCCATGGACAAGCTGCGCCAGATTGTGCAAACCATGGCAGAGACGGCGCGCGAGGCAGGCGTGGCCGTAATCACGGGCGACACCAAGGTTGTCGAGCGCGGCGGGGCCGACGGCGTCTACATCAATACCGCCGGCGTGGGCGAGGTGCCCGCGGGCGTGACGCTCAGCGGCGCTAACTGCCAGCCCGGCGATGTCATCCTGGTCTCGGGCACGCTGGGCGACCACGGTATCGCCATCATGAGCCAGCGCGAGGGTCTGGCGTTTTCGAGCACGATCGAAAGCGATGCCGCACCGCTCAACCGCCTGATTGCCGACGTGTTGGCGGCCGCTCCCGACACGCGTTGCTTCCGCGACCCCACACGCGGCGGCCTGGCATCCACGCTCAACGAGTTTGCGCAGGCCAGCGGCGTTGCCATGGAGGTCGACGAGGACGCCGTACCCGTGCGCCCCGACGTGCAGGCCGCCTGCGAGATGCTCGGCTACGATGTGCTGCAGGTGGCAAACGAGGGCAAGATGGTCGCCGTGGTGCCGGCCGAGCAGGCCGATGTCGCGCTGTCGGCCATGCGCGCCGCGCGCTACGGTGAGAATGCCGCCATTATCGGCCGCGTGTTACCGCTTGCCGAAGGCGCTCGACCCGCCGTGCGCGTGCGCACCGGCTGGGGCTCGACCCGCATCCTCGATATGCTCGTGGGGGAGCAACTGCCGAGGATTTGCTAACGGCAAAGGCGGTCGGGCGGCGCGACCCGATACGCAGCAGTCAAAGTTGTTCAGATTCCAAGCATGCCCGACGCGCCAGCCCAGTATCATGGGGTGCGTTCTAGAACCCAAGTGGCGGGAGCACCCATGGCAGCAGCTTATTCCCATGTGATCTTTGATCTGGACGGCACCATCCTCAACACGCTCGAGGACCTAGCGGCCGCCGGCAACCATACCTGCGAGATGCACGGCTGGCCCACGTTTGCTGTAGACGAGTACCGCTACAAGGTGGGAAACGGCATGCTCAAGCTGGTCGAGCGCTTTATGCCCGCCGAGTATGCGGGCGACGGTCGTATGTTTGAGCAGACCCTTGCCGAGTTTAGGGCTTATTACGGCGAGCACAAGGAGGACCACACCGCCCCCTACGCCGGCACGATCGAGATGCTCGACCGCCTGCGTGCCGCGGGCGTGCAGCTTGCCGTGCTCACCAACAAGGATCACATTTCGGCAGCTCCGCTTATCGAGAAGTACTTTGGCCCCGAGCGCTTTGCGCTAGTGCAGGGCCGCGTGGACGCGTTTCCGCCCAAGCCCGAGGCGCCCGTCACGCTGCATGTGATGAAGGAACTGAGTGCCAACCCGGCGACCACGCTCTACGTAGGCGATTCGAATGTCGATGTCCTGACCGGCCACAACGCCGGCCTTAAGAGCGCCGGCGTCACCTGGGGCTTCCGCGGTCGTGCAGAACTCGAAGCCGCCGGCGCCGACTACGTGGTGGACACCCAGGCAGAGCTCGAAGCGCTGAT
This sequence comes from uncultured Collinsella sp., assembly GCA_934654835.1. GTDB lineage: Bacteria > Actinomycetota > Coriobacteriia > Coriobacteriales > Coriobacteriaceae > Collinsella. The sequence continues at coordinate 30,277 of CAKUGY010000020.1, forward strand.
CCTGGGCGAGTAACGCCGGCGCTGCTCAACGCAGCCGCAACGATTCTGCCCGTGCGGAAAGCGCGTCCCGTTTTGACGCCTCAAACTGGGATGCGCTTTCCGCACGGGCAGCTAATTTGGGACGGGGCTCTTTTAGCTTCCCCATGTTGAGCGAACGAGTCGAGATGATTTTTCTGGGACGGGGATGAAAAAATCATCAGGCAGGAAGAGGACGGACAGACACTATGACCCAATCCGAGGGCACGGAAACGACAGGAGCCCCCGCTCGTGACCGCGGGTCGGGGCTGCGAC
>CAKUGY010000021.1 GCA_934654835.1 uncultured Collinsella sp.
CCAAACATAAAGCCAAAGATCGCCAGGATAGCGCAGTTAAAGCCAAAGATGACGCCCCAGATGGTCTTGCCCGTGTGGTTGGACACCCACAGCGCGATAAAGTCGGTGCCGCCGGTCGACGCGCCGGACTTAAGTGCGATAGAGGCGCCAAGGCCCGAGACCACGCCGCCAAAGATGATAAGCATGATCTTGTCGCCCAAAAAAGGTGCGAAGTGAAAGACATTCAGGAACAGCGACGAGAGCGCGACCTGCATCATCGAGAAGATAACGAAGCGCTTGCTGATGCCGCTCCAGCACAGAAGCGCCACGGGGATGTTGAGCGCGAGCATGCCGAGCGAGGTGTCGATATGAACGCCGCCGAGCGAGGTGACGCGATCGAGCAGGACCGCGACGCCGGTGAGGCCGCTCGGAAGCAGGTCGGCGGGCCGAATGAACGCCTGGATCAGGAAGGTCTGCAGAATGGCGGATATGGTGACCGCCACGGCAGTGATGGCGCGGCGGACGATGGTAAGGCGGCCGAGCACGAGCACTCGGTCCGTGAGCTGATCAATGGCGTTCGCCACGTAGGCTCCTTTCGAAGGCAGATGTAATTGTGGGGCATGCCGGCGATTGTAGCAGGAGTAAGAAAAAACCACCACAAAGGTGCCTGTCCCCTTTGTGGTGGTTTTGGCGGCCAGATGGCTAGATGGCAGAAAGGATGTCGGTAAGATTGTCGATGATGGTGTCGGCGGCGGACTGGTCCAGGTTGACGCCTTCGTGCGGACGCAGCGCCAAAACGCGGGCACCGGAGCGCTTACCGGCCTCGATGCCCATCGGCGAGTCCTCGATGACCAGGCACTCGGCCGGCTCCACGCCCAGTGCCTCCATGGCACGCAGGTAGATCTCGGGGTCGGGCTTAAACGCGCTGCACTCGTGACCGCTGATGGTGTAGTCCAGCACGTCGGCAATACCGGCGATCTCCACCAGCTCGTCGATCAGCTCACGATAGGACGAGCTCGCGATGGCGCACATCACGCCGCGCTCGTGTAGCTCGCGCATCACCGGCTCCGTCTGCTCGTTGAGCAACTCGGCATACGGAACGGGATGGACCGGGCTGTAGACCTGCTTGTACTCCACGCGCAGGCGCTCGCGCAGCTCGACATCGTCGGGCACCAGCGCCTGCCAAATGGCCGGCTCGTTCGATCCCGAAAGGTCGGGGATCTCGTCAAAATGGAACCCCTTCTCTTCCATAAACGCCACGCGGCGACGGTTGTAGAACCACTCGGTATCGACCAGCACGCCATCCATATCAAACAGCACTGCCTTGATCATACGCATCTCCTCTCAAGAGCAAAAAGGGGATGGGGCGCAAACCCCATCCCCTCTCAATCAACCCGTAAGGTTTACTTACTTGTGATTAGTAGGAAAGCTTCCACATGTAGCGACGCATGGTCAGCGGGTGCTGACGGGCCTCGGCGATCTGGTTGCCGTACTCGCGCATAACGGCGAGGTGCAGCAGCGGGTTGAAGTAGGTGACAACGCTCGCCGGCACGGCGTCGGCCAGACCGTAGTCCTTGGAGTCGATCAGAGCGACCTTGGCGCCCATGCGCTCAAGGAAGGTGAGGGCGCGAGCGTCCATCGGACGGGTAGCACCATCGGACATGAAGAAGACGTAGGGCTTACCCTCGGTAGAAACCTCGAACGGGCCGTGGAAGTACTCGCCGGTGTTGTAGGCGGCGGCGTCGATCCACTGCATCTCGGTGAACAGGAAGGCGGCGTGAGAATAAGCCATCTTCTCGGAGGCACCGGAAGCCATGAAGTAGATCATCTCGTCGTCCTTGAAGTCCTCAGCGAACTTCTTGGCGAGCTTCTTGCAGGACTGAGCAGCGTTCTCGCACAGGTCGAAGACGTTGGTGAGGCCGGTGATCATGTCCTCGTACTTGTCATAGCCCTCGGTCTGCTGAAGGATCTCGAGAGCAAGAGCGATGGCGTAGCCAGGCTTCTCGGCCTTGGCGGCAAAGTTGGCATGGAAGCCGTGGACGATGACGTGGTCGGCGTCGACGGTCAGAGCGGAGCCAGCCTTGTTGGTGAGGGAGACGACCGGGCAGTTGTGCTTCTTGGCGGTCTTGTTGGCCTCGACGGTCTCGGGCGTGGAGCCACCGAGGGAACAGGTGATCACGAAGGTGTGCTCGTTGACCCAGGAAGGCGTGTCGTAGTTGAACTCGTTAGCGGTGAAGATCTGAACGTTCAGCTTGTCCGTGTTGTTGGCCAGGAAGTACTTGGCGGGGTACAGGTCGGACATGGAAGCACCGCAGCCGACGAAAGCGACGCTGTGGATCTCGTGGTTGGACAGGACGTCAGCGACGATCTGCTTAGGGAGGTTAAGGTCGATCTCGTACATCTGACACATTCCTTTCGATTTTTGCGGCGCCACATTGCCGGACGCTCGCAGGGTTACCGTGATTGGGGCCGAGTCGCCAGCCCGTTGAGGATGTGACATGAGGGACTGTCCCTTTGTCACGTTTAGGGATGGGAACCTGCCTGGGGTATGGGATGCCAGGCAGGCCCCCGGGGAAAGCGTTTGGACGCTCGGTCGCGACTAGGCCAGGATGCCGGCCGCGGAGAGGGCGATGCCGCCCACGATGGCGATCACAAGAAGCCAACCGGTGTTGACGTTCTTCTTGATGAGCCAGTACATAAGGCCGGTGAGGCCGAGGGAGATCATCTGGGGCATCATGCCGTCCAGGATATCCTGGATAACGACGGTGCCGTCAGCGAACTGCAGCGGGGTGGTGGCGCCGATCAGCGTAGCGATCATGCCGCCCACGGACATAAGACCCACGATGCCGCAGACATACATGAGCTTCTCCATGAGGTCGCCGCCCTGGAGCTTGCTCAGATACTCGTGGCCGCCCTGGTAGCCGATCTTGGCAGCGAACCACGTGATCAGCACGGAGGGAACGATGGAGATGAGCATGGCCAGGATCGGGCCCATGATGGAGCCCTGCTGAGCCAGCTGAACGCCCAGGCCAAAGGCGATGACGCGGATGGTGCCCTGGAAGAAGGAGTCACCGATACCGGAAAGCGGGCCCATGAGCGAGGTCTTGACCGCGTTAATCGAATCGGGGTCGAAGTTCTCGGGATCCTTGGCGTACTCCTCCTCCATGGAGGCGGCGAGGCCCAGGACGAAAGCGCTCGTCTGCGGGGTGCAGTTGTAGAACGCCATGTGACGGTGGTAAGCCTCTTTCTTAGCAGCGAGCTGCTTGGGATCGGACTCGTCCGGATAGAGGCGATCGAGCGTGGGGACCATGCCGTAGAGGAAGCCCATGTTCATCTGACGCTCGTAGTTCCAAGAGGCCTGGATGGCCCAGGAGCGCCAGAAGAACTGGCTGACCTTCTTGTTCAGGGACACGTCCTTGGTTGCGGTTGCCATAGTGTGTTCCTCCTTAGTCTTCGTCGTCTTCGAGCGGATCGTAGTCGGAATCGACACCGGCGGCTGCATGGGAACCGTTGAACTTGAAGCCCATGAAGACGATAGCCAGGCACACACCGATCAGAGCGACCGCGATGACGGACAGGTTGAGGTAGGCGGCGAGCAGGAAGCCGATGAACAGGAACGGGGTCATGCCCTTCTTGATCATCATGGTGAGCAGCAGGGCCAAGCCGTAGGCGGTCATGATCTTGGTCGAGACGTTCAGACCAACGGACAGCCACTCGGGAACCATGTTGACGATGGCCTGGACCAGGTCGGTGCCGACGAAGACGGCCAGGAAGATCGGCAGGAAGTACATGATGGCGTACAGACCGGAGCCGGCGCAGATGTGCATACGGTAGGCGGTCTTGAACTTGCCGTTATCGATCGCGTTATCGGCCACATGGGTGAGGGCGGCGATGATGGAACGGAAGACAATGCCGAGGAGCTGACCCAGGACGGCGACCGGGATGGCGATCGTCATGGCGGTCTCGGCGGAAGCATCGGTCAGACATGCGAAGGCAGCGGCCACGATGCCGCCCAGGACCATATCGGGCGGAACGGCTGCGCCGACCTGCACCAGGCCCATGGACACGAGCTCGACGGCGGCACCGACGGCAAGGCCGGTGGGCACATCGCCCAGCAGCAGACCGACGAGCGTAGCGCCAACGAGGGGCTGCTCGAAGTTAAGACGACCGAGCAGGCGGGAGTCCCACATGCAGAACACGCCGACGAGGCCGACGAGCACCGCACTGATGAACGTATTCATACCCTTCTCCTTTCAGTCAGGCAAAAGCCTGGTTGATTACAGCTTGGCGTCGATGTCGACGCTCTGATACGTGGGGGTCTGCTGAACGTAGAGCTTGATGCCCATGTCGAGCAGCTGGTTGACGTCGGCCTTCTGGGTGGCGTCGAAGAAGACGGAGCTGTCCTTGCCGCCGATCTGGTCGGCACCGTCATGGTTGGCGGTGGCGCCCAGGTTGATGGCGTCAAGCTTGTAGCCCTGGCAGAACTGCAGCATCTCGGCAGTGTTGCCAAAGACGAACATGACGCGCTCGCCGAGGGTGTTGAGCTTGTCCATCTTGGCAAGGGCACGCTCGACGGTGAAGACGTTCAGGCGCACGCCCTGGGGCTTGGCAAGCTTAAGAGCGCCCTTCTTGATCTCATCGTTGGCGGCAGCGTTGTCGACGACGATGATTCGCTCGGCCTGAACCTTGGTGGTCCAGGTAAAGACGACCTGGCCGTGCAGCAGACGGTAGTCAAGACGTGCGAGGACGATCTTGGCGGGACCGGCGCTGTGACGGACGGCCTTGGCCTTCTTGGCAGGTGCTGCGGGAGCAACCTCGACCGGGGCGTTGGGGTTGGTCAGACCGGTGCGGGCCTCGTTGATGAGGGCCGCGAGCTCGACGCCCTTGACAGGGGCGGGGCTCATAGCGAGCGTGAGCGCCAGCGGAATGTTGAAACCGCTGACAACCGTGAACTTCGTGCCGTTCTTGGAAAGCTCGACCATGTTGTTGTTGACCGAGCTACCGAGCATATCGGTTAGCACATAGACGGTGTCGTCCGCGTTGAACGTGGCGATCATGGCGTCCACCTTATTGGTGATGGGCTCCTTGTCGTCACGAGCAAGCGACACGACGTGGACGTTCGACACGTCGCCGAGAACCATCTCGAGCGTGTCTTTGGCGCCTGCGGCCAGGCCGCCATGAGATGCGAGAATGATCTGATTCATCTTGCCTCCTCCTTTTCGTTATGGTCATTATAACGTCTTATACGTTGCTTATATTGCTAATTAGTATAAAGACCGTTCGCGGGTGAAAATCGACCGTTGACGGGTTTAACGTACTCGAAACGTTGGTGGCGGGCAGGCCGGCGCAGGCTGGATAACCCCAGTTCGAGCGCTAAGCGCAATCCCCTATCGCACGAAGTACCAGGGGCTTTCCTGCACGGTAGGCTCCAGCGCGATGCCTGTGCGCTCCTTGAACAGATCCATGTCCTGCGATTTCTCCGTCCACCACGCATTGGGCTTAAAGGTCATGCTCTCGACAATACGTTTAACAATGACGCTGTTGCGCAGCTTGGAGAAATCGGTGTTCATGATCAGGATGGACGTGAGCACCAGCACAATGCCCAGGACCTTGATCGCGCCGGCGGACTCGGCATAGATGCCAATACCGACCAGGACGGTCGCCACGGTTTCGAACGAAGCCACGACCGGCACCTTCGACGTCTCAAGATCCATCGAAAGGCCCTGCATATAGAAAATGTACGCAAGAGCCGTAGGAATAAAGCCAAAGCCTGCGAACAGCAGGATGAGCTGCGGGGACATTGCCGCAGCCACATCGGACCACGGGGCCGAAAGCACTGCCATAAAGCATCCGCCAAAGACAAAGCCCCAAAACGTGACGGCCAGCGGATGCAGCGTCTTGGTGGCCATGCGGCTAAACACCGCCAGCAGCGCACCGCAAAGTCCGGCGATCACGCCCGACACAACACCCCATACCGAGAAATGGAAACCGGAAAGATCGCCACTCGTCACCGCAAGCACGCAGCCAACGATGTTAAAGACGATGGCCACGAGCTTGTTGGGGGTCACATCCTCGCAATAAAGCACACGGCCGAGCATGACGCCAAACACCGGCGAGGTGTAGAGCAGCACCGATGCCGTGGACATGCCAACCTCGCCCATGCACTCGTAATAAAGCGTGTTAGCGGTGGCGAGGCCGACAATGCCAAGAAGCGCGCAGGGAACAAGCTCTTTAGGACTTGCTTTGAACAGCGCCATAGGACCCGAGGCCTTTCCCTCACGAGCACCTCCCTGGCAGCCCATAAATGCCAAGACCGGAGCCATCAAGATGGCACCCGACAACAGGCGAAAGGCCGCCATGCTCTGAGACGAAACGCCCAGGGCCGATATGCCGTTGACAAAGATTCCGATGGTGCCCCACATAAGCGCGGCGATCAGCACCAGCACATAGCCCAGATTGCTTCTCTTCAACGTAGCCTCCTTGGCTTTGTTACCAATATGTTTCATACTACGTTATAGTCGTTATATACATTTATCAAGACACAAATCGGCGAACGGGAAAACATTGACACAAGGAGTGTCCCCAAGTGCCAACCACGGCGACGCCGATGTTTTGGCAAAGTCAGCGAAAACCCGTCAGAGCGAGCAAGGTGCCTTGAAGTGAGGCGGCATTGACCTTCTGGTCATGCCGCCGAAGCTGAAAGGCAGATTGCCGCTCTGGCGGGTTTGCAGCGTCGAGCCATTACGCGGTTTGGTAAAACCGCGTAATTAATAGTCCAGCTTCCACATGTAGCGGCGCGTCATGTAGTCCTTGTGGGTGACGGCGGAAAGCGCACGCATGTAGACGTTGTTGAGGATCGGAGCGAAGATCAGGTGGTTGAAGTACTCGCTCACGCTGTCCTTGATGTCGTTGAGGCCGAGCTCCTTGGCGTCGAGCTGATAGACGCGCTCACCACCGTACTGGTTGACGAAGCGGATGCCACGCTCGTCGTTGCAGCGGCTGCGACCGACACTGATGAGCTGGAACAGCGAGGTGCGCTTGTCCAGAATCTCGAAGGGGCCGTGGAAGAAGTCGCAGGTGTTGATGGTGCAGGAGTCGATCTGCAGCATCTCCTGAACGTTGCAGATGCTAAAGACGTAGGCGGCACCAAAGAGCGGGCCCTGAGCCATGACGTTGATGCAGGGCTTGTCGGCGTTCTGCTCGGCCCACTTGGCAGCGAGCGGACGGGTGTACTCGACGGCCTTACGGTAGATGGGGTCGACCAGGTCGAAGGCGGCCATGGCGGTCTCGTACTCGGCGTAGCCCTCGGTCTGCTGCGTGAGCTCCATGGCGATCATGGTCACGACGGCGGAATTGGTGCGGCCCATGCAGGACTCGTCGACGGCCAGGCTGTCGTACTGAACCTTGTAGTCGCAGACCTCGGTGAGGCCGGACTCGTCAACATAGATGGCGATGGTGCTGGCGCCGTGATCCTTGGCGACCTGGGCGGCAACGATGGTCTCCTTGGTGCCGCGCATGGAGACGACAACGGCCAGGGCGTTCTCGTTGACGTAGGCCGGGGTGGCGTGCACGAACTCGTTGCTGGTGTAGCTGGAGCTCACGACCTGCGTGGCCTCATGCTCCATAAAGTACTGGGCAGGATAGTTGCCGCCGTTGGATCCGCCGGCGCCGATCCATACGACGCGCTTGATGCCGCCCTTGTCTGCCTTGTCGGCCAAAACCTGGGATACGACGTCCTTGACCTGTTCCTGAGTAGTCATCGTGCATCAGCCTTTCTTCTCGTTTGATGCTCTCGATGGCATACAAGTTACATACATGTCTTTGCGATGTCGACTAGTTGTATGCTATATTTGTCTTAGAAATTTTGCTGCCGTGGTTTTCAGAAATCATTTACCAGCGGTTTTGTTGTCATGTTAGATACATGCTTGGTTCGGCAAGCATACAAGTTAGATACAGGTTGGTCGCATGAGCACTTCGTCGAAAAAGAACTTGGCCCAATACGAGCGCCTGGCGGGCACGCTGCGCGACCGTATCGCCGCTGGCACCTACGCACGCGGAGACAAGCTGCCATCCGAGATGGAGCTCATGGCAGAATCGGGTCTGTCGCGCAGCACCGTGCGCCACGCGCTTAAGGTGCTGGTGGATGAGGGCCTGGTGCGCACCGAGCGCGGACGCGGCGCCTTTGTGGCCGATACGCCCGAGGTGCACGAGAACAATCTGGTGTTTTCGAGCTATACCAAGCAGGTCGAGGGACAGGGCATGAAGCCCACCACGCGCACGGTGGACTCGGGTTTTGCCAAGGCGGCCGGCAGCGTGGCCAAGTTCTTCGACGCCGCCGTGGGCAGCAAGCTCGTCAAGCTCGTCCGCCTGCGCTATCTGGACGACGCGCCGCTATGTCTGGAAACCACCTACCTGCCGCCAAGCTTTGGAGCGCTGATCGACCGCGACCTCAACGGCTCGCTGTACGCGACGCTGCGCCAGGAGTTCCACCGCGCGCCGGCGCAAGGACACAAGACCTTTGAGGTGTGCTATGCCTCGCAAAACGAGGCGTTTTTGCTCAACGTGGAGCGCGGGCAGGCGCTGATCCTTATCACCGACTACGTCTACGACACCGACGGTCGCCCGCTCCACATCTCCAAGCGCATCCAGCGAACCGACCGCGCCAAATACACCGAACCCATCGGCTAGCGCACTAAACGAGGCGAAACTAACTAATATGCGTTTTACCTGCGGTTTTTATTAAATCTCAAGCCGGCATGGCGCAAATGCCAACATCGCCTGGCAACACGCGCCGCCCAAGCTCAACTGTCCCTGCCCAGAATATCCAGCACCGTAAACCTAAGTGAGTAGACTTTTCGCGACCTGCCAAGCACAACCAAAACAGCCATCTCCGTGACCTGCGGTTTTACTAAAGCAGATACGCTTTGTGCTCGCCTTGCGTCAAAAAGTCTACTCACTTAGCTCGCAAGGTGTCTCGACGGGACGATTCGAGTCAAAAAAGCGTACGAACGCGGCGCTTCTTGCGGCAATTTGATACCGCAAGACAGCCGAAAACCTGTCCCTAAATGGTAGGTTTGAAACCTTGGGCAACAAGTGCGGGGAACCAGGTGGGTTTGGGTTGGTTGGGGGTGCGCTCGGCCAGGACGAGCTCCATCCAGCACATGTCGTACCAGCGGCCGAACTTTTGTGCGCAGCGATCGAAGGCGCCCACCAGGCGATAGCCCATATGGGCATGGAAATCCTGGCTATTGTGCGTCAGGTACTCGTCGTCCTTATCGTGCGGCACGGCGATGAGCGCGCACATGTTGGTAATGCCCATCGCGACCAGATATTGCTTGAGCGCGTCGTGCAGTTTGCGCCCCAGCCCACCATGGCGCACATCGCGTGCCAGGTAGATCGACGTCTCGACCGACCAGTCGTAGGCCTCGCGGCTGTTGAGCGCACTCACATAGGCATAACCCACCGCACGGCCATCGAGCTCCATCACCAGATACGGATAGCGCTCGAGCGTCTTGGCAATGCGCCCGGCAAACTCCTCAACACTCGGCACCTCATATTCGCAGGTAATGACCGTCTCGCGCACATACGGCTCGTAGATAGCCAGCAGCGCCGGCGCGTCATCGGGCGTCGCCAGGCGAATCGTCGGCTCAGGCTTCTCGGACTTCTCGGACATGTAAACTCCCCCTCAAAAGCAAAGGCTGTTCCGCGGCACGTCGCCGGCGCGGGGCAACCTTCATCATCACATCAACCTACAGGACGGCCGCCAACGCGTCGATGTCCCCCTGCGTCGTGGCCCAGCTGGTGCAAAAGCGCACCACGGTGTGGGTCTCGTCGTACTTTTCCCAGTACTCAATCGCCGCATGCTCGCGAATGCGCGCCATGTCCTCGTTGGGCAGAATCACAAACTGCTGGTTGGTGGGCGTCTCCAAGAAGAACTGGTAGCCGCGCTCGTGCAGCACACGGCGCAGTGCCTTCGCGGTCTCAATCGCCTGGCGGCCAATCTCAAAATACAGGCCATCGGTAAAGAGCGCCTCAAACTGCACGCCCGTCAGGCGGCCCTTGGCCAGCAGCGCGCCATGCTGCTTAATGCGCGGAATGGGATGTGCCGGAGCGTGCATACCGCAGAACACCACGGCCTCGCCGCACAGAGCGCCGCACTTGGTGCCGCCGATGTAGAACACATCGCACAGCTGCGCCAGCTCGGGCAGGGTGATGTCGCATTCATCGGCCGCCAGCGCATAGGCCAGGCGGGCACCATCCACAAACAGCGGAATCTCGCGCTTCTGGCACACCGCGTGAATCGCCGCCAGCTCGGCCTTGGAATACAGCGTGCCGTACTCGGTCGACATGCTCACGTACACGGCACCCGGGAACACCGTGTGCTCGTAGCTCTCGTTTTCGTAGAACACCTGGATATAGTTCTCGAGATCCTCGGCGTGCATCTTGCCCTCGTAGCCGGGGATGGTGAGCACCTTGTGGCCGCCAAACTCGATGGCGCCCGCCTCGTGGCAGGCGACGTGGCCGGTCTCGGCGGCAACGACGCCCTCGTACGGAGCGAGCAGCATATCGATCACCGTCGCGTTGGCCTGCGTGCCGCCCACCAGCAAGAACACATCCGCGTCCGGCGCCTGGCAGGCCTCGCGGATAAGTTGCTTGGCACGCTCGGTGTGCGCGTCGGTACCGTAGCCGGGCTGCGGCTCCATATTGGTATCGACGAGCGCCTGCAGCACCGCCGGGTGTGCGCCGTGGGAATAATCGTTGTTGAACGCGAGCATGGCAATCCTCTCTTACCGGATATCGGCCAGATGATTCAGGTGGAGCTATTGTACGCCGTGCGGATAGGCAATGTGCGCGGCAAGACACTCGAGTGCCAGCACCAGGGCAAAGCCGCAGCTCACATCGGTCAAAAAATGCGCACCTATCACGATGCGGCCAAAGGCGACGAGTGCTGCGACCACAGCCGCGGCCCAAAAGACCACGCGGCGGCGCGACGGCTTTTCCGTAAAGGCAGCCGCGGGAAGCCCCGCGAGCATAAGGCCGATCGCCGCATGCGCCGTGTGCCCGCTCGCAAACGACTTAAAGCCGTCCTTGATCACGCCAGCCGCAATATAGCTCCACTTGTCGGGGTTGCCGATCACCCACCACGGCTGAAAATTGAGCCCCGGCGTGACCTCGATCACACGCATGCGCGGGCGCGACCACAGTGGCTTGACGATGACGTTGAGGATAATGGCCTGAGCGGCCCACACGGCAAGCGCCATCAGCGCCCAACGCGTGAGCTCGTCGGGCGAAGTTTTGCGCGTAAGGCGATAGACGATGAGGTTGGCGGCGATGACCAGCACAAATGTCAGCACCAACTGGACCGCGACGAGCTTGCCGCCAACCCGCAGGGACGAGACGATCTCGTAGCCGGCCAGGCCAACATTGACGAGGATGCCGAGCACGGCGAGCCATTTGCTCGCCTTGGAATCGGGGCGCGCCGCGCGCACGAGCATAATGCCCGCGACGCTCGCCGTCAGCTCAAACGGCAGCTCGCCGGCAGCCTCGATAAAGCGTCCGTACATGCTGGCGATGTTGAACAGCGCGCTCGAAATCTGATAATCGAAGAAGCTGCCCGTGAGCAGGCAAAGGGCCAGAATAGCCGCAATAATAGCGGCGTCTTTCTTATAGATGTACCCGAACATGGCATCCTTTCGGTCGGGCAGAAGGTCAACCAGCGACGTGGTGGGACATTGTCCCACCACGCCCCTTACTTGTTAGTCATCGTCGCTGGCCCCTAATTGCTGCAGCAGCATGAGCGCCGCTGCTACGGGGCCGGTGCCGTCGTTGGCGTCGAGGCCGCGACCCAGGCCGCTGCCCGCGCCAGCGCCCGCCTTGTAGGGCACCGACAGCTTGCGGCTCTTGGGAAAGTTCACCGCACCGTACCGGGTCTTAAACTCAAAGGCCACCTTCTTGGGCACGTCGACACCCAGGAAGGTAATGCGCCCGCCGCTGAGCGTGACGCTCTCGAGCCCCAGACGCTCGCCGCGAATGCGGATACGTGCGCGGTTGAACAGGTTGAGTCCCGCCAACGGCAGCTCGCCGTGCGCGGCCTCGGTTTCCTCCTGTACCTCGTCGATGCTCTCCAGGTCCTCGGCCGCCGCGAGCTTTCGGTACACGAGCACGCGCTGATCCACCGCCGGCAGGTACTCCTCGGACAGGAAGTAGTCGGCCGGCAGGTTAATGCCCACGCTCGCCGCCTCCACGCCGGCGTCGTCATCGCCGCGCGCCTCGGCCACGGCCTGTCCCAGCATCTGCGTAAACAGGTCAAAGCCCACGCTCGACAGGTTGCCGTGCTGCTCGGCGCCCATAAGCGAGCCGGCGCCGCGGATCTCCAGGTCGCGCATAGCGATGCGCATGCCGCTGCCCAGGTCCTGGAACTCGGAAAGCGCGGTCAGGCGCGCCGTAGCTTCCTCGGTCAGCGGCAGCTCGCCGGGGAACATAAAGTACGCGTAGGCCTGCGTAGCCGAGCGGCCCACGCGGCCCTTGAGCTGGTAGAGCTGCGCCAGGCCCAAGCGCTGCGAATCCTCGATGATGAGCGTGTTGGCCGTCGCGTTGTCGATGCCGCTCTCCACGATGGTCGTGGCGATGAGCACGTCGATCTTCTTGGTCGCGAACTCGATCATCACGTCCTCGACCTCGCGCGGGCTCATCTTGCCATGCGCCACGCCCACGCGCGCCTCGGGCGCGGCCTCGTGCACGCGCGCCACGGCGTCATCGATGGTCTTGACGCGGTTGGACACGTAGTACACCTGACCGCCGCGGCCCACCTCCAGGCGAATCGCCGCGCTCACCACGTCGGGGTCGTACTCCCCCACGTGCACGATCACGGAACGGCGCCCGGTCGGCGGCGTCGTGATCAGGCTCATGTCGCGCACGCCGCTCGTGGCCATCTGCATGGTTCGCGGAATGGGCGTGGCCGAAAGCGTGAGCACGTCGATCTGCTCGCGCAGGTTCTTGAGCTGCTCCTTGTGCTGCACGCCAAAGCGCTGTTCCTCGTCGATAATCACCAGACCCAGGTTCTTGGGGTTCACGTCGGCCGAAAGCAGACGGTGCGTACCGATGAGCACGTCAATCGTGCCCTCGGCAAACGCCTTGAGCGCTCGCTTTTGCTGCGCCGGCGTGCGGAAGCGGCTGAGTACCTCGACCTCCAGGCCAAACGGGGCAAAGCGCTCAAAGAACGTCTCGTAATGTTGCTGGGCCAAAATGGTCGTGGGACAGAGCACCATGACCTGGCGACCGGAATCCACGCACTTAAACGCCGCACGCAGGGCGACCTCGGTCTTGCCGAAGCCCACGTCGCCGCACAGCAGGCGGTCCATGGGCTTGGGCGCCTCCATGTCGGCCTTAATGTCGGCGATGGCCTCCAGCTGGTCGCGCGTCTCGTCGTAGGGAAAGCTCTGCTCCATCTCGATCTGCTCGGGCGTGTCGGGCGGGCAGGCGATGCCGGTAATCGACGAGCGACGCGTATAGAGGTCGACCAGGTCAAACGCCAGCTTTTTGGCATTCTTTCGCGCCTTGTTGGTGGCACGCGTCCAGTCGGCGGTGTTGAGCCTGGTCAGGCGCGGCTTGTCGCCATCGGGACCGACATAGCGCGTGATGCGGTCGACCTGCTCGAGCGGCACGTAGAGCTTGTCGCCGTCGGCGTATTCCAGCAAAAAGTAGTCGCGCTCCTTGCCGCCCACTTCCTGGCGCGCGATCTCGCTAAAGAGCGCGATGCCATGGGTGGCATGCACCACGTAGTCGCCCGGCTTAAAGGGGAAGGTAATCTGCGTAATGTCCACCTTGCGGCGGCTGCGTGCGCGGTTGGCGTCCATGCGGGCGTTGAGGTCGGCGATTGAGAACACGGCCAGATTGGCGTCGGGCACCACCACGCCCTGCGGAAGCGCAGCATCCACAAAGGTCACGCGTCCGCGCGAGATGGTGGGCACGGCAGCGCCGGCGGCAGCCTGGGCGGCGCCGGCCTCCAGAGAGCGGGCGTTGAGTGCATCCGCCTTGCGGTCGCGGATCGAGGCATGGGCCTCCTGGCGAGCAGCGCGATCGGCAGAATCCGCCGCCGCCACGCGCACGCGGTCGCCGATAAGGCCGGCGTTTTCGGGCGCCGCGGTCAGCGACTCCTCAAAGGTAATGCCCTCGTCGCCAAAGGTGAGCTCCATCGACTCGCGCGCGCCGCGGTCGGGAATGGCGAAGACGCAGGCATAGCGCTTGCCCACAACTTCCTGGATGCGCGTCATAAAGCGATTGTCCGAACCCGCAATAGCCGGCTGCTCAATCTTGAGCTCGGCGGTCACCGCACCACCGGCACGAATGAGGCTCACGTAGTTCAGGCGCTGCTGAGCACCAAAGTCGAGCTGCTGAGCGCGCACGTACAGGCCGTCCAGACGGTCGACCCCCGCCTCGCCGGCACGGGCCTCGATATCCTCGTAGGAGCGTAGGCAGTCGTCGAACAGCGAGCGCGGCTCGGACAGGACCACGAGCGCCTTGCCGCTCACATGCGCCAGCGGGCTCACGGTCTGGCCATACATCACCGGCAAAAAGCGGTCGAGCTCGGGCGTGACGATGCGCGCATCCACCATCTCGAGCAGCGCGGCCAGCTTGCTGTCGCTCTGACTGGCGCGATAGAGCGCCACATGCATGTTATGGACGGCCTCGTCGGTGAGCGCAAGCTCGCGACAGGGGAAGATCTCGATGCTGTTCTCGTTGCCGATGGTTTGGCCCGTGGAGCTCACCATGCGACGGATGCGGTCGATCTCGTCGCCAAAGAACTCGATGCGCACGGGCGCCTTTTCCTGCGCGGGAAACACCTCGACGGTGTCGCCGTGCACGCGGAACAGGCCAGGCGCGTCGGCAGCGCCGGCATTGGTGTAGCCCATGCCCACCAGACGCTGCGGCACCTCATCAAAGGGAATCTCCTCACCCACCGCGAAAGTAGTGGACTCCCAATAGCGGCTCTCGACCGGCGGCACGCAGCGCAGCAGCGCGCGGGCCGAGGCAACCATGATGCAGTTGTCACCGCGCACGATGCGCCCGAGCGCCTCGCAGCGCTGGGCCACCACGGCATCGTCGGGCGCCTGCTCGCGCCAAGGGTAGTCCTTACGCTCAGGAAAGCGACACACGTGCGCCAGGCCCACATAGGCGGCAAGGCTGCGTGCGGCGCGATCGGCCGCGTCCTCGCCACTCACGATGTAGACCGTAGGACGCGGGCGACGCGCAAACTGGGCGGCGGCCATAAGCGTGCGGCCCGACTGCGACACGGCCAGCGTCACGTCCTCGCCGGCATCGAGTCCGGCCTCGACGGTCTGCAGCGCCTCGGCAGTGTAGAGCTGCGCGGCTATACGGTGAATGAGCATGCTGTTCCTCCGGCATTGCAACGCCAAAAGCCCGCCGGGGCAAGCTCGGCGGGTCGTACGTCATAGTTCGTTGGATTTTATGGTACCGCACGGCCGCACGACACAACGCCAAAGCAGCGGCATGCCAAATGTTGCCCACAACGGTTGCACCAACGCGTTTTCCCAGCGTATTGACCCACCGGCTTTTCTTTAATTTGCTGCCTTTCACTACCCTTTTGCACCGCTCACGCCCCCTGGCAAGCATTTCGCTCCGCAAAGCACCTATAATGATCGGTACTTAAGCTTCTTGTCCCATTTTTTGAAGGGGGGGGGTAATTTTTTATGGCTGATACTCCATCTTGTGCACTGTACGCCGGGCTTAAGTCGCTTGGCCGCATCAACAACGGCTGCGCCGCGCAAATCCTCATGGCCAGCGACGCCCGCTACGGCGGACGTCCCATCTCCGAGCGCCTGACAGTCCCGTCGTTTATCTCACGCGAAATCGTTCATGCCAAGCCCGGCGACCTTCCCGAGCCCCTGTTTGCTCCCTTTGAGCAAAGCGCGCGCCAGATACTCAACCTCATCATGCAAAACCGAGGCTCCGATCCCCAATCGCTGAGCAAGATCGTTAAGCGCTATATGGAATCGTGCGTCCCGGACATGCAGGATGCCCTTACCAACTGCGGCGTCGACGGCATGCTCTTTAGGAACGGCGTCGAGCGCATCGAGACCGCCGACGATAGCGACATTAAAGATCGTCTTTACATCCATCTGGTCTTTTTTATCGTTACCGGCTGCCTTGGTGACCCCGCGCGCGCCATCGAATACACCGAGTCGTTTGTGTCCGACCAGATGCTCTCGACGCTTGGCACCGTCGAGACAACCGTTACCTCGTTTTTCTCGGCCGCGGCACGTCCTACGGGAGATATTCGCCTGGGCCTGCTGCGCGTTGTGGGTAACTCGGCGCGCCCGCCGCTACGTCCCCTATCCATGGACCCGGCGGGCAGCATTATCGGATCGCTGACGGGCGACGAAAACGCCATCACCGACGTCGATTCCGATGTCTCGCGCCAGCACCTGCGTGTTTGGCACCAAGACGGACGCTGGTTTGCACAGGGCCTCGACTCCACCAACGGATCGTTTTTGATCTCGGGCGTCGACCGCTGCCGCCAGCTTATCGAGCCGGCCCGCCGCGACCGCCCCGCGAACTTTGCCAACACCCCCGTCGAGATTCACAACGGAGATACGCTCTGCTTGGGTGCCACGACGCGCTTCTTGGTCATTCGCATCACCGACTAGTCCGCGCACACATCATCGACGCACAAGGTGCCGTTATTTGCATCAATCCCTGCAAATAACGGCACCTTTTCGATTAAGGCAACGGTTGCGCTACCTTTTCACTAACGTTATCGTTATGCATTTTTATCTCGAAAGGATCGCCCCGTGACGTACGACACGGACATGAATATCATCGCGTTGTCCCCCTTTGAGCCAAACGCCATGTTTGCGACCTCCGAAGATCCCGATACCATTCGCCGCTTTACCACCCTGCTGGATTGCGGGGCAGTCGGCGGAGGTTCCCACCATCTTCGCAAGGTCGCCAATACCGAGGGCGAGACCTTTGCACTCAAAACGTTATGGCCTCTCGATAGCCGCGAGGAAAACGGCCCCGCCGTCACCCCTTCGGGCATCAAGACGCTCACCGAGGAGTATCGCAATCTTGCCGCCGTCTCCCTGTTGAGTGGTTTCGCCAAAACCTATGGCTACGGCTATACCGGCAACACGCCGGCCATCCTTATGGAGTGGATCGAGGGTCTGCCCCTTCGCGATGCCGTGGCAGAGCTAACCGACCCCGCCGAGGGTGGCCGTATCCCCGCAAACACCGTCGCAGCCATTGGAAAGCGCCTGGGAGAGATTCTCCTGGGTGCCCAAAAGCTCGATGCGCCGTTTGTGCACCGCGACCTTTCGCTGCGCAACATCATCATTCGCACGACACGTCGGCCTCTTGCCCAGCAAATTGCGCACTGCAGCTTCGATATCTGTCTGGTCGATTTGGGCAGCTCCAGCATCAAGCGCTCGGACCCCTCGTTTACCATGTCGACCGGTATCTGGCGCAACGGCACGCCCGAGTTCGCCCCGCCCGAGATGCTCTCTAGCGACATCCCCGAGCTGGCGCCGCTTCGCACGTCGCCCAGCATCGATACGTACGAGCTGTGCAGCGTGCTCTATACGCTCTATGCCGGCCATACGCCATATCGCTTAAACGAGCATCTGGATCACTCGCCCTATCTGTATAAGATTGAGCACGAGCCCGAGCCACTCGAGGCACGCGTGCCCGGCGACCAAAAGCTCGTCGATATCATCATGAGCGGCATCCACAACGAGCAGTCCCAGCGCGCGCCGCTGTCTACGGTCACGGGAAAGCTCGATGCCTGGATCAAGGACATCGATTTTGAGCCGCGCACGCCGCTGCCCACCCCTGTCGACTTTAGCCAAAAATCAAAGGCCGCTGACGAGGACAAGGCCCAGACGCGCCACTCGGCTATCTCGCGCCGTGCCGCGCTTGCACTTGGTGGCGTCTGCGTTGCCGGCATAGCCGGTTCCGCCATTGCCACAGGATGCTGGGGGCTTATCGACCTTGCACACGGCATCAAGCCGTCGCTCGACGCCTATACCTGGGAAGAGATTGCCCTGATCTCCCGTAAGATCCAAGAGACGTCTTCCATCGAAAATGCGCTCGAGATTGCCCTCACCTACCACCTGGTGGACAGCAACCATTCGCTCCAAAACGAGAACACCAAGACCGTCAGGCTTTCCGACGGAACCAAGGCGCAGGTCCAGATCGTGGGCTTTAAGGCAGACACGCTCACCGACGAGGGCTTTCCCGCGGGCATCACCTTTATGTTCCGCACCCCCATCGCCGTACGTCCCGTAAACGACAGCGCCGCGACGGGCGGCTGGGAGCAATCGTCCCTTCGTGAGTGGCTGGCAGGCGAAGGCATGGCTACACTGCCCTACCCCCTTCATCAGCAGATTCGCTCGGTGCGAAAGCTGACCAACAACACAGGTGCCACCAAAGAAGCCGCTAGCATCACCGTCACCGATGACAAGCTGTGGCTGCCGTCCATGAGCGAGCTTTGCGGCTACCAGGCGCCCGAAACGTTTGCAGAAGGCTTCGAATACCTTTCTGCTCTCTACAGCGGAGAAGGCGACCAGTACCAGCTCTATCGCGAGCAGGGTGTAAGCGGCTTGACCGCCAATAACACCATGATTCGCACCGTCGACGGCAAAAAGATTTGCTACTGGGAGCGCACCCCCAGCGCCGACTGCAGCGAAGGCGCCGACTCGACGCTCTTTAACCGCGTTGGAAAAGACGGCGACGTGTTTTGCTGGGCAACGCCCGGAAACGATCCGGACCAAAAGACCTATGTCCTGCCCGGCTTTTGCATCTAACGCCTCCCCCGGATACCAGAAAGGAGCCTCGCATCATGCGTGCGGAAACACCTTCCGAAGTACTCTTTGATTTCCTTAAATGCGATCTGCAGATCAATAATCGAGAAGCGGCGCGCATCTTGATTTCGGACAAGCCGATGGGCTCCAAGCCGGCCCCAAGGTTTCGCATTGCAGAGAAGACGTTTCTGTCGCGCCGCGTAGTGCACGTTGTTCCGGGCACCGACAAGATCGATCCCGAGATGTTTGCCGATTTTTCGCAGAGTGTCCAGAACTTGGCGGCTACGGCAAAAGTCGGCAGCGACAGCAGCCCGGCGGCCGCCAACGCCCGCCAGCAGGCTATAGCGGCACGCGCCCTCGAGCGCATGGCTAAGTCGCTGGACTACTGGGGGCTCGACGCCTCTATCCTGCGCAATATCTTTGACCGCATCGCCGTCACGCCGGGTCTCAAGCAAAGCGATAGACGCCTTCTGGAGCTGCTTGCTTTGACGGTTTGCGGATGTCTGGCCGACCCCAATGCCGCGGCCTCCGAGGTCAAAAACTTTGCCATAACGCGGCTAGCCCAGACCTTTGGCACACTCGAGACTACCGAGACCGTCCAGACGCCGGAGGCCAGCTGCAAGGTCAACGAGCCGCCGACAAAACTGGGGCTGCTCAGGCTTGCAAAAGACGGCTCGGCCCTGCCGCCGATTTATCCCTTGAGCCTCGACCCCGAGGGCACGGTCCTGGGCTCGTTCGCGCACGACCGAAACACCATCACCAATGTGGGACCCGATGTATCCCGCCGGCACCTGCGCGTCGCGTTTTCCAACGGCACATGGCTCGCAAGCGGCCTGCACTCCACCAACGGGACCGTGCTGGTGACACGCAGCGGTACGACCACCGTTATCGAAAAGCCTCGCTCACTGCGAACCGCCGATGACAAGGACAAGCAGATCCCCATCCACGACGGCGACCTACTCAAGCTGGGCGCCTCGACCGAGTTCTTAGTGCTGAAGATTTCCTCGAACGTACGCGCGCTGGCGTAGGACCAAGCTCACACAATAAGAATCAACGCAAAAGAGCGCCGCTGCACACATCGCAGCGGCGCTCTTTTATACAAAGGCGCCCCCGGCCGTTGAAGCCGGGGGCGCCTATAAAGGGGAAACGAGCTTAATAAGCTACATTAGGCATTGAAGCGGCGGCGGGTAGCACCAGCGGCGATGGCAGCGGCACCCAGACCGGCGATGATCGTAACCTGAGCGGCAACGCTATCACCAGTGGTGGGGAGGGCAGCCTCGTCGGCCTTCTTCTCGTCGGCCTTCTTCTCGGCCTTGGCGGGAGTCTTGGTCGTCGTGGTGGTCGTGGTGGTGGTCACCTGCGGCTGAGCGGGCACAACGTAGGGAACCAGCGAACCCAGGACCTGCTTGGCAGCGTTAAGCTGAGCCAGGGCATTAGCCTGGGCCTGCTTGGCGAGCTCAAGGTCAGCATAAGCGTCGAGAACCTTGCTCTGAGCATCGGCGAGCTTGGCAGCAGCAGCCTTAGCCTCGTCGGACTTAACCTCAGCGTTAGCATTGGCGTCCTCGAGAGCCTTAGCGGCCTCGTCCTTAGCCTTCTGAGCGTCGGCGAGAGCAGCCTGGGCAGCGTTAGCGGCAGCGAGAGCGTTGTTCCAAGCAGCCTTCTTGGCGGCAAGGGTATCCTCGGCCTCGATGGCCTCATTGTCGAGCTTGTTGAACTCGCGACCAAGGCCATCGGCCTTGGTGGTAGCGGCGATGAGCGCATCCTCGGCGGCCTTAACGATCTGCGGCTTCTTCTTAGCCTCGGCGAGAGCCTCGTTGGCCTTTACCTGCTCATCGATAGCAGCGTCGCGCTCGACCTTGGCATCCTCAGCGGCCTTGGTAGCCTTGAGGGCAGCGTTATCAGCCTCGTTGAAAGCCTGGGCAGAGTCATTGGCCTTCTTCATGGCAGTATTAAATGCCGTCTGCGCGTCCTTGACAGCCTGCTCCTTGCCCTGAGCAACCTTCAGGTCAGCCTCAGCCTTGGCCTTCTTATCGGTGGTCTTAGACCAAGCAGCCTTAGCCTCCTTGGCGGCATCGCTGGCCTTCAGCGCAGCATTGTCGAGCTCGTTGTACTCCTGGCCGAGCTTATCGGCATCAGCCTTGAGCTGCGGATACTGCTGGCCAAGGTTCACCAGAGCGTTTGCGGCCTTCCACTCAGTCATGGTCTGAGCGGCAGCGTTGGTAGCGTTGCTCCAAGCCTGGTATGCAGTATCGTCCTCGCGGGTGGCATCCTTAAGCGCATTCTCGAAAGTCTCAACTGCCTGAGAAGCATAGTACGCTTCGCGCTTCGCGGCGTCTGCCTCGGCCTGCTTGGTCTTTGCCTCTTCCTTCTTGGCGTCTGCCTCGGCCTGCTTGGCGTCTGCCTTTGCCCAAGCGGCATCAGCGCCCTCAGGGGCAAACATGCCAGCACCGTTCGCATAATCGTAAAGGGCATCAGCATCAGTCTGCAGCTGGTTAGCATCGGCCTGCAGCTGGTCAGCATCGGCTTGCAGCTGATTGGCCTTAGCCTGCTTAGCCTCGTAATCGGCCTTGTTCTCTGCAAGCTTGTTGTTGATCTGGGCCTTCATGGCGCCAGTCTTATCCTTCTCGACCTCAAGCTTAGCAGCCTTGTTGTCGAGCTCGTTGTACTTCTGACCAAGCTCCTCGGCGTTTGCCTTGTTAGCCTCAAGATTCTTATAAGCTTCCGCGGCATTGTTTGCCTCGTCAAGCTTGGCGTCCCAGTCGGCCTTCTTGGCAGTAGCAGCGTCCTCGGCCTTGGCAGCCTTGTTGTCAAGCTCGTTGAACTTGGCAGCAGCCTCATCGTCAGCCTTGGTGGCAGCCTTAAGAGCAGCCTCGGCATCCTCGACGGAGGGCAGCTTCTTGGCGGCCTCGAGGGCAACCTGAGCTTCGTTGGCGGCCTTCAGGTCAGCCTTCATCGTGTCCTCGGCCTTCTTGGCGGCCTGCTCGGCCTTAGCGGCAGCGTTGTCAAGATCGCTCCACTCCTGATAGAGCTCGTCGGCCTTCTTGGTGGCAGCGTCATAAGTGGCCTGGGCCTCCTCCTCGGAGGTCAGGTTCTTGGCGTTCTCAAAAGCAACCTGAGCGTCGTTCTGAGCCTTTACGGCCTCGTCCCACTCAGCCTTCTTGGCGTCGGCAGCGGCGCGGGCGTCCTCGGCCTTCTTCTCATACTGGTTCTCGTTGTACTCGGTACCGAGCTTGTCGGCCTCGGCCATAGCGTCCTCGTAAGCCTTCTGGGCCTCACCCAGAGCCTTCTCGGCGTCCGCAAGCTGAGCCTGAGCCGTGTACACGGCCTCCTTCGCGTCCTCGAGGGCGTTCTGGGCCTCCTGGTCGCCGGCCTTAGCCTCGGCCTCAGCAGCCTTAGCCTCGTCGTAGGCCGTCTCGGCCTTCTCGACGTTGGCCTTAGCCTCGTCGTAGGCCTTCTGGGCCTTCTCGACGTCGGCCTTAGCGGCAGCGATCTCTTCCTTGCTGGCCTGCTTCTGCTCGGCCTTGACGTCGTCGTTGGCGTCGGTGCCGGCCTCAGCGAAAGCAGCGGTCTGCAGGACAGGAGACAGTGCGAGGCTGGCGGTAACGGCCATGGTCACCGCGGGCTTAGCGAGGTTGAGCTTGGACTGCGCTTTTTTGTGCGCGGGCTGATACTTTGCCATGTTTTCCCCTTTGTTCAGAAACAGCCCGTCCCGAAAATCGAGACAGATTTACTAATGCATGATTTATTTAAAAGGGGAAAAACGCGAAATGGTTGCGCAACCAAGCTATATCTAAGGTTTGAGACTTTTTTGCAAAAAAGTTTGCAAAAAGCTATTGCACCACCCGCACGCTGGGACAAAGGTCTGCCAGCGGACACTCGTCGCACTTGGGCTTGCGGGCGTCGCAAATCTCGCGGCCAAAGGTGATCCACTGGTGGTTGACCGACCCCCAGTACTCGTGCGGCAAAATCTTGAGCAGATCCTGCTCGGTCTTGAGTGGCTCTTTGGAGTGCGTCTTGGGGCTCAGCATCAGGCGGTGCGCGATGCGGTTGACGTGCGTATCCACCGCGATGCCCTCCACGATGCCGTACCCCACGTTGAGCACGATGTTCGCCGTCTTGCGCCCCACGCCGGGCAGCTTTACGAGTTCCTTCATGTCGGCCGGCACCTCGCCGCCGTAATCGGCAACGATCATCTGCGCGGCCTCCACGGCGTGCTTGGCCTTACTCTTATAAAAGCCGAGCGACTTAATGGTCTCCGCCACGTCGGCCACACTCGCCCCGGCCATGGCCTCGGGCGTGGGCCACTGGGCAAACAGCCGCGGCGTCACCTTGTTGACCTGTGCGTCGGTCGTCTGCGCCGAGAGCAGCACCGCGATGAGCAGCCTAAAAGGATTCTCGTGGTCCAAAAAGCACTCGACCGGGCCATAGCGACGGTTGAGGCGCTCGCACACCTCGATGGCGCGCTCGCGTTTGGCGGCATTGGTCTCGCGTGGCATAACGACTCCTTGGCTCAGCAGCTCAACAAACTCATACCCACGATTGTCCCACGTCCAGGGCGTTTACGCCTCCAGGAACGCGCCGGTCTGGCGACTCCACAGGCTTGCGTACTCGCCGCCCGCCTCGACAAGCTGCGCGTGCGTTCCGTCCTCCACGATCTCGCCATCGGCCAGCACCACGATGCGGTCGAGCGCCGCCACGGTTGACAGGCGGTGCGCCACCACGATGGAGGTGCGCCCGCGCATCAAGTTCTCGAGCGCCTCCTGCACCAGCGCCTCGGACTCGCTGTCCAAGGCAGACGTCGCCTCGTCGAGCACCAGGATTGGCGCGTCGGTAAGAATGGCGCGGGCGATAGCAACGCGCTGACGCTGACCGCCCGAGAGCTTAACGCCGCGCTCCCCCACCATGGTGTCAAAGCCGTTGGGCAAGCGGTCGATAAATTCCAGGGCATTCGCCAGACGCGCGGCCTCGCGGATCTGCTCGTCGGTGGCATCGGGGCGGCCGTAGGCGATGTTCTCGCGGATGGAGCGGTGGAACAGCAGCGCCTCCTGCGGCACGTAGGCAACCTGGCGGCGCAGGCTCTG
This sequence comes from uncultured Collinsella sp., assembly GCA_934654835.1. Lineage (GTDB taxonomy): Bacteria > Actinomycetota > Coriobacteriia > Coriobacteriales > Coriobacteriaceae > Collinsella. The sequence goes on from CAKUGY010000021.1 coordinate 23,879, forward strand.
CTGCGTGCAGCGCGAGACATCCTGGCCGTCCACGAGCACGCGGCCGCCCTGCACGTCGTCCAGGCGCAGCAGCAGCTTGGTGAGCGTCGTCTTGCCCGAGCCCGATTTGCCCACCAGGCCCACGCGCTGGCCCGCCGCCACATGGAGCGTCAGGTCGTCGAACACGCTCTCGCCCGCCACGGCGTCACGGTAGGCAAAGCTCAAGTGCTCAAAATCAATCGCGCCCTCGCCCACTTTGAGCTCGGGGGCGTTCTCGTCGTCCGCCACCAGGCGCGGCTCGTCCAGCACGCGCGTCATCTCGGCCGCATCGCCCAGCGCGCGGTTGATGCGCTGCATCATGGAGCTCACGTAGTTCAGGCGCATAGTGAGGTTATACGTATAGGTGAAGATCATGACGAGCGCGCCGGCAGAGATGCCAAACCACGCGTTGCCGCCCGCCACAAACACGCTCACCACGGCCATGGTGATGACGATAAGGCCCGAGGTCGTAAAGTTGCGCTGCATCATGGCGTGCATCGACACCGTCTCAGCATCGCGCGCGGCGCGGTCGGCGGCATCGAAGAGGTCGCGCTCAAAGTCCTCGCGCCCGCAGGTCTTGACGGCCAGGATGTTCGTGACCGCATCGGACAGCACGCCCGACAGCTTGTTCTGCGCGGCGGACGTCGCGGCCGAAAGCGGCATGATGCGCTTGTACATAAGCCAAACGAATGCAATGTAGACGACCATGATGCCCACCAGGATCACGGTAAACGTAGGCACCACCGGGGCGAGCGCCGCCACCGTGCAGATAATCGAGGTGATGGTGGGAATGAGCGAATACACCGTCACGTCCACCAAGCCTGTGTAGCCGCTCATAAAACGGCTCGTCTGGCTCACAAGCGATCCGCCAAAACGGCTGGTGTGGAAGGTCATGGATTGATTGGAGAGCGTGTCGAAGCACAGGCGCGCCAGGTGGTAGTTGCCCGCGATCTCGAGCTTGTAGACGGTGTAGTCCTGCAGCTTGGAGAGGATCTGACCCAACAGGTTAACGAGTACGAGCGCCAGGATGTAGGGACCGAAGACCTCAAACACCTGGTCGCCCGCCACTGGACCGGCTTGGACGCGGTCGACGATGAGGGCCATCACATAGGTGTTGGCAAACGTGAGCAAAAAGATATAGCCCGCCGACGAGAACACCGAGAGAAAGACGATCAGCGGCTGCGTGCGCGTGACATCCCAAAAGCGCCGCAGCGTGCGGCGCACGGTTGAGCGCTTGAGCGGACTGGTGCTTCTCTGGGACATAGGGTTCCTTTCGCGTTTGACAGGGCGAAAGGCCATTGTTGCACATTGGAGCGCGCTCCAGGCAAGTGCGATGTGAAAAGGGGCGGGGTGCCCGCATCTGCGCTGGCGCCCCGCCGTCTGTTGTAACTAGTCTTTGTCTTCTTGGTCTGCGAGGATGCCGGCGGACGTGAGCCCCAAAATCTCGTCGGCTTGGTCGGCATCCTCAAGCGCATCAATGTCTTTGAGCTTGCGCTCCATCACATTGGTTCGCGTGGTGATGATGCCCTCGACGGTTTTGCCCGCGGTCTCGATCTGCTGCTGGGCGCGGCGCAGTGCCGCCTGATAGCGCGGCAGCTCGGCCTTGACGGCGGAAAGCACGCGCAGCACGTCGTCGGTGCGCTTTTGCAGCCTAAACGTCTGGTAGCTCATCTGCAGGCTGTTGAGGATGGCAGCCATGGTGCTGGGACCGGCCACGTTGACGTGATAGTCGCGGCCCAGGACCTCGATGAGTCCGGGGCGGCTGACGATCTCGGCGTACAGGCCCTCAAACGGTACGAACATGATGCCAAAGTTGGTGGTCGCCGGCACGCTTAGGTATTTTTCGCAGATGTCCTTTGCCTCGCGCTTGACCATCGCGTCGAGCGTCTTGCGCGCGGCGGCAACGGCATCGGCATCGCCCGACTCCTGGGCGTCGAGCAAATGCTCGTATGCGTCGCCCGGAAACTTAGAATCGATCGGCAGCAGCACAGGGTCGCCCTCGTCCACCGGCAGCTTGACAGCAAACTCAACGCGCTCCGAAGCACCGGGCTTGGTGGCGACGTTTTCCAAATACTGGTCGGGCGTGAGGATGTCCGCCAGGATCGCGCCCAGCTGCACCTCGCCCAAAATACCGCGCGCCTTTACATTGCCCAGCACGCGCTTAAGATCGCCCACGCCGGTGGCGATGGATTGCATGTCGCCCAGCCCCTTGTACACGGCCTCGAGCTGATCGCTCACCTGCTTAAACGATGCCGAAAGGCGATCGTTGAGCGTGCGGGAGAGCTTCTCGTCAACCGTCGTGCGCATCTGGTCGAGCTGCACGTTGTTGTCCTTGCGGATAGCACCCAGCTGGGCATCGACCGTCTCGCGCACCTTGTCCAGGCGATGCTCGATGCCCTCGCGGTTGGCGCCGAGCTGTTGGGCGGTCTCGCGACGCAGGTCATCCATGCGATCGCCTGCCTGCGAAAACTCGCGCGCGATGGTCAGGTAGCGCTGCTGCTCTACCGCGGCGTCGGTCGTCTGCTGCTGCGCGATGGCGTTTGCCGTGCGGCGGGTTTCGGCCAGCGCGACGTTGAGGGCATCGAGTGCGTTGTTGGCCTGCTCGAGCGCCGCCAGCGTCTCCACGCCGTTGCCGCCGCGCTCCCGCAGCTCGGAACGAAGGCCCTTAAGCTGCAGGGCACAAACCACAGCAACACCCACCGCCACCAAGGCGATCACAACAAGCGCAATATCAATAGCAGACATACATTCCGCCCAACAAACCCAATCGAACACCAATCAAAAACCGCGATCAATCTTACCCCGCCACATGCACCGAGCGCTCGGTTCCTTCTTGGGCGCCTCCTCCTTCCGCATATTCCATAATGCGGCGCGCCGTTTCCCTGCTCACCTTTGAGTCGTCACCGGCTAAGTATGCGTACACGTTTCCTTTGTTCAAGCGGAGGTCACGGCAAAGCCCATAGCGCGTCACGCCCGATTCCTTCAGCGCTTCCAGCGTCCTTTTTCTCATCAGGGCATTAACCCTTCTATCGGCCGCCGACCTTTCTTTTACACCTCGATACGCACGCCAAACGTTGGCATAACGATTAGGGAGTTTGTCCTCAATGCACAGAGATGCCAAACTGCCCGCTTGGCCGTACAGGGACACAACGTCTCGATAGCTCTCTTCCATCCACGAGCCCTCGGATAAACCCAAAACGTATTCGGCTTTGCCCTGCGCCAAAGCAAGCAAAAACAGGGGCTCCGCCACGCGCGGCTCAACCGTCGTTGCCTGTTTTACGAGTTTCCTAAAGCTCAACGACTGTTGTCCGGACAACTCCCGGCAATAGCCTTTCAAGAACCCTTCAAAAGTCAGATTCAACCGCGCACCTCCTATATTATTATTTATCTTCAATAATACTATTCAGTTACGCAGAAAGACTCGTGGAAAGACGGACTCCCATTCCCATTCGAAGCCTTTACGCCCAGTAAGGTCTGAAAAGGCGGGCGCTAGCTCTCCCAGCCTGCACGGATGGTTGTTATGACATCGCCCAGGCGCTGGCCGAGGGCCGACAGATGTTGGAGCACTTCGCTGGGCGAAGCGCCGTTCAGAATGCACGTGAGGGCATATGAGGCCAAGAAGATTGCCGCGAGTCCCAACGGGATGAGCACGATCATCGCCAGCGTACGCAGGCGCTGAGACCATCGACGGCGGTGCGTGCGGCGCTTATCGAACGAAAGCTCTTGCGCATATGAATCCTGCTGTACGGAATAGTTCTCTGGGGCCGCCTCACCCGCAGGCGAAACCGCAGGCGCGGCATTTTGCGCAGGAGCCTGGGCAGGCGCCCCTTGTGCTTGCATCTCCATGAGTCGCTGCTGCTGGCGCAACATGCGCTCAGCTTGTTGCTGCGGGGTCTCTAGAAACAAATCCATACCGGCCTCCCCAACTGGAGTATTCGACGCTTGGAGTCAGCATCCCGCACCGTAGTAGCCACGGCAATGCAATCAGCGTCGATACCTGCAAAGATTCTTTTGACCAAAAGCTGTCGAAAAGCTCAACAACTCCCCTACCAGCACTTTCTTTGAGCTTTTTTCGCCAGTGATCTTTCACCCTTCCGCCATCCCGCCAACTGACCAAAAGCTAACCAAAAGCTTGACAGAAATTGTGGAGACAGGGACCAAAGCAAAGCGCGCGGCCCCCGAACGGAGTCGCCTGGACAGTTAGTTCAGATACGTATAAATCAAACCCCCTACAGAAGCGTTCAAGCGCTTCGCTTGGCGTTCTTTGGTCCTCAAAACAGGCATTTAAAGCCCAAAATCAAGCGCTTCAGGTCATCCAAAGGAGCCCAACAAGCCTCCGAGGTCTCCAAAACCAGCTATTGAGCCGCTCGTTTTATACGTATCTGAACTAACTGTCCACCCCACACAAAATGTGCCGCCCCGAAAGGGGCGGCACACAAACTTCTTGTCAGCTTTTCTGTAACGAGCACGCGGCGACCCAATGCCGGAGCGCGGGGCAGGGAAATACCTTTGCCTCGCGCGACTCTGCGGAGCCGTGAGCGAGAGGGAAAGGTATTCCCCGCCCCCGCGCTCCGCAACTGGTGAGGGCAGACTACATGCCCGCAAGGCCTCGGGTTGCAGTGGCGCACATAAACGCCAGGGCGAGGATCACGAGTGAGCCGGCGATGTCGGCCAGCACGCCCGCAAAACGGCGCTCGATGAGCCAACTTTCGAAGTGCGGAGCAACATTGCGCCAAACACGCCACAGCAAGATACCCATGCCGATGACACCGGGAATATTGAGCAGCAAGATCTCGGAGCACAAAAGACCGATCAGGTTACCGGCGACAAACCCCGCGTCGCCCTCGCAGTATTTGCGATAGACCATGTACAACATGTACGCCACAAACGGCTGCAGACACGCAGAGATAAACGTGACCACCATCGAAGGATCCTGCGAAAAGACCTCGGTAAGCTTATCGACGCTCGTCGCATCCTTCGAAGCCAAGAACAAGCCGATAACCACCAAAGGCACCACGCCCAAAATGACCTCGACCATAGTAAACAGCTTGGCAGTCAAATCCTCGCTAGCAGAGTTGAGGTGCGGCGCCCACTCAGGATGAGCATGCGCACCAACCTTCTTCTCCTTATCGGCACGCTCGGCCTTATCACCCTCAACAACCCGACGCTCAGGATCCTTACGAGTCCCCGCAGCAGCAGCCCGAGCCCGAGACTTCTTACCCATACAAAAACACCCCACAACAGGAAATAAACGAAAACGCCGCTACCCAGTGTACCCCTATGCAACGGCGCCACCCCAACTGGCCCCCACACATACAAAACGTGCCGCCCCAAAAGGGGCGGCACGCAAACTTCTAATCAGATTATATGTAGCGAGCACGCGACGGCCCA
>CAKUGY010000022.1 GCA_934654835.1 uncultured Collinsella sp.
TATACTCATGGAAAACCTCCCATTTCCCGATGTCCAAGAAATGGGAGGCAGTTCACAGGCACCTTTGTGGTGGTTTTTTCTACAGCTGACTTCGCAGGTAGTCGAGCATATAGGGAACAGCAAAGCGTACGTAACCGCGTCGCGCCTGCTCGATTACACCGGCGTCAATAAGACGACGGCGATACTTTTGTGCGTAGTCGGGTGTGACCGACATGCGCTCGGCTACATCAGAGATGCGCGACGCGCCGTCTTCGTCGTCTGCCATCGCGACGAGAAACGCGACGTCTTGGTCCGACAGTGCGGCGAGCGTCGTCTCGCACACATCGTTTTCGAAATCTACTTTTGACGCCTCGATGGCTCCGTCGACCTGCTCTTGCGTTACGCGCTCTCCTGCCTGGCATCGATTGGCGATGTTGTAACCAATGAGCTGCAGCATATAGGGAGAGCCTTGGGTCGCGCGAGCGGCATTCAACCGAAGCTCACTTGGAACATCAAGGCCAAGCTCTTCGAAAGCCCGCTGATAATAGGCGTCTACGTCTCCGACCGAAAGCGGTTCGAGCTTGACTTTGCGTGCGCGGTTGAGAAATGTCAGGACACGATCGTTGAGTGTCGCCGAGACGGCCCCCGGAAGGCCCGCCATAACGAGCGCGACGTTGAGCCTCTCGCCGACCAGCTCCTGATAGGCGGTGACGAGTTGCCTGATCTCGGGCGAGTTTGCCTGGAGCTCGTCGATGAGGATGAGGATGCCGTGCCCCTGTTCGGTCAGCTTGCGTGCCAACTGCGTGAGTTTGAACTGGAAGCTCTTGGTCTCCTGCACATCGCGCGTGAACTCGAGGCCCGCCGAGAAACCAAAAACGCTTAGGCTGCCGCCCGCGAGCTTGGGAAGATGGCGCTTGCTGACGTAAGCCTCGCCTGCCTCTTGGATTTTCTCAACAATGCGCTCGAGCATGTCCTCGGAGGCAACGGTGGGCGTGGCGACGACGAAGCCAAGCTTGCGAGCGCGATCGGCGAGCTCCCACAGGAGAACCGTCTTGCCGCTGCCTCGCTGACCGAGCATGAGCATGGCGCGGTCTCGATTGCCCGGCTCCTGTTCAAGGCCGGAGATGAATGTCGAAATCACGCTCCCGCGCCCCACCAGATAGGACGGGCGATTTCCAAATGAGGGGGAGAAGATGGTTTCAGTCATGAGTCTCCTTTCCTTTTTTTCCTATTTTTTCCTTTTTTTCCTATTCAGTCAAACCACCACAAAGGTGCCTGTCCCCTTTGTGGTGGTTTTTGATGGCGGGTATCAGAAAGTGTCAGACGCGGGCGGCCGCTGGGCGGCTGCGTGCGAAAAGAAGTGTCGACCTGCGTCGCTGCCGTTGAGCGGGACCCCGTTTACGGGGATACTGAAACCACGACAAGCAGCGTATGAAAGGATCGATGCATGGCTTTCCGTAATGACTTCCTGTGGGGCGGCGCGACGGCTGCCAACCAGTGCGAGGGCGCCTACAACGTGGACGGCCGCGGCCTGGCCAACGTGGATGTGGCCCCGCACGGCTCCGAGCGCTACGCGGTGGTCTCGGGCCAGCGCAAGATGCTCGACTTCGAGGACGGCTACTACTATCCCGCGCAGACCGGCATCGATTTTTACCATCACTACAAGGAGGACATCGCCCTCTTTGCCGAGATGGGCTTTAAGACCTTCCGCATGAGCCTGGCCTGGACCCGCATCTTCCCCAACGGCGATGAGACCGAGCCCAACGAGGCCGGCCTGGCCTTTTACGAGGACGTGTTCCGCGAGTGCCAGAAGCATGGCATCGAGCCGCTCGTGACCATCACGCACTTCGACTGCCCGATCCACCTCATCAAGGAGTACGGCGGCTGGCGCAACCGCAAGCTCATCGACTTCTACAAGAACCTCGCGACCACGATATTCGCCCGCTACAAGGGCCTGGTGAAGTATTGGCTCACCTTTAACGAGATCAACATGATCCTGCACCTGCCGTTTATGGGTGCCGGCCTGGTCTTTGAGGAGGGCGAGAACAAGGAGGCCGTCGAGTACCTGGCCGCCCACAACGAGCTCGTCGCCAGCGCTTGGGCCACCAAGATCGCCCACGAGATCGACCCCGAGGTCAAGATCGGCTGCATGCTCGCCGCGGGCAGCTACTACCCCTACAGCTGCCGTCCGGGCGACGTGCGCCAGGCGCAGCTCGACAACCAGGATAACTACTTTTTCGTCGACGTCCAGAGCCGCGGCTATTACCCGGCCTATGCCGTCAAGAAGCTCGAGCGTCTGGGCATCGATGTGGGCATGACCGACGAGGACCGCGAGATCCTGGCCGCCAACACCGTCGACTTCATCAGCTTTAGCTACTACAGCACCCGCTGCTCCGCCGGTGCCGATAACCCCGAGGTCGAAAAGACCCAGGGCAACGCCTTCGCCGGTGCCAAGAATCCCTACCTGCAGCAGAGCCAGTGGGGCTGGGCCATCGATCCGCTGGGCTTTCGCATCACCCTCAACGACCTGTACGACCGCTATCAGAAGCCGCTGTTCGTGGTCGAGAACGGTCTGGGCGCCAAGGATGTTGTCGAGGAGGATGGCTCCATCAACGACGACTACCGCATCGACTACCTGCGCCAGCACATCCAGACCATGCGCGACGCGGTGACCGAGGACGGCGTCGACCTGCTGGGTTACACCACCTGGGGCCCGATCGACCTGGTCTCGGCCGGTACGGGCGAGATGTCCAAGCGCTATGGCTTTATCTATGTGGACCGCGACGACGCCGGCAACGGCACCCTCAAGCGCTCCAAGAAGAAGAGCTTCGACTGGTACAAGAAGGTAATCGCTTCCAACGGCGAAGATCTGGCCTAAGGGTGCCGAATCCCCAACCTCATAGCCTCCTAACCAAGGTGCCCGGCGAGCAGTTTGCGCTCGTCGGGCGTTTTGCCGTCTGCGGATTTTGGGACATGTGGCCCGCTTTTTGAGCCTACCTGTCGGTACACTAAAAGCACTATGGGTACCCGTGAGCGACATATCGGCCACACGGCCGCCCGATCCGCGCCGGTGGCGGATCCCAGGGGCGGCAGGCTCTTCGCCATGCCGCGATTCCTCGTTGGCATAACGCACCTGGTGTACCGTCGCCGCGCTTTCGTCATTGCCGGTGTCATAACCGCACTATTTCTTCTGCTTTTGGCGGTCTTGCCGGCGTTATTCGCCTCTGATCCCAAGCTCTCCAGCATCGTGCCTGCCTATAGCGAGGTGTCCAAAGAAGTCGTGGACGGGCTTATCCATTCGAGCTCGATTCCGTTGCTTGTCGCTGCGATCACCTTTTCAATCTGGGGCGTGCTGGTTTACCTGCGCTGTTTGGATTACGTTTTGCGCCGGCGCCTCGTTGCCGTTGCCACCATCTGCGCCCTGTGGATGATCGAGGTCATCCTCAAGTACAAGTCGTTCACTCCGTTCTATGCCACGATCTTGTGGTACCTGTACTACGTCCCCATGACGCTCGTTCCGCTGCTCTATCAGCTGTGCGGCCTGCGTCTTGCAGGCTTGGAGCAACATCGTGCGGGCCGCCGCTACCGTACGGCCCTGTGGATTGCGGCCATCCTGCTTATTGGGTTTGTGCTCACCAACGATTTTCACCGGCAGGTATTCCACTTTGACCGCGCAAGCGACACCTGGAGCAACGACTACACGTACGGCTGGGGCTATTTCGCTGTCTTGGTGTGGACGGCCTTTAACTTTGTCGCCTTCTTCATTTTGGTAGGTCGGTCCTCGTCCTATCGTATCCAGCGCTTTTCGGGCACGGCGGCACTCGTGCTGCTGGGCGGCGCGTTCTTTGCCATCTCATACGCCCTACGCGTGCCTTGGGCGTGGAAACTCAACTTTTCGCTCGTCTACTGCGTGCTGTGCGTGGTGACGATGGAGATCTGCCTCGATTGCGGCGTCATCCCGTCGTATCACGATATCGCCGGCATCTTCGACACGCTGCCGCTCGATCTTAAAGTGCTGACGCGCGACCTGCGGGAAGTCTATGCCACGCCGGTGTCAAAGCCAATGCCGGAGGGTGTGCGCGAGGAGCTGCGGGCCCAGGAGCACGGGCATGCCCACGCCTTTGCCGTGGCGCCCGATCCCGATGTGATGTATCGCGCCTTTCCGCTGTTGGGCGGATCGGCCCTGCTTGCCCAGGACGTGTCGGAACTCAATGAGCTCAACCGTGAGCTGGCGCATCGTCGCATGGAATTGCAACGCCAAAATGAACTGCTCACGGCCGACTACGACCTTAAGACGCATCTGGCAGACCAAGAGGCCGAGACCCTGCTGGTCCAAGACGTTGACCAGGCGCTTGCCCGCGCACTCGACGAGATGTACGACCTGCTGAGCTCGCTGCCGCCGTTGACCGACGAGGCGTCTTCGCACGAGCGCTACCGCATGCTGCAGTGCGCCAAGATGCTCGTTGCCTATTGCAAACGCAAGGGGTCGCTCACCTTGGCGCAGCACGGAGAGAGCGGCTTTGACCGCGACCGGATCCAGCTGATCGCCAATGAGCTGGCAAGTGACCTGCGCACTATCGATATCGACTGCGCCTCGATCATCGCCATACGACGCCCGATGCACGCCAGCGCGGTGAGCGCGCTGTACGACTGCGTGTACGATTTTGCGTTCTTCGCCTACACCACCGACCATCCGGCGCTCATGTATCACCTGAGCGATCATGACCGGTGCAGTGTCGAGCTGCGTGCCACGCTCTTTTCCGATGACGAGGAAGACTTGTCGCAGACGCCGGCCGCCCACGAACTCGAAAGCGCGCTGCAGGGGCGCAACGTGGCGTATCGTCTTGAGGGCGAACCCGGCCAGCTACGCATGATTGTCTTGATGCCGCGGGCGGGTGAGTGACGATGCAGATCCCGCTTATCCTTCCCCAGATTGTCGCACTTGACGTCGTCTTTGCCCTAGCGGCGTGCCTGCAGACCATCCACGTTCCGCTCATCGCATCGCGCCGCTCGTCCTACAACCGCAAAGTGATTTGCGTCTACGAGGCGAGCCTTGTGTTGCACTTGATTATCTCGGCCGTCATCTTGTTCGCGCTGTCTGGCTCGTATTTGGTGGCGCCGCCTCACGTTGCCGCCGAGGCGGCAGGCGGGCTGCTATGGCTCAACGCCGCGATCTTTTTCTACGGCGTAGTGCTTATGGTGCGCTATCGTCGCCCCGTCATGTTGGCCGAGCTGCTGCTCGTTGCCACCGTGACGCCGCCGGTGGTCTATGCCATGGGGCCGGCGTGGACCGCGGTCCTTATCGTAGAGGGAGCGTTCTTCCTGTTCCGTTCCGTTGCGGCACTCTTGATGGACGTTCGCAACCGTCAAGAAGACATCACCGCGTTCTCGACGATCGAGACCATCAACGTGATCCCCGTGGGCATCCTGTACCTGGATCCCAAGGGTCGCCCGCTGCTCATGAACCGCTGCATGCGCAAGAACCTCGTGGAGCTTCACATGCCTACCGACCTGCACGACATGAGCGATACGTGGAGCGGCCTTCGAAAACTCAGCGCGCAGATGCCCGAGAGCAGCAAAAACCGCGTTCGAATCGACTTGGACCGCTTTGGTGAGGCGCGTGCGGTAATCGAGATTTCTCCTGCCGAGATTCGCCTATTTGTGCACGACGACGTTATGGTTTCGGGCCGTCTCTTTGAGCGCATTATCGGTCTGGATGTGACGGAGTATGCGCATGCTCACGACCGCTTGGCGCAAGCCAACCACCTGCTCGAGCTTGCGGGCCAAGAACTTCAGGCTCAGATCGAAGAGGTCAAGAAGGTTGCCGACAATGCGGCCTACCTGCGCATGCGTGCCCGCGTGCACGACGTGATCGGCCAGCGCCTGTCCATCCTCCATCGATATCTGGAAGAGGGACGCCTGGACGACGAATCGCTCGAGCAGATTGACCCACTGCTGCGCTCGATTGCCGCCGACCTGCGCAGCGGTGGCGCTAGCGAGCCTGCGGAGCAACTGGGCGATATCGTTCATGCCTTTGGCCTGGTGAGCGTACGGATCGATGTAGATGGATCGCTTCCGGACGATGTGCACGTCGCTGCCGCCTTTTTGCAGATTATTCGCGAGGCCTCGACCAATGCGACCAAGCATGCGCAGGCCCACCAGGTCCAAGTACGCTTGTGGCGGGAGGCGCCGGACGGATGCGCCGTCGCGCGCATGACCATTTCCAACGACGGCGCACCCGCTCCCGTATCGTATCGCGAGGGAACGGGTATCCCTGGTATGAGGCATGTCGCACAAGATCTGGGCGGTAGCCTGGAGGTCCACGCCGCCCCGCCCTTTACGCTTGAGGTATCCATCCCGCTGAGCCCCGACGTCACGGTCCAAAGGAGAAGCTCATGATTCGCGTCCTTATAGTCGAAGATCAGGCCATCTTGCGCGAGAGCCTTGCGCGCTCCGTTGGCGACCAGCCCGATATGACCGTTGTCGCCGCGATTGCCGATGCGTCCGACGCCCTCGACGTTGTGCTCAAGGAGCGTCCGGACATGATATTGATGGACGTGTGCACCGAGCACGATTCCAACGGCATCGTGGCGGCGGCGCGCATCAAGGAGCAGCTGCCCGAGTGCCGCATCATTATCATGACGGGCATGCCCGAGATTACGTTTGTGGACCAAGCGCGCGAGGCCGGCGTCGACAGCTTTGTGTACAAAAATGTCGGCATCGACGAGCTGTTTGCCGTGATGCGCTCCACGCTGGCGGGCTACTGCACGTTTCCCAAGCCGCCCGAGAGCATCTTTTCGGGCGCGGCGGCTCTCGATGACGTCGAGCTTTCAATCCTGCGTCTGGCCTGCGAAGGCAAGAGCCGTCGCGAGATCGCGGCCGAGCTGTTTATGAGCGAAGGCACCATCAAGCGTCGCATATCCGAGATCCTGAGCAAGACCGGCTACGACAACATCATGCGCCTGGCCGTGCACGCGGTGACCGAGGGCAGCATCGTCCCCAATATGGAGCGCCCGTAATCGGCGCACTCGCCCGTACTTCGACGCCAAAAAGCTAGGCCGCCCGCCGTTTCGCATTCGAAAATGGCGGGCGGCCTGTTTGTGCGGACGGTACTTTGACGCAAAGCGACGGGGCCGCAGGATCATCTCCTGCGGCCCCGTCTGGCATGTGCGCGGATGTGTCCGCCAATCCGCGGCTGTCGATGTCTGCCGTTACGCGATGGTTGCGCTGTAGGAGGCGACGTCCTCGTAGGAATCGGTCAGATAGGCGTCGATGCCGATGGTCGTGTTGACCAGGTCGTCGAGGCTATCGAGCTCGCCGCTCGAGAACGTGAATTCCTCGGTGGCGTTGGTGCCGGGCATCAGGTGAGCCGAGAACCAGGGCTCCTTCATGGTGCCGTTGACGTTGGTCTTGCCGCTGGGGGCGTAGAAGGTCAGGTCCTTGTCGCTCTTGTTGGTGATGTTGACGACAAAGCCGATGTCGCCCCAGTCGTCCTTGAACTTCTCGGTGATGGTGATGGTGCACAGGTCGTCATCGGCGACGGTGACGGCGGGGGAGATTTCAACGCTCTGAACGTCGTCGTCCTCGACGGCCTCGTCGATCTCGTCTTCCTTCTCGGCGGACTCGCGATCCTTCTTCACCGTGCCGGACAGATCCTTGTCGGACTTGGTAAAGACAAGATTGCCGTCATCCTCTTCGAGGATGAGTTTGCCGTCCTTGAGCTTCATGTCGTGCGACTCGTCTTCGGCGGTGATCGTTACGGTGGTGGCGTCCTTGGCCTCCCATTTAAGGTCGACGACTTCAAGGAACAGGTCGAGAGCGCCTGTGCCGTCCTCATCGAGAATCAGGATGCAGTGGACACCCCAATCCTCGAGCATATCCATGTACTCATCGGTCAGCTCTTCGCCCTCCAGGGTTCCACCCGAGAGCTCCCAGCTGCCGACGAAGTTGGCCTTGGGGTCCTTGCCGCCGCCGCTGCAGCCCGTCAGGGCAAAGGCGAGCGCTAGGACGCATGTCAGGAATGCGAGTACGGACTTTTTGAACGTTGTCTTCATGGTGTCCTCCTTCTTGTGTGAAAACCCATAGAAGCAAATGCGGGGGCGGCGGATCCCCCGCCAATTACCAGATAAAGGGGTTAGGGCCTGGGCGTTCCGCAGTTGCTGCAGAACTTGCCGCCGTTTTCGCTACCGCAGTTGGGGCAGAACCACTTGGCCGGTGCCGGTGCGGGTGCGGGGCTGCCACACTCGGGGCAGAACTTGCCGGTGTTGGTGGCACCGCAGCTGCAGGTCCACGTGCCGGCCGCGGGCGCGGCGGCGGGAGCCGGTGCGGGGGCGGGTGCCGGTTGCGGGGCGGCCTGCTGCTGCGCCTGGCCGGCGGCGAACAGCTGGCTGGCGTTCATGCCGCCCATGCCGCCTGCCATGCCCATGCCCATAAAGCCGGCCATAGCACCGTTGGGGTTGGCCGCCGCGGCGCGCATCGCGTCGCTCTGGGCGCTGGCGATGTTGGCGGCTGCCATGGTGGGATCGCGCATGACCGCGGCCTTCTGCAGGTCCTTGATCATCTGCTCGTCTTCTTGCGAGGCGGCGATGGAGTTGACGCCAAAGCTCACGATCTCGACGCCGCGCAGATCGCGCCAGTCGGCGGAGAGGACCTCGTTGAGCGCGCGGGCGAGCTCGGTGGTGTGGCCGGGGATGGCGCTGTAACGGATGCCCATCTCCGAGATCTTGGCAAAGGCGGGCTGCAGGGCGGTGAGCAGCTCGGACTTAAGCTGGCTGTCGATCTTATCGCGCGTATAGCTGTCGGTCACGTTGCCGCACACGTTGGTATAGAACAGCAGCGGGTTGGTGATGCGGTACGAATACTCGCCGTTGCAGCGCACGGAGATATCGACGTCCAGGCCGATATTGTTGTCGACCACGCGGAAGGGCACGGGCGAGGCGGTGCCGTACTTGTTGCCGATGATCTCCTTGGTGTTGATAAAGTAGACGCGCTGGTCCTTGCCCGCGTCGCCGCCGAAGGTAAAGCGGCTGCCGATATTGGCGAAGGTCTCCTTGATGGAGTCGCCCAGGTTGCCGCTAAAGACGCTCGGCTCGCTGCCGGTGTCAAAGACAAACTCGCCGGGCTCCAGCGCGACCTCGATAATCTTGCCGTTTTGCACCACGAGCATGCCCTGGCCGTCGTTGACGGCGATGACGGAGCCGTTGGAGATGACGTTGTCCTCGCCGTGCGTATTGGAGCTGCGGCCGCCGGTGCGCTTGCTGCCCTTGCAGGCCAAGACGTCAGCGGGCATCGATTCGCAATAGATAAATTCCTTCCACTGGTCGGCCATGACGCCGCCGGCAGCTCCCAATCCAGCTTTCAAGAGTCCCATGGTGATCTTCCTTTCTCGTCAAAGGCCGGGTGGTATTGGTCAGAATGGCTAATCGTCCTTGTTGTCCTTCATGACGACCGAGGTCTCGGTGTGGCTGAAGGTGTCGTGCTTCTCGGTCAGGTCGAGGTCGCCACAGTAGTAATCGGCGTGGGTGGCCTCGTTGGCCGTCTTGAGCTGGCCTACCAGCAACACGTCCGCGATGATCACGATGATCAGCGGTGCGACGATATTGATGAGGATGCCCTCGACATCAAAGGTGAGGTAGTCCGGATCGAAGGCGTATTCGCCCATAAAGAGAATCTGGGAGAGAACGAATCCGATCACAAAGAACAGCACCGAGGCGATAGCGAGCTTGGGCTTGGAGCAGGGGAGCTCGCCGACCATGCGGCCGGTCTGGCCGTTCATGGCAAACAGGTAGCTCTTGCCGTTCCACGAGGTGGAGAGCATCCAGACGGGGAACAGTGCGTAGTCGCTGTCTTCCCAGGTGTAGTCGAGCTGCTTGCTTTCGACCGTGGCGTCGTCGTATTCATCGATGACGGTCTCGCGCAGGGCCGAGATCGTGCTTTCCTCCATACGGCGCTCGGCGCGCGCCTTGCAGGTCTCGCAGTCCTCGTCGTAGCGGTTGGCGATGTAGCCGGGCATGTAGGCGACCGAGAACGGGCGCAGCGCGTCGTAATCGAACGGCTCGATGGCGTCCATGTGGCCGTCGGGCATCTTGGACGATCCGTCGACGGGCACGCGCTCAAACGAGATATTGCCCTTACGGTAGGCATCGTAGTGGTCGGTGGTCGTGACGGTGCGGTCGGATTCCTCGGTCACGGTCTCGTTGGTCGCGTCAAAGTACACTTCGCCGTCCACGCGGGCGCCGTAGAGCCAAAACGGCACGTAGACGCCTTGGACCTCGTCGATGTGGTTGCCGGTGACAAAGCTCTTGGGCAGCAAGATCTTGCCCTTGTAGTGCTCCTTGAGCGCGGCCATGACGTCGTCGCGCCCGAGCTTAAACGGAATGACCAGGTCGGGGGAGAAGTCGCCCGAAAGCTGACCGGGTGCCACGGCGGGGTTGCCGCAGTACGGGCAGGTGGTAACGGCGACGGTGCCGTCCGAGACCAGCTCGGCGCCACACGACGAGCAGATATAGCCGGCGTTTTGGGCGAGCTCCTGTACCGCAGCGTCGGCCGCGGGCTTGGGTGCCGCGGCAGCTGCGTCGGCTTTGGCGTCTGCCTTGTCCTGGCGCTCGCGATACAGGGCCTCGACTTCCTCGACCTCAAAGCGTGAGTCGCAGTAGTCGCAGACGAGCTTTTGCTCGGCGCTGGCAAAGTGGAGGGGGCCGCCACACGCGGGGCACTGATAGTTGACGCTTTCGAAGGCCATGATCGGTCCTTTCCGTGCCGAGGGCTATGCGCCGATGGCGCCGCCGCAGTATTCGCAGCGCCCGCTGGCATCGGGAATGGTGGTCGCGCCGCAGAAGGGGCAGGTGACCGCGGTCTTGGGGGCCTTGGCGGCCACGACGCTGTCGCGCGTCTCCTGGCGCAGCTGCACCAGCGCGTCGCGGACCTCGGTTGCCTGGCGCTTGGCCTCGCGGTACTCGATGGACCCGCGCTGTTCGATGGTGGAGTCGTTCACGCGCAGGTCGATCTCGGTAAAGTACGGGGTGTTGACGTGGATGGTCAGGTTAAAGTCGTAATCCAGGTCGTAGCGCGGCGGGTCGTAGCTCTTGCGCTCGCCGTCCTTGGTCTCGCGATAGATCTCGGTGCGGTGCTCGTCGATATCCATATCGCAGCCAAGTACCTGCGAAAACTCGATGATGTCGGGATTGGCGTCGCGCCAGCGCGTCTGCGAGGTAATGATCAGCAGCCCCGCATCCTCGTCGAGCATGATGTTGGTGCGCCCGGCAGAAAGCGTGCGCGTGGGATTGAACGACGCCAGGCGCTCGGCATTGGCCTCACGATAGGCGAGCTGCTCGCGGATGTCGTCCGCGGTGCTGGAGCGATAGCCGCCAAAGAAGGGGGAGAGCTTGCCGACGCACTCTTTGCACAGGTAGCCTTCGTTGATTTTGGTCTTTCCCAAAAGTCCCAGCTCGGTACCGCAAATCGCGCACTCTTTCTTCTCGAACATCTTGTCAAAGAAGCCCATGGCTGCCTCCCATCAACTGGTAGCGTGTGTCACTTTTGATGATGGGTGAGCGCGCGATCTTTCACGATACCCAGACGGCTCAACGAGTCTCCACAACTGGGACACATGGCCCATTTTTCATCCACAAATAAGTTGCGGTGAAATACGGTCTGATTCCAGTCTTTTCGGCTGCAAACAGTCCGTATTCCACCGCAACTTTTAGGTTGGCTATCCGAAGCTGGCTGCCTTGAGCCGCAAATCCTATCGTTCGCCACGAAATGGGCCTATCTACTACGTTTTGGCGATTACCCTCGACCATACTGAAATCTGAAAAATCAAAACCGCAGGTAGACGGCTTGTCGAATTTTCGAAAACGCTGCTATGGTCGACCCCTGCGGGCAAAACGTAGTAGATGGGCCGTTTTCGTGGCTCGGCGCCAGACCAGTCATTTTGGGACGGGGCTTTTTTGACTACTTTTGCCTAGCCGGCTGCTAGGGTAGTTAAAAAAGCCCCGTCCCAAATTAGTTACATTTGCCTGTTATGCGACGGTGATGGCGACCTGGGCGTAGCGGGTCGTCGGGCGCTCGGCACGCGTTTTAACGCTGAGCGTGAGCACGAATCGGTCGCTGGGTTGCGCGTCGGCAGGCACGGTAAAGGCAGTGTCCAGGGCACATTCTTGCCAAAGCGACAAATCCTGGGAGCCTGCGTAGCTTGTCGGTCCCATGGCGACATCCCAGCGTGCGTCGAAACCTGCGCCATCGGGGTCGACGACGGTTGCCGCCAGGGCAACGCGCTCTCCAACCGCGGCTTCACGGTCGTCCGTAGCCTCAACAACATGTGCCGGATGCGAGCATGCCTCGGGTGCTGCGTCGCACCACTGCGCACGGGCGGCGAAGTCCTCTTGATAGCTCCGCAGGTAGGGATTGGGGTTGCCGTCCACCGGCGTTCCCATGGCGGCAAAACCGGCGGGCGCATCCGAGTCGGGATGCCCGTCAAGGAACATGCGGCCGAGCAACGTGTCAAAGTCGCGGTTATCGATGCCGCGCAGGCCAAACGGCAGTAGCGGAATATAGGTCATGCTATCGCCCTCGGCCATAAAATCGCCGCGCTCAAACTGCATTGCGGGCATGCCTTCCAAGCCCCAATCCAAGCGGGCATGCTTGCCAAACTGGAATCGCTCGGGCTCGTTTTCGTACACCTTGCCATCGCCATAGAGCATGTAGCGCGCCATAAGGGGGCCGTTGCCTTGGGTGAGGTTCTGTGCAGGCCAGGGAGCCTGAAACAACGGCAGCGTATCGGGCTGAGCCATCTTGGCATCAACGTAGCCGCCGTACATATAGGGCACGCACCAAAAGATGAGCTCGGGAAAAAGCTCGCGCCCATGGTCGAGCCAAGAATTGTCCTGCCCCACACCATCGGCAACGCCCATCACGCGCACCTTCTGATAGACACGCTGCTGCACAGAGGGCCATTCAGGCGTATCGCGATAGCGCTCAGCAATACTCATAAGCGCACGAACGATCGTATTCATACCGCCCCAGCTGAGCAGCCAAAGCGTACGCGGGTCATCATCCAAAATCGCTTGAGCAATCACGCGCGAACCTTCAGTCTCCTCGCGCACATCGCCCTCAAAGGCAACATTCCCAACAAAGGTACGCTCAATCATCTGAGCAGGCGAGGGAAACGGCGGCTCACCGGCAGCGGCGGCATTCGCCTGCAGCTGAGGCCAAGCCTGGGCATATTCATTACTCCAGAGACTCTCAATCCAATGCTCAGGAAACGGTCGATACTCACGAAGCTCCCCAGCCAGCGGATCAGGCTCATGGGGCACAACATCCCACTCATAAGAGCGACGCCCTTTGGTCCGCCAATGCGAATTCACCTCACCGAGCGTATGCACGCCATCCCCAAGAAAGTGATACTGCGAAGCCGTATACACCACAGCCTGCACATCAAGCACATTAAGATACAGAGCCAAATGAACGAGCGAGTTCATATCATCGACTTCCATATCAGTAGTAACAATTATCCGAGTCAACTCTTGGGACATAAGAAAGCTCCAACCAAAATCATTTCAGCCAGTTACGCGCAAGGCAAGACGGGACCCCACGCCCTCATCGCCGTCAACCCGGCGGCCCGCTAGAAGCGCTCGTCCAGGGTCCACAGCAACGTCAACGCAGCGGGGACCGGGGCTTAGTTTTGCAAACATTCCACAGGGGGCATGGGTCGGCGCAGCGCGAAGCGCAAAGCGCCGGCCCATGCATGCCCGAGGACGTTTGCAAAACTAAGCCCCGGTCCCCGCGTCGGGAAAGATTACCTGTCGACCCTGGCCGACCACTCCCAGCAGCCCACCGGCTCGCCGTCGATGAGTACGTTGCCCCCGTCGATGTCTTGATAACACAGGTCGTTGAATTGGTGGATCCACACGCCGTGGTTGAACGTCTTCTTGGGCGAACCGTCGGCCTCGCGGTAGCGCCCGGTCAGGTCCTCGACATGGCTAAAGTACGTGAGGTGCACGTTGGCGCCGGCAGCGCGCAGGCGCGCCGTGAGCGGCAGCACGGTCTCCTGCGGGGCCACGAGCTCGTCGCCCTTGGAGTGCGTAAACCACAGCGGCGTCTTTGCAAGGGCGGCGACATCCTCGTCCGTGGCGTTGTACCACGGCGCGCAGCAGGGAAGGCCCGCGGCGAAGAAATCGGGGTAGTCGGCGCACAGGCGCAGCGTCATAAAGCCGCCGTTGGAAAGGCCGGCGACCACGATGCGGTCGGTGTCGATGCGGTCGGCATGCTCGGCGACAAACTCATCGATGAGCGCCTTAATGACGGGGGAGTAGATACTCTGGTTGGAGTGGCCGAGCTGCTCGACGCCGTTGTCCATCCAAAACGTGGGCGACTGCGGCACGAGCACCCAGGCAAAGCCGCCAAAGTAGCGCTGGATCTGCGCCTGACTGATGGCCGTCACGCGATTGCCGATATAGGCGCGCGTGGCACCCTCGCCCTGCGTGGAGCCCTTGCCCTCGCCGGCGCCGTGCAGGTACACCACGAGCGGAGCCTTCTGGGGCACGACCGTGGCCTCGGGCGCAAAGGGATTGAAGCATGCAGAGTCCTCGGCCTTAAAGCTCGGCTCAAAGAAGCCGTACTCAAGCGCGATGCCATTGACGGCGGTCTTTTGCGTGGCGTTGCTCCAGCCTTTGAGCGCAGGGCAGATGTCGCCGCGGCAGGCGTCAAAGACCAGACCGCAGGTGGGGTCGTCGCCGTCGTTGCCGGGAAGGGCTGCGAGCTGCGTGATGCGCAGCTGGTCGTCGAGCATGCGTGAGCCCATCACGCCGCCCTCGATGGTCTTGGTCAGGCGCTGCTCGGCGACCTCGAGTGCCACATGGGTACCAAAGGCGAGCTTGCGGCCGTTTTCGTCGCACGGATAGGCGGCGAGTACGTCGACGTAGCCCACGGAAGGCGCGGCATGGCCGGCGCCGCGCTCTTTGCGCATCAGGACCTCGCCCGAGCGCTCGTGGCGCTCTACATATATATGGAAGGAGTGCGGGTCGATGTCGTTGGCACGCGCGGTGCAGGGCAGATCGAGTACTACCTTGCTGATCCAGGGGCCAAAATCGCCCAACGAGGTGACGGTTGCATAGGTACATGATTTGAGTTCCATGGACTGCCTCCCTTTGCGCCGCGAGTAGTAAACAATTGCGGCAAGACAATTTAAACATGTTTAGTGTAATGCAGAATTGCTGAACTTGCAGGTGAACTCGGTAAAAGGTCAAATTGAACATGCAATGAACTACTAAACATATGTTTAGTGGCATCTAACAGGGGTTTTGTTGATGGGCAAACAAGACGTAGAGGTGCTAATTAAAGTAAAAGCCCACGTAGATGTGCATTTCGAAATGAACCACCCAATATGCGACACACTAACATTCAATTACGTTCACCCCCGATTTCCTACCGTTCACCGGACGGCAAACGGCAAAATTGCCACAATTTAGACGTTCCGTGTAAACTAAAGCCTGTAAACGTTCAGTAAACACAATGTTTACGACAGCGTATCCAAGGGTTCGGCAGCCGTAAGGGGTTATAGTCGCCGAGCCAAAGGCGTGCCTACGCCCAAACGAGTAGGCACACGATGATATGGGGAGGGGTCCCATGGCAGTAGATAACAAGCAGATTGCCACCGATGTCCTCGAGCTCGTGGGCGGTGCGGAGAATGTTACCGTCGCCACCAACTGCATGACGCGCCTGCGTCTGACGCTCAAGGACAACAACAAGGCCGACGTGGAGAAGATCAAGAAGGTCAAGGGTGTTCTGGGTTGCCAGTTCGCCGGCAGCCAGCTCCAGGTCATCATCGGTCAGAACGTGCCCAAGGTGCTCGCCGAGTTCGTCGCCATCTCCGGCGTCAAGCAGGGTGCCGCGGTTGACGAGAACCTCGACGCTCCCAAGGAGAAGTTCGAGCTCAAGAACCTGCCCAACATCATCCTCGACTATCTGTCGGGCTCCATGACCCAGCTGATCCCGCTGCTCATGGCCGGCGGTCTGTTCCGTACCATTGCGGCCATTCTCGGCCCCACCATGCTTGGTTTTATCTCGGACACCGATCCGACCTACACGTTCCTCTACACCACCCTGTACGAGGCCACGTTCACCTTTATCCCCATCTACCTGGGTTATGCCGCTGCTAAGAAGCTCGGCGCCTCCCCGGTTCTGGGCATGCTCCTCGGCGGCGCCCTCATGGCCCCGTCCGTCGTGAGCGTCGCGACCCAGGAGGGTGGCGGAATCATCTCCGTCTACGGTATCCAGATTGCCGCTGCCAACTATCAGCAGTCCGTCCTGCCGATCATCCTTTCGGTGCCCGTCCTCTACTTCATCGAGAAGTTCTTTAAGAAGGTCATGCCCGACGTGCTGTCCACTGTCTTCACGCCGTTCTGCACCATGATCGTCACCATTCCTATCGCCTTTATCGTCCTTGCCCCGATCGGCAACGAGATCGGTAACCTCATCGCCAACGCCCTCTTTGGCCTGGCTGACCTTGGTGGCATCGGCATCCTGATCGTTATGGCCATCCTCGGCGCCTTCTGGCAGCTCTTCGTGGTCTGCGGTATGCACATGCCTGTCATCCTGCTCGCTCAGGTCCAGATCATCGCCGCCGGCTACGATCCCTTTGTCTTCGTCTCCACCAACTGCGCTATGGCCGCTGTCTGGGGCTGCGCCTTCGGTGCCTTCCTCAAGATGAAGAACCCCGACGAGAAGGGTCTCGCTCTGGGCTACGTCATCTCCGCCATCGCCGGCGGCGTCACCGAGCCCGCGCTCTTCGGTATCCTCATGCGCTTCCGTCGCACCATGTTCGGTATGTTCATCGGTGGCGCTATCGGCGCCGTGTTCTCCGGCCTCATGGGTGTTACCTACTACCTCGCTGGCGGTGCCGCCAACTTCCTGGTCTTCACCAACTACCTGCAGGGTGGCCAGATGAACACCGTCTGGGCTATCGTCGGTATGGCGATCTCCTTTGTCATCGCCGCCATCGTGGTCTTCCTGACCGGCTTCTCCAAGGAGGAGCTCGCCGAGATGGAGGCCTAAGGCCAAAACCTCGGTCGCATACGACCTTACCTACACGACAGGGCCCCGTCAGGCGAAAGCCCGGCGGGGCCCTTCTTGCAAGGTAGACTGGAGTGGGCGAGTGGTGCTCGCCTGCCGGGGCTTGCTAAGCGACGGGGGCTTTTGCGCCAGGTGTGGGCGCGAAAGAATCTGCCGGTTCGCAATTCCTTTATCGAGCGAAAGGACATGCAGATGAGTTTGGGAAAACTGACCGTCAACGGTCGTAGGGATGGCTTTTTGTGCGAGGGCAAGCCGTTCTTTTGGTTTGCCGATACGTGCTGGAGCGCATTTACCAGCATTACCGAGGCCGACTGGGACTACTACCTGACCCGTCGTGCCGAGCAGGGCATGAATGTGCTGCAGATCAACACGCTGCCGCAGTGGGATCGCTGCTGCCCCGATCTGGGCATTTGGCCCTATGCCAGCGAGGACGGCGTGCACTTTGATTGGTCTCAGCCCAACCAGGCCTATTGGGACCGCGCCGCTGCCATGTGCCGCGCTGCCGTCGAGCACGGCATTCGTCCTGCGCTCGTGCTCATGTGGTGCAACTACGTGCCCGGTACCTGGGGCGCCAAGATTGCCGAGCGTTGTGGTGCCGATGTTATGCCTCGCGAGGAGGTTCGTGCCCACGTTGCCCGCGTCGTTGAGAATCTGGGCGAGTTCGATCCCGTCTATGTGGTGACGGGCGACACGGACTTTGCCGGTGACGAGGCGATTGCCTATTACGAGGATGCGCTCGACGAGGTTGCGAAGCGCGCGCCCGAGGCTCTGCGCACCATGCACATCAACCGCGGCAACCGTACGATCCCCGCGCAGTATCTGGACCGTCTGGACTTCTACATGTTCCAGCCCGGCCACAACTACGAGGGCCAGCCCGAGGCTTGGCGCCTGCCGCAGGACTTTATCGCCAACTATCCCAAAAAGCCGATGGTCAACTCCGAGCCCTGCTACGAGCAGATGGGTGCTTCGCGCAACGTGTACTGGCGTTTTACCGCGCAGGATTGCCGCGCGAGCGTGTGGTCGTCGATCCTTGCCGGCGCCAGCGCGGGCGTGACCTACGGCGCCCATGGCGTGTGGAACTGGCAGACCAGCAAGAGCCAGGGCTCGGTGCTGGGCGAGGGCTTCGACATGCCGTTCCGCTGGCAGGAGTGCCTGCAGTTTGCGGGCGTGTGGGACTTTGCCGCCATCGAGCATGTGCTTGCCGGCCTGGGTGCCACGGCGTGCGATGACGCCCTTGCCGTGGTCCCCGCACAGGAGCTGCCCGACGACGCGCGCGAGGCCATCCGCGTGGCGCGTATCGGCGAGCGTGTCGTTACCTATCTGCCGCGCACCACGGCGCTTACGTTTAAGCTCGATAGTGCGCGCGGCTGGTCGGCGACGGCCCTCGACATGGAGGCCAAGCGCATCGCCAAGCTGCCCGTTCGCGACAATGGCGACGGTACCGTGCGCGTGGCTCAGCATCCCTTTGAGCACGACGCCCTGGTGGTCCTGACTCCCGAGCACTAACGCGCGAGTTTCGATTCCGAGCTTCACCCTTCGGCCCGGGTACCTCCCTCCCTTTCTCCGACATCAACAACCCAGTCCCCTTTATAAGTTGCGGTGGAATAGTTCCTAAATGACAGCCCGGGCCGGTCAAACAGGAACTATTTCACCGCAACTGCTGTCGCGGGCGGTTGAGGGCTGATGCGTAACAGTTCGGATATCGCGCGCGTACTAAGACCCGTTCTCCATTAAAATGGTTCTCCGGACATCTAAGCGGGTGGGGGTTACCATGAGGGACCTGGGAGACACAACCGCATATTTGCGCCGGGGCATACGGGAGATTCTGTGCCTAGCGCTCTTCTTTTTCACGTTTTTGGCCGGCGAGTACTTCTTTGACGCACGCGTGGCCGAGTTTGTGCCGGCGAACGAGGTCGTTATCTACGAGAGTATCGTCGTCGGCGCGAGCGTGATTGGCTTTTTCATCCGCCCACTTCTGTACTATCGCCGTCCCCAGTCGATCGATGCGACAAGCGATATTACAGGCGTGCTGTTGGTATCGGCATTGTTGCTGATGATTATGGCAGCGCAGTTTCAGGTCGTGATTGCCGGCGGTTTGGTGGCGTGCTGCGCCTTGGGCTACTGCGGGTCGACCGCCCATGCCAATCTGGCGCGGCGTTTTGCGCAGACGCCCTGTTTGGCGCGCGCCGTGGCGGTTTCTTATGCTGCGGGCATTTTGGTGCAGGTGCTCAACCATATGGTGATGCCTGCGGGCATTCCCCAGCAGTTTGTCCTCATCGCCTGTGCGATTGCACTGGTTGGGCTGCTTCACGGTACCCGCCGAGCTAAATTGCGCGATGAGTCTGCGCCCGAGTTCGAGGCCGAGATTGCCGAGCTGTCGGTCGATGCGTTTGAGCGTGGCGCCAGGTGGCGCGATGACCCCGAGGCAAAGGCGGCCTTCCAAGGTGCCGTAGTGCGCTTGACGGTGGCGACCGCCTGCCTTACCGGCGTATTCGCGGCTCTCAACGCCGGTCTTACAACCTCGCATGCCGCCGGCGCCATCGATCTTGGTGACTGGCCGCGCTTGCTGCTGGTTGTGAGTGCACTTGCCGCCGGCGCCCTGTATGACCTGCGAGGACGCTCGTATATGAATATCATCATGACGTGCGCCGCCATGCTGTCCACGCTCTCGTTCTTCGTGCTTATCACCGATGGCAACGGCGGCAATGCGCTCGCTGCCACGATTATCTTTTACCTGGGCACGGGCTTTTTCGTGGTGTTCTTCACCGCGAAGTTCGCCGCGATTTCGATGTATGCGCGCTGGTCGTATTTGTGGCCGTGCATGGGCCGAGTCATCAACAACATTTGCTCAATGCTTGTGGCGGCGCCGGCGGTGGCGATCATCTCGAGCCAAAACGTGCTAATGGCGGTGGGTGTCGTACTCGTGCTGTTTGTCGGCATTGCGATCTCGCTGCTGGGACAGTTTGGACAAGGCGTTGAGGACGAAGCGGATCACAGAGGCCTGGCGTTTGCCACCGACGATCTTGGCAAGAGCCGTGCACCCGATCAGACCTACGCGGTGCCCCTGGAGACGCCGGAGCTTTCGTTTGACGATCGACTCGACGGCTTTGTAGCCGCCTTTGGACTTACGAAGCGCGAGCGCGATGTGCTGGAGGCGTTGGTCGTTTCGGACGACAGCGTGCAGGACGTGGCGGCGGCGCTCTTCCTTTCGCGTTCTACGCTCTACCGCCACATCGCCTCGATCAACAAAAAGACCGGTGCCGCCTCGCGCGTGGCCCTCATCAACTTCTTCTGGTCCTGGACGCCCCAAGACTAGCCAACCACCACAAAGGGGACAGGCACCTTTGTGGTGGTTTTTTACCTGCGAAAATGTGAATATGAGACATTTGTCACCTGCCGTTTTGGCGCTCAAAGGCATATGAATGTGATGTTGAGCAAGGCAGAACGGAAGGGGTGCGTCTATGGCGTCTCGGGGTTGCGCGTCTAATAAAATTGCGGGCGCGCTTATCGCCGTGGTTGTTGTTGCCGCGGCAGTGACGCTCATGCGAGCTTACGGCGCCGGCGCCCATGGCGCTCAGGGAAAGACTGCCGCACAAGCATCGCTCAATGATTGTGCCGCCGCTCCGGTGGCGGTCAAGCTTATCGAGGATGGGGAGGCGCGGGCGGTCTACGAGACCGACGATGCCGAGCTGGTCGCATCGATCTTTGCCGCGCTCGACGGCTGCACCGTGGGAGATGCGGTGGATGAGCGGATGAGCGACGCCGGTCGCACGCTCGTCTTTGTCTATGCGGACGGCTCGGAGCGATCGGTGGAGCTCGAAGGCAAGAATATCGTGCTCGACAAGACGGCATATCGCCTCGACGGTGCCGAGGAACTGTGGCGACAGCTTGCCGCCATCAAGAACAGCCAATGAAATGAGGGATGTACGGGATGAGTGACTTGAGATTCTGCCCGGCATGCGGGGCGCAACTGCCTCGGGTTGCCGGTGTGCCGGTGCGGTTTTGCCCGGGTTGCGGCGTCCGGCTCGGGGGCGTTGCATGCGGCCCGGATGCCACGGGGTCTGTGGATGATGCGGCTGACGATGATGGCGCGGGTGAAGGTTGCGAGCCGAGCGTGGCCGTGCCGGCAGATGTGCCAACGCGGAGTGCCGAGGCCGCGTCACCGTCTGGCAGCACAGCCTCGGCGGACGCTCCTCGCGCCGGCGAACTTGAGCTCCATACCGCATGCGATGCTTCTGGAGGCCAGGCGCTCGCGCAGGTGGCGTTGCCGCGGGGTTGGCGTATCGAAGAAGCGCATCTTGAGCGTAGCGGTAGCTTCGACTGCCCGATTTCGGTTGGGGTGACGGCGGCGGGCCCGGCGGGCGAGCGGATTGTGTATCGCTCCGAGCTCTGTTACGTGGATGCGGGCGCCGTTGCCAAGCGCATTCCCACGCAAACCGAGCGCAAAGCGTTTATGCGCGTGGAGGCAGCTTGCGACGAGTTGGCCCAGGCCTGCGCGGCACAGCTGGGTGCGCGGGCGGAGGTTGTGGCCGAGCAGCCCTATCCGTCGAGTGCGGCAGGCGATATCGAACATGAACGTGCCCGCGTCAAGCGCGAGGCGGCAAATGACTTTGCGATTCAGGGCTTTACGATGGAGCCGAGCGATGTGATCTATGAGTGCCGCATGCGTAGATATCAGCTTGCGGGCGCTCCAGTGCCCACCGAGCTTGCGGTGGCTGCCAAAGTCGAGGGCTATGTGGCCTCGATTGGCGGAATCGCGGGCTCTATGGGTAAAGGCATTGCCGCCGGGGCCGAGGCGCTGCTGGGCGCGGGCCTTTCGAGCGGGCTCATCGGCGGCGTTCTGGGCAAGCGCCTGCGTGAGCGCCAGGCGGCTGCGGCGGCGGGGCAGGGTGTCGCGCAGGAGCAGGCCTCGGATCAGGGCGATTGCCCAGACGAGGCGCCGTTTAAGCTGGGCGCCGCCGACCTGTTGCAGTGGCGTATCAGGGACAGCTTCTGCTTGGTTGCGCCAGAGGGCCGTCTGGACGAGGCGGCCTCTACGGCGCTCGCCTCAATGGCATCGACCCTGCGGCTCAACCCGGAGCTTGCGCGCGAGGCATGCGCTCAAAAGCAGCAGATGGTGCTTGAGCAGCGCCAACGTACGCAGATGAATATCGCCCAGCAGCAACAGCAGTTTGCAGCCTGGCAGCAGATGCATGCCTCGCAGCAGGCGGCGTTCGACAGCTACCAACAGGCATGGTTCGATCGCAGCGATCGTCAGCACGCCGCGAACATGGCCGCCAGCGCAGCCAGTTTCTCCAGCGCGGGCGTGGGGACGGGCGCGGCCTCGTATTCCGATGCCATTCGCGGAGTCAATCATTACACCAGGCCCGACGGCACCGATGTCGAGGTTTCGGTGATGGCGGACCAAGCTTGGGTGAACGGCTCGGGCGATGTGATCGGCACGCGCGATGGCTTTGAGCCCGGCTTTGGCTGGACGGAACTGCCCCGTCAATAGCGTGAGCAGGCTATGGGTGAATCGGTGCCGAGTGCATTGCTCGGCACCGTGATAAAGAACGGGAAAGGAACAACGATGAGGGAGACGGTTATTTCGCGCACGGCGTTTGTCGCGGCGGCGGGAACGGCGCTGCTGACACTTGCGGGGTGCGGTGGACAGCAGGCGCAGGATACGACGGGCTTTAACGATGATCGCCCGGTAAAGGACAAGATGGACGCGGGCTCGTCATCGGGCGATTCCGGCGATGTGGGCGGCAGCTCGGATGCGGACGGCGGCTCGACGGATGCGTTCGATACGTGGTCGGACGACTGCTGGGATGCGCACCGCAACATCAGCATCGCGGCATTACTCGAGCTTAAGGGCTGGCAGTTGCAGGAATTTGCCTCGCAACAGGGCTATATCTGGCAAGATGCGCTCGAGATGTACGAGAACGAGGCGGGCCGCGTACTCAGCGTCTGCAATATCAGCAAGGACGGCGCAGCCGAATGGCTCGGCGAGGATGAAATCGGAAAGCTCGACAAGGGCGGAACCGGGAGCACCGTGATGTTTACGCTGCAACTTGCGGGCTATTCGAGCTGCGAGGACGTTATCGCGGGCTTTTCGGTGCCGGTCGAGGATCGGGCACAGATCACCTCGGGCTCGTGGATCGCGTGCGTTTACGGTTCCAACATGGCGCGTCACGTTGCCATGGTGAGCCCGATGGAAAATGGCGACTATCGCCTGGATCTCATTACCGAGGAGGCTATCAAGACCGGTATGTTTACCCAGGGCGGCGGTGCCCCCACGATTGACGAATTTTGGCAGGAGAAGACCGGGCGCGCGCTCGGCTAAGTGCGATGCGGCCAATATCATAGCGAGGGACAAACATGAAGAACGAGATGACGATGAGCCGTGCGGCCTTTGTGGCAGGCGCGGGCGCGGCGGCTTGCGCGCTGGCTGGCTGCTCGGGCGGCGCGGGCGGCGCCAAGGCGGCGAGCACGGCGGACGCCGCCTGCGTGGACGACAATGCCAACGTGACGGTCTATGCCGCAATCAACCTGGGTGGTGCCGATCTGGTGCGCCTGCTCAAACATCAAAATTATGAATGGCAAGGCGAGAACGTGGGCTACGGTGCCATCGATGACGCGGGATTTTTCGCCTTTACCTTTTCCAAGGTTTCGGACGATGTGGACGAACTTGCGAACAGTGCGATACCGCTTTCGGAGTCCGAGTACGAGGGGCTTGAACCGGGCGGCGGAGACGATAGCGTGGCGATCTTGCTTTCGGTGGCCGGTTATACGACGGGCGACCGCGCGCTTACCGGCGCAATTGGCGATGCAGCGATGGTGCAGGAGAAGTGTACGGTTGACGATTCCGCGTATTGGCTGGTCAGGGCACTCGACGGCAGCCGCTATGTGATTTCGGCCTACGACACCGAAGACGATGGCGACAGCGCTCATGACATCTATATCTACAACGAGGCTTTTATTCGCACCGGCTACCTGAGCGGCGGCGACCAGATCGATATCGACGAGCTCTGGAGCCGCCTGACCAACGCCTCATAGCGCACCAAAACCACCACAAAGGGGACAGGCACCTTTGTGGTGGTTTTTGCCGGCTGCAGACTCGGCAAAGCGCGCCCGCATCGACGTCCTGCCTGCGCTAAACTGGAGGGCACGTACGCGATTACGAGAGGAGCCCGCATGGAGGCTTACAAGCAAGAGTTCATCAAGTTTATGGTCGAGTCCGACGTTCTTAAGTTCGGCAGCTTTACGCTCAAGAGCGGCCGTCAGTCCCCGTTCTTTATGAACGCCGGCGCCTACGTGACGGGCTATCAGCTCAAGAAGCTGGGCGAGTATTATGCCCAGGCCATTCACGATAACTTTGGTGACGACTTTGACGTGCTGTTCGGGCCGGCCTACAAGGGCATTCCCCTGGCCGTCGTGACCGCGATTGCCTACCACGAGCTGTACGGCAAGGAGGTCAAGTACTGCTGCGACCGCAAGGAGGCCAAGGACCACGGTGCCGACAAGGGCAACCTGCTGGGCTACGAGCCCCAGGACGGCGACCGCGTGATCATGGTCGAGGACGTCACCACCAGCGGTAAGTCCATCGACGAGACCTATCCCAAGGTCAAGGCGGCTGCCGATGTCGAGATCAAGGGTCTGATCGTGTCCCTCAACCGCATGGAGGTCGGCAAGGGTGGCGTGACCACCGCGCAGAAGGAGATCGAGGCCAAGTACGGCTTCCCCGTCGCGAGCATCGTCTCCATGGCCGAGGTCGTCGAGACCCTCTACAATCACGAAATCGACGGCAAGGTTGTCATCGACGACGAGCTCAAGACCGCCATCGACGCCTACTACGAGCAGTACGGAGCACGTTAGTCACGCGGTTCTACGAACCGCGTGACGGCTCGACGCTGCAAGCCCGCCAGAGCTGCAATCTGCCTTTCAACTTCGGCGGCATGACCAGAAGGTCAATGCCGCCTCGTTTCAAGGCACCTTGCGCTCTGGCGGGCTTTCGCTCATATGACCCAATCCGCTGTCAAGAGCCACAATGGCCCCGCCGACCGCTTGCAATCG
>CAKUGY010000023.1 GCA_934654835.1 uncultured Collinsella sp.
AGCACGACGCGACGGGAGAGGACGACGTTGTTGCGGTTGCGGTCCATCTCGATGACGCGGGCCTCGATGCGGGTGCCCATGTAGGAGGTGAGGTCCTTGACGCGACGGAGGTCGACGAGGGAAGCGGGCAGGAAGCCACGCAGGCCGATGTCGAGGATCAGGCCGCCCTTGACAACCTCGATAACCTCGCCCTCGACGTTCTCGCCGGAGTTGAACTTCTCCTCGATGCGGTTCCAAGCACGCTCGTACTCGGCACGCTTCTTGGACAGGACCAGACGACCGTCCTTGTCCTCCTTCTGGAGAACCAGAGCCTCGATGGGATCACCGAGTGCAACGATGTCTGCAGGGTTAGCGTCCTTGCGGATGGACAGCTCGCGGACCGGGATAACGCCCTCGGACTTGAATCCGATGTCAACGAGCACCTCGTCATGCTCGATCTTAACGACAGTGCCGTTAACGAGATCGCCCTCATCAAAGTCGGTAATCGTACCGTCGATGAGGTTGTTCATCTCCTCCTCGTTGACATCGTCAAGAGAGAAAATGGACGAGTTCTGAATCTCACTCAAAGGTGGACCCCTTTCGAACTACGGGGCCCCGATTGCTAGGACCTACAGAAGGGTGCGACAAGCACACAACGTTTAGGAACACTCGGGAGCCGACAGATACTAATGTGACGCTTATGCAATCACGTTCGTATAGGTTACGGGGAAATGAGTTCGATTTCAAGCGTGAACTGCGATTTTTTACTCGTGTGGAGACTTTTTCGTAATCTTATGAACTGCTGTCTCCACAACTTGACGATAAGCAGTGCGCAGGATGGCTTTGGGGTAAAGTATCCGGAACCAACGATTCTAGATCGAATTTACGAGAAAGGTGCTCGCGTGCTCAAAGCTGTCGTTTTCGATATGGACGAAACGCTTCTTAGCATCAACCTCAATGCGTTTATCCTTCGCTATTTTAAGGATGTCTCGTCGATGCTCGCGGATATCGGCCGTCGCAGCCGTGGCGGCACGATGGCACGCCTCGGCACCATTTTGGTCGACCTCAACGCCAATCGCCGCAGCGGCACGGACAATCGCACCAACCTTGCGTTTTACCAGGAAGAGGTCGAGCGCAGGTGCGGCATTTGCCTCTCGGACCCCCTCATCTACGAGGCGTTTACCTACTACGAGCGCGAGGTTCTGCCGTTCAAAAACGACGACATGATCAACGCGAAGGCCATGCCCGGCGCGCACGCCGCGCTGCAGGCCGTGCAGGACGCGGGCTTGCGCTGCGCACTCTTTACCAATCCCAGCTTTCCCCAGGGTGCCATCGAGTGCCGCATAGGCTGGGGAGAACTGACCGATGCACCCTTTGAGCTCGTGACGCACATGGGAAACGCCACCCGCTGCAAGCCCGATGCCACATATTACCTGGAGCAGTTGCAGGTGATGGGGCTCGAACCGCAGGAGGTCCTCATGGTGGGCAACGACCCCAAGCGCGACTTCCCCAGCCCAGACTGCGGCATTCAAACCGCCTACGTGGGCCAGGGAAAGCCGAGCCGAGCCACCTGGCGCGGAACCATGGAAGACTTCGCCCACAACTTCAACGCCGTAGTAGAAGCCTTCTACGAACATCAAGTGGCCGACGAGCTGTCGTAGGGCCACCTTCTCGCCCGAGCAAAACAACGTCATAAGTTGAGCATAAGTCAGCGAAAACGCCCCTAAGTGAGCAAGGTGCCTTGAAAGAGGAGGGCATTGACCTTTTGGTCATGCCCGACGATTGAAAGGCAGATTGCCGCTTAGGGGCGTTTGCAGCGTCGACCCGTTACGCGGGTTGGTAAACCCGCGTAACTAGCAAACCTGCGTTTTGCCAATCATGATGTTGAGAATTTCGACGTCGGTGTCCTTCATGCCCACGCGGCCCACGTATCCCATGCTGGCAATCGTCTGCTCGACGGTATCCTGAATCAGGCCCTCGCCGGCGCGGAAACCACGACCTTGCATAGCCATATCGTGACCCAGAATCGCCGCATCGACGGCAGCGGAAATCTTGGCGGCGCAGCTCGCCTTGGCGCCATCGCACACGATGCCGCCCACGTTACCGAGTGTGTTGGAGACCGTCGCGCCAATCTGCTCGCGCGTGCCTCCGCACAACCACGTAATGGCAGCGCCGGCGCCGCACGCAGCACAAATAGCACCACAAAACGCCGAAAGCGCGCCAATATAACTCTTAATATGCACGGCAATCAGATCGGACAGCATCACGGCGCGCACCAGACGCTCATGGTCGCAGCGCAGGTACTCGGCATACTCCATAACAGGCAGCGCACAGGTGATGCCCTGGTTGCCCGATCCGCACACGATAGCGACCGGCAGCGCACAACCATTCATGCGCGCGTCGGAACCGGCGGCAGCACGGGCGCGGGCACGACAGGCCACATCATCGGCGCGGGCGCCCAGCAGCGTGCGACCAACCTCGGCACCCCAAGCGTGTGCCAGACCCTCGGCACTAATGGCGCCATTTAGCTCAATCTGGCGTTCAACTGCCGCGCGAGCGCCCTCAATATCGCCGTCCTCGATAAAGTCGATGATGGACTCGATCGACATGGGTGTGTCGGCGTTATCGGCCTCTCGCTCGGCCACCACGCGCTCGGCACAGGCGGCGCACTCCCCCGCCGACTTGCCGCACACCGGAATGCCGTCGAGCGTATGACAGGTAACATTGGTGTGGTGATCGGTAATCTCGACAACCGCGGTATGACCGCCGGCCATGGCCGTCACCTTGATATACAGGTTGGGCACACCCTCGACAAGCGACACATCGCAGTAGCCGGCATCGGCGAGCAGCTCGGTCACGCGGACACGGTTCGCGTCATTGACGCTCTCGAGCACTTCGAGCGCACTCTTGGCGTCACCACCCACAGCGCCCAGCACCGCCGCTGCCTCAATGCCGTGCATACCGCCCGAGTTGGGCACGGTCACGCTCTTGACGTTCTTGATGATATTGCCCGAACAGGCAACGTCCATATGCTCCGGCTCGCAGCCGAGCGTCTGGCTCGCAAGCGCCGCCGCGTAAGCAACGGCAATAGGCTCAGTGCAGCCAAGCGCGCAAACAAGCTCGCGGTTCAAAACGTCACAGAACGCAGCATCGCGAATGGAATCGGTGGGCATTGGTGCCTCCTGTATACACAACGTCTTATTTCTTATATATAGTCAACTTCTTTATTTGATACCAAGGGCCCAAAAACCGCAACCCGGGTTCCGGCAGACGGTTGCGAGCGTCAAACTGACGGCAGATTTCGTGATGAACTGGTGTACTTACTTGATAAAGCGTTTGACCAAAAAACGGTCGAGCGTTTAGGCAAAAGTCGCGCTATCATGCAGTCGAACGCGGTAAAACCTTTAGCATTTGCGCCGCACGGACCAGAGAGGAACCATCCATGAAGATCGGTATCGGTAACGACCACGCCGCCGTCGAGCTCAAGAACATCATCTCCGAGCACCTGAAGGAGCGCGGCTGCGAGGTCGTGAACTTTGGCACCGACACCTCCGAGAGCTTCGACTACCCCATCGCCGGCTACAAGGTGGGCAAGGCAGTTGCCAACGGTGACGTCGACCTGGGCATCCTGATCTGCGGTACCGGCGTCGGCATCAGCTTGGCCGCCAACAAGGTCGAGGGCGTGCGCGCCGTCGTGTGCTCCGAGCCCTTCAGCGCCAAGCTTTCCCGCATGCACAACAACACCAATGTGCTTGCCTTTGGTGCCCGCGTCGTGGGCTCCGAGCTCGCCAAGATGATCGTCGACGAGTGGCTCGACGCCGAGTTTGAGGGAGGCCGTCACGAGCGTCGCGTCAACCTCCTCAACGAGATCGACCAGACTCGCGGCCTTAAGGTCGTCGACGAGGCTTAAAGCCTAACAACGCCACAAGCTAACAGCAGAGGGCCCGCCCGGAACGCACATCCGGGCGGGCCCTCTTAGTAGATATTTAGTACATGCCCAGAAATCTACCGACATAAAAAGGGCGCCGCGGATGGAGTTCCGCGGCGCCCAAGCCACACGCTAACAGCTTTAAGGAGTCAAAGCTGGTTTAGCCAAAGAAGCGCTTGATCTCGATCTCGGCGTTCTCCAGGCAGTCGGAGCCGTGGATCACGTTGGCGTTGACATCGACGGCAAAGTCGCCGCGGATGGTGCCAGGAGCGGCGTCAAGCGGATTGGTAGCGCCCATGAGGGTGCGCATCTTAGCAACAGCGGAAAGACCGGAAACGACCATCTTGACGACCGGACCGCTCGTCATAAAGTCGCACAGGCCGCCAAAGAAGGGCTTGTCGTTGAGGTGGGCGTAGTGCTCCTCGACGGTGGTGCGCTCAAGCGTGGTCATCTCCATGCGCTCGATAACAAGGCCGCTGCGCTCAATACGGGCAACGATCTCGCCGATCTTGCGATCGCGCACGGCGTCGGGCTTAATCATGATGAAGGTCTTCTCGATAGCCATAAGGTAGCCTTTCAAGTTGGTTCGCGCGTGCCCAAGTCCCATTCCGGCACCCGCCTGGACTGCATCGTAACAGAGTTTTAGCTGCAGTTAAACAAAAAGCTGTTTATTGAAGCGCTGTAATTTATTGAAGCGTTCCATATGTGTCACTTCTGTTTCGAAGCCCGACTAGAGTACCATCCACCCCGCCATCAACCGCATCGAACCGAGCAGACGGTCGGTTGCCGCCCGTGAACGTACCCCCTTCACAAGCTGCCCAAAGGTCCTACAGAAGTTCTCGACAAGCCCCTCCCCCGTGGCAACAAAATACGGACGCCCGCATCAGCAGGCGCCCGTAAAAGCAAAAACGATTTATCAATAAATGACTGAAACAGCTTCAGACAGGACCTTAATTTGCCCCATGACCCATCTCGATGACCTTGGTCAGCAAACCAAACGTGACCTCATCGGCCGAAAGCTGCGCCTCGGCACGCTCCAGCTGCACGGCGACGGCGGCAGGCGCGGTACCGCCCTCAGTCGTGCGCGCGGCGACAATCGACGGGATGTCAAGCGCCTCGGTAATATCGTGCTCAAAGAGCGGACTTGCCTCCTGGAACACCTCAAACGGCAGGTCCTCAAGATTGCAGTCACGCTTCTCGCATATCAGGACCAGGTGGCCCACCACGGCGTGCGCCTCGCGGAACGGCAGGCCGCGCCTAGCCAAGTAGTCGGCAACGTCGGTAGCGGCCAGGTGGCCCACGCCGCACTCGCGGGCCATGGCGTCCTCGTTGACGGTCCAGGTCGAGATCATGCCGGCCATAACGGACAGGCACTGCATGAGCGTATGGGCGGTATCGAGCGCGCCCTCCTTGTCCTCCTGCAGGTCCTTGTTATAGGCCAGCGGCAGGCCCTTCATGGTCACCAGCAGTTGCACCAGGTTGCCGTACACGCGACCGCTCTTGCCACGGATAAGTTCGGCGAAGTCGGGGTTCTTCTTCTGCGGCATGATGGAAGAGCCGGTGGAGTACGAGTCGGACAGCGTGATGAAACCGAACTCGGAGCTCGACCACAGCACGATCTCCTCGGAGAGGCGCGACAGGTGCATGGCCATAACGGAGCCGGCATAGTGCAGGTCGAGCAGGAAGTCACGGTCGGATACAGCATCGAGCGAGTTGGGAATCACGCCCGCAAAGCCAAGCTCGGCAGCCGTCATCTGACGATCGAGCGGATAGCTTGTACCAGCAAGCGCGGCGGCACCCAACGGGCAGTTGTCGGCAGCATCAAAGGCAGCCTTCAGGCGCGTAAAGTCGCGCGCGAACATCCAGGAATACGCCAGCAGGTGGTGCGAGAGCAGCACAGGTTGAGCATGCTGCATATGTGTATAACCCGGCAAAATCACCTTGTCATACTTCTTGGCCGCATCCACCAGCACGTGACGCAGCTGCAGATTGGCTTCCATAAGTTCCTTGGCAAGCGCCTTGACGCCCAGACGTGTATCGGTCGCCACCTGATCGTTGCGCGAACGGCCGGTGTGCAGGCGCTTGCCCGCCTCGCCAATACGGCGCGTCAGCTCACTCTCAATTGACATGTGGATGTCCTCGTCGTTGATATCGAAGGTGAAGTTACCGGCATCGATGTCTTGCTCGATTCCGGTCAAGCCCTCGGCAATCGCCTGCTCATCCTCGGCGCTGATGATGCCCTGGGCGGTCAGCATCTTGGCATGTGCCTTAGAGCCGGCGATATCCTGCTTATAGAGATGCTTGTCGACCGGCAGCGACGCACCAAACTCCTGCGTGACCTCGGCCACGCCCGCCTCAAAACGACCACCCCAAAGAGCCATGGGACCGTCCCCTTTCATCAATTACCAAAACATCGGCGCACAAAGCGTTGCGCCATGCCGCTAAAGCGATTTATCAACTGTTAGTTTTGCACATCCCCCGCCACGCGCGGGGCTGACAAGCTAAATAGCAAAGAAGTGACGGGTCAGGCACTTGGCGCCCATCGACTCCCTCCTGAGGTTACCCTGCGAACCGTCAATCCAAGCCTTCAGGCTCATGGGAACTTCCTCGACCTTGGTGGTATCGAGCTCGGGGGCAAGGGCGAGCAGAGCATGGGCAAGAGCGTTCAGCATAATGGGAACTCCTAGATATATACGGGCGCAAGGCCTTCAAATTGATAGCAAGAGCCCCGCCGGACAACCCCGGCGGGGCTCGGACTCAGCCGCAGGTGCGGCGTCATATATGCGGGCGGAACGTAGGGGCCACCGATGTTAAGAAGTGTCAGCAAGCATAACGAAAGGTAGGGACCCCATGCGCCCGTTATGTATCACGCGGATGGGCCGCGCGGATACCAAGGGAAGGAAAAGCCTTAGGCCTGGGCGGCAGCGGAGCTGGGACCCTGGACCTTAGCCCACGTCTTGAGCGACAGTGTGTCGATCTCGATAAAGCCGGCACTGGCCTTCTCATCAAACGTGGTGTCGCGGTCGTAGGTTGCCAGACCGTAGTCATAGAGGCTGAACGGGCTCTTGCGGCCGACGACATGGCAGTTGCCCTTAAAGAACTTCAGACGGACGGTGCCGGTCACGAACTTCTGAGTGTCGGCCATAAAGGCGTCGAGTGCGTTCTTGAGCGGGCTGTACCACTGGCCGTTGTACACGGCGGTAGCCCAATCCTGCTCGAGCTTGATCTTGGTCTTGAGCAGATCGCCCTCGACGCAGATATCCTCGAGCGCCTTGTGGGCGGTGATGAGTGTCAGGGCGCCGGGAACCTCGTAGCACTCGCGGCTCTTGAGGCCCACCAAACGATCCTCGACCAGGTCCAGGCGGCCAAAGCCGTTATCGCCGGAAATCTTGTTGAGGGCGATGACGATCTCGGAGAGCTTCATCTTTTTGCCGTCGACGGCGACGGGCTTGCCGGCCTCGAACTCGATCTCGGT
Organism: uncultured Collinsella sp.; assembly: GCA_934654835.1. Lineage (GTDB taxonomy): Bacteria > Actinomycetota > Coriobacteriia > Coriobacteriales > Coriobacteriaceae > Collinsella. Next base: position 7,383 of record CAKUGY010000023.1, read on the forward strand.
GTAGGTCGGGGTGTCGGGCGTGTCCTCGGGGTTCTTGGTCATAACCCAGGCATCGTCGAGCGGCTCGTTCCAGGGATCCTCCAGGTGACCGCACTCGATGGCGCGGCCCCACAGGTTGTCATCGATGGAATAGGGGTTGTCGTTGGCGCCCTCGGGAACCGGCACGTTGTGGGCGTGGGCGTAGGCGACCTCGTCCGGACGGCACTTCAGATCCCACTCACGAACCGGGGCGATAACCTTGAGCTCAGGGTCGAGCGCCTTGACGGCAGCCTCAAAACGGACCTGGTCGTTACCCTTGCCGGTGCAGCCGTGGGCGACATAGGTGGCGCCGAACTCGTGGGCGACCTCGACGAGCTTCTTGGCAAGCAGCGGGCGGGACAGAGCGGAGAGCAGCGGGTACTTGTTCTCGTACATGGAGTTGGCGGCGATGGCCTTGGTCAGGAACTCATCGGAGAACTCATCGCGCAGGTCGAGCACCTGGCAGTCCAGAACGCCCAGGTCGAGGGCCTTCTGCTTCTTGGCATCCAGGCCGGTCTCCTCCTGGCCCACGTTGCCGCAGACGCAAACGACATCGAGATCCTTCTCATCCTGCAGCCACTTGACACATACGGATGTATCAAGACCACCGGAATATGCGAGAACGACTTTTTCCTTGCTCATGGCTGTTTCCTTTCGCCCTTGGTAGCTAGTTAGAACATCGGTCAGTTGCAAGTCATTTCAAGGTCAAAAACCGTGCAATATCAGGTTATTCAGCAGAATGCAGCACAGGCATGCCCTAGAAACATGCGACTATGTCGTGCTAAAAACCCGACGACCTCAAAATGACTCTGTTGAGGCATTTCGCCCCATGCGGACAGAGACGATTGTTATCGTCGTCGGGAAATTGCGCGCTGGCGTCGGATGGCATTGTCTGCAGTAGTGATGATCTTTACGAACTGCATCTGCCTCTCCTTTCACGTATCGCCGGGCGCAATTCATATATCGCAAACGGTACCTTTTCCTCGGTAAGCGGCGCTTTTGCCGTCTCCGTTTTCGATGGTCGCTATCATACGCTAAAGTGCGTCCTGCACAAGTGACAAATTCAAATTTCTGAAAAGTTTTTTCATTACTTTGTGAAGTGTGGTGCAAATACGCGACAATCCTGCGAAAATACGCCCGAGTACTAGTTGATGGTTATAACGTCTGAAACAATTTCGAAACGAAAGGCGCGCTTTTATGCAAACTTACGAATCAGATGCCAATATCGGCAACATCAAGATTCTCGCCGTTGATATGGACAAGACGCTTCTCACCGACGAGCGCGTGCTGCCCCAGGGCCTCGACGAGCGTCTGGACAAGCTCGCCGACGCCGGTATCGTATTCTGTCCTGCCAGCGGACGTCCGGCCCCCAAGCTCGAGGAAATGTTCGAAGGTATTAAGAACCGCCTCGCGTTCTGCCCCGACAACGGAGCCTGCGTCATCTATCGCGGCAACTATATCTATAAGAGCAACATCGATGTGGCGCTGTACCAGCAGGTACTCGCCCGTGCCTCGGAGGACCCGCGCGCCGTTCCCGTGCTGTGCTGCTACGACGAGTTTTACGTGCTTGCCCGCGACCACCAGTATCACGACGAGATCAGCGTCTACTACAACACGATCAACTACGTCGACACTTTTGAGGGCCTCGATGTCGAGTCCAACAAGATCTCGATCTTCTTCCCTGCCTACGATGCCGAGCCCGCGTTCCGCGAGACCTATAACCCCGCATTCTCCGACCAGCTCTATGTCACCAATGCCGGTCGCGAGTGGATTGACTTTATGAACCTGGGTGTCGACAAGGGCGCCGGCGTCGCGCATCTGTGCGAGCAGCTCGGCATCGACATCGCCGATGCCGCCGCCGTGGGCGATACGTATAACGACATCCCCATGCTGGAGCGCGTCGGTCACAGCTTTATCGTGGACAATGCCGAGGAGCATATGAACGCGCATGCTAAATGGCGCATTCCGAGCAACAACGACGGGGGCGTACTGACGCTCATCGACGCCATCTTGGCGGCTCGTTAAACTCACCGCCAAGCCCGGGGCCGGCTGTTTGATTTTTGCTCGGTCAGGTCCTGGGCTCGCTCGAAGGCCACATTAAGTGGCCTTCGGCTCGTGCGGAATCTACAAAAATCAAACAGCCGGCCCCGGGCTTGGCTATGTTGACTCACTTGCCACCTAAATGGCGTCTTGGCGTCTAGATACTTGGTCTGAATTAATTTGGAATGAAGGGGGCTCTTTATTGAAAGGGCCCCCTTCTGTTGTGTGCCATGGCTAGCATGCTTGGTGAATTATGATCGGTGTTATTCGCCGTATCTTGCCAGAATCTCTTCGCGACTTTCTTGTAGGAATTCTTTCATGAAAGGAATCGAGAACGTCACGAAACCTGGTGCTGTTGGCTCAATTACCTGGCGCGATATCAGCTTGCGACGGTATGGGCTCAAATAGCCTGACGATTTACCCAGCACCTTGGCAATTTCTGCCACCGATGCGACATCCGACATATCACTCATGGCGAGAATAAAATCGATTGCGGTCTTAGGCAAGTCGGAAATAGCGGTCTCGAGCACCGCCGTCTTGAATTCTTCGAGAGCAGACTCGATCCCCTTACGGGCATCAGCAAGCGTAATTGTAATAGGCTCTTCTCCGTCGCGGCCTCTCAGCCAGGCCGCACGCCACACGTGGTATCCCACCAGCTGAATCAGGTAAGCATATCCCCGCGTTGCCCCAGTTGCGGCGTCAAGCGCGTCATCGTCAATCGAGAGCCCCGACTCCTCAATCGTCTGAAGCAGCGAATAGCGCACTTCATCAAGTGGAATGGCATCGAGTTCCTCGGGCTTGGCACGACGCAGGAACGTCAGAGATTTCCCGTTTAAAATATCGAGAACGCCCGTCGTGATCCCTGCAAAGACGAGAGCGATATTCTGCTCGTCGCGAATCATAAACTGCACGGCCGATGCAATGGTCCGAATTGCATCCATCGGAGCATCCTGAACCTCATCGATTGTTATCAGAAGGCCTTTGCCGCGCTTGGACATCTCGCCCGTCGCGAGGCCTAGAAGCGACTCAAAATCATCAGGCGAAGCACTTAAATGCTGTGCCTCAATAGAGGCAAACGGAACCTGAGCTTTTAGGCGCACCTCATTGAAAAAGGGTGCTCGCTTGAGCTTTCTGGAAAGAGACTCGACCAACTCGTCGGAACCTGCAGCATTAACCACAAGCCAGCCTTGATCCTCGGCAATCTTGGCAAGCTCGGACAATAGAACGGTCTTACCCGAACCGCGGGGCCCCGTAATGCGCATCAAGCGGCCAGGAGCGCCCTCTCCCTCATACAAGCCCTCGACAAAATCGTTGACGACCTTATCGCGACCGACGAGTACGGGCGGCATTTTGCCAGCAGTCGGCTTGAAAGGATTTCTGTATTCCATGCGACCTCCCAACCCTATCTTCAATTCGATTCTATTTTCATAAGTTTCATAAATCTCATAAGATTCATAAGACTCATAAGATTGATAAATCTCATAAACAAAAGGGCCCAAGCATGTTGCTCGGGCCCGCTGGGGGCTACTTTGCGTCTGCCCAGGTCACACCGGTGCTGGCCTCGGCGATTAACGGCACGCGTAGGTCTACGACGTGTTCCATGACGTCGCGGACCATGGTGGTTAGGCGCTCGACTTCGTCGACGGGGCACTCAAAGTCCAGTTCGTCGTGCACCTGCAGAATCATGTGGGCGGCAAAGCCTTCTTCTTCCAAGCGACGGCTCACGCGGGCCATGGCAATCTTGATGATGTCGGCCGCCGTACCCTGCATGGGGTGGTTCATGGCCGTACGCTCGCCAAAGCCGCGGAGCTGCGGGTTTTTGGCCTTGAGCTCGGGGATATGGCGCCTGCGGCCATACATGGTCTCGGCATAGCCCGTCTGCTTGGCACGCGCCACCACGTTGTCCAGGAATGTGCGCACGCCGGGGTAAGCCTCGTAGTAGCGATCGATCATGTCACGCGCCTCGGCCATCGAGATATGCAGCGACTGCGACAGACCGTAGGCCTGCTGGCCATACACGATGCCAAAGTTCACGGCCTTGGCGCGGCTGCGCAGGTCGGGCGTTACCTCGGATACCTGGACGCCAAATACGCGCGCGGCCGTCTCGGCATGGAAGTCCTCGCCCTCGTTAAAGGCGCGCACCAGGTGCTCGTCACCCGAAAGATGCGCGAGCAGGCGCAACTCGATCTGCGAGTAGTCCACCGCCAAAAAGACGCTCCCCTCGCCCGCCGAAAACGCCGTCTTGACGGTACGACCCAGCTCCGAGCGCGTCGGAATGTTTTGCAGATTGGGGTCGCTCGAAGACAGACGGCCCGTCGCCGTAATGGTTTGGTTGTACGTGGTGTGCACGCGACCATCGCCGCGACGCAGCGGACCCAGCGTGTCCAGATACGTTGACTTGATCTTGGACTTCTCACGCCAGTCCAAGATCAGGCGCACAATCTCGTGGTCACGGGCAAGGTCGGTCAGCACCTTGGCGTTGGTCGAATAATAGCCGCGCTTGGTCTTTTTGAGGCCCTTGGTCGGAAGCCCCATCACATCAAAGAGCGCGTGCGACAGCTGCATGGGGCTACCGATATTAAAGGTCTCGTCGCCGGCCAGGTCGCGAATGCTGCGCTCGACCTCGGCAATCTGGGTTGCGAGGCCCTCGGACAGATTGTGCAGACGATCGGGGTCAACGAGCATACCCGCGCGCTCCATCTTGGCAAGCACCGGCACGAGCGGCATCTCGATGCCGTCGAACACGTTGGCGGCGTTCTCGCGCGCCATGCGGTCGCGCAGCGGGGCCACCAGGGCCAGCGTCAGGGCAGCCGTGCGAGCAGCGGGTACGGGCGCGTCCTCGCCGGCACCTTCCGCGCCGCGGGCCGCAGGCAGTGACATCTGAAGATAGGTATCGGCCAGATAGTCCTCGTCAAACTCGGAGCGGTCGGAATCCAACAGGTAGGCAGCGACCACGGTATCGAAGATGCGTGTGGAATCGGCAGCGAGCGGATCCATAAGCTCGGGCTCAGAAGAATCGATGGGCGAAAGCTCGTGCAGGAGCGTCTTCATGTCCGGGCTCGCCACACGACCCTCCATAAACAGACGCGCGAGCACGTCGGCGATCACACCGTGGGCAACGTTGAAGCCCTCAGCCTCGACCGCCGCGCTGTCGTCGCCCTCCTCGAGCGCGAACAAGCCCTTGGAAGTCGCCAGCCACAGCGTGCGCGTCAGACCAAAGAGTGCGCCCTCTTCCTTGTCGTCGTCCACCACGGCGGCGACCCACTCGCCGGCTTCAATCGCGCGGGAGACCTCAGCCGCGACGACACCGAGTGCCTCGGCATCGCCGGCGGCGGCACGCACCATCGCAGGCATCTCAAATACACTGGACGCACCCACGGCCCCGCCCTCGCCGCCAATCAGCGCCAAGAAGCGGTTCTGCATGGCCGTTATGCCGAGCGTGCCCAGCGCCGCGGAAACCTCGTCGGCAGAAAACGCCGGGAAGGACGTTGCATCAAAATCGAGCTCGACGGGCGCATCGGTACGAATGGTCGCGACCTTACGGCTCAGCAGCGCGTCGTCAATGTGCGCGCGCAGGTTCTCGCCCATCTTGCCTTTGACCTCGTCGGCGTGCGCGATAACCTCGTCCAGGCTGCCATATTGCGCGATAAGCGCGCTCGCCTTTTTGGGACCGATGCCCGGCACGCCGGGGATGTTGTCGGACGTGTCACCCTTCAGGCCATAAAAATCGGGCACGAGCGCCGGCGTAATGCCGTGATACAAATCGTCCACGCTCTCGGGCGTCATAATCGCGACGTCGGATAGGCCCTTGCGGGTCGACACCACGTTGACGTGCTCGGTCACGAGCTGGTACATATCGCGGTCGCCGGTCACCAGCAGCATGTCGCAGCCGGCTTCCTCGCCCAGGCGCGCCATGGTTCCCAGGATGTCATCGCCTTCCCAGCCCTCGGACTGCAGAATCGGCACGTTGAGTGCGGTGAGCAGCTCCTTGATCATGGGGAACTGCGCGTGAAGGTCGGGATCCATGGGCGGACGCTGCGCCTTGTACTGCGGCAGCATCTCCATACGCACGCGCGGCTTGCCCTCGTCAAACGCCACGACGACGCCGTCGGGGTCAAAAGCGTCGATCATCTTGAGGAACATGTTCAAGAAGCCGAAGATCGCGTTGGTGGGACGACCGTCGGGCGCGTTCATGGTGGGCGGCACGGCGTGGAAGGCGCGGTGCATGAGCGAGTTGCCGTCGATAACGGCAAAGGTACGGCGCTTGTCAGACATATTGAATACCTCGCTTTGGGCTGGGCACGGTTCGCTCACACCAGTTTACACGCTCCCCGCCCTACGGCCACCGCACATCAGGCTCCCCTGCCACCGCGGGCTCGCGCGTGATACGATGGCTCACGGTACATCAACCAGCACGATCGATCCGAAAGGAGCCTGCGTCATGGAGCGTCCCTGCGCATGGAAAAAGTACACGCCACAGCAGATCGAGGAGCTCGAGGAGCTTTGCCGCGGCTATAAGCAGTTTTTGAGCGAGAACAAGACCGAGCGCCTGTGCGTCAAGGCCGGCATCAAGATGGCCGAGGAGGCAGGTTACGTCGACCTGGAGGCCGTAATCGCCGAGGGCCGCGCGCTCAAGGCCGGCGATAAGGTGTACGCCGCCAACCACGGCAAGGACCTCATGCTTGTCAACCTGGGCACCGCACCGCTCGAGCAGGGCTTTAACATCCTGGGCGCCCACGTGGACTCGCCGCGCCTGGACCTCAAGCAGAACCCCGCCTTCGAGGCCGGCGACATGGCCTACCTCGACACGCACTACTACGGCGGCGTCAAGAGCTATCACTGGGTCGCCTCGCCGCTCGCGCTCGTGGGCGTCATCTGCAAAAAGGACGGCACCACCGTCGACATCAACATCGGCGATAAGGCAGACGACCCGGTCTTTACCATCTCCGACCTGCTGATCCACCTCTCGAGCGAGCAGATGGCCAAGCCCGCCAAGGACGCCGTTGACGCCGAGATCCTCGACGTCATCGTGGGCGGCCGCCCCGTCAAGTTTGACGAGGACGACAAGGACGCCCCCAAGGAACCCGTCAAGCAGATGTTCCTGGACATCCTCAAGGAGCAGTACGACGTCGAGGAGGAGGACTTCCTCTCCGCCGAGATCGAGGTCGTGCCCGCCGGCCCCGCCCGCGACATGGGCCTCGACCGCTCCATGATCTTGGGCTATGGCCACGACGACCGCGTGTGCGCCTATCCGTCCATGCTTGCCCAGATCGATATGGCCAGCGTTGAGCGCACGAGCATCACGCTCATCGTCGACAAGGAAGAGATAGGCTCCGTGGGCGCTACCGGCATGACGAGCCGCTTCTTCGAGAACACGGTCGCCGAGATCATGGCGCTTGCCGGCGAGGACAGCCCGCTGGCCCTGCGCCGCGCGCTCGCCCGCAGCCGTATGCTCTCCTCCGACGTGTCCGCCGGCTTTGACCCGGGCTACGCCAGCAAGTTCGAGACCAAGAACGCCGCCTTTATGGGTCGCGGCCTGTGCTTTAACAAATACACGGGCAGCCGCGGTAAGGGCGGTTCCAACGACGCCGACGCCGAGTACATGGCGCTCATCCGCGACATCATGGATAACGCCGGCGTGGACTTCCAGACCTGCGAGCTCGGTCGCGTCAACGCAGGTGGCGGCGGCACCATCGCCTACATCATGGCCGAGTACGGCATGAACGTCATCGACTCCGGCGTGGCAGTCCTGTCCATGCACGCCCTGTGGGAGGTCGCCAACAAGGCCGACATCTACGAAGCCTACCGCGGCTACAAGGCCTTCCTCGAGCGCGCCTAACCAACCCCTCATCAGTTGCGGTGAAATAGTTCCTAAATTGCCCTTTAAACAGGCAAAACAAGAACCATTCCACCGCAACTTCTTTTTTGGCATAGGAGACTCCATGCTGCAGGTCATCATTTCGCCCGCCAAGCAGATGCGCGCGGCCCAAGATGCTTTTGAATGCTTGGGCATTCCGCCCTTTGCGCACGAGACGGCTCAGCTGCACCGCGCGCTGCTAGATATCGAGCGAACTGAAGGCAGCGACGGTCTGCAGGCACTGTGGAACGTGAGCGACAAACTGCTGGGATCTTGTCTCGACACTCTGCATGAGTTTGAGCCCGTCCTGAAAAACGACGACCTCGACAATCCCGATATCGCCTGTAACGTCTCCCCCGCCGTTATGTCCTATCACGGCATTCAGTACCAAAGCATGGCGCCCGAGGTGATGGATTCCGCGCAGCTCGCATGGCTGCAAAGCCACCTGTGGATCCTCTCGGGCCTTTACGGATGCGTTCGCCCCTTTCATGCCGTCGAACCGTATCGGCTGGAGATGGGCGCGAAGCTCGCTGTCGACGATGCCTGCGACCTCTATGCGTTTTGGGACGATAAGCTCGCACGGATTATCGCTCCGGCAGGCTCAAATACCACGATCGTCAACCTTGCCAGCGTGGAATACGCCAAAGCCGTTCTGCCCCACCTTGCCGCCGATGCCACGGTCGTCACATGCCTCTTTGGCGAAGGCGTCCGCAACGGCAAACCCATCCAACGCTCGACCGCCAGCAAAAAGGCGCGCGGCTCTATGGTGCGCTGGATGGCAGAAAACAAGCTCGAGGATGCAAGCGGGCTCACCGCGTTCGATGTCGGTTATCGTCACGCTCCCGAGCTTTCAAACAAAAACACCTTGGTCTTCCTGAACGAACAGACCTTGTAGGCCCACCGCTACTTTTGAAGGCACTGCCTAAGCACGGCGTCTACTCCGCCAGGCCGTCGGCCTTGGCAATTTCGCTTGTCGAGCCATCTTGGTAGACGACCTTGACGTGCTCCACCTCGGACACCTTAACGCCCGACGGGGGCTCCAGACGCCATTCCGTCAGCGCGATATCCATCGTCGTGGGCACATCCCCTTGATCTTTGAGCGTCACCGTCAGCGTTTTGAGTGTCGCATCAAACTTCACGCGTTCGATTTCCTCGCCCGGAATAGACCCGCCGCTCAACTGCAGCTGCACAAACTCGTCGCGCGGATACCAATAATCGCCGGGAGCGGCGACCGTGTTGCCGCCAGCGACCTTCACCGTCATAATCGGCAGGCTGTCGTCGGCCTCAAACTCCCAGCCGGCTCCCCCGCGCCCGCCAAACGTCCAGATACAACAGGCGATCACCATCACGACAAGAATTGCGAAACCAATGGCGACCAGCCCATGGTGGGCGCGACCCTCCTCGGCCGTAACATCCCATTGCGTCTCTCGATATAAATGCTTGTCCTCCATGTTCGCCTCCCCACAGGCACGCTCGTTGGCCCAATCGTACCCATTCAGGCTATACTTGAGCCCATTACATACACGGGGAGCTTGCAGGACAAGACGGCAGGCTGAGATTGGGCGCGCCCGCCCTGACCCGCAAACCTGATATGGGTAATGCCAACGAAGGGAGCCGTGCCAATGAGCACACAGACCGAGTCCAAGCTCGTCACGCAAATCGACTTCGCCCGCGCCGGGCAAATCACACCGCAGATGAAAGAGGTCGCCGAGCGCGAGCATCGCGACCCCGAGTACATCCGCGAGCGCGTGGCCGACGGCCGCATCGCCATTCCCGCCAATATCGTGCATATCAAAAAGGGCATGCGCGCCTTTGGCGTCGGTGAGGGTCTGTCCACCAAGGTCAATGTGAACCTGGGTATCTCGGGCGACAAGGCCGATGCCGCCGAGGAGTGGAAGAAGGTCAAGATCGCCGAGGACTTTGGCGCCGACGCCATCATGGACCTCTCCAACTCGGGCAAGACGCGCCAGTTCCGCCAGCAGCTTATCGACGAGACGCCGCTCATGGTGGGCACCGTCCCCATGTACGACGCCATCGGTTATATGGAAAAGCCGCTGGTCAAGCTGACCAAGGACGACCTGCTCGAGGTCGTGCGCGCGCATGCCGAGGATGGCGTGGACTTTATGACCATCCACTGCGGCATCAACAAGTCGGTCATCAAGACCTTTAAGGAGACCGGCCGCCTTATGAACATCGTCAGCCGCGGCGGCTCGCTGCTGTTTGGCTGGATGGAAGTCACCGGTAACGAGAACCCCTTCTACGAGTTCTACGACGAGGTGCTCGAGATCTGCCACGAATACGACGTGACGATCTCGCTCGGCGACTCCTGCCGCCCGGGCTGCCTCTACGACTCCAACGATGCCACCGAGACCGCCGAGATGATCGAGCTGGGCAAGCTGTGCAAGCGCGCTTGGGCTGCCGGCGTCCAGGTCATGGTCGAGGGCCCGGGTCACATGGCGCTCGACGAGATTGCCGCCAATATGAAGCTGCAGAAGCGTCTGTGCCACAACGCCCCGTTCTATGTGCTCGGGCCGCTGGTGACCGATATCGGCGTGGGCTACGACCACATCACCGCCGCCATTGGTGGCGCCATCTCCGCCAGCTCCGGCGCCGACTTCCTGTGCTACGTGACGCCGGCCGAGCACCTGTGCCTGCCCAACGCCCAGGACGTGCTCGATGGCCTCATGGCCACCAAGATCGCCGCACACGCCGCCGACATCGCCAAGAAGGTGCCGCACGCCCGCGATCTGGACGACAGGATGGGCCAGGCGCGCCGCAAGCTCGACTGGGACGCTATGTGGAAATGCGCCCTCGACCCGGTCACCGGCAAGAAGCGCTACGAGGAGTCCCCTGCCGCCACCGAGGGCACCTGCACCATGTGTGGCAAGATGTGCGCCGTCCGCACCGTCAACAAGGTGTTCGAGGGCACGACGATCGATCTTGGCATGGAGGACTAGTTTTTCGCTGCGATCGTTTTAGCAGCGAGTTGGCGCCCGTCAATTGTTGACGTGTGAACATTTGCTTACATTTGCGTAAAGATTGCATCGCCCGCCCGGGTTCGACATAGAGTCGGCCCGGGCATCTTTATAATGCTGGCTTAAAGACCCATTTGAATCCGACCGAACAAGGGAGCGAACATGGATCGTAGTAGGGTTCCTGCCGTTCTATCCATCGCGGGATCTGACTCCAGCGGTGGTGCCGGCATTCAGGCCGACATCAAGACCATCACGGCACATCGTCTGTATGCCGAGACGGCCATTACCGCCATCACCGCACAGAACACCCTTGGCGTTACCGCCGTACAGAACATCTCCCCCGATATTGTCGCTGCACAGATCGATGCCGTCTTTGACGACATCCGCCCCAGCGCCGTCAAGATCGGCATGGTTTCGTCTGCCGAAATTATCGAAGTCATCGCTGAGCGCCTGAGCGCCTGGGACGCAACGAACGTGGTCGTCGATCCCGTCATGGTCGCCACCTCGGGCGCGCGTCTGATTGCCGAGGATGCTTCCGAAGCACTCACCCGCCGCCTATTCCCGTTGGCGACGGTCATCACGCCCAACATTCCCGAGGCCATGGCGCTGCTCGACTATGAAGTCGATTCCGAGCGCACGCAGCAAAATGCCGCCATGCTCCTCACCCGCCGCTTTGGCTGTGCGGCCCTCGTTAAGGGTGGGCATTTTGTCAATGAGGCCAACGATGTACTGGCCGAGCCCGCGCCGCTCGATGACGAGGGCAACCACTTGGGCGACCCGCTCACCACATGGTTCCGTCACAAGCGCATCGAGACCAGCAACACGCACGGCACCGGCTGCACGCTCTCGTCCGCTATCGCCTGCGCGCTGGCGCAGGGCATGGAACTTGCCGATGCCGTCAATGCCGGCAAGGCCTACCTAACAGGCGCCCTCGCCGCCGGTTTTGACATGGGCAAAGGCTCCGGCCCCGTCAACCACATGTGGCAGTATTAAGATTCGCAGCCCAAAACCACCACAAAGGGGACAGGCACCTTTGTGGTGGTTTTCCCTATTGACGTCTAGTCGTCAGCAAGTTGAATGCCCAACAAACCCGACAACGCCAGCGCCTGCTCGGCGTTGACCGTCAGGCCCCGCAGCTCACGGTAGTCGCCCGAAACAACGGGCGCCGTAAATGTGCAGCGCGATACATCCACGCCGGAAAGCGGCGTCTTAAACACATCGACGCGCGTCAGGTCGCAACCGTCCAAGCGCAGCTGCCCCAGCTTAGCGCCCTGGAGTGCCGCCTCGGTCATGCGCGTATCGCGCGCCGCCATGGGGCCGATGCGCCCTTCCGAAAGATTCGCGTAGCTCAGGTCGCACGATGTAAACGAAACGCTCGACAGGCACGCCTTGAGTAAGTTGAGCCCCGGTGCGGAGCAATCAACGAAGTCGCAGCGGTTGAGCCAACAGCCTTCCATATTGCAGCGGATAAAGCGGCAACCGCGAAACACGACATCGCGAAAGGTCGAGCCGCTCCAGTCCACACCGTCAAACACGCAAGACCGGAATACAACGCCATCGAAGGTTGCGCCGTTCGCCACGTCGTAGGCAAGATCCAAATCCTCAAAAGCGGTATTCGAGACGAGCTCATCACCCTCGACAAACAGGTCAATAAGCTCGTCCATACCCATGTGACAGCCGAGCCGTTCGCTAACGCGGGCAAAACCACCACAAAGGTGCCTGTCCCCTTTGTGGTGGTTTTGAGTCGCGCTACTCACCGAGCATCTCTTGGAGTTTGGCCGCCACGGCATGACCCAAGTTCTCGTGGCTTTCGGGCGTCATGTGCAGATAATCGATATCGCCCGCCTCGGCAAAGTCGGCGGCATTCAAGAAGTCGCAACCAAACTGCTCGGCCACATGCGCGTAGTACTCGGCAAAATGCTCGGACGCCTCGACGGAGCGCTCATCAAAGTCGGTCATATACACATCGGCAATCTGCGGCTTGATCTTGATAGGAGCCATCAGCAGAATGCGCGGACACGGCGCGGCGTCGGTCCAGGGAAACGCGCGCACGGCACGAATCAGCGCCATGGCGCCACGGGCGATATCGGAGGCCGTCACGTTAAAGACCGTCTTACAGTCGTTGGTGCCCAGCATGATCACAATGGCATCCAGCGGCTTATGGGCCTCGAGCAGCATCGGCAGCGCGCGAATGCCGTTGAGGTTGGTGTCCAGATGGCACATATCGTCACGCACCGTCGTGCGGCCGTTGAGGCCCTCCTCAATCACATGCCAGCCTTCGCCCAAGTCACGCTGCGCCACGCCGCACCAGCGCACATCCTGCGTATAGCGCACCGCAGTGCCATCGCGCATACCAGCCGGATCATAGCCATAGGTATTGCTATCGCCAAAGCACAGAACATTTTTCATCGTAAGTCCCTCGTTCAATCAGAACCACCCTTAAAAAGGGTGGTTTGCTCTTAGGGTATAACCCACGGGCCCCGGGCTCGCGTCTAAAGGCG
>CAKUGY010000024.1 GCA_934654835.1 uncultured Collinsella sp.
GCCTTCGCAGCCGTCGAGCCGATGTCGATACCAATGCCAACCACGGCATCCTCCTTCACATGTGACAAGGGGACAGTCCCTATGCCGCATTCGTCCTACAGTGTCTCGATAAAGGCGGCGATGCGCGTCTCGATCTGGCCCATGTCGCCGTTGCTGTAGTCGGTCTCGATCTTCATGTACGGAATGCCCGCGCCCTCGACGGCCTCCTGCATGCGGGCGCTTTCCACATTGAAGGTGTGGCACGCCTGCAGCACGCTCTCGACCACGCCATCGACGTGGTACTTCTCGCACATGGCCAGCGTGTTGTCCATGCGGCCGTCGTTGGGCGTCATGACCGAGCAGTTGATGTCCAGATAGCGATCGGCGATAGCGCGCAGGATATCGGGCGCGTCGGGGTCAATCATCATGGCGGCCGTACGCTCGCCCGAGCAGTCGTCCATGCACACGACCACGCCGCCGTTGGACTCGATGGTGCGACCGATCTTGTTGATTACGCCACCCACCGGGCAGCCGGTAATAAGGATGCGCTTGGTATCCGCCGCAACGGGGCGCTCGCCCGCGTCGTAAGCCTCGCGCAGGGCAGCGACCTTTTGCTCGAGCTGCTGCGTATAGGCCTCGATATCAAAGCTAAACGTACCGGCGAACATGGTGCTCATCAGGTCGACGCCGCTCATAGCCGCCGGCTGGTTGGCCTGCAGCGCAAACATCTCGAGCTGGGCGGCGCGCAGGCGGTTGCGACGACGCACGGCAGCGCGCAGGTCGTCATCGGTAATCGTAATGCCGTAGAAGTTCTCGAGCTCCTCCTTGAGCAGGCGACACTCCTCGTACCAGCCCTCGCGCTCGTAGGCACGGTCGCGGCTCTGCGGCAGATGCAGAATGTGCGTGCGCTTGAGCTCGTTGAGCAGCTCATACATCTTCTTCTTGCCGTCGCAGGTGGTCTCGCCGATGATCATGTCGCTAAAGTACGTAAACGGGCACTTTTGCGAATAGGCAAAGCCGTAGGTCGACTTGATGAGCGGGCACAGATTTGCCGGCAGCACCTTCTCGGCCTCGGGAATCACCTCGTCGGACGTGCCGCACAGGGCAACGCTTGCAGCCCCCGCGGCATCGATAATCTCGAGCGGCGTATAGCTGCACAAAAAACCGACCAGGCGATTGCCGGCCTGCTTGTAGTCCTTAACGCGAATAAACGCCGCCTTGCGCTGTTCGTTGAACTCCTCAAACGTGCGCGGCAACGGCTGTTCAGAAACCTCGGACATACAACTCCCAAAAAAGAAAAAAACTAAGAAATCCGACAACGGAGACGGCTTTCCCAGGTACCCGAGGTTGCCGTGAAAGAGGAGCGCCGCGTACTTGAGTACGCAAGCGACGGTTTGAACGGCAAGATCGGGTGCCTGGGTGCCGCAGATTCCGAGCGACAAGCCCGACGCCGCGAACTTTGGTACGCGAGGAGGGTTGGAGCCGGAAGGTGCGGTGCCTGGGGAAGCCGCGCAGTTTAAATGGTCTCCAAGAAGGCCTCGATACGGGTCTGCAGCTGGCCTGCGTCCTCGCCGGCGTAGTCGGTCGTGATGTGCATAAACGGAATGCCAGCCTCCTCGGCGGCCTTCTCCACGGCGAAGGACTCCATCTCGTAGAGCGTGCAGAACTGCAGGGCCACGTCGACGATGCCGTCGGCATGCAAGTCCTTGGCCATCTGAACGATATCCTTCATACGCTGGTCATTGGGGGTAAAGACGGCGCAGTTGATCTTAAAGTAGCGCTCGGCGATGGCGTCGAGCATCTCGTCGACCGTCTCGCCGGACTCGTCGACCAGGTCCTTGTAGTAGCGCGAACCCGTGCAGGACTCCTCGCCCACCACGATGCCGCCAGCCTTCTCGATCAGGTTGAACAGCTTCCAGTTGGGCACAGCCATGGGCGTGCCGGTGTACAGGATGCGCTTGGTGCCCTTGGGCGCCACGCCCTCACCATTGGCGGCGCGCTCCTCGCACTCGGCAGCCATGTCGTTGATGGCGCCGGTCAGGCGCGGCGTGTCGTCCATAAAGGCAGCCTGCACGGTCAGCAGGCTATCGAGGCCGCTGATGGGCGCCGGGTCGGCGGCACGGGTCGCAGCCAGACGCTGCAGGGCGCGGCGCTTCTCGTTAACGACGTGGATGGCAGCCTTCAGGCGCTCGGGCGTGATCTTGACGCCGCACTCTTCCTCGATCTTGGCAGCGAGCTTTTTGACCTCGGCCTTCCAGGTCACGAGCGTCGACTCGTCGTGCACGTTGGGGATATCCATGACGTACATGTTCTTTTGCGTGGCAAAGAACTCATAGGCCTTCTTCTTGCCGTCGCAAGTGTTCTCGCCGACTACCAGGTCGCTCGACTCGATGTAGGGACAGACCTCGCCCAGCTTAAAGCCAGCAAAGCTCTTGATGAGCGGACAGGTGTTGCGCGGCAGATGCTCCTCGACCTTGTCCGTTGCCCAGCCGGCACCAGAGCACAGGCCCACGGGAATACCATCGCACGCAAGCACAATTTCCTCAGGCACATAGACGCAGAACGAGCCGACGATCTTGGTGGCCTCGCCGGCCTCCTTCTTGTCGAGCATCTCCTTAATACGGCCGCTGTGGATATTGGTGGCGACAAAGTCCAGGTAGGACGTGGACTTGGGGCGATTGTTCTGCGTCAGGAACATATCCCCGTACATCTGGCCCACGGCGCCCAGCAGCATGTCGTGGTCGGCAAGATTCATGCCGAGGCTCTCCCACATCGGATGGAAATCAAATTCTTCAGCCATGGCGGTTCCCCTCTCGAACCAAAAATGAATAGCTACGGTATTGCTGCACGGTGGGTGGCGAAAACCCAGCCGCGCGTAAACCCGGAATTTTGGGGAACCTGCTTTGCGGTTGATGATTTAGTTGTGCGTCGTCTCTCCCGGAGCCGTGAACATACCTGCTCATATGCGACTCCGAGCCATATAGAGGGCGCGCGCGGCAACGCGACGCGAATATGTCTTCTGCGGCATCGGCGCGCCCTCCTTTTCTCGTCGAAGGTAACTATATCAACGGTCGTCGTCCAGACGAACACCGCCGACACGCGTATGACAGCATCGGGATGCGAGCACCTCGCTGTCTGATAAATAATTATCAGATTAATAAGGTTTTGTCATCCCCGATTCGGCGAATGGCAGCCAGTTAAGGACCCGGACGGCCAAAGAACCAATCCCCCGACCGTACCGCACACCGCGCTACCGGCAAACCAGATGGATTCTGCTCGCATCAAAATGCATGCGCAGGGTCTCCCCCGCCTGCGGCAACTCCTCGACAGGCACACTCACCTTGTTGACCTTCCACTGCAGGCGCGTCGGTGCGTCGGCACGTGGCACATCCAGCAGCACCAAGCGCTCAAAACGCGAATCGCTCACGCGGGCCACGTGCAGGTCGTAGCTGTTGCGACCACGCTCGGCACGGTTGTCCACATGGAAGTAGCTCGCGCGGATGCCCAGGTACGCCACGTTGTCGGGCACCTCGCGGCCCACATTGAAGGTCATGCCCCAGTCCAGGGCTTCAACTTCCTGAGGCCCGATCTTGCGCGCACGGCTCGTGTTCTTGCAGCCCGTCAGGCGCAGCGCGGCCAAGGTTTGCGGCCGGCGGACCACGTCCTCGACGGAACCGATCTCCTCCACATGCCCGTTGTGCATCACACAGATGCGCTCGCACAGGCGACATGCCTCATCGATATCGTGGCTCACGTACAGCACGGTGCGGTTGCAGACATCGAACAGGTCGAGCAAGTTTTGCTCAAGCGCGCTCTTGAGATACGCATCGAGTGCGCTCATGGGCTCGTCGAACATGAAGATGCCCGGGTGCGCCGCCACCATGCGGGCAAGCGCCACACGCTGCTGCTGTCCGCCCGAAAGTCGCGCGGGATAGCGGTCGGCAAAGTCGGCCAGGCCAAAGATACCCAGATAGCGTTCGGCAAGCTTTTTGCGCGCTCCGGCGTCGCCGGCATCCTCAACGCCGGCACAAACGTTATCGGCCACCGTCATATTGGGAAACAGCTGATAGTTTTGGAACAGCAGGGCGCACTTGCGTTCCTGGGGCGACAAGTTGATGCCCGCGGCAGAGTCGAAGAAGGTCACGCCATTGACGACGATCTTGCCCTCATCGGGCGTCTCCACGCCGGCGATGCAGCGCAAGGTACAGCTCTTACCGCATCCGGAGGCGCCAAGCAGCGCCACCCGCTCCTCGCCGGCTTCCAGCTGAATGTCGAGGGTAAAGCCGGGATAACGCTTTTTGATATCCAGAACGAGCGACATGGCTATCGGCCTCCCTTCGCGACCGCGTCGTCACGCATAAGCTCGGCCAACGCTTCGCGATCGATACGCAGGGCATCGCCACCGACGGGGTCGAGCGAATCGCCCTGACCGACAAGCTCCTTGGCCTGTTTGCGCTCCGCGCGGGAGAGACCCCGCTCGCGGTACTTTTGCGAATGCGCCGTGTACATGTTGATGAACAGGATGACCAAGAAGCTGAAGACGATCACGACGACGACCCAAAAGAGCGCTACCGACGTATTGCCGCCCATCCACTCAAAGTAGATGGCGATGGGAATGGTCTGCGTAATGCCGGCATAGTTGCCCGCGAAGAACAGCGTGCAGCCAAACTCGCCCATGGCGCGGGCAAAGGCGAGCACCGTACCGGCGGCAATAGAGGGCCAGCCGAGGGGCATCATGAGCTTGGTAAAGATGCGTCGCTCGGACCAGCCCAGCGTGCGCGCCGCGTCGAGCATCTGCGTGTCGAGGCTCTCGAAGGCGCCGAGTGCCGTACGATAGACGAGCGGGAACGACACCACCACGGCAGAGATCACCGCCGCCGGCCACGTAAAGACAATCGAGATGCCGTGCGCAATCAGCCACTGGCCCACCCCGGTCGAGCGGCCGAACAGCATAAGCAGCAAAAAGCCGCAGACCGTGGGCGGCAGCACCATAGGGATGGTAAAGACCGAATCGAGCAGGCCCTTCACACGGCTCGTGGTGCCCATGGTCTTCCACGCGGCAAACAGGCCCAGCGCAAACGCGATCACGAGGGCAAGCCCGCTCGTTTTGATGGACACCCAAAACGGGCGGTAGTCAATACTGCCAAAAAACGTCTGGGCACGCTCCGCCAGCGAGGGCGGCTCCGTCGTCGAGACGCTCGCATACGGTACCAGGGCGGCGTTGTCGCTCCACAGGGCTCCGTCACCCAGATTGAGCCCGGCGTTTGCGGCGTCTGCGGCATTCACGACGGTGTAGTAGTCACCGTCGGCACCCTTCACTTTAAACTGGTAACGGTAATCGCCCTGTACCAGCTCATTGTTCGAGGTAAACACCCACTCGAGCTTGGAGTCCTCCAGCAGCGCGCCGCCCATGGAGTGCGATTTGTCGAGCCCTGTGAGCATCTTCTTAAGCGCCTTTTGATCGGAGGAGTTCGCAATGTCGAGGCCCGCCTCCATGGCGGCGTGTGCATCGACCCACACCACGATGCTCGTAGGCGTGGTCACCGTTACGAATGACGTCTTTTTGTAGATAGGAAAACGATAGCCCTCGGGCTGGTCGGCAAACAAGCGTGCCGTGCCCTTGGCGTTGCGCTCAAAGGCGTTGAGGCCAAAATCGACACCATCGATAAGCGCGGAGTCCTCGGTCGCTTGGCGTCCGTCGGCAGTGGCAAATAGTGCCTCGGCACAAGCAACTCCGGGCAGTGAGGTAAACGCAAAGAGAACCGCCGTCAGCGCAGCGAGCAGGCGAATCGTTTTCCTTGACACGGGCGACTCCTCAAACAAAGGGTAACGACGCGCAGGCACGCCGCTTCAATCTAAAAAGGGCGGGCGATCGCAAGAACGCCCGCCCTCAAGCATATCGTTATGCAGCGCTCTTCTGCACTACTCGGAAAGCTCAAAGCCGTACTTAGCCCAAATCTTATGAGCCTTCTTGTTGGTCAGGCAGAAGTCGATGAACGCCTTGGCCTCGTCAGCATGCTCGGAGCCCTCGGCAACGGCACCCGGATACACGATGGGCTTGTGCGAATCCTCGGGGCACACGAAGTCCTCCTCGATGCCGTCGTAGCGATAGATGTCGGAGCTGTAGACAAAACCGGCCACGCAGTCGCCCGTGGACACGTAGGCGGCAGCGGTGCCGACCTTATCGGCCAGCGCGACCTTGTCGGCGATCTCGGGAGCGTACTCGCCGTCGTCGCCCTCGGTGCCGGTGTAGAGACCGACGGAGGCCAGCGCCTGGTTTGCGTACTTGCCGGCCGGAACGGTCTTGGCATCGCCGATGGCGATCTTGCCGTCCAAGTTCGCGACGTCGGCGATGGCCTCGACCTTGGTGCCTGAGCCCTCGGCGCGAATGATCACGAGGTCGTTGACGAACATGTCCTCACGGGTGTCGGTGTCGACGAGCTCGGCAGTCTCGGCATCGTCCATGGTGCCCTTGGAAGCGGTGATGAGCACGTCGACGGCAGCGCCGGCCTTCATCTGCTCGACCAGGTCGCCAGAGGCCTTGAACTGCGTGTCGGCAAAGGTGGTGCCGGTCTGGTCGGTGTAGAGTTCCTGGACCTCGGGAAGAGCCTTCTCGAGCGAGTTGGCGGCGAAAACCTGCAGCTCAACAGCCTTCTTCTTAGAGGAAGACTTGGCGGAGCCGGCATCCGAACCAGCGGGCTCGGATGTCTTGTTGCCCGAGCAGCCGGCAAGGCCAAGGCCGGCGGCAGCGGCAGCAGAAAGCGAGACGAAACCGCGGCGAGAAACCATATCGAACATATTGACCCCTTTCGGACCTTGTGCCCGGGCACCCCACCGCGGGCTTTATTCTGTAATCAGATTATACTTCAGCGCGAATAATGGCAGTGAGAAATTATTCTCGCATGAGAATATATTTTCAGATTACGACACGCATCGACTCCACCTCGGCATCAAGCAAAAAGGCGGAGCAACCGTTCGGGTCACTCCGCCGCAGGTGAAACACTTATTTGGCGTGTCCGCCGCCCGCCGTCATCTGTGCCGCGTGCTCCAGCTGGTCGGCAATCGCCTCCCAGCTTTCGCGGGCTGCCTTGGTGGATCCGGGAAAGTTTACGACAAGTGTATGACCGCGTTGCATGCACACGGCGCGCGACAGCATCGCGCGGCGCGTCTTGGCCATCGAGTACGCGCGAATCGCCTCGGCAATGCCCGGCACATCGCGGTCGCAGACGGCGTGCGTCGCCTCGGGCGTCACGTCGCGCATCGAAAGTCCCGTGCCGCCGCAGGTAAGCACAACATGGGCATGGCGCTTGTCGGCAGCGTCCACGATAGCGGCGCCGATCTCGTCGACGTCGTCGCGCACAACCACGTGCGAGGCCACCGTCCAGCCCTGAGCCGCAATGAGTTCCTCGAGCGCGGCTCCGGCCTCATCCTGGGCAAGATCGCGCGTATCCGAACACGTCACGATCGAAATCTTCAACTCCATAGCGCTCCTCCTAAAGCACGGTGCCCTCGGGCAAGTCGACGCGGACGACATCCACGACATCGCCCGGCTCGAGCTCGCACGGGCCCTCGTTAATGCGCAGCAGACAATTCGCGCGTTGCATCGTGCCAAGCAGCGCCGAATTCTGGCTCTTGGCCTCAGTCACCATAAGCTCGCCGGTCTGGGCATCGCGCGCAACGCTGGCGCGGTCGTAAAAGCGACGGTCTTGGCGCTTCTTCACGCCGTGCGTGAGCGTCGCCTGCTGCACGGGGCGCGCGCCCTCGGCAAAACCAAGCATCTTACGAATCGCCGGGCGCGCGAGCACCTCAAAGCCCACGTAGGCCGCCGCCGGATTGCCCGAAAGCCCCAGGTACGGCTTGCCGCCGAGCAGTCCAAACGTGATGGCCTTGCCGGGACGCATCGAGATGCGATCGAACAGGACCTCGCCCTCGCGCTGGACCAGCGCCGTCACGTAGTCGTAGTCGCCCGCCGAGGCCCCGCCGCTCGTAATGACAAAGTCGCACTCCCGTACGGCACGATGCACGAGTTCGGATATCGCCTGCTCGTCGTCGGGCGCGATACCGTAGAACACGGGCTCGGCACCGGCATCGAGCGCCTCGGCCATCAGCGCCGAGGAGTTGGAATCGCGAATCTGGCCACGCGCCGGAAGCTCACTTGGAGCAACCAGCTCTGTGCCCAGCGAGATGATGCCCACGTGCGGTGCGGCGTGCACCTTCACGCTCGCATACCCGGCGCTTGCCAGCAGGCCCGCACCAGCCGGCGCCACAACCTCACCGGCACGCATCACGACGTCGCCGGCATGGGCTTCTTCGGCAGCAGAGCGAACGTTCTCCCCCACCTTAGCCGGCGCCGAGAAGCGGACGTGCGAGCCCTCGTTGCCATCGCCATCGAGCACGTCGACGATCTCGTACTTCACCACGGCATCGGCGCCCTCTGGCACCGGTGCGCCCGTCATAATGCGGACCGTCTCGCCCGCGCCAATCGTACCCTCAAACACATGACCCGCCGCCTCGTGGCCAACAACGGAAAGCGTCACCGGCGCATCGGTTGACGCCGCACCAAGGTCGACGGCGCGCACGGCATATCCGTCCATGGCGCTGTTGGCAAATGGCGAGATGTCGATATCGGCCACAGCATCCTCGGCTAAAGGAAGACCCGCCGCCTGCCATACGGGAATCTCGACAACCCTGGTCGGACTCACATGTGACAAGACAATTGCCTGCGCGTCCTCCAACGGAATGAGCTTCTCTGCCATATGCACCTCTTACAGATCGCGGCGCGTAACAAGGGCGCCGATTCTTTATGTTTTATTCAGTATAATCCCCCGCCGCTCAACCGTGAGACGGCCTGCACTCGCGAATACACCTGTCGGTTACAGGGCACGAAACAGAACCGAAACCAACCCACCGGCTTGACGCGTTTGTCACGCTCTATAATGCTTGAGTTGTAACCAAAGAAGAGGACACCATGGCTTTTACCGACACATCAGACAGCGAAAGCGAAGAGCAAGCCAATTCCCTGCCGCTCGATGAGGGAGGCTTCTTCTCCCTGAATGACGTCATCATGGCCGGCAGGCATCAGCTCACCCGCTCTGAGCATCTCTTGGCCGCCGACACGCGCCGGAACGCCCGCAATCTGCTCGCGAGCGCCAAGCTGCTCGTGCTCGTCGTGATCGTCTCGCTCGCTATGGGTGTTGCCGCCTGGGCATTTTTAGCCTCGCTGAACATCGCGACCGACTATCGCGAGCACCATGCGTGGGTCTACGCCCTGCTCCCCGCCGTGGGTGTCGCCACCGCATGGGTGTATAAGAACCACGGCCTTGCCGCCAAACGTGGCAACAACCTGGTCATCGACTCTGCCCTGGGCACCCGTCTCATCCATGCCCGCATGGCCGTCCTCACCTTTGTCTGCTCCACGCTTACGCACCTGACAGGCGGCTCGGCCGGACGCGAGGGCGCTGCCGTGCAGATCGGCGGCACCATCGCCAGCAACATCTCAAACCTCGCCCATCTTAAAAAGCACGACCATCACGACCTCATGCTCGCCGGCATCTCGTCTGCCTTTGGTGCCGTGTTCGGCTCGCCCCTTGCCGGAGCGTTCTTTGGCATGGAGATGTGCTTTATCGGCAAGATCGACTACACCGCCGGCATCTACTGCCTCGTCGCCTCGTTTACCGGCTACTTTACCTCACTTGCCCTGGGCACCGAGTACGAGGCAAACGTCATCGCCAGCGTCCCCGACATGACGCCCCGAACCGTCGCCATCGTCGTCATCAGCGCCATTATCTTTGGACTGACCGCGCGACTCTTTGCCTGGTCGGTTCGAACCGTCAAGAACCTCTACGGCCGCTTTATCACCAACTATCTTGTTCGCGCTCTCGTGGGCGCACTTGTGGTGCTTGCAGCCTATGCAGTGCTCGATGCCTGGAAGTACGCCGGCCTTGCCACTTGGCTCTCGGGCGCTGGTTTCGCCGGCAACACGACCCTCGCTGACGCCGCCATCAAGCTGGTCGTGACGGCGCTCACTCTGGGCGCCGGCTTCCAAGGCGGCGAGGTCACACCGTTGTTTGGCATTGGAGCCGCACTTGGCGGCTGGATCGGCTGCCTCGCCGGCATCGACCCTAGCTTTCTGGCGGCCCTCGGCATGCTCGGCGTCTTCTGCGCCGGCCTCAACGTGCCCATCACCACTTGCATGATGGCCATCGATCTGTTCCACGGAACGGCCGCCGGCTTCTTTGTCATCGTTGCGTTTATCAGCTATCTTGCCGGCGGCCACCGCGGCGTTTATCCCGCGCAGCGCATTATCTCGCCCAAGCGCCGTTCGCTCATTGTGGACGAGGGCGGTACGGTGGCAGAGGCTATCGAGCGCCACAACGACCTGATAGAGTAGATGCAGTAAACGCCGCACGGTCACAATCGGGGCAACGTAGCCCGAGCGCGACCGCATCGTCACGCCATACGCCGGGAGTCGCCCCATGCACGCAACAGATTTTGGCCGCACGCTGATCATCGCCAATCCCGCCGCCCAGTCGGGCGCGGCACGCGAAGTTGCCGAGCGCCTACAGCGCTTTTTGGACATGACCGCGCGCTCATCCCAGTTTGACCTGGTGCTGACCGAGCACATGGGACACGCCAAAGAACTTGCCGCACAGGCCCAGGGCTACCGCACGGTTATCGCACTCGGCGGCGACGGCGTGATCCACGAGGTCGTCAATGGCTTGATGACGCAAGAAGAGGCAGCCCGACCGGCGCTTGCCGTCCTGCCTGTAGGCTCCGGCAACGATTTTGCCCAGACGCTCGGCATCGATGATTTTTCCGGTAAGGACTTTGGTGCCCTACTCACCTGCGAGCTGCAGCGTCAGGACATCGGGCGCATTCGCTCGTGGAACCCTACAAGCGGCAGCGGCGAGGCGGCCGTCGAGTATTACGACCAGACGCTCTCCGTCGGCATTGACGCCGCCATCGGCCTGGGTACCACCGAGCTACGGAAGAAGACCGGCTTAACGGGTGCTCCGCTCTATACCCTTTCGGGCCTGGAGCAGTTTGGGTTGCGCTATCGCAACTACCCCATGACGGCCAGCTTTGACGGCGCGCCCGCCGAGCGCGTGCGGGCGATTATCATGGCCATCCAGCTGGGCCCCACCTATGGCTCGGGCTATCGCATCTGCCCCGATGCCGACCCCTGCGATGGCGTGCTCGACGTTTGCTACGCCTGCGGCCCCGTACCACGTGCAGTTGCGCTGCCTATGTTCCTTTCGGCCAAGGATGGCCACCACACCAAGCTGCCGCCGGTGCGCATGCGCCGCTGCCGCCATGCCGAACTCACCTTCGAGGAGCCCAACTACCCCATCCAAGCCGACGGCGAAGCCATCGTCGCCTCCCGCATCGAGGTCGACATCCTCCCCGCCGCCCTCGAGGTCTGGCGCCCAACCCGCTAGTTCCTTCTAAGTTGCGGTGAAATAGGGACTGTTTTGCGGCTTTGACAGCCCAACAGTCCCTATTTCACCGCAACTTAGAAGGGGATCAATCTTCGCTACCCGGCTTGCGGCGGTTGGCCTTTTTGATGGCGTTGAAGTGCTTGTCGTTGAGCCTGCGCTGGCGCGATCGCTGAGGCACCTTGGTCGTGACGCGACGGCGCGGCGGACGGCCGCGACGCTCGAGCTCGGCCTTCAGCTTGCGCAGGCAGCTCGCACGATTCTGAAACTGACTACGGCTCTCGCGCGCCGTCACGACTATCCCCGTGGGCACATGCTTCATGCGCACCGCAGAGTCCGTCGTGTTGACGCCCTGGCCGCCCGGGCCTGTCGCGCGAAACACCTGCACCTCGCAGTCGCGCGCCAGCTCCTCGGCCGACATCTCGGCAAAGCGCGCAAACTCGCGCCAACTCATCTTGTTCTCGTCCATATCGATACCTCCCCTCAAACAAAAAAATGTGACAAAGGGACCGTCCCTTTGTCACATCGCATGCAAATCGTATGTGCCACGCACCTAGGCGAAGGTGATCTCGCCATTCTCGCAATCCATATCGGCGATACGGGCCAGGCTCTCAACGCGGAAACCGCGCTCGCGGAGCTTGTCGCCGCCGCCCTGGAAGCCCTTCTCCACGGCAATACCAATACCGGAAACCTCGGCACCAGCGGCTTCGCAAATCTTAATGAGGCCCTCAAGAGCGCAGCCATTGGCCAGGAAGTCGTCGATAATCAGGACCTTGTCGCCCTCGGACAGGAAGCGCTTACCCACGATAACCGGATACTCCTTTTGCTTGGTGAAGGAGTAGATGGTCGTGGCATACTGCTCGCCGTCGAGGTTGATGGACTGGGCCTTCTTGGCAAAAACAACCGGCACGCCACCAAAATGCTGGGCCGCGATGCAGGCCATGCCAATGCCCGAAGCCTCAATCGTCAGGATCTTGTTAATCTCGACGCCCTCGAACAGACGGGCCCACTCAGCGCCCATGTGGTCGAACAGCTCAACGTCGCACTGGTGGTTGAGGAAGGCATCAACCTTAAGGACGTTACCGGCCTTTACGATGCCGTCACGGCGAATACGATCCTCAAGCTCCTGCATGGCGCAACCCTTTCTCGCGGCAATGATTCCGCGCGATGAACAAACGTTGCACGATAGTCTACCACGTACCGACCCCCACCCGACCCACAAGCCCCACCGCACCATAAAGCCGCAAGACCAGTCAATTTGGGACGGGGCCCTTTTAGCTAGCCTCAGAGGGGCGATAGCTGCCTTTGCGAGCGAATATGCCTGTTACCGATTTAATGGCATTTCAAAACTATGCCGGTTTACGTCGATGAATCGCGAACTCTCGACCACGCCCGAATTCGTACATATAAACCCGCAGGTAGAAGGCTTGTCATTTTTCCCAAAATGAACGCACGGTCACCAAACGGCGAATCATCGTAGTAAACCGGCATAGTTTTGAGAAGACTGCTTTCCGCAGACTCACACAGAGGGCTTCGCAGGGCCAAAATGTCCCGCTTCCCTCCGTCCCCCACGGATCAGCGGGGGACGTGCGCCACGAAACGCTAATGCCGAGCGCGCGTCTTCACCAAACGCACCAGCGTGAGCGCAAAGCCCACGGCAGCAACCGCCATCAGCACATAAAACACCGAGCGGAAGCCAAACAGGAAGACATCCGGACGGCCCGCCACATAGCTCGTGGCCGTCTTACCCATTACCGCGCTCGTCTGTCCATACAGGATGCGCGACGCCGCCGTAATACCCAGCGCTATGCCCGCATAGCGCGCCAAGCTGCCCAAGCTGCCCGCAAAGCCAAGCGCCTCACGCGGAGCCGAACCCATATACAGCGAATTATTGGGACTCTGGAAGATCGACGTGCCGCACGACATAAACGCGACGCGGCACACGATCATCAAGATGGAAGAGTGCTCGTCAAGCGTGCTCACCGCAAAGAGACCGCACACGTACACGCCCAGGCCAACGGCCGTGGGCGCTTCACAACCAACACGGTCGGACACCGAGCCCGAAAGCGGGCCCACAAAGGCATTCACGACCGGCATCGCCAAAAACAACAGGCCGGAGATATCGGAGCTAAAGCCGTGGGCATCCTGAAAGTAGAACGGCAGCACAAACTCGGAGGCGCCGATACCCACGAACACGATAAGCATGCAAGCCAGGTTAATCGTGAAAGCCGAGCTCGCAAAACAGCGACGCGCCGCCTCTGTCAACGGCATTGGGCGTTCGTCAGCCTCCGGCTTGACATGCGGCAGCGTATAGAGTCCCACGATAAACGAGATGACGCCAATGGGAAGGTTGATGAGGAAGATGCTCTCCCAGGGAAAACTTGCCACGAGTACGCCGCCGAGCACGGGGCCGCACATCATGCCAAGAGCCACAAAGGTCGCCAGAATGCCCATGGCACGACCGCGCTCACGCGCCGGAAACGACTCGGTGATGATGCCCATATTGTTGGCCATCGCGGCGGCACAGCCAATGCCCTGCACGATACGCGCCAAGATAAGCACCTCGAGCGAAGCCGAAAGCCCGCAAAGCAGCGAGCCACCCGTAAAGACGATCACACCAAGCTGGAACACATTCACCTTGCCGCGCACATCGCCCAAGCGGCCAAACGGCAGCATGGCGACGCACGTCGCGAGCAGATACGCCGAGCTCACGAGCTGAATGCGGTCGAGACCCACACCCAGCTCCTTTTGCATCACCGGAAGCGCCACCGTCACGATGCTCGCATCCAGACACGCCATAAAGGTCATGACGAGCACGGTGAACAGAATCGCCCATTTATTCTTACCGTGGGTGTCGCCCTCCAGGGCAATGTGTTCGCGGCGCAGCTGCTCGGCAGTTTTCTCCATATATATCCCTTCTATCGTGCAACGCAAAAACGAGACCCCAATCGCCTACAAACGGTCACGATCGGGGTCCCGCCTACGGAATCGGAACTATGAGGACGTCGTCAGCCGAAAAGCCGTCCCACGCCTCGCACGCACGCTAGCCTAGCACTGCGCGAGCGCCTGCTCAAGGTCGGCAATCAGATCGGCCGTGTCCTCCAAGCCGCACGACAGGCGCACCATGTCGGCGGAGATACCGCAGGCAATGAGCTCCTCATCGTTCATCTGGCGATGCGTGGCGTTTGCCGGATGCAGGCAGCAGGTGCGCGCATCGGCTACATGCGTGGCAATCTGGGCGAGCTTGAGGCTCTTCATAAAGGTCTCGGCCGCCGCACGACCACCGGTAAAGCCAAAGCTCACAACGCCGCACGTACCGTTGGGCATGTACTTCTGAGCCATGCCGTAGTATTTGTCGCCTTCCAGGCCCGGATAGCTCACAAAGCGCACCTTGGGGTGGCTCTGCAGGAACTTGGCGACCGCCAGTCCGTTCTCGCAATGACGCGGCATGCGCACGTGCAGGCTCTCGAGCGAGCTGTTCAGGAAGAACGCCGCCTGCGGGTTCTGCATGGGGCCAAGGTCACGCATGAGCTGCGCGGTGGCCTTGGTGATAAAGGCGCCCTCGCGGCCGAACTTCTCGGCATAGGTCACGCCGTGGTAGCTCTCGTCGGGCGTGGTGAGGCCCGGGAATTTGTCGGCATGGGCCATCCAGTCAAACTGGCCGTGGTCTACGATCACGCCGCCGATATATGCCGCGTGACCATCCATGTACTTGGTGGTGGAGTGGGTGACAATATCGGCACCCCACTCAAAGGGACGGCACATCACAGGCGTGGGGAACGTGTTGTCGACCATCAGCGGCACGCCGTGGTCGTGCGCTGCCTTGGCGAAGCGTTCGATGTCGAGCACGGCAAGCGCGGGGTTGGCGATGGTCTCGCCAAAGACGAGCTTGGTGTTGGGCTGGAAAGCGGCCTCCAGCTCCTCATCGGTGCAGTCGGGTGCGACGAACGTGCAGGTCAGGCCCATGCGGCCCATGGTGTGGGCGAGCAGGTTGTAGGTGCCGCCGTAGATGGCAGAGCTTGCGACCACGTGATCACCGGCACCGGCAACGTTAAAGATGGCAAGGAAGTTCGCGGCCATGCCCGAGCTCGTGAGCATCGCAGCGGTACCGCCCTCCATCTCGCAGATCTTGGCGGCAACCAGATCGCACGTGGGGTTCTGCAGGCGGCTGTAGAAGTAGCCAGACTCCTCCAGGTCAAACAGCTTGCCCATGTGTTCGGACGTGTCGTACTTCCACGTCGTGGACTGATAGATAGGCACCTGGCGCGGCTCCGCATCGCCCGGACGATAACCGCCCTGAACACACGTGGTACCGATAGTCTGCTCGCTCATATCTTGCTCCCTTGCTCGGGTTTTATTTTATTCGGTTCACGATACCGCTACCCCGCACCCCTCTCAACCCATCACCCAGGTAGGTTATGGAACATAATCATCGGGTTTGTCCCAAATCTTAAGAACATGTTCGATAGCGAAAAACAATGCGATATGCATTGGGCTCTCGATGAGCAAAAGCGTCGGCAAGGGTACCATAGGCGGGTACACCGTGACCAAGGAGACGCTCATGAAACAGATTGATACCACCCAGCTCGACACCGCCGCTTGCCAGGCTCAGGCGGCTGAATACCATGCCCGCGGCTTCAACTGCGCGCAGGCCGTCGCCTGCACACTCGCACCCGCTGTCGGACTCGACCCCGAGACCGCTTTTACGCTCACCGAGGGCTTCGGTGCCGGCATGGGTGGCATGACCGAGACCTGCGGTGCCATCTCGGGCGCCGTGGCCATCATGGGCTTTGTGATGAGCGACGGCATGGAGAACCCCAAGACCAAGGGGCAGACCTACAAGCTGTCGCGCGAGATCGCCAAGCGTTTTGGCGAGAAGAACACGACGACTATCTGCGGCACGCTCAAGGGCATTGGCTCGGACCAGGGCCCGCTCCGCAGCTGCCCCGGCTGCATCGACGATGCCGTCGAGATCGCCTGCGACGTGTTGAAGCAGCTCGCCGAGTAAACGGCAGCAACACAAAACGACGGCCGGCGCGCTTGGAGTCCATCCAAAAGCACGCCGGCCGTCGTCGTTAGAACTCGGCAAACTCGGGAGCGCCGACCTCAATCTCCTCGCGCCCCGCCATCAGCTCGCGCATCTTGGCGCAAAACGGTTCCTGCTCCCCTGCCTTAAATACCAAATGAATCGTCACGGCGTCCGCATAGTCCGTGTCCGAAACCTTGGCGCCCGAGTCCTGTGCCAAACGAAGTACTTGCTCATACTGCGGATAGGCCACATGTACGTCAACGGGCACGACACTTGTCATCTCGACGACCTGCCCGGCTTCCTGCGCCGTCGCAACCGCTGCCTGCGTCGCGGCCGTATAGGCACGCACCAGACCACCTGGTCCCAACAACGTGCCGCCAAAATAGCGCGTCACCACACAGCAAACATTTTTGAGCCCCGCACCGCGAAGCACCTCGAGCGTGGGCATACCGCTCGTGCGGCTCGGCTCACCGTCATCGCTCTGACGCTCACGACCGTCGACCAAAATCCACGCAGGAACATTATGACGAGCATCGTAATGGCGCTTGCGAACCATCTCGATAAAGGCATTTGCCTCGTCCTCGGACTCAATATGGACCAGCTGGGCAATAAAACGACTCTTGCGGTCGACAAACTCGCCCATAGCCTCAACATTCGATTGCAGAGTAAAATAGCTGTCCAACAAAGCCCCTCAACAGAATAAAGCGCACCAACAAACAGCCTCAATAATAGAGCAAAGACAGCACCGATTACCTCGGTAAAAAGAGCGAAGCCACCGATGATGCCGTTACCAACAGCGAGAACCCGTCAGCGCGAGCAAGGTGCCTTGAAAGCCGAGGGCATTGACCTTTTGGTATGCCCGAAGGCTTGAAAGGCAGATTGCCGCGCTGACGGGTTCGCAGCGTCAACAAAGTGCTGAGTGGGCTTGTAAGCCGGGTTCTGTCGTGAACGGTCATTTATCTTGTCTGCACGTTACCGTGCAGCTCCACGCACGCTACCCGAACGCGGACCGGGCCGGCCCATAGCGTTCCTATTCGCGCTTGCTCCGGATGGGGCTTGCCAAGCCGCCGTGTTGCCACGACGCTGGTGGTCTCTTACACCACCGTTTCAGCTTTTCCCTTTACGCCTTACGGCGCAGGTGGGAGTCTTCTTTTCTGCGGCGCTTTCCGTCGGATCACTCCGCCCGGCCGTTAGCCGGCATCCCGCCCTCTGGAGCCCGGACTTTCCTCACGCGCACTGTAAGCAGTACATCGCGCGACCGTCTGGCCCACTCAGCAGTGCAAGAGTGTAGCACACCGCCAGCACACGCAACGGCACAACGCAAACGCTCGCACGATAAACCAAGAACCACCCTTGCGCTACAATAGTTCCGTCGATGGGCAACGTCGTCAGTCGAGACGCGACCGCGCTCCGCACCCCTCCGTCTACTCGGTGCGTTCCCGCCTCCTCCCCGAGGCGGGATGTCGGCTTTTTCATGCCGCGACAACTCAATAGCTAACGTGCGACCCAGGCGGCAAGCTGCCGTCTCGCTCGCAAAACAAAAAAGGGATCCGTCCATTACGGACGGATCCCTTCAAACAAGTGATCGTCAAACCGATTTACTCGGCGTCGGTCTCCTCGTCCTTCTTCTCGGAAGGCAGCGGGGTAACCTCGATCTCGACGCCCAGAGTCTCAGCAGCGGACTTCATGGACAGGGAGATGCGACGACGGTCGAGGTCGATCTCCATGACCTTGACCTGAACCTTGTCGCCCACGTGGGTGACCTGAGAAGGCTGATCGACGTGCTTGTTGGCCATCTCGGAGATGTGCACCAGGCCCTCGATGCCCTCGCCCAGGTCGACGAAAGCGCCGAACGGGACAAGCTTGGTCACAGTGCCCTCGACGATAGCGCCGACGGGGTACTTCTTGACCAGTGCGCGCCACGGATCCTCGGTGGTCTGCTTGAGACCCAGGGAGATGCGCTCGCGGTTGAGATCGACGTCGAGAACCTCGACCTCGACCTCCTGGCCGACCTTGACAACCTCGGAAGGATGGTTGACGTGGTTCCAGGAGAGCTCGGAGATGTGGATGAGGCCGTCGATACCGCCGAGGTCGACGAAGGCGCCGAAGTCGACGATGGAGGAAACGGTGCCCTGGAGACGCATGCCAGACTTGAGCTTGGACAGGATCTCGGAGCGCTCGGCCTTACGGGACTCCTCGAGCACGACGCGACGGGAGAGGACGACGTTGTTGCGGTTGCGGTCCATCTCGATGACGCGGGCCTCGATGCGGGTGCC
>CAKUGY010000025.1 GCA_934654835.1 uncultured Collinsella sp.
TCGTCGAATATCTAGGCACTGACGATTCTAGGCGATGGCCCTCCATTGCTTCTTACACCACGACTGTGCGCGCTACCACCGACGCTCTTGCTTGGTCATAATCTGAACGAGACCGCAAGGAGGAACAGCCCATGTCAAAGCTAACACCTACCGAGTTGGCGATCATCGATGCCCTTATTGCACATAACTCGATTCAAGACGAGGTCTCGCTTCAGTCAATCGCTCGCGAATGCAGCGTTGCCAAAAGTACGGTGGTAAAAGCCGTAAAGAAGCTTGGCTTTAGCGGCTTCCAGGATTATGTGAGCTCTTACCGTATTAGCGCGGCCGACCGTCGCAACGTCGTCTTTCCCGAACACATTACCATCGACGCGTTCGACAATGCCGCAGCCCAGCTGGCGAACCTGTTTATCTCCTGCCAACATTGTAAGAACCTCGTTAGCGCCATGGGCGGTGCGGACATGCGCTCACTCGGGTCATATATAAGCCGTAAGCTGCAGCTATTCGAGATGTTTGCGCCCGTTACCTATGACTTTGCGGCCTTTGAGACCAGAAGGCTAAACCCAGGTATGTATATAACTTTTGCGCACCAGATGCCATCCGGCAGCGACGGGCCGCTGCCCTCATACGAGCAGAAATACTCCTCGCTCTCGCACAAACATGGCTACCAAATTGTTCTTTTTACCGATACGGAGCTGCCTCAAAGCCTGCCGGACAACGTCATTCCCATACGCATCGCGCCGGAAGCGAACGCCTTGCGAGACTATTTCTCGGCAAAAGTTCTCATTCTCTTTGAATCCGCCCTCGCCAAATACTCCGAACAGATCAACCGATTGGAGAAGCAATGAGCAACCAATCGACCAAAAACGATCTCTATCGCGTCTTGCGAGAGCGCCTTAAGGCCGGAGACACGGTAACCCCGCAGTCGCTCGCAAACGAAACCGGCGTGTCGCGCGCCACGGTGTACCGCTTTGCAAAAAGCCTTGGCTATCGAGACTGGTCCGACTGCATAGCCCAGCTGAGCTCCTTCTATTCCAAGGAGGCTAAGAAGCGCGCAGAGCAAGAAACGGTCGATTACGAGCGCCTCGCCCGGCTCATCGTGGACAACCGCGACAAAATCGCCGTCGTCCAAGCCATCGGTGATGCGGAAATCTGCCGCGAGTACCTTATCAGCCGTCTCGCCGGCATCGGCATCATCGCAACCTCCTATACGCCAGCCATTGTTGAGCTACTAGAGCAGCGAGGCGAAGGCGGACTCGCGTTTATCATCAACGAAAGCGGCATAGCACTTCAGGAGATATGCGGCGATCTCATCAAACACGGCTTTAAGCTCATCACAATCTGCGCCAACCCGCACTCCCCGGTCGCGCGACTCGCCACGTATGCCGTAACTATCGAGAACAATAAATCGACACTCGACGCCTACCGGCCAAACTATTTTACAGCTGGCGCGCTCATGGTTTTAGAACATGCGATCGAGGCAGCACGAAACAACTCCTAGAGCACAACGCCGCCCGCCATGATGCACTCAACAACATACCAAACCAAAGCCGCGACGACGCCTGCCATGGGAAAGAAGCGATAAACCGCGCCCGTTGGATTCAAACCACGGTTCGCCCTCCAGCGAAGCACGAAAAACGCGATGATGCCCGCGATGGGCAGAACGTAGCCAACGGCAAGCTCGCCCACGCAAACGAGCTTGTGTGCAAGCGTCAGCTCGCTAAACTCAACGGCCACGGGAGCCGTGCGCGCCTTCATCGATTGGACCAGACTCATATCAGCTTCCTTTCCAGATAGAACAAAGGGGAGAGACTTGTGCCCCTCCCCTCCTCGCGCAAAGCGATGAATTACTTAAGCTCGGGCCAGTAACCCTTGTTGGCCTCGATGTAGTCGTCCAGCAGCTCCTTGGCCTTGTCAGTGTCGTTGACGCAGCGGTTGAGCGTAAGGGCGTTCCAAGCCTTGCGGTAGCTGCCCTCGAGGTTGGCGTCGACCGTGAGCTTCTCGTAGGCAAACTGGTTCTCGAGCAGACCCTTCTGGAACGTGGGAATCTCGCCCACGTTGAGGGCCTCGACACCCTGGGAGCCCACGCGGCACGGAACCTCGACCATGGCGCCCTCGGTCATGTTAGAGATGATGCCCGTGTTTTCGGTCATGCACAGGAACATGTCGTGGGTGTTGTGCGAGATGGCGTAGGCAAGGTCGATGATGTAGGTGGCGTGACCGTCGAGGAAGTCCTCATCCTTCATCTCGTACTTGGTGCCCTTGATCTTACCGGTGGCAATGACCTCGTCGACCATCTCGAAGGTGGTCTTCTCATGGCCGTCCATGACCTCGTTGGCACGGGTGTAGTCGGGATTCTCGACGGACAGCATGTGCTGCGGATACAGGTAGTACTGCAGGTAGGTGTTGGGCATAAACTCGGGGCCACACTCGGCAACCATCTTGTGCATGAAGCGGAAGGTCTCGAACCAGCTGGCATCAAGCTCATGACCTGTGTGCTCGGCCTCCTGCGGAAGCGGCTCCGAGAACATTTTCTTGAGCTTGGGCAGGTAGTCCTCGCCGGTCTCCTTGTCGAGCACTGCCGTAAACCAACCGAAGTGGTTAAGGCCAAAGTAGCGAGCCTCGAGTCGATTGGAGGGCAGGCCGAGCGCCTGGGCGTACATACCCATGATGCCTACCGGCATGTCGCAGATGTTGATGATGCGATAGTCGCCCTTAAAGACGCGCTTGGTGGCCTCGGCGACGATTGCTGCGGGGTTGGAGTAGTTGAGAATCCAGGCCTCGGGCGAGTACTTGCGAATGTCCTTGATGATGTCGCAGACCGCGGGGATCGAGCGCATGCCGTACGCGAAGCCGCCGGCGCCGCAGGTCTCCTGACCGATGCAGCCGTGCTTGAGGGCGATCTTCTCGTCGGACTCGCGCATCTTCATACGGCCGGCGCGAATCTGCATAAAGGCGAAGTCGATGTCGGTGAAGGCTTCCTCGGGATCGGTGGTGTCGACGATCTCACACTCGGGGTAGTACTCCTGGAACAGGACCTTGCCGTAGCCGGCGATACGGTGCTGGCGATCGTACTCGTTGTCATACAGGATGACCTGGCTCATCGGGAAGCGATCCTTCTCGGCAACGAGCATCTTGAGGATGCCGGGGGTGTAGCGCGAGCCGCCGCCGACGATGCAGACCTTGAATTGCTTGTTCTCCTGAGACATGTTGTGCTCCTTTCACACGCACGACAGTGATGACACTTGGCGGGGGTTTGACGGCATCCCCGTGCCGGTTTCCGTCCAATCGAACGCTGGCGCTATTCGATCGTGCGGTCGAGCTTGGTCATAAAGGCCTCGAATACGTCTTGGACCTTCATACCGATAATGATCTGAACATTGTTATTGCCGCGAACAATGCCCTTGTTCTCGAACTTGTTGATGATGTCCTCATCGATCATCTCCATGTTCTTGAGGTCCACGCGAAGACGGGTGAAGCAGTTGAGAGCGCCCGTGATGTTGTCCGGGCCACCAAGACCGTCGATGAGGTCCTGCACATCGCCAAACTGGTCGATGCCGTTATCCTTCTTAGAGCCAGTGGCCTTCTTGGCGGTCGACGCGTTCATGGTGTTAATGTCGATCTCTTTGCCAGCGTCCTCGCGACCGGGGGTCTTAAGGTCGAGTTTGAGAATAAGAGTGCGGAAGACCAGGAACCAGGCGGCGATAGCGGCAAGTCCAACCGGAATGATCATGTACCAATGGGAGACACTCGCCGGCAGGACAAGTGCGCCGGTAACGATATCGATGAGGCTGCCGCAGCTCATCGCGTAACCCGAGACGATCAGGATGACTTGGAATAGACCATCGAGAATAGAGTGGACCACGAACAAAAGCGGCGAGACGAAGAGGTACATGAACTCAAGCGGCTCGGTGATGCCGGCGATGACAGCCGTGAACATTGCGGGCAGGAGCATGGCCTTTGCGTCGGCCTTGCGCTCGGGTAGCGCGGTGTTGATGAAGGCGAGCACGCAGCCAATGCTACCGAAGATCTTGGAGAAGCCAAAGACCATGTACTTGATAGACGGATCTATGGAGGTCAGAGAGCCAGCGTTGCCCATCTCGGCCATATAGATCATCGCGGCACCGTTCTGGACCTGACCGGCGATCTCGGCAGTACCACCGATGTTGGAGTAGATGAACGGCATGTAGACCAGATGATGCAGGCCGGTGGGGATGAGAAGGCGGTTGAGCAGGCCGTAGACGAACAGGCCGATATTGCCGGAATTCTCGATAAAGCCCTGCAGTGCGGAGAGGCCAGAGGCGATAGTAGGCCAGACATAGCATGCCGCGATACCCACAAGCGCCGAGGTGACGATGGAGGCGATGAAGACGAGGCGCGTTCCGCCGTAAATACGGACGGCATCGGGGAACTTAACGTCGCACAGCTTGTTGAACAGCCAGCCGTTGAGGCAGCCGATGATCACTGCGCCAAAGACACCCATGTCCTCGACCTGAACGCCGAGTACCATGGCCTGACCGGTACCGTAGAGCACGTCGGCCTCGACGATGCTGCCCATGCTCTGCAACCACAGATTGTTTGCATGAAGGAAGACCAGGAAGGAAACGATACCGATGACGGCGGCGTCACCCTTGTTCTTCTTTGCCAGCGAGCACGTAAGGCCAACGCAAAAGACAACGGCTAGGTTATTGATGAAGCCGTTCATCATGAGGTTATAGATGAAATCACCGGCGGTGATGACCGCGGCGGGCATAAACGTCATGCGAAGAATCGCGGCAAGGGCGAGCACGATACCGCCCACGGCGAGGAACATGACGGGTTGGATCATGGCACCCGAAAAGCGTTTCATGGTGCCCGAAATATCAACTTTCATAAGCAAACCCCTCTCTCGGAAGATCTCGTTGTCTTCCAAGCCGATCTATAAAGGCTGCAGCTGCGCTCCTTTGATGACCTTATTTTTGCGGACGGGGCATCGCGTCCATGCAGCATCGGCGACCCGTGAACATTGCGGCCGCCCTGGAAATACGTTCGCATTGCACATGCCGTTTGCCGGCGTAGTTCGACCGCTCGCCGGTGCAGAAGCGATTTGGCTCTTGTATTTGTTTCTCACGCGCAAACGGTAAGCGGACGGGAATCGAGGGCTGTGTACGGACGGTGGATGAGCGTGGATAATCGGACGGCTGGAAAATGAGCGTGGATATTTGGACGGATTTTGGGCTTTTTGCCGGCGATTCCGTCCGATTTTCCACTCTCATTCAGCAGGCGTCCGGATTTCCACGCTCGTGTGTCCGGATTTCCACGCTCATCCGGCGGGCGTCCGGATTTCCACCCTTGTGCGATCCGGACGGCCAGGACGCATCGGCTTCCCGGCGGCATTACCGCCAGTTCGTCGCAGAGCCGCGGCTCCATATGGGTATACTCTCGGGGATTCGACTCGATTCGCCCCCGTTGGGGCGTCAAAGGAGACTGCATATGCCCACTTCTTCAACCGATCCGCGCGCTGTCGCTGCCGCACTGCTGGTTCCCGGTACCACCTGCCACGGCTTTGCCGTCGAGCGCTACGAGTCCGTGCCCGAGCTCGACTCGGACGCCTACGTGCTGCGCCACACCGCCTCGGGCGCGCGCCTGCTGTACCTGGCATGCGACGACGAGAACAAGGCCTTCGCCATTGGCTTTAAGACGCCGCCGGCCGATTCCACCGGCGTGTTCCATATTCTTGAGCACTCGGTGCTGTGCGGGTCGGCCAAGTTCCCCGTCAAGGAGCCGTTCGTCGATCTGATCAAGAGCTCCATGCAGACGTTCCTCAACGCCATGACCTACCCCGACAAGACCATCTACCCCGTTGCCACCACCAACGAGCAGGACCTGTACAACCTGATGGACGTGTACCTGGACGCGGTGTTCAACCCGGCCATCTACACCAAGCCAACCATTTTTGAGCAGGAGGGCTGGCACTACGAGCTGGACCTGCCGGAAGGTGCCGAGAGCTGCGAGGGCGCCGGCGACGGCAGCGAGGTAGATTTTGAGGCATGTCCCAAAAATCTACGCGAGGGCACGCTGCGCTACAACGGCGTGGTGTTCAACGAGATGAAGGGCGCGCTGTCCGATCCCATGAGCGTGCTGGACGACGCCGTCAACGCCGCGCTCTATCCCGATACCGCCTATGCGCACGAGAGCGGCGGCGACCCGCGCGCGATTCCCGCGCTCACCTACGAGCAGTTCCTGGACACGCACGCGCGCCATTACAATCCTTCCAACTCTTATATAACGCTCTACGGCGACCTGGATGTGGACCGCGCGCTGGCGTTTTTGGACGAGCGCTATCTGTCGCAGTCGAGTGCCGCGAGCCGCCGCATGGACGCCGCTGTTGCCGCCGGCGAGGATCCGTCCGCGCTGGCGCCCAACCCGCTGGACGTGCAGGCGCCCGTGACCTGCGAGTATGAGCGCGTCGAGATGGCCACCACGCCCGAGAATGCCCTGGTGGGCCTGGGCCTGGTGCTGGGTAACGCACTCGACCGCAAGCGCACGATCGCGGCGGATATCCTGTTCGAGGCGCTGCTGGGTTCTAACGAGGCGCCGGTCAAGAAGGCTATCCTGGCGGCAGGCCTGGGCGGCAACGTGGTGAGCTACACCGCGGCCGAGTGCCTGCAGCCATATGAGCTCATCATGCTGCAAAACGCGCAACCCGGCGTGGCACGCGAACTGCGCCGCGTGTTCCAGGACGCCTGCCGCGACCTGTGCGAGCACGGCGTTCCGCGCGAGCGTCTGGAAGCCATCATCAGCAGTAACGAGTACGACCTGCGCCAGCGCGACTACGGCATTGCCGACGGCGTGGCCATTGCGTGCGACGCACTGAGCACCTGGCTCTACGATGACGACGCCGCGACGCTGGCGCTCAAATACGGCCCGGTGCACGAAGAGCTGCGCGGCGAGCTGGACGGCAGCTACTTTGAGGACCTGCTGCGCGAGCTGGTGCTGGAGAACGACCACATGGCGCTGGTCGAGCTGGTGCCGGTGGACACCGCCGAGGGTTCGGAGAGTGCCGAGGCCACCGAACTTGCCGCCAAGCGCGATGCCATGACCGATGCCGAGCTGGCCGACGTGGTCGAGCGCACGGCCGTGCTGCGTGCTGCGCAGGAGGCCGAGGACACGACCGAGGACAAGACCACGCTGCCGCGCCTGCGCGTGTCCGACATTGGCGAGGCGCGCCCCGAGCCGCCGCTGGTCGTGGACACGACGACGCCCATCCCCTGCCTGCGTCACGGCATTCCCACCAACCGCCTGGCCTACGCCATGCAGTACTTCGACCTGAGCTGCGTCGCATTTGAGGACCTGCCCTACGTGACGCTGCTCTGCCGCCTGCTCAAGCAACTTCCCACGCGCGAGCATTCGGCCGAGGAACTCGACAACCTGCTCGCCGGTAAGCTGGGCTTTTTGAGCTTTACGACCGAGGTCATGACGCAGCCCGACGTGGACGGCGTGCGCCCCTACCTGCTGGTGAGCGCCGGCGCCCTGTCCGAGAAGATCGACGCGCTGGCGAGCCTGCCGCGCGAGGTGTGGTCGCGTACGCTGTTGGCAGACGCTGACGCCGACCGCGTGCACGACGTGCTCACGCAGATTCGCATTGGGCTCGAGCAGGGCTTCATTAACAACGGCCACTCGGCGGCGCTGGGTCGCGCGATGAGCTACAGCTCGCCTTCGGCCGTGGTGCGCGAGCAGCTCTCGGGCGTGGACTTCTACCTGTTCCTGCGCGATCTGCTCGAGCACTTTGACGAGCGTCTGGACGGACTGCGCGCCAAGCTTGCCGAGCTGGCGGGCCGCATCTTTGTGGCCGACGGCTGCATGGCAAGCTTTACCGGCAGCGATGAGGACTTTGACGCGTACTGGGATGCCGCGGGCGACCTGGGGCTGGGCGCGAGCGACGGCGACGGTACCAGCTGCGACGCGCTTGTGGTGCCGGAGCCTCGCGACCGTCACGAGGCCTTTGTGATCCCCAGCGATATCTGCTTTGCGGCGCGCGCCTGCGACCCGCGCCGTCTGGGCATTGACGTGACGGGCGCCTGGGCGGTGGCTGCCAACGCGCTCTCCTACGACTACCTGTGGAACGAGATCCGCGTGAAGGGTGGCGCGTACGGCTGCGGATTCCGCGCGGCCGGCGAACGTCAGACGGCGTTCTACACCTACCGCGATCCCGCGATCGACCCCTCGATTGAGCGTGTGGAGCGCGCCGGTGCATGGCTCGGCAGCTTTGAGCCCGACGAGGCCGCCTTCGAGGGCTTTATCGTGAGTTGCGTGAGCGGCATGGACGCACCGGTGAAGCCGTACGCGCTCACCAAGCGCCGCAACACGACCTACCTGGCCGGACTCGATCCGCACGCCCGCGAGGAGCGTCGCGCCCAGATGCTCGCCGCCACGCCCGCTGAGCTGCGCTCGCTCGGCGCCGACGTGACGCGCATCGCAGCCGAGTCGCCCATCTGCGTCTTCGGCGGCCGCGAAGTCATCGCCAAGAGCAACGCCGGCTTCAACGTCATCGACCTGCTGGCCTAGCCGCAGTAACCAAAACCACCACAAAGGGGACAGGCACCTTTGTGGTGGTTTTGATGGCTGTTGGGCCGTATTACAACGCCGCGGCGATTGCTTCGGCCACAAATTTGTTAAGCGATTCGCCCTTCTTTGCCGCCGCCAGCGCTGCTTGCTTATGAAGCTCGGAGCCCGTTCTCACGTTGAACGAACCCTTAAAAGCTCGTTCGGGCTCCTTGCCCTTCTCGGCGCAAAGCTCAAGGTAATCATCGACAGCGTCGTGGAAGCACTGCTCCACTTCTTTAACCGTAGAGCCTTCAAACACAATTGCATCCCTAATGCCGGCAACCATTCCGGTTAACACGTGCTGCTCGGCATCGAACTCGACCGGGGCAAAATAGCCCTTGTAAGCCAAAACGTTACTCATGGCTACCTCCGACATCCTGTAGAAATCGAACAATGTTTCGGATGGTCCCCGCCGTCAATTCGTCAGATGGATGAGGCGCGTGCATCACAAACATCCTGCCGTCCGATGGCCTGTAAAAGCGAATGCGCGATCCGGATGTCTTGCCTTTGTTGTCCATCTCAAAGCCATATGAGGCCATAACTTTAAGAAAGTCAGCGTATCTATACGTCGAAGGACAGCCAAACAGTTGAGCGATAAGTTTATCGGTCCGAGTCATCCCGCCCCACATTCTGCAACTATATTCTAGTTGCGATTTTCATCCAATGCAAGCATGTCAACTATAGAACAAATGTACGTATAGAACAAGCGTTCGTATCATCACAAAGGGGACAGGCACCTTTGTGATGATTTGGGCCGAATCTTTCGCGTTTGCCCAGATAAAACCTGCCAAAATAAACCTGTCCCTTTTTGGTAGGTTTGGAAGAAGACAGGTTGGATGGATAAGGCCGAAATGCGGCGGGCGGTGATTGCTCGGCGCGATGCTATTGAACCGGATGTGCGGGCGGCGAAGTCTGCCGATGTCTGCGCGCGGCTTGTTGAGCTGTTGGGGCGCTCGGACCCCGCGGCCCCGCGCACCATTGCCGTCTATGCCGCCATGGGTTCCGAGGTTGATCCTGCCGCTTTTGCCATCGCTGCCGCCGACCGCGGCTGGCAGGTGGCCTATCCGTGCATGCTCTCAGCAGCCGACGCTGCGGCTTGTAGCCAGCGCATGTGCATGCGAGTAGTCGCCGCCGGCGACGTCGGCACGGCTCCGTTTATCGCCCGCCCCACGCAGGCCTTCACGGCGGCGGATGTCGACAGCATCCGCTTCCCTATCGTGCCTGCCGACATGCTCGGCATGACCATCGTGCCGCTCGTGGCGTTCGATCGCACCGGCGCACGCCTGGGCTACGGCGGCGGCTGCTACGACCGCTACCTGCCCACGCTCTCGGCATCGTGCCAAATCGTCGGCATCGCCTTTGACGAGCAGCGCGTCGACCGCGTCCCCACCGACGCCCACGACCTACCGCTACCCAACATCATCAGCGCCTAAATTCCGTCGTATCGCACCCCACAAAATGAGAGTGGATAATCTCCCACTTTGGACCTGCTATCGAGCCAAAAGTGGGAGATTTTCCACCCTCATCGTGTGAACGTCCGATTTTCCACGCTCGTGTGTCCAGATTTCCACGCTCAGCCAACGCGAGTCCGAAAATCCGCACTCGTCCGTCCGGATTTCCTCGCTCATGCAGACGCGAGCAGCCGCCCCACCACCGTCTCAGCCCACACGCGGCACACCGGCAACCTTAAGCTTGCGATCGAGCTTTGTCGGGTCCCTTAAATCATCCCAGCACAAGCGCACAATCTTGCAGTTATCGAGCAGCGAAAGCCTCGACTCGCGCTGGCACTCGTCAAATTGCGCCTTTGCGAGCTTACCCTCCTCCGCCGCTTTCTCGCTTTTAATGAAGCCATCGAACTCCCCGATAATTAACCGGTCGCCCACGCGCCACAAGTAGTCAACGCGATACGGCTTTCCCGGCTCAACCGGGTCGAACAGCTCAACCTGCAGCTCCGGAACCTGCCAGCCACGCTCTATCATCAAAGCGCGCGCCTTGGACTCACCACCGCTTTCCGACAGGCCGTCGGCACGCTGCGCAACCCTGCGCGCCGTCACCACACCGCGACGATTCAGGCCAAGCTTGTCGATCGTCGCAATGAGATGTTGTTTGGACATAAGCTGCTCGTGAAGCACCGAGTCCGCAATGATCAGGCCCTCGACAAATGATGCGTCGACCAGACAATCCGCAATCGTCTGGTCGATATCGGTCACGGCAATGTCCATCTGGCTGGCCTTCGTACGCCGAACATAGCGATGGCGAACGATCTTGGAGCCAGGCGTCGTCGATTGCGTCGGCATCACGGCGATGTGGATGTGCGTCAAATTGGCATGCGAAACCGAAAGGCCGTAAACCGCGGCCGCCGTATAGGAGCAGAATGTCCAGTCGGGGTGCTTTTGCGCGAGCGCCCGCACCCGATGCAGATAGCGCTGCCGAAACTTGAGCTCGGACCAATATTCCGGACGCGCATACAGCCCCGGCATGACCATCTCGAGGCTCCCCGCCGCTACTCGTCGCTCAATCTGCTTTGCTTCCGCCGCCGTGCGTGCGTACACGCAACTCATCTGTTGCTCGCATGCTTTAATGTGACTCGTAAGCCTCTGATTCGCCGTTGCGTTTCCCATGTCGCCTCCTAGCTCTTAGACGGCGCAAACGTACCAGACGGTTTCATGCGAAGTCTGACCAAATGCCGACCAAAAGCTAACCAAATGCTTGACGGGTTTGAGCGATTTAGGCTGATGGCTTAGATTTGCAGGTAGAAGCCTTGCTAAGAGGTCCCTGTCTTCACATTTGGAGGCCTCTAGGTCCGTCGAATTCTTTGAAAGAATACTTGCCGAGGCTCGAAACTACCTATTTTGCGACGTTGCCCGCACGTGCTCGACGCGCAACGGGCCACCAGCTCGGTACATGCCCAGAAATTGAGAGTGGATAATCTCCCACTTTGAGCCTGCTAGCAAGCCAAAAACGGGAGATTATCCACCCTCATCTTGTGAACGTCCGATTTTCCACTCTCGTGTGTCCGATTTTCCACGCTCGTCGCGCGCTACAGCCACGGCAGCAGCCACGGCCACGGCATCGCAGCCGCCTAGTGCTCCTCGCCGGCGCGGGCTAGGTCGTAGGGCGTAGTCTGGTAGACGTAGTAGTTGAGCCAGTTGGTGTAGAACAGCTGGGCCTGGCTGCGCCAGACGTTGCGCGGCTCGGCCGTGGGGTCGTCGCCCGGGAAGTAATGCGCCGGCACCTCCGGGTTGAGCCCGCGCTTCACGTCGCGCTCGTACTCCAGGCGCAGCGTGTCGGTGTCGTACTCGGGGTGGCCAAAGACAAAGAAGCGGCGGCTGTCGACCGACTTGACGATGTACAGTCCCACCTCGTCGGACACGGCCACGACCTCGAGCTGCGGCTCGGCCTCCACGTCCTCGCGGCGCACGTCGGTGTTGCGCGAGTGCACGGCATAGAAGCGATCATCGAAGCCGCGCACCAGCGGGCTTTGCGGCTTCACCAGATGATGCTCGAACACGCCGCTCGCCTTAGCCGGCAGGTCGTACTTCTGAATACCGTAATGGTGGTACAGGCCCGCTTGCGCGCCCCAGCAAATATGCAGCGTGGAGTGCACGTGCGTGGTGGACCAGTCCATGATCTGGCAGAGCTCGGGCCAGTAGTCGACCTCCTCAAACGGCATCTGCTCCACCGGCGCGCCCGTGATGATCA
This sequence comes from uncultured Collinsella sp., assembly GCA_934654835.1. Classification (GTDB taxonomy): domain Bacteria; phylum Actinomycetota; class Coriobacteriia; order Coriobacteriales; family Coriobacteriaceae; genus Collinsella. The sequence continues at coordinate 12,286 of CAKUGY010000025.1, forward strand.
GGCCGTCGTAGTGGATGTCGCGGATGTCGTCGAACGTGCGGTAGAACGTCTCCAGATGGCCGGCGCTCACGTGCGTGGCCTCGTGCGTCTTGGTGCGCAGCAGGTCCACCTCCACCTGCAGTGGCGTGTTGGAGAGCTTGCGCATGATCTGCGTCTCGGTGGCGATCTTGGTGGGCATGAGGTTGAGGATGAGCACGCGCAGCGGGCGGATGTCCTGATGCAGCGCGCGGTACTCGGTCATGACAAAGATGTTCTCGCTCTCGAGCTGCGCGGCGGCAGGGAGGGCGTCGGGAATGCGAATGGGCATGGATGCTCCTTACGAGTCAGTTGCAGCTATGGTACAACGACCGGCCCCATCCGCGCGAGCACATCGCCCCGCGATGCCGTCAGCGGCCCAAAACGCCCCAAAAGTAGAAATTAAGGCATGTCCCAAAAATCTGCTGCACTTTAGTCTAGCAAAGTGACGGCATGACGCTACAATGTTTCAACGCGAAAAACTCGGCCGAAAGGATACTCATATGTACCAGACGCGTAAGATTGGTGTGGTCGGCCAGGGCCACGTAGGAGCACATGTCGCCAACAGCCTGCTTATGCAGGGCATTGCCGATGAGCTGTACCTGTGCGATATCAACGAGGCCAAGGTGACGTCCGAGGTCCAGGACCTGCGCGACTCCCTTTCGTTTGTCCCGTATAACACCAAGATCGTCAACTGCTACGACCACTACGAGGAGCTGGCCTGCTGCGACGTCATCGTCAACGCCGCCGGTAAGGTCGCGCTGGCCGCCGGCAACCGCGACGGCGAGCTGTTCTTTACCACCGATGCCGCCCGCACCTTTGCCAAGCGCATCGTCGACGCCGGCTTCGACGGCATCTTCGTGAGCATCTCCAACCCCTGCGACGTCGTGTGCACCGAGCTGTGGCACCTGACCGGCTACGATCCCAAGAAGATCATCGGCTCGGGCTGCGGTCTGGATTCCGCCCGCCTGCGCACCGAGATCTCCAAGAAGGTCGGCGTGAGCCCCAAGTCCATCGACGCCTACATGATCGGCGAGCACGGCTTTAGCCAGCTGGCCGCCTTTAAGGCCGCAACCATCGCCGGCAAGAGCCTGACCGAGCTTCAGGCCGAGAACCCCGACAAGTACGCCTTCGACCACATGGAGGTCGAAGAGCTCGCGCGCAAGGGCGGCTACGTGACCTACCAGGGCAAGCAGTGCACCGAGTACGCCGTCGCCAACTCCGCCGCGCGCGTCTGCGCTGCCGTGCTGCACAACGAGCACGCCGTGCTTTCTGCCTCCACGCTCATGACCGGCCAGTATGGCGAGGAAGGCATCTTCACCTCCCTGCCGTGCGTGATCGGCGCCGAGGGCGTCGAGGAGGTCTACACGCTCGACCTGTCCGAGCACGAGCTCGAGGGCTTCCACAAGAGCTGCCAGCACATCCGCGATAACATCGCCCAGCTCGACTGGTGGGACGCCGAGGCCTACGACGCAAAGTAGGTCGTTGGCTGCCGCAACATCGCGAATCTAAGCGCGATACTAAGCGGGCCGCGCCGGAAACCCCGGCGCGGCCCGCTTTTTTGACTCACGCAGCACACTTGCGAATCGAAGGTGAATACTTTTCCCGAGAAGTGAACGAGCAAAATCGGACCCCCGGAGCATCGACACTTTTGAGGCGCTGTTTCCTGCGGTTTCGTCGAAGTTTTCCTGCGGTTTTAGCACCAAAAAGTGTGGATGCTTCAGGGGTCCAAAATAGGTCGTTCACTTCTCGGGAAAAGTATTCACCTTCGTTTTCTGACATGAAAAAAAATCGGCCGCCGCAACGCAAACGGGGCCTGCGCTTGGCGAAGGCCCCGTCGTGAGAGATTGTTCCTCGGAAAATTAGTACTGCTCGACGCCCATGTAGCGGCGAAACTCGGGGCTGTGGTCGAAGACCTTGCCGCGGGCGGCACGCAGCTCGCAGCTCATCGCGTAGAAGAAGATCGGCTCCAGGAACGAACGGACGCTGGCGGGCACGTCGCCCACGCCGTACTCGAGCGCGTCGAGCACCATGATCGTGTCGGTGTGCGTGTTGAGGAATGCAAGCGCGCGCTCCTCCATGGGACGGCACTCGCCGGCGCCAAGCTGTACAAAGTAGAACACGCCGGGCTCGGTGGCCTCGAAGGGGCCGTGGAAGTACTCGCCGGAGTGGATGTAGCAGCAGTGCTGCCACTGCATCTCCATGAGCGAGCAGATGGCCATGGCATAGGTCTGGCTAAAGTTGGGGCCGGAACCCAGGATATAGAAGAACTTATGCTGCTGGCAGAGCTCGGCAAAGCGGTCGCCCAGCTCGGCATTGACCTTCTCGCGGGCGGCGGGCAGCAGCGCGTCCATCTGCTTAAGGCCAGTGTACATGTCGGCGAGCGCCTCGTAGCCCTGCTGCTGGTCGAGCAGCTCGGCGGCCAGCAGCACGCCGATGCCCTGCGGCACCTCGGCCTGCGATACGCCCTCGCCCCACGGATAGACCCAGGTAGTCCACTTGCCGTTGTCAATCTTGGAGCCCTCGCAGTCGGTCATGGCGACGACCTCGGCGCCGGCAGCCAGCGCCATCTCGCAACCGTCAACGACCTCCTGCGTATTGCCGCTATGGCTGCAGGCGATGACGAGCGACTTCTCGCCAAGGCTCTTGGGGGCCATCAGGCAGAACTCGCGCGCGGTGTAGACCGTGGAGGTAAACGTGGTGGCCTCGCGCTTGAGCAGCTCGTTGGCAGGCATCAGGTCGATCATCGAACCGCCGCAGGCGATCCAAAAGACGTTCTCGATCTTACCCTTGCGCTCGATGATTTCCTGGACCAGATCATGTGCGTTCATGCTGATATTCCTCCTTGTGTGGCGACCTTGAGCGACAGAAGCTCGTACCTGCGGTCGTTCTATGTTGTCCTATTTATACCACGTAAGCTACCGCAGAGGAAGTCATTTCAGCAAATTTGTTCTATATTGTTCTATCTGTGAACATTAGATGTCGAACACGTAGCGCGAGCCCACGATCTTTTGGCGGCCGAGCAGCAGAGGTCGCTCATCAAAATCGGTAAAGTACGCCTCCATGTAGAAGAGCGGCTCGCCGATCGGAACCTCGAGCAGCGGGGCCGCTTGGGCGTCGGCAAGTGCGATCTCCACGGTACAGGGGTCGGACTTGAGCGGCGAACGACCCGAATGCTCGGCAACAAGCGCAAAGATCGAGTTGTCGGTAAGGTCCTCCTCGGTCAGCGTTTGCAGATACGGGTGGTCGACCAGCACAAAGGCGTTGTTCTCGAGCATGACGGGGATGCCGTCGGCCGTACGCACGCGCTCGACCACGATAAGCTCGCAGCCGGGCTCCACGCCAAAGAACGCCGCGTCCTCGCGCGTCGCCGCGACCACCGTGCGCGAGACCAGGCGTGCGCCCGCTACCATGTCGTTGGCGGCGCAACCCTCGGTAAAGCTCTGAACATCGCCTTTCTGGACAATCTTGCGCTTGAGCTTGGGAGCACATACAAAGGTGCCCCTCCCCTGCTGGCGGTTAAGGTACCCCGCGCGCGACAGCTCCTCGATGGCACGGCGCACGGTGATGCGCCCCACGCCGTAGGACTTCGCGAGCTCCATCTCGGAAGGAATGCGAGAACCGGTCGGATATACGCCGCGCGCGATCTCGCCCTTCAGGTCATCCATAACCTGCTGGTATAGCGGCACGGCGGGCACGTCAGCGCGCTCGGAACGCTCAGTTTTGTTATCGGTTGCCATCGTTATGCTCCATCCCGTGCGTGCTCGGATTCAAACTCTTCAATCGCCGCCATAAACTGCTCGCCAAAACTGTCGGCCTTTTTCTCGCCAATACCGTTGACCTGGATAAGCTCATCGCGTGTCTGCGGGCGCAGACGGCACAGACCGCGCAGGGCCTTGTCGGAGAAGACCATGTACGGCGCCATCTCCAGCTCGGTCGAGATTTCCTTGCGGAGTGCCCGCAGCCGCTCGAACAGCTCGGCATCATCGCCCACGCGCGGGCGCTGGTCCAGCTCGGCCTCCTCGCGCAACAGATCCACGGCACGGCGGGCGCGCGCCGATGCCTTGCGCTTGGACGCGCGACGTTTAATGGTAAAGGCAAAGGCCTCGTCCTCGACCTCGCCGGCACGCGGACCCAGGCCTACCACCGGATACTGGCCCTGCGAGGTGGCCAGGTAGCCGCGACCGCACAGCTGGCCGATGATGTCCTTAATGCGCCCGACCG
>CAKUGY010000026.1 GCA_934654835.1 uncultured Collinsella sp.
GTGCTTCACCCTGAGGTCTATACTCATGGAAAACCTCCCATTTCCCGATGTCCAAGAAATGGGAGGCAGTTCACAGGTACCTTTGTGGTGGTTTTGCTCAGGCGGATGACTCGGGTTACAATACGCCTGACATATCGCCCCCTTCTCCGGATGGGGGCAGCGTAAGCGCTCTTGTGGCGGCACCGTAGGACTTTGAAGGTGGCCGTCGTAAGGGCGCTTTTTGTTTAGGTGTCCATACCAAGGCGCATGCTATGAAGGGAGAACATATGAAGAGTTTTGTTGCCGAGGATTCGTTTTGGGAGCTGTTCCCGCAGGCAGCTATCGGCGTTGTGGTCGTAAAGGGCATGAAGCCTGCGGCGCAGATTCCCCAAGAGGACGTGGATGCGATCGCCGCGTTGCTCGACCGCGCCAACATCGATGCGGAGCGTCACCTGACGAGCGACACCATCAGCGAGAGCGCGCCGGTCAAGGCATGGCGCGAGGCATATCGTCAATTCAAGACCAAGAAGGGCGCGCGGTGCTCGGTCGAGAATCTGCTCAAGCGCGTGCTCAAAGGCAAGCCGGTTGGCCACATCACGCCGGCGGTGGATATCTACAATACGGTTTCGCTGACCTATGCGCTGCCCGTCGGCGGTGAGGATCTGCATGCGATTGAGGGTGACCTGCGCTTGGCGGTGACCGACGGCGGCGACGCGTTCCTACCGCTTGGCGAGGAGGCTGATGATCCGACGCTGCCCGGCGAGCTTGCCTATATTGACGACGCAGGCGCCGTGTGCCGTTGCTGGAACTGGCGCGATGGCGTTCGCACGGCGCTGTCCGACGATTCGGCGGACGCCTTCTTGGCGATCGAGTGCGTGGAGCCCGAGCGGATGGGGGATTGCCAGGCTGCGATCGATCGTCTCGCTGAGTTGCTTGAGCGCTATCTGGGTGCAACGGTTGTCGTCAAGACGCTTGTGACCCACGACAATCCCCGTGTGGAGCTGTAGCGACGCCTGCGGATCATGTTCGCCGGTCAAAACCACCACAAAGGTGCCTGTCCCCTTTGTGGTGGTTTTTATGTTGATGGGTTAACAAATGGGATATTTGGGTACGGGTGTTGCCTTGTGCGGCTAAGATGTTTACCCGTTAGCATCATGTAAGCGAAAGGCGGTCGTCACCATGCAGCAGAACGACGAGACACGTTTTGAGGACTTTGTCGGACTGATCAGCGGCCTCTACAAGGAGATTCAGCGCATCAAGACGTCCGAAGGCGCAAGGCTCGGCCTTAAGGGCTCCGATGTCATGTGCCTGTACTATCTTGAGCGCAGCAAGGACGGCCTGACTGGCGCCGACCTCGCCCGCATGGCCGGCGTTACCCGCGCCGCCGTTTCGCGCACACTGGCACATCTGGAGGAGGGCGGCTACGTCGAGGTTGACGACTCGGGTGATGCGGCCGTCAAGTACCGTGCTCCGGTGCGCCTGACTGCCCTGGGCGGCGAGAGCATGAGCGAGGCCGATCGCATCATTCGCGAGGTGCTCGATACCACCGGCAAGGCCATGGGCGTGGAGCAGCGCGAGCAGATGTATGCGTCGTTGCGCACGATCCTCAACACCCTGCGCGAGATCTAGAGCCGCGCTGGCGCTAGCTTTCAGCCAACAACCGCATCGTCCCGTTTGAGCGCGCACGCCGTGCTGGGACATTGTTGTCAAAATTCCCTGCGCGAGACCTGCGCAAGAAAGGATTCGTTATGTCCGTCCGCATTATTACCGATTCCGCAAGCGATATGTCGCCGGCGGAGCATCCCGCTCTGCGTGTTCTGCCGCTGTCCGTCACCTTTGGCACCGATGTGTACATGGATGGCGTCGACATCGATCACCAGCGCTTTTACGAGATGCTCGTGGAGCGCGATGAGCTGCCCAAGACCGGTCAGGTCAACCCGTACGCCTTTTCGCAGGCGATTGCCGAGGCGCGTGAGGCCGGTGACGAGGCGGTGATTATTACCGTGGGTGCCAAGCTTTCGGGCACCAACCAGAGTGCTCGCACCGCGCTTGCCGAGGCGCCGGGCGGTGACGTGTATGTGGTGGATAGCAACAACGTCACCCTGGGCGAGCGTGTGCTGGTTGAGTATGCGCTGCGCCTGGTGGACGAGGGCCAGGGCGCGGCTCAGATTGCGGCGGCTGTCGAGGCCGTGCGCGACCGCGTGGTGGTTATCGGTTTGCTTGAGACGCTGGAGTACCTGGTGCGCGGAGGCCGCTTGTCTGCTGCGGCCGGCGCCGTGGGTACGCTACTCAACGTGAAGCCTGTTGTGGCCGCCGAGGATGGCTTGATCGTGCAGCTGGGCAAGGCGCGCGGTTCCAAGAACGGTCGTAATCTGCTCAACCAGAAGGTCGAAAAGGCGGGCGGCATCGACTTTTCCATGCCGCTGGCGCTCGGCTACACGGGTCTTTCGGACGCCGTGCTCAAGAAGTATATCGAGGACAGTGCGGCGCTGTGGGCTGGCCACACCGAGGGCGAGCTGCCCGTCCACACCATCGGCGCCACCATCGGCACCCACGTAGGTCCCGGCGCCGTAGCCGTAGCCTTCTTCCAGCCCGCCAACTAACCGACTTGCCATAAACCACCACAAAGGGGACAGGCACCTTTGTGGTGGTTTATGCTATTTCGGGTGGAAGGGAGCGAGCAATGGCGTCTGAGGGCTTTTTTGAGCGGGTGTACGAGGTGGTCGAGCAGATTCCCGAGGGGATGGTCGCCACGTACGGTCAGGTGGCGCTGCTCGCCGGTCGTCCACGAAGCGCGCGCTATGTGGGCTATGCGCTGCACAGCAATCCGCGCCCTGGTCAGATTCCCTGCCATCGTGTGGTGTTTGCCGATGGCCGCATTTGCGAGGGCTTTGCGTTTGGCGGCCCCGATGCTCAACGTGAGCTTTTGCTAGGGGAGGGCGTGACGTTTAAGGACGACATGCACGTCGACTTGGCCGTCTGTCGCTGGCCAGCAGGGCTCTAGCGGCTCGTTCGTGTCAAAACCACCACAAAGATGCCAGTCCCCTTTGTGGTGGTTTTAGTTTACCTGAGTTAACTTATGGAGAAGGTGTGGCGGCGCTTATTGCCACTAAAAAGTAAACCACGGTGAACTATATTGTTTTCAGCAACGGAGCAGGCCATAGGCGATGAAAAAGCCCGCCCTGTTGAGTTTGATTCGCATTCCTCCCCTCTGTGCGATTCAACGGTGTACTTCGGGAAAGCGCCCGTCGGCTGCCATGGCCGGCGGGCGCTTTCCCGTAATCATGGGACAAAACATCAGGTCCGTTATCCCAAAATGAGGTGCCGACGTTTGGCCTTAGGGCGGCACAAACTTTGATTGTTAGTCCCGCTTGCAGCAACCGATCTTTGTAAGCCCCTGCGGCGTCTCTTCGCCCGCGGGGATTCTTGGGCTGTTGCTTCCCAGATACGCCTCTACATGCCGCGCGAACGCTTGCCACGACCACTCGTCTTTATCGGCCTCAAGCCGATCGGGAGAAATCGCGTTGAACAGGCACGTTGGAATCTCGTGCTCGTGCAGATTCTTGGCGATACAAGGCGTGCAGCCCTTGTCGTGGTTGACAGGGTTAAACGGGCATTTCCGGTCGTTGCATGTACAAAACGCAACTGAGTTCATGGGGCTCCTTCCGGTCGGTCGGCTCTGCTGCAAAACGCTGCCGCATGTTAAAACAATAGGGCGTCATTGCTTAACAGAATATAGTCTTAGGGTGCTTGCAACTTAGGGGTTCTGCCGAGCGGCTGAATACCTAGGCGAACGACCTCTGAAGAAAACAAAACCGCCGCAATGAGGATTGTGCTCATCGCGGCGGTTTTGTTTGACTGCTGTTTATTGTTCTCGGCTAGTACACCATGCCCATGGCGTCCTGAACCTCGGTCAGGGTCTGCTCGGCGATCTCGTTGGCGCGACGATTGCCCTCGTGCAGCACGTCCTTCACGTAGTCCAGGTCGTTCTCGTAGCGCTGGCGACGCTCGCGGATCGGGGCGAAGTACTCGTTGACGGCCTCGGTCACGTACTTCTTGAGCTGGCCGGAGCCGCCCATGCCGATCTCCTCGGCAATCTCGACCTCGGAGCGGCCGGTGCAGATGGCGGCCGTCGAAAGCAGGCCGGACACGCCGGGGCGGTTCTCGGGGTCAAACGTGATCATGCGCTCGGAGTCGGTCTGGCTCTTCTTGATGCGCTTGGCCGTCTCCTCGGCGGTCATCGAAATGTTGATGGCGTTGCCGTAGCTCTTGCTCATCTTGCGACCGTCCAGGCCGGGCAGCAGCGGGGTCTCGGACAGCAGCGCGTCGACCTCGGGGAACACCTTGCCGTAGCGGTTGTTAAAGCGGCGGGCGATGGTGCGGGTGAGCTCGATGTGCGGCAGCTGGTCGCGGCCGACGGGCACCACATTGCCCTTGCAGAACAGGATGTCGCAGGCCTGGTGCACCGGGTAGGTGAGCAGAAGGCCGGTGAGCTCGTGGCCCGAGGCCTCCATCTCGGCCTTGACCGTGGGGTTGCGCGCCAGCTCGGCCTCGGACACCAGCGACAGGAATGGCAGCATAAGCTGGTTTGCCGCGGGTACGGCGGAGTGCGCGTAGATCATGGTCTTGTCGGGGTCGATGCCGCAGGCGAGGTAATCCATGACCATGTTGTACACGTTGTCCTGGATGTGCTCGGTGGTGTCGCGGTCGGTGATGACCTGGTAGTCGGCGATGAGCACGTTGGTCTTGGCGCCCATGTTCTGCAGCTCAACGCGGCCCTTGAGGGTGCCAAAGTAGTGGCCCAGGTGCAGGCGGCCGGTGGGGCGGTCGCCGGTGAGCATGGTGAACTTCTCGGGCGTCTTGGCCAGGCCCTCGCGAATGGCGTTGCTCTTCTGCAGCGCGACTTCGTAGCTGTTCTCGTTTGGCATGATTGCTCCTAACGTATGCGAATTGGTCAAGATGATAGCGCGTTTATTGAAAGGGGTGGGGCGTAAGTGGATGAGGGGCTGGTAAGGCGAGTGCCATGCGGCAGTTGCGGCACGGGCGCGATGCGGCCAGCGTTAACGGGCCACATCCTCGGCAGCAAACCCTAGCGCCTGTGGTGGCGCTCCTCCTTGCGTTCCTCGGCCGCCTGCTCCTCCTGCTTAAAGGCGGGGTCGTCGGGGGTCACCAGCTCATCCTCGTGCGTGCGCTTGTTGTAGTGGTGGCGCAGCACGGGCTCAAACAGGTGCAGATGCTTGGCGAAGGCCGCCGAGCCAATGGCGAGCACGGTAAAGATGAGCACGCGCATGGGAACCTCGACCTGGTTGATAGCAGCGGCGCCGGCCGAAAGCATGATGCACCAGGCATAGATAAGCAGTACAGCCTGCCTTTGGTTGTAGCCCTCTTGGATCAGACGGTGATGGATGTGGCCCTTGTCGGCCTGCCCGATGCTGATGTGGGCGCGTTTGCGGCGCACGATGGCGCTGAACGTGTCAATGATGGGCACGCCGGCGACGATAAGCGGGATGATGAGCGAGGTGAGCGCGGCGGTGCGGCTTACGTTGAGCAGCGAGATGGAGCCCAGCGCAAAGCCCAGCAGCAGTGACCCCGAGTCGCCCAAGAAGATGCTGGCGGGGTTGAAGTTGTAGCGCAGAAAGGCCAGGCACGAGCCAAAGAGCGCGATGGAGAGCGCGGCGGCGTCGATACGGCCCGAGAGCACGGCGACCGAGAACATGGTGAACGATGCGATGCCGCAAATGCCCGTGGCCAGGCCGTCGAGGCCGTCGATGAGGTTGATGATGTTGGTGAACGCCACCAAGTAGACCACGGTGATGGGGTAGGCGAGCCAGCCGAGCATGATCTCGCCGGGGGCAAACGGGTTGACGATGACGCCGATGCGCAGGCCGCCAATGCAGGCGATGAGCGCGGCGAGTACCTGGCCAGCAAGCTTTTGCTTGGGCTTGAGCTGGAAGATGTCGTCGATGGCGCCGGTCGCGTAAATCACGGTAAAGGAGAGCGCCAGCATGGGATAGCTGATGTGCAGGCGCGGGTGCGGCACCAAAACGGGCGGCCAGCCCAGGTACCAGGTGCCCATGATTTGCACAATGCACGCAACGACCAGGCCCAAAAAGACCGCTGTGCCGCCTAGGCGCGGGATGGGCTTGGTGTTGATGCGGCGCTTAGAGGGGTAGTCGACAGCGTCGAGCTTAATCGCCAGGCGCTTGATCAGGGGCACCGTGAGGAAGGTCGTGATAAAGGCCGCGGCCGCCACGCATAGGTACGGTATGAAGCTCGTGGATGAAGCCATGTATCGAAAACCGCCAAGCGTCGAAGGAAAAGGTCAAAAAGGGTGCCATGCACAAAGGGCATAGCCGAACCATGATACTCGACCAAAGGGGGTGTATGGAATTGCGCGTGTCGATAATCACGCGCTTACCAGATATTGCACCGTCGGCAGGATGTTGCCTGCGGAATGCTGGCGGAACGTAATTGAGATGTGGTAATGATTTTCGGCAAAAGAAAACCACCCCCCACGTTACGAAAATGAACCCACCTAAAACAGGTGGGTGCCCTCATCGACCGTTCCAGCGTCCTTAACAACGAAGGATACCTGTACTAGGTACGACTGTGTGGGCTCCCTAAATAAACGCGACGGTTCACCCAGTTGCTCCGCGGGGGGCGGAATACCTACATCATAAAGCGGCACTTTGTCGATTCCAGTCTTGACATTACAAAAATCGTGTCGGACGATTACGGCGCCTTGGGCTTGGAGCTGCCTGCGCGGTCCGGGCCTTTACGTTTGAGCTGCCGAATCGTTGTTTTGGAGCATGGTTTCATGTCGACGTCGTTGACCGAACTTTTTTCGCCCGCCTGTCATTTATGTCCGCGCCGTTGCGGTGCGGCACGCGATGAGGGCGCGCGTGGCGTGTGCGGCGCCAACGATACGCTCAAGGTCGCTCGCGCGGCGCTCCATATGTGGGAGGAGCCGCCCATCTCGGGCGAGGCCGGCTCGGGCACGATCTTCTTTAGCGGCTGTTCGCTCAAATGCGTCTACTGTCAAAACCACGAGATCTCGACGGGCAATTTCGGTCTCGAGATCTCGCCCGAGCGCCTGGTCGAGATTATGCTTGAGCTGCAGGACCAAGGCGCCAATAACATCAATTTGGTGACGGCGACGCATTATGCGCATCTGCTGCCGGCTGCGATTGCCGCGGCACGGGAGCGCGGGCTGGCCATTCCGATCGTCTACAACACGAGTGGCTATGAGCGGGCGAGTGCCGTGGCCGCGTTGGGCGACCTGGTGGATGTGTGGCTCACTGACTTTAAGTATGCCGATGCGGGGCTTGCGCAGTCGCTCTCTCATATTAAGGACTACCCGCGCGTTGCCGTGTCGGGCTTGGCGCAGATGGCGCGCGAGATCGAGCGCCGCGGGGGAGAGCTGGTGGACGACGACGGGCTCATGAAGCGCGGTATCATCGTGCGCCACCTGGTGCTGCCGGGGCATGTGGACGATTCGTGTCGCGTGCTGGACCTGGTGTGGCAGACGGTTGGCGACGTGCCGATCTCGGTCATGAACCAGTACACGCCCAATGCGCTCATGCGCGAGCAGGGCGGCGACCTGGCGCGCGCCGTGACGCGCGAGGAGTACGAGCAAGTGCTCGACCATGCCGACGACCTGGGCTTTACGACGATGTTCTGGCAAGAGGGCGGCGCCGTGGACGAGAGCTTCACCCCAGCCTTCGACACCACCGGCGTCCTCACCAGCGCAAAGTAGTGCGTTCGCCGATGTTTTTTCTGGGACGGGGATTAAATAATCATTGTGTACCTAATGATTATTTAATCCCCGTCCCAGAAAAAACATCGGGTTGATTGGTCGCGCGAAAAAGTAGTCAAAAAAGCCCCGTCCCAAAAAGACTGGTTATTGGGCGTTGACAGTTGGCGTGCCGTAGGTAAAATATCAACTTGTCCTGGGGACGTAGCTCAGTTGGGAGAGCGCTGCCGTCGCATGGCAGAGGCCGAGGGTTCGACTCCCTTCGTCTCCACCCTTGGATTTGATAAGCCGCTGACATTGTGTCGGCGGCTTTTTTTAAAAAGAAAGGGCTGTACCATGGCCGAGCTTGAGTCCCAACCACTGTCTGCCGAGGAGCGCGCCGAGTTGGAAGAGCTCCGCGCCGAGAAGGCCCGTCGCGAGGCCCAAGAGGAGGCCCGTCGCGAGCGTGAGGAGCTTGCTGCCCTACGTGCCGAGCGCGCGAAGGCCGAGGAGGCCGCTGCGAAGCCCGCGCCCGCACCTGCGCCCAAGCCCGCCGCTGCGAAGCCCGCGCCCGCCGCGCCCAAGCCTCAGCCTAAGAAAGCTGCCCGTCCCAAGCCCTCCGAGCCCAAGCCGAGCCGCGACGAGATGACCTTCGCTCAGCGCATGGTCACCTCCAAGGAGCCTACGGGCGAGAACGAGATTCCGGGCATGGCTCCGGCTCAAAAGATCATCATCGTGCTCGCCCTGATCGCGTTTGTCGTCTTTATGGGCTACACGATCCTGACCAGCATGGGTCTGCGCTAGCCGATTCACGCCGGGCGCCACGCCCGCACGCCCGCTTCGCCCAACCCTCAACCTCCACACAACGCATCCGAAAGGTCGCCCCATGGCTTTGACCGACATCTCGCATCCCACCGACATCGCAATGCTCACCGATCTGTACGAGCTCACTATGGCCCAGGGCCTGTGGGAGAGCGGCAAGGCCAATGAGCAGGGTTGTTTTACGGCGTTTTACCGCGACCACCCCTTTGGCAGCGCGTACGCCGTCATGTGCGGTACCGCCGAGCTGCCCGAGCTGGTCGAGAACCTGCGCTTTACGCCCGAGGATATCGACTACCTCGCGTCGCTTGAGGCCCCGGCCGGTGGCGCGATGTTCAAGCCCGAGTTCCTCGATTACCTGCGCAACTTCCGTGCGCACGTGAACATCGACGCCGTGCCCGAGGGCGAGCTCGTCTTTCCGCGCGAGCCCATGGTGCGTGTGACCGGCCCAGCGCTGGAGTGCCAGCTGCTCGAGACCGCGCTGCTCAACATCGTCGGCTTCCAGACGCTCGTCGCCACCAAGACGGCGCGCGTGGTGCTGGCGGCCGATGGTCGCCCCGTCGCCGAGTTCGGCCTGCGCCGCGCCCAGGGTCCCGATGGCGGTCTGGCCGTTGCGCGCGCGAGCTACGTGGCGGGCTGCTCGTCCACGTCCAACGTGCTTGCCGGGCGCCGCTACGGCATTCCCGTCTTTGGCACGCACGCGCACAGCTGGGTAATGAGCTTCGATTCCGAGCTCGAGGCCTTCCGCGCGTTTGCCAAGTCGAGCCCCAAGAACTGCACGCTGCTTATCGACACGTACGACGTGCGCGAGGGTTGCGAGCATGCCATTACGGTCGCCAAGGAGATGGAGGCGGCGGGCGAGCGCCTGTCGGCTATTCGCATCGACTCGGGCGACTTGGCCAAGCTCTCCAAGTATGTTCGTGGTCGCTTTGATGCCGAGGGCCTGCCCTATGTGGGGATCTCGGTCTCCAATGACCTGGACGAGTACACGATTCAGTCCCTGCTCGACCAAGGCGCGCCCATCGACAGCTTTGGCGTGGGCACCAAACTCGCGACCTGCTACGATCAGCCGGCGCTGGGCGGCGTGTACAAGCTTTCGGCTCGCCGTGCGAGCGAGGAGGACCCGTGGACGCCGGTGGTGAAGCTTTCCGAACAGCCCTACAAGCGCACGATTCCGGGCGTGCAGCGCGTGCGTCGCTATTACGACGGCTTTGGCGGCCCGGTCTGCGACATGATTTATGACGAGGACCATCTGGCAGGGGAGGGCGCCGCGCGCGGGAACACGCTCGTGGCCGTGAACGACGCCGCCCTGGTGACCAATGTCTCCGAGCTTGAGTATCGTGAGCTGCTGGTGCCGATCGTGCGCGATGGCAGTGCCGTGGCGCCGCGTGAGAGCATCGAGGACGCGCGCGACCGCTGCGCCTGGGCGCTTGATCATCTGGACGCTGCCTACAAGCGCTTCCTGTATCCGCAGACCTATGTGGTGGGCATGGAGCAGGGCCTGGCCCAGGTGCGCGACGAGCTCGTGCGTAAGAACATGGCCGCGGCGTCCGCCTTCCCCTGGGCAAAATGATCCGCATGCGACGGAGGAAAACGGATCATTTTCGTTCGTCCCGCACTGGCTGCCCCGGCTGCCCCCGCTCGCCCGAACGCTCGACATTCGATTGGTTTGACGTATGACGACTTCTTATAAAACGATGGTGGTAAAGATCGGCTCGTCCACGGTGGTGGGCGCCGACGGCAAGGTCAATCGTGCTTTTATCGGCGGCCTGGCCGACCAGGCGGCCGCTCTGCGCAAGATTGGCTGGCGCCTGGTCGTGGTGAGCTCGGGCGCCATCGCGTGCGGATATCCCGTGCTGGGCTTCGACCGCAAGCCGGTGGGCGACCTGCCGAGCCTGCAGGCCTGCGCTTCGGCCGGCCAGTGCATCATCTCGTCGGCCTACGATGAGGAGTTCCATGCGCGCGACCTGCTCACCTCGCTCGTCTTGCTTACGCGCCACGACACGGCGCGCCGTACGTCTTACCTGCACGCGCGCGATGCCTTGCTGCGCTTGGTGGAGCTTGGTGTGGTGCCGGTCGTCAACGAGAACGACACCGTTACCGTCGACGAGATCAAGTTTGGCGACAACGATACGCTTGCAGCTCTCGTGAGCTGCCTGGTTTCGGCTGATCTGTGCGTGACGCTTTCGGACATCGACGGCCTCTATACCGCCAATCCGCATGAGGACCCGACGGCGGAGTTCGTGCCGGTCGTGCATAAGATCGATGCGGCGATTATTGCCTCGGCGGGCGATTCGTCGACGTCGGTGGGTACGGGCGGCATGATCACCAAAATCCGTGCGAGCCGCATTTTGATGACGGCGGGCATTCAGAGCGTGATCTGCTCGGGCGAGGAGCCCGAAGCGCTCGTGCGCCTTGCCCGTGGCGAGAGCGTGGGCACCCTGTTCGATCCGCCGGCGGAGCGCTTGGACATCGCACCCCGCAAGCTGTGGATTGCGCTGGGCGATAAGGCCCACGGTTCGGTCACGGTCGATGATGGCGCTGCAAAGGCGCTGGTCAGCCGCGGTTCGTCGCTACTCGCGGTGGGCATTCGCCAGGTCGATGGCGAGTTTGCCGAGGGCGACGTGCTCGACGTGTGCGACCCGAGCGGCATGGTCGTCGCCCGCGGTATCGCCGAGGCCGATTCGGACGTGCTGGAGCTTGCAGCCGGACGCCGCCAGGACCAGATTGCTAGCAACCGCCTGCTCGCGGACCTGGCCGAGAAGCCGGCGATCCATCGAGATAACCTGATCGTCTTCGCTTAACCAATTGACGCTGCAAACGCCCCTAAGCGGCAATCTGACGTTCAATCGTCGGGCATGACCAAAAGGTCTATGCCCTCCTCTTTCACGTCACCTTGCTCGCTTAGGGACGTTTTCGCTTTCCGTCCTCTACCTGCGATGGGCACGTTGCAGGTTTTTCCTGAGTTGCGGTGAAATAGGGACTGTTTGGCGGCTTGAAACGCTTAAACAGTCCCTATTTCACCGCAACTTATTGAGGGGGAACCGTGGTGCCGGCACTTGGGGACGTTCCGTCTGTGCCGGCACCTGGGGACACTCCTTCGCTAGAAGATGCGACGTAGGTCTCCGCGGTTGAGGGCTTCGTCGAAGAGGTGCTTGAACACCACGCTGCCGTGCAGGCCGTCGTGCTCAAACTCGTTGGTTACCCAGGCGTGCGAGTTGCCCACGCGGCTGAGCGTGTCGAGCTGCATGCCCGAGTCCACGTACATGTCGTCGAAGTACACCGCAGCCTGGAGCGGCACCTCGTTGCAGGCCAGGCGCTGCGGGTCGTAGATCTTGTCCCAGCTGGTGTCCTCCATCAGCAGGTCCATCGCCGGCTTGAAGGGCTTAAGTTCGGGCATCTGCTCAAACATCCACGGGAACATGGCCTCGCCGGTAAACATGAGAGGGCGCGCGAGGGTGTCGAACTCGGCGCGATGGGCCTTCTCCTCGGCCGCGGCCCAGCGAATCGGCATGGTATCGCCGTCGGCGTAGATGAACTCCTGAAGCGTCCAGTACAGCGGATTCGTGCGCATGTTGGTACGCTCGAAGGCACGCATCAAAAAGCTGTCGGCCACCGAGGCACCGCAGCTCAGCGTGCCGTCGCCGTCAACAAAAGCATGATCGATTATCCAGTGCATGCGCTCGAAGCTCGGCTTCATGCCAAAGTCGCTGCCCATAAGCTGCAGGCGCTCGACCGTCATCGGCGAACCGTCGGGCAACACGGGCTCCTGCTCCTCAAGCGCATCGGCAAGGGCCGCCACGCGCTCGACGTCGGCGGGGTAGCGGTCGTAATACTGCTGCGTCTTGGCGGCCATGCGCGGGAAGGTGTGCGCGTAGACCTCGCTGGCGCTCGCTGGGACGTGGGGGATGCCGCCGCAGGTAAAGCTTGCCGCCACACCCTCGGGGAAGAGCGACAGGTAGCTCAGCGTCAAAAAGCCGCCGTAGCTCTGGCCGAGCGTGACCCACGGCTTGCCGCCAAAGCCCACCAGGCGCAGGTACTCAAAATCGCGCACGATAGAGCTGGCGAGGTGGCGCTTGAGGAAGTCCGCCTGCGAGCGCGCCGCATCAGAGCCGGCTGCCGTCGCGCGCTCGCCCAGAGCCGCGATCGTGCGTCCGTCCACGCAGCTGCTGCGCCCCGTGCCGCGCTGGTCGGGCAGGACCACGCGGAAATGCTTGACGGCCTCCTCGATCCATCCGTCACTCGTGGGCGACAGCGGACGCGGGCTCTCGCCGCCGGGGCCGCCCTGCAAAAACAGGAGCAGCGGCAGGTCGTCGTTGATGCGGTCGGGCGCGCAGACCACGCGGTAGAAGAGCTTGATGCTCTCGGGCGCGCCGGCGATGGGCGCCGGCATGGCGCCGCGGCGCATGGTGCTGCCGACGGCCAGCAGCATCGGCTCCAGGCCGCGCCAATCCAACGGGACATCGATGCTGTGATCCTCGACATACAGGCCGGGGACGTGGTACGAAGTGATGAGGGCCATACGGTACTTCCGTTCGTCGCGGTGTTTCGTGTTGACCAATTCTACCGCCGCGCGCGAGGGCATGCGCAAATCGGCTACCATGGTTGGCAAACTTCTAGGAGAAAGGGCCGCCCATGTCGGTCGATATAGCCACGTATGTCAACGATCTTGCTGTTGAGGCCAAGGCAGCGTCGGCCTCGCTTGCCACGGCGAGCGACGAGCAGCGCCAGGATGCCGTGCGCGCCATGGCCGCAGCGCTGCGCGACGGTGTCGACTCCATCGTCGCCGCTAACGAGCTCGATATGTCCGCCGCGCGCGATGCGGGGACCTCGGCCGGTCTGCTCGATCGTCTGCTGCTGACGCCCGAGCGCGTTGAGGGCATGGCCGCCGGCCTGGAGAAACTCGCCGAGCTGCCCGATCCTGCCGGTCGTGTGCTCGACCACCGCGTGCTTGCGAGCGGCGTGGACCTCACCCGCGTGAGCGTGCCGCTGGGCCTGGTCGCCATGGTCTACGAGGCACGCCCCAACGTGACGGCCGACGCCGCGGGCATCTGCATCCGCACCGGCAACGCCTGCATTCTGCGCGGCGGCTCGCTGGCCTATCACTCGTGCGCCATGATTGCCGAGCTGCTGGCCGATGCGCTGGAGGCCAAGGGCTTCCCGCGCGAGGCCGTATCGATGATCGAGTCCACTGACCGCGAGGCCACCGGCGAGCTCATGAAGCTCCGCGGTATCGTCGACGTGCTCATTCCGCGCGGCGGCGCGGGCCTGATCCAGCGTTGCGTGCGCGAGTCGCTGGTGCCGGTAATCGAGACGGGCACGGGCAACTGCCATATCTACGTGCATGAATCCGCCGACTTTGACAAGGCGCTCAATATTATCGTCAACGCCAAGACCCAGCGAGTGGGCGTGTGCAACGCCGCCGAGTCGCTGCTGGTCGACCGTGCCGTGGCCGACCGCTTCCTGCCTGCGGTCGTTGCCGTACTGCACGATCACGGCGTGTTGATTCACGGTGACGAGGCCGCCTGCACTGCGTGTGCCGACGCCGGGCTTGCCGAGGGCGATGACTTTGTTGCCGCGACCGAGGAGGATTGGGGCCGCGAGTACCTGGCGCTCGAGATGAGCGTGAAGGTCGTGACGAACGAGGACGAGGCCATCGCTCATATCAACCGCTACGGGACCATGCATTCCGAGGCCATCGTTGCCGAGGACGCGGATGCCTGCGAGTGCTTCCTCGATGCGGTCGATGCCTCGGCCGTGTATTCCAACGCCAGCACGCGCTTTACCGATGGCGGCGAGTTTGGTCTGGGCGCCGAGATCGGCATCTCGACCCAAAAGCTCCACGCCCGTGGACCCTTTGCCGCCGAGGCCCTCACCACCTACAAATACAAGCTCCGCGGCACCGGCCAAGTCCGCCCCTAGCGTCCGAGGCAAACAAAAACCACCACAAAGGTGACCTTTGTGGTGGTTTTTGCGCTTTGGCGAGGCGAATTAGGCCTCGAAAGTGTCGCGGTCGGGGGCGAAGGACTGCATGGCGGCGATGGTGCGATCGAAGAGCTCGGGGAGTTCCCAACCCAGCATCTCGGCGCCCTGCGAAATCACATCGCGCGAGCAGCCGGCGGCAAAGCGTTTGTCCTTGAACTTTTTCTTGAGCGATTTGGTCGTAAAGTCCATGACGCTCTTGCTCGGGCGCATGATGACGGCAGCACCGATCAGGCCGGTGAGCTCGTCGCAGGCAAACAGGATCTTCTCCATCTGGAGCTCGGGTTTGGGCAGTGAGGTGTTGAAGTCCGACGTATGCGTCTGGATGGCACGGATAAGCTCGGGAGAGGCACCCTCGCCCTTGAGAATCTCGGCGGCATAGATGGTATGGTTCATGGGGTCGTCCTCATGCTCCTCCCAATCCAAGTCGTGCAGCAGACCGACGATGCCCCAAAACTCCTCATTCTCGGGGTCGAACTCGCGCGCAAAGTAGCGCATGGTGCCCTCAACGGTCTCGCCGTGCGTGATGTGGAACGGGTCCTTGTTGTGCTCGTTGAGCAATTCGAACGCGCGGTCGCGAGTGATTCCAGCGGTAAGCGGCTCTGCCATAAGAGACTCCTTGTGCTCGTGGGTATCGCTAAGAATGAATATTACTAGAACAAGAAAACCACCACAAAGGTGCCTGTGAACTGCCTCCCATTTCTTGGACATCGGGAAATGGGAGGTTTTCCATGAGTATA
>CAKUGY010000027.1 GCA_934654835.1 uncultured Collinsella sp.
TGCCATACCACGTCCCATCACGTCGCGTCGGTATAAGAAAAACCGCCCGGACCATGCGAGGTTCGGACGGTCTTACGTTCGATGGTGCCCCATGTTGGATTCGAACCAACGGCCTTCTGCTCCGGAGGCAGACGCTCTAATCCCCTGAGCTAATAGGGCGAACGGAATGCATTATACCCAAGTGCGCCATGGGCTATCAAAATAAAAGAAAAAGCTTTGCAATTCCGAGGAAGACGCACCGCGACGGCGCGCTTTAGGCGGCAAAAGTGAGTCAGATAGTATAAACTCTCATGCACCATATAATACGGCTCGCAATGCGGGCCGTTTTTGCAAGGGTTAATCATCGAGGTGAGAGGCACACCATGATTGCAATTTTAAAGCAGAGCGCCAGCGACGAGGCCGTCAGCCACATCGTCAGCTGGATTGAAAAGAAGGGCCTGAAGACCGACGTCTCGCGCGGCGAGAACGAGACCATCATCGGCTTGGTGGGCGATACGACTAAGATCGACCCGTTCCTGCTCGAGTCCATGGACGTCGTCGAGCGCGTGCAGCGCGTCTCCGAGCCGTTCAAGCGCGCCAACCGCAAGTTCCACCCCGAGGACTCCATCATCGACTGCGGCCACGGCGTCAAGATCGGCGGCGACCAGTTCCAGGTCATCGCCGGACCCTGCTCCGTCGAGGGCGAGAACCTCATCCGCATCGCCCGCCGCGTGAAGGCCGCCGGCGCCACGATGCTGCGCGGCGGCGCCTACAAGCCCCGCACCTCCCCGTACGCCTACCAGGGCATGGGCCCCGCCGGCCTTGACCTGCTGTGTGAGGCATCGGCCGAGCTCGACATGCCGATCGTCACCGAGATCATGGACCCGCGCGACGTACAGGTCTTCCTTGATAAGAAGATCGACGTCATGCAGATCGGCGCTCGCAACGCTCAGAACTTCCCCCTGCTCAAGGAGGTCGGCAAGACCAAGACCCCGATCCTGCTCAAGCGCGGCATGTCCGGCACGATCGACGAGCTGCTCATGGCTGCCGAATACATCATGAGCGAGGGCAACGACAACGTCATCCTGTGCGAGCGCGGCATCCGCACCTTCGAGACCCGCACCCGCAACACCTTCGACCTCAACGCCGTGCCGGTGCTGCACCACCTGTCGCACCTGCCCGTCATCGCCGACCCCAGCCACGCCACCGGCTACACTCGCTACGTTGAGCCCATGGCGCTCGCCGCGACCGCCTGCGGTGCCAACGGCCTGGAGATCGAAGTCCACGACGAGCCGAGCCGCGCTTGGTCCGACGGTGCCCAGGCCCTCACCCCCGATCAGTTCGACGACACCATGCGCCGCATCCGCGCCATTCGCGAGGTCGTCTGCCAAGAGACCATGGAGTAGTCCATGGGAACGGTGAGAAACGCACGCGTTAACCAGGGCGGCCCCAAGTGCGCCGGCATTGTAGGCCTGGGCCTCATCGGCGGCAGCTTTGCCCGCGGCTATGCGCAGGCGGGCGTCCGCGTACTAGCGTGGGACCCCGACGATGACGTCATGACGGCCGCCAGCATGGGCACCGTTGCCGGCGAACTCAACGACGAGACGCTCGGCGAGTGCGACATCATCGTCCTGGCATGCTATCCCGAAGCCTGCATCGAGTGGCTCGAGGCGCACGCCCAAGCGCTCGCCGACGCCACCGATACCGATGCCATCATGGGCCCCGTGGTCATCGACACCGTGGGCGTCAAGGGCATCGTGTGCGAGCGCGCCTTTGAGCTCGCCCACGAGCATGGCTTTTACTTTGTGGGCGCGCACCCCATGGCGGGCACGCAGTTCTCGGGCTATGCGCACTCCCGCGCCGACCTGTTCCAGGGCGCACCGCTCGTGCTCGTGCCGCCCGCGGTGGACGACGCACTTAAGCTGGAACTCTTGGGCCAAGTACGCGAGATGGTGCGACCCCTGGGCTTTGGCAAGTTCAGCGTGACCAGCGCCGCCGAGCACGACCGCGTGATTGCCTTTACGAGCCAGCTTGCGCACGTCGTCTCCAACGCCTACGTTAAGAGTCCGACCGCCCAGGTCCACCATGGCTTTTCGGCCGGTAGCTACCGCGACCTCACCCGCGTGGCTCATCTCAATCCGCAGATGTGGTCCGAGCTCATGATCGACGACGCCGACGCGCTCGCCTTCGAGATCGACCATCTGATCGAGTCGCTCGGCGCCTACAGCCGTGCGCTTAAGGACCGCGACCAGCGCTATCTGGAGAACCTCCTTGCCGAGGGCGACCGCATTAAGCGCGCGCTCGACGACGAGGCCTCCCACTAAACCACCAATCACGCCAGGTCGAAAGGACCGAAGCTTATGGCGATTACCATCGATATCGACACCGCACGCCCCTACCAGGTGCATGTGGGCACGTTTTTGCTGGAGCAGGCGGGCCCGCTCGTACGCGCCACCGCCGGCGGCTCTCGCGCCGTCATCGTGACGGACACCAACGTAGGCCCGCTCTACCAGATGCCCGTCAAGCAGAGCCTGGAATCCGCAGGCTACGAGGTGAGCATCTGCACCTTCGAGGCCGGCGAGGCCCATAAGCGTGCCGAGACCTATGTTGCCATTTTGGAGTTTGTGGCTGAGCACGAGCTTTCGCGCTCCGACGTGATCGTGGCGCTCGGCGGCGGCGTCGTGGGCGATGTGGCGGGCTTTGTGGCCGCCACCTACATGCGCGGCTGCAAGTTTGTGCAGATCCCCACGAGCTTGCTCGCCATGGTGGATTCGTCGGTGGGCGGCAAGACGGCTATCGACCTGGCTGCCGGCAAGAACCTCGCCGGTGCCTTTTGGCAGCCGAGCGTTGTTATCGCCGACGTGGGGTGTCTGGCGACCCTCACGCCCGAGCAGTTCGCCGACGGCTGCGGCGAGGTCGTCAAGCACGCCGTGATCGCCGATCCCGAGCTTTTCGACGAGCTGGAGAAGACCCCGCTCACGCTGGAGCTTCTCAACCGCGATGTGGCCCGCGTGGCACTCATCATCGCCCGCAATATCGACATCAAGCGCGCCGTGGTCGTTGCCGACGAGCGCGAAACCAACCAGCGAAAGCTGCTCAACTTTGGACACAGCGCCGGTCACGCCGTCGAAGCCTGCGAGCACTTTGAGCTCGGGCACGGCAACTGCGTGTCGATCGGCATGGGCATCATCACGCGCGCCGCGGCCCTGCATGGCATCTGCGACGCCGAGCTGCCCGGGCGCATCGAGGAGCTCTGCGCCCGTCACGGTCTCAAGACCCGCTGTGACTTGGATGCCGACGCCGTCTTTGCCGAGGCGCTCCACGATAAGAAGCGCGCGGGCGACACCATCGACCTGGTGATTCCGCACGACATTGGCCGCTGCAGCATCGACCGCACGCCGCTTTCCACCTTCCACGATTTAATTGCCGAGGGTCTCGGCCAGAAGGGAGACGCATCCGCATGCTAGCCCGCATCACCCCGTCCCCGCTCAAGGGCACCGTTCCCGCCATCGCGTCCAAGTCGATGGCACACCGCCTCATCATTTGCGCCGCGCTTGCCAACGGCGAAACGCACGTGACCTGCAACACCACCTGCGCCGATATCGAGGCCACCGTACGCTGCCTCACGGCACTCGGCGCCCGCATCGAGACCGTCGAGGACGGCTTCCAGGTCCACCCCACCATGAAGAGCGTTGAATTTGGCCTGCTCAAAGCCCTCGCCGGCGGCACGCTCGACTGCGGCGAGAGCGGCTCCACGCTGCGCTTTATGCTGCCCGTCGCCTGCGCGCTGGGTGCGGAGGCCACTTTTGCGGGCCAGGGTCGCCTGGGCGCCCGCCCGCTCTCCCCGCTCTCGGACGAGATCATCGCCGCCGGCTGCGACCTGCAGGGTCTGGGCGGTTTTCCGCTCAAGACGAGCGGCCGCATGCGCCCGGGCACCTTTGTGCTGCCGGGCAACGTGAGCTCGCAGTATATCTCCGGCCTGCTGCTGGCAGCCCCGCTGCTGGCCCAGCCCTCCTGCGTGCAGGTGACCGGCCTCATCGAGAGCCGCCCCTACATCAACCTGACGATCCAGGCCATGAAGGCTTTCGGCGTCGAGGTCAACGTGGAGCGCATCCCCGCCAAGGACGGCCAGCCCGAGGTTACGAACTTCCGCGTGAACAGCGGCTCGTACCGCACGCCCGGCAGCGTGGCCGTCGAGGGCGACTGGTCCAACGCCGCCTTCTGGCTGTGCGCCGGTGCCATCGGCACCGACCCGATCACCGTAGAGGGCGTGTCGCTGAGCTCCGCGCAGGGCGACCGCAACGTGCTCGCCGCGCTTTCGCGCTTTGGTGCCCGCATCGTGCGCTCCACCAACGCCGCCACCGTCCAGTCCGACAAGCTCGCTGGCTTTGAGATGAGCGCCCACGACATTCCCGACCTGGTGCCCGTTATCTCGGCCGTGGCATCGCTGGCGCAGGGCCGCACGTTCATCCGCGACTGCGCGCGTCTGCGCATCAAGGAATCCGACCGCCTGGTCACCACCACCCGCGAGCTCACCGCGCTGGGCGCGCAAGTGCGCATTGCCGGCGACGACCTCATCATCAAGGGCGTCGATGCCTTTACCGGCGGCGAGGTCGATTCGCACAACGACCACCGTATCGCCATGATGGCCGCCATCGCCGCGAGCCGTGCCACCGGCGAGGTCGTGATCCACGGCGCCGAGGCGGTCAACAAGTCCTATCCCGATTTCTTCGACCACTACCGCTTGCTGGGCGGCAAGGTCACGCTCGAGGAGGAATAGCATGTCCTCGACCTTTGGCAACGTCTTGCACTTAAGCATCTTCGGCCAGTCGCACTCCCCCGCTATCGGCTGCTCGCTCGATGGCATTCCTGCAGGTGTCGCCATTGACCAGGAGAAGCTGCAGGCCTTTTTGGACCGTCGTGCCCCCGGCCGCGATGAGACCGCGACCAAGCGCCGTGAGGCCGACGCCGCGCACATTATCGCCGGCGTGGTCGATGGGCACACCACCGGTGCGCCCATCGCCGCAATCATCGAGAACACCAACACGCGCTCCAAGGATTACTCCGAGCTGCGCCGCAAGCCCCGCCCGGGCCATGCGGATTTCCCGGCACGCGTGAAGTATCACAACATGCACGACGTCGCCGGCGGTGGGCACTTCTCCGGCCGCTTGACGGCGCCCTTATGCATCGCGGGCGGCATCGCGCTACAGGCGCTCGAAGCCCGCGGCATTAAGGTCATGGCGCACGTGGCGCAGGTCGGGGGCATCTCCGACCTGCCCATGGACGACATGGTCTATCGCGAGTCCGACCGCAAGGCGATCCTTTCGAACGACCTGCCGTGCATCGATCCCGCTGCCGCCGGCCGCATGCGCGAGGAGATTCTGGCCGCGCGCGACGAGCTCGACAGCATCGGCGGCATCGTGGAGTGCGGCATCTACGGCCTGCCCGCGGGCATCGGCGACCCCATGTTCGACGGCATCGAGAACCGCATCGCCCAGATCGCGTTTGGCATTCCCGCCGTAAAGGGCGTGGAGTTTGGCATGGGCTTTGCTGTGGCCGCCATGCGTGGCAGCGAGAACAACGACCCGTACCGCATCGACGCCGAAACCGGCGAGATCGAGGTCGACTCCAACAACGCCGGCGGCATCCTGGGCGGTATTTCGACCGGAGCGCCCGTCATGTGGCGCATGGCCGTGAAGCCAACGCCCTCCATCGGTCGCGAGCAGCAGACCGTGGATATGGATGCCATGGAAAATGCCGAGCTCTCGGTCCACGGTCGACACGATCCCTGTATCGTCCCGCGCGCCGTCCCCGTAGCCGAAGCAGCCGCCGCGCTGGCCATCTGGGATGCTCTCCTCGAGGACACCGCCCAGCGCTAACCCGCCCGCTCCGGACAACGACTCACGAAAGGGGTCCCCATGGACCTTGCCGACATTCGCCAGACCATCGATGGCATCGACACCACGCTTCTCGACAGCTTTGTCGAGCGCATGGACATTGCCACCGAAGTCGCCAAATCAAAGATCGAGATGGGCAAGGCCGTCTTCGACCCCGCCCGCGAGCGCTCCAAGCTCAACAATCTCGCCAGTCGCGCGCCCGAGCGCTACGAGGCGCAGACCATCACCCTGTTTCGCCTCCTCATGAGCATGAGCAAGGCCGAGCAGCAGCGCTATATCAACGAACTCAAGGGCATCACGGTCTCACAGAAGGCCCACGCAACGGCAGCTCCCCTCGACACGCCCTTCCCCCAGACGGCCACAGTCGCCTGCCAGGGCGTCGAGGGCGCCTATAGCCAAATCGCCGCGTGCAAGCTCTTCGACGTGCCCGATATCGCGTTTTTCGAGACCTTCGAGGGCGTCATGCGCGCCGTGCGCGACGGCTTCTGCGAGTTTGGCGTGCTGCCCATCGAAAACTCCACCGCCGGCTCGGTCAACGCCGTCTACGACCTGCTCGCCCAGTTCGACTTCCACATCGTGCGCTCGCTGCGCCTCAAGATCGACCACAACCTGCTCGTCAAACCCGGTACCAAGCTGCAGGACGTGCGCGAGGTCTACAGCCACGGCCAAGCCATCGCCCAGTGTGCCGGCTTTATCGAGGCCCACGACCTGCACGCCACCAAGTACCCCAACACGGCCATGTCGGCCGAGATGGTCGCCAACTCCGACCGCACCGATGTTGCCGCCATCGCCTCGCGCAGCTGCGCGGCGCTCTACGGCCTGGAGGTGCTGGAACCCAACATCCAGGACTCGGACAACAACTACACGCGCTTTGTCGTCATTAGCCGCGAGCCGCGCGTCTACCCTGGCGCCAACCGCACCTCGCTCATGATCACTACGACCAACGAGCCGGGAGCCCTCTACCGCGTGCTCGAGCGCTTCTACGCACTCAACATCAACCTCATCAAGCTCGAGAGCCGACCCATCCCCGGGCGCGACTTTGAGTTTATGTTCTACTTTGACCTGGACTGCCCCTTTGGCAGCAAGGCCCTCGACGACCTGCTCGATTCCATCGATGACGTGTGCGAGAGCTTTACCTACTTTGGCAGCTACACGGAGGTGCTCTAGATGACCGATACCGCCGCAACCCGCCCCTACGGCGTGCTGGGCCGCGTGCTGAGCCACAGCTACACCCCGACCATCTACAAGGAGCTCGCGGGGCTGGAGTACGTGCGCTTTGAACGCGAGCCCGAGGACCTTGCGGCCTTTATGACGGGCGAGGAGTGGGAAGGCACCAACGTGACCATCCCCTACAAGCGCGCCGTCATGGAGTACCTGGACGAGCTGAGCCCGCTCGCCGAGCGCATGGGCAACGTCAACACCATCACGCGTCTGCCCGACGGCCGCCTGCGCGGCGACAACACCGACTACTTCGGTTTTCAGTGCTTGGTCGAGGAGCTGAGCGTGGAGGTCGCCGGCAAGAAAGCCCTCGTGCTCGGGGCCACCGGCGGCGCCGGTACCACGGCGAGCATGGTTCTCGGCGACCTAGGTGCCATCGTCGTGCCCGTGGGACGCACCAGCGAAGTCAACTACGACAACATCGCTCAACAGTCCGATGCCGCGCTGCTCGTCAACTGCACGCCCGCCGGCATGTTTCCCCACTGCCCCGACGCACCCTGCACGCTCGAGGGCCTCGATGCGCTCGAGGGCATCATCGACATTGTCTACAACCCCGCCCGCACGGGACTCATGCTCGAGGCCGAGCGCCGCGGCATCCCCTGCATCGGCGGCCTGCTCATGCTTGTGGCCCAGGCGGCACAGGCCGTCGAGCGCTACACCGGCCAGGTCACCCCGCGCGAGCGCATCCTGGACGTCACGGAGAGCCTGTCCCGCCATGAGCAGAACATCGCGCTGATTGGCATGCCCGGCTCGGGCAAAACCCGCGTGGGCGAGCAGGTGGCACAGCTCACGGGCCGTGAACACATCGACCTTGACCGCGCCCTCGAGGAGCGCCTCGGCATGCCCTGCGCCGACTTTATCGTCGAACGCGGCGAGTCGGCGTTCCGCGAGCAGGAAACGGCTGCCCTAGCCGATATCTCCAAGCGCAGCGGCCTGGTGCTCTCCACCGGCGGCGGCGTGGTCACGCGCGACGAAAACTACCCGCTGCTGCACCAGAACAGCCAGATTGTGATGCTCAACCGCAAGCTCGACGAGCTCGCCCACAAGGGCCGCCCCATCACCGCGCGCGACGGCATCGACAAGCTGGCCGAACAGCGCATGCCCCGCTACCGCGCCTGGGCCGACTACATCATCGACTCGCGCGACAGCGCCGCCAACACCGCCCAAGCCCTCCTCGACACCCTCTAACCAAAAACCACCACAAAGGGGACAGGCACCTTTGTGGTGGTTTTCCAACCGCAAAGGAAGCAACCATGAAAGCACTCGTTATCAACGGCCCTAACCTCAACATGCTCGGCATCCGCGAGCCGGGCATCTACGGCAGCGATAACTACGACCGCCTGGTCCAAATCTGCAAGGAAGCCGGCGCCGCCCAGGGCTTTGACGAGGTCGAGGTCTTCCAGTCCAACCACGAGGGCAGTATCGTCGACAAGATCCAGGAGGCCTACGGCAAGGTCGACGGCATCATCATCAACCCGGCCGCCTACACGCACACGAGCGTCGCGATCCTCGACGCCCTCAAGGCCGTCGCCATCCCCGCCGTCGAGGTCCACATCAGTGCCGTCGAGACCCGCGAGGACTTCCGCCAGGTGAGCTACGCGCGTCTAGCCTGCTTCGCCACCATCACCGGCGAAGGCCTACAGGGCTACGCCCACGCGCTGGAGCTGCTGAAAGAGCATCTCGAGAAATAACCAAGCGGTGCCAATTCACGAACGCCGATTCGTGTGACCACAACGCCAGCGCCGGCAGCAGCAATCCCGCTGCTGCCGGCATTTTATTACTGGCATATAATCGTTGCAGTCACACAACGTCTGGAGACCCGCATGCTGAGCATTCACCTGGGAGACTACCCCGGTTCTATTTACGATACCGAGACCTACTTTAGGAACTCGTACCTGGACTCATGGTTTGAAGACCCCATGGCTGCACAGATCATTAAAAGCGTGGACGGATCCGAGCTCATCGGTCCTCACAACATCGTAAGCAAGCAGCTGGGCTCGATCACCCCACTCGAACTGTCCGGCGGCGTTAAGACGTTGCTACTAGTACGCAATCTCCCCGATAAGGTATTTAACGCCTCCACCTGCGGCGACAACTGCGCTCGCTGGTTGCTTAAAATTGGCAAAGAGCAAGACGTCCTTGTAACCCTTTACCACATCATGAAATTCCCTTGGAAGCGTTTTGAGATCCGCATCGATAACGATGGCCGCATCGTCAGGAACATGCAGGAGTTTGTCGGTGCCACCAATGACTTCTTGGATGTTGATGAGTAATGAGGGGAACGCATACCGTTGTCGTCGAGCGCGCAAAAGTAAAGTACACGCTCACCTTTAAACGCAACATTTCCTTCATCCGCGGCAACAGCGGAACCGGCAAAACGACACTCATATCAATGATTCGCGACTACAACGACCGAGGACAAGAAAGCGGCGTCAAGCTTAGCTGTGACGTACCCTGCGAAACGCTTTCCGGTAGGCGTTGGGAGCGCGAGCTTTCGATGATCGAGGACTCTATCGTCTTTCTGGATGAAGGCAACGAGTTTATCTACTCGAAAGACTTCGCAAAAGCCGTTAACGGTTCGTCCAACTACTTTGTTCTGATATCCCGTCGTGATTCAAACGAACTCCCCTACAGCGTCGACGAGATCCTAAAACTGGTCAACACAACGAGCAAAGTAATTAACGGCCGTAAAAGCGACAAGCGTTTTTACTCGGTAACCAAGCCGCTTTATAACCACACGACAAGCATGCTGTACCAAGACCTTAACGTAGGGTTCGACAATCCCGACGCCGTAATTGTCGAGGATAGCAAGTCTGGCTATCAATTCTACAGCGCTCTTTGCAACCGGCTGGGAATCCCCTGCTACACCGCCACCGGCGTAGCGAATCTAAAACGAACGATTCATGAATGCCCCGAGCAAAACATCCTTGCCATAGGAGACGGTGCAGCGTTTGGCCCCTACATCGAAAAGGTGCTCGGACAGCGTGTTTACAAGAACGTTCGCTTGTTCCTCCCGGAATCATTCGAATGGACGCTTCTGCGATCTGGCCTCATTCCCAGCAACGATATCCCAAAGATCCTCGAGGACCCCTCGAACTACATCGAAAGCCGCGACTACCTGAGCTGGGAGCGATTCTTCACCGATGTATTGATCAAGTACTCGGCAGACACTCGCTACGCCTACAGAAAAGCAAAGCTCAATGAGCAGTACCTCAAGCCGCAGGCGATAAGTGCCGTATCGAAAGTCTTACCAGAGTGCCTGAGGGCTGAATAGCTGCACCTCTCGAAACAGCTCGAACCCCAGGGCTACACCCACGCACTGGAGCTGCTGAAAGAGCATCTGCTACACTAATCCCTGGGACAAAGACATCAGATATGTTTGTCCCAAATCTTAAGCAACTGTTCGATTGACATACAAAGGAGCATATCCATGTCCCAGTACGATTACCTCGTCGTCGGCGCCGGCCTTTCGGGCGCCGTCTTCGCCAACGCCGCCAAGCGCGCCGGCAAGTCGGTCCTGGTCATCGACCGCCGCGACCACATCGCCGGCAACATCTACACCGAGGACGTCGAGGGCATCCAGGTCCACCGCTACGGCGCGCACATCTTCCACACCTCCATGAAGGACGTCTGGGACTACGTCAACCGCTTCGCCGAGTTCAACAACTACGTCAACTCGCCGGTCGCCAACTTCCATGGCAACATGTACAATATGCCCTTTAACATGAACACCTTCGCCAAGATGTGGCCGGGCGTCGTCACGCCGGCCGACGCAAAGGCCAAGATCGCCGAGCAGGTGGCCGCCGAAAACATCGGCGAGCCGCAGAACCTTGAGGAGCAGGCGCTCTCCCTCGTGGGCCGCGACATCTTTGAGACGCTCGTAAAGGGCTACACCGAGAAGCAGTGGGGCCGCGACTGCAAGGACCTGCCCGCGAGCATCATCAAGCGCCTCCCCTGCCGCTTCACCTACGACAACAACTACTTCAACGACCGCTACCAGGGCATCCCCATGGGCGGCTACACCAAGATGGTCGCCAACATGCTCGGGGGCATCGAGGTCCGCTGCGGCGTGGAGTACAAGGAGCTGGCCGCAGCCGAGCCCGACATCGCCGCCAAGACGATCTACTGCGGCCCCATCGACGCGTTCTACGACTTTAAGCTGGGCACGCTGGAGTACCGCAGCCTGCGCTTTGAGACCGAGACGCTCGACGAGCAGGACCACCAGGGCGTGGCCGTGGTCAACTACACCGAGCGCGAGATCCCCTACACCCGCATCATCGAGCACAAGCACTTCGAGTTCGGCACGCAGGACAAGACCGTCATCACGCGCGAGTACCCGGCCGACTGGAAGCCCGGCGACGAGCCCTACTACCCCATCAACGACGCCAAGAACGAGGCCCTCTACAAGCAGTACGAGGAGCTGGCGGCGCAGGAGGGCGACGTGATCTTCGCCGGTCGCCTGGGCGGCTACAAGTACTACGACATGGACAAGGCCATCGCTGCGGCCTTCGAGCTCGTCCGCAACGAGCTGGGCATGGAGCCCACGGAGGCGTAAGGCTTTAGCGGCCGAAACGGACAGCTACATTCACAAGAGCAGGAAGCCCGGTGCAGCATTGTACAGCGTCCCAATCTAGGGCGCCAAAATAGCGACTAGGCCAAGAGGGCCTGATTTCGGAACTCCTCCGAGGTCAGGCCCTTCAATCTTATCACCCTCCGGTGCATGTTCCAGTGGACCTGCGGGGACGCGAAGGCCGCGGTGCTGGTGCCGTGCTGGCGTCAACGGCGCCGGATCTCAACAAACGGACCCTGTGCGCCGTGCTGCCGTCAGCATACGATGACGAACTCATGGAGGAGTGGCCGTTCCGGTGGCCTATAACCACGCCGCAGCGCAGAAAGGTGCGACGAGCCCCGGTCACGACGCAAAAAGCTCATAGATTGATATCTGGGGAGGACCCAAACGGGGCGTAGTGGGGCGGCGAATATAATGCAAAAGGCCGGGCACACGGCCCGGCCTGCTGTTTTATTGGTGCTCCATGGCGGATTCGAACCGTCGGCCTTGGGATTAGAAGTCCCCTGCTCTATCCAACTGAGCTAATGGAGCAA
>CAKUGY010000028.1 GCA_934654835.1 uncultured Collinsella sp.
AGGCCCCGCCGACCGATTGCAAGCGGTCGGCGGGGCCATTGTGGCTCTTGACAGCGGATTGGGTCATATGAGCGAAAACCCGCCAGAGCGAGCAAGGTGCCTTGAAAGAGGAGGGCATTGACCTTCTGGTCATGCCCGACGATTGAAAGGCAGATTGCCGCTCTGGCGGGTTTGCAGCGTCGAGCAGTTACGGCGTTTGGTAAAACGCCGTAACGAACTAGCTCATCATCGCATTCATCATCTCGGTGGTTGCGGAATCGTCGGCAGACCACTCGTTGTCGTCGTTGCAAGAGTACTTGAAGGTAACCTTGGTGTCCTTGGGCTTGGCGGCCTTGGTCACATCGACCATCACCTGACCGGCCATCTTGTACAGGTCGTCCTCGGACGGCAGCTCGTCGAGCGCTGCGATCTTCTCCTGATACTGGGTGGCGAAATCCTCGACGATCTTGTTCATGGACTTGCAGGTGATGGTGACCTCGGCGGTTGCGGTGCCCTTGTCCTCGTCGACCGTCACGTCACCGATCTTGTAATCAAAACCCTCGAGATAGCTCTTGGCATACTCCTTGGGATCGATGCCCAGCTGCTCAAACTCGTCGCCCGAAGCCTCCTCCAGACCGGAGAGGAAATCGTCGCCGCCGTTCTTGATCTCGTCAAACTGACTCGTAAGGTCGTTGGTGATGAGCTCCTCCACCGAAGGCCCTCCGCAGCCGGAAAGCAGGACCACGCACGCGACCAAGGCAGCCATCAGGGGCGCAAGCAGCAGCTTCTTCTTCATGTCATTCCTCCAAACAAGCGGCGCCGCGTTCCCTGCGCAGCGCGCATCGTGACAGTAAGCCCATATTAGCGGCTCAGCCCAAATCTCAACGCCGCGAAAGCGCAGGCGGCTCAATTTGGCGAGCGAATGGCCCGTAAATACAGGCCCCCTATGCAATAAAACCCGCCAACTCGGTCTAATAAAAAAGGGCGGCCGGATAACCCGACCACCCTTGAACATCCTCTGGATGCCGCAACTTACTTGCGGACGACCTTGACGATGGCATCACCGGCGGCGACAGAGGAGTCAGCCTCGACGGCGAGCTCGACATCGGCAAACTCGGCGGTGTTGGACACGGCCACGACAACGCAGTCCTTATAACCGGCAGCGGCGATCTTGGCGCGGTCGATCTTGAGCATGGGCTGGCCGGCCTTCACGACGTCGTCGGCCTTGACGAAGCCCTCGAAGCCGTCGCCGTTCATGTTGACGGTATCGACGCCAACGTGCACCAGAACCTCGATGCCGCTATCGGACTGCAGGCCCACGGCGTGACCCATGGTGACGGTCACCTTGCCGTCGCAGGGAGCGTAGACCAGATCGTCCTCGGGCCACACGGCGCAGCCCTTGCCCAGGACCTCGCCACCAAAGACGGGATCGGGCACGTCGGCCATCTTGATGACCTTGCCCTTGACGGGCGAGCACAGCACGTCGGCGCCGGCAGAAGCAGAGATGGAGGCAGGAGCAGCGGCAGCCGCGGGCTCAGCCTTCTTCTTGAACATGTCAAACAGACCCATACGTTTTCTCCTCTTGATTAAGCGCAACGTTATGCGCATGCCTATGGTGATTATAGTGCCAATTGGTCCAAATTCTAAGGCGAGGGCTCAAATCGTCGGCCTCTTCCAAAACCTTCGCCCCGGCGGCACCCATGCTGTTGATTAGCCCTCGATGAGCCCCAAGTGCACAAAGGCGTTCCAGATGCCATCGTCATCGACATCGGTGGTCACGTAGTCGGCCGCGGCCTTGCACTCGTCGCCGCCCGACCCCATGGCCACGCCCGTGGCGCACGCCTCGAACATCGGGATATCGATCTTGGCATCACCGAAGGCAACGGTATCGGCGCGGTCGGCGCCCAGGTGCTTGAGCAGCGTGTCGACGGCATGTGCCTTGGTGATGCCGCGCACGCCCATGTCGCCAAAGAGCGCCGTCTCGCCCGCGCCGCCCCAGGTATGACACTCAAGATCGGGGAACTCCTCGATGCTATCCAGGTGATCTTGATAGCTCGACAGAATGAAGCTCACCTTGTTGAGGTCGTCGCGATAGAGCGGCGCGCCGTAGACCATGCCGTGCATGACGTCGTCGGTCTCGAGCTCGTCGGCGTCCTCCACGCCCTTGCGACCCATATAGGTTTGCAGCACCGGGCGCGCCGCCTCGCGAAAGTGCTCACTCGCGAACAAGCCATTGTTGCTCTCGAGGTAGAACTCGAGGCCGCGGCCGTGCAGCCAGTCGACGACGTGACGGCACTGGTCGGCGGTGATGAGCTGGTGCATGACCACCTCGCCCGCCGACTCGACATAGGAACCGTTGCCGCCAAGCATGCCGTCGAAACCGATGGCTTCGAGCTCGGGCGGCACCTCGGCCTTGCTGCGGCCCGTGCACATATAAGCCAGGTGTCCATTGGCGCGGGCGGCCTGAATGGCCGCCACGCAGGACGCAGGAATGTTGCCCTCATAGTCGGTGATCGTGCCATCGACATCAAGGAACAAGATTTTACGGTCGGACATGGTAGGAGCCTTTCTGGTTTAACGCCGCTGGTTAAGCCAACGTCAGCGAGAAGCCAGCTGGCGAGGCAAGGTGCCGTGAAGCGAGACGGCATAGGGCTTTTGCCCTAGCCGTCGAAGCTGAACGGCAGATTGCCCGCCAGATGGCTTCGCAGCGTCGACCGGTCCGGCGTTCGGTAGAACGCCGGAACCTAAAGGCCGTTGGACTTGATGATCTTCTGGTATGCGAAGAAGCTGTCCTTGCGGCGGCGCTCGTAGGTGCCGGTGCCGTCGTCGTACTTATCGACGTGGATGAAGCCGTAGCGTTTGCGCATCTCGCCGGTGCCGGCGGACACCAGGTCGATGGGACCCCACCAGGTGTAGGCAATCAGGTCGACGCCGTCGGCGACAGCCTCGCCCATGGCCTTGATGTGGCTCTGCAGATAGGCGATGCGGTACGGATCGTGAATGGAGCCGTCCTCCTCGACCTCGTCGTAGGCGCCCATGCCGTTCTCGACCACCATCAGCGGAATCTCGTAACGGGCGTAAATCTCGTTGAGGGCGATGCGCAGGCCCAGCGGGTCGATCTGCCAACCCCAGTCGGTGGACTCCAGGTAGGGGTTCTTGCCGCCAAAGGTCATGTTGCCCTCGGTCATCTCGTGATCTTTGTGGGTGCCCACGGTGCCGGACATGTAGTAGCTAAAGGTGTAGAAGTCGACCTTGCCGTCGGCGATATCCTGCAGGTCGCCATCCTCCATCGCAAGCTCGACGTCGTTCTCGGCCCAGAAGCGCTTGGCGTAGAACGGGTACTTGCCGCGCACCTGCACGTCGGAGCAGTACCAGTTCATGGAGTTCATCTGCTGCTGCGTGGCGAACACGTCGACCGGATCGCACGTGGCGGCGTAGGAGAGGATGAAGCAGTCCATGTTGCCCATCTTGAACTGCGGGTAGTGCTCGTGAGCGTAGCGCACGACGCGGCCGCTGGCGACAAACTGATGATGCAGGGCCTGGAAGCGCTGCTGAGCGGTGGTCTTGATGGCGCTCGCCGGACCCTCGAAGCCCTGGATCAGGCCGGTCTCCATCATGGCGCCCATGTCCATGGTGCCGCAGTTGATCTCGTTGAAGGTGAGCCAGAACTTAACCTTGTCCTGGTAGCGGTCAAAGACGGTCTGGCAGTACTTCTCGAAGAAGCCGATGAGCTCGCGGCTTGCCCAGCCGTTGTACTTCTCAACCAGGTGATAGGGCATCTCGTAGTGCGAAAGTGTCACGAGCGGCTCGATGTTGTGAGCGCGCAGGCAGTCGAAAACGCGGTCGTAGAAGGCGAGGCCGGCCTCGTTGGGCTCGGCGTCGTCGCCGTTGGGGAAGATACGGCTCCAGGAGATGGACATGCGGAACATGTTGAAGCCCATCTCGGCGAACAGCGCGATGTCCTCCTCGTAGTGATGGTAGAAATCGATGCCGTCATGGTTGGGATAGAAGCGGTTGGGATCGATGTCGATCGTAATCTGACGCGGCTCCTTGTAGCTGCCGCCCAGGAAGTGGTCGTCGACGGAAGCGCCGCGGCCGTCCACGTTCCAAGCGCCCTCAAACTGGTTGGCGGCGGTGGCGCCACCCCAATAGAAACCCTCGGGGAACTTGATGTTTGCCATGAGCATCTCCTTTACATCGTGGGTCGATAAGCCGAGTATCGCCCACGCGGGAGACATGCGGGGGTGGGCGCGCCAAACCCGACACTTCTTTTCGCGCCCGCAACCCGCCGTCGCCCCGCCCCTGACACTTCCTGATACCTGCCAAAAAGGGACAGGTTTGTTTTGGTCGATTTTATCTGGGCAAACGCTGACGGTAGGCAGCCGGCGTGCAACCATAGCGCTCGGCAAACTTTTTGTAGAAGAAGCTCATGTTGGCATAGCCGGCCTCGCGTGCGGCCGCCTCTGCCGTGGCGCCGGCATCGAGCAGCATCGCCGCACGTGCCAGGCGGCTCTCCTGCACCAGCTGCATAAACGTGCGACCTGTCTGCCGTTTGAGCAGCGCGCTTGCGTAGTTGGGACTCAGATGCAGATGGCGGGCCAGGTCCTCGAGGGTGCAGTCGCGGGCATGGCGCTCGATGTAGCCCATCGCCGCCGCGACCTGCGCCGATGGCAGCGCGGGCTCGTCTGTTTGCAGCAGGCCGGCTTCGTAGCTTTGCATGAGCTCAACCAGCAGCAGCTCGAACAACCTCGAGACAATCTGGGGGCTCGCCAGCGTGGGGTCCAGGCGCTCGCAGAGCATCTCCTGCATATAGCGGCGCACACGGCGGCTGCCGCCCGTATGGAAATGCACGTGACCGCGGTGGTCGGTTTCATCATTGAGGGCGTTGAGCAGAAAGCTCGAGACCGCGCCTGTGGGCGAAAGGCTTTGCTCCAGGCTGCGGCTGAGCATTGGCCGCGAAATGATGACGCTCAACATAATGTCGTGCTCGCCGAGCTCGCCTACGGCATGCGGGCAGGCGGCATCGAGCAGGAGCACCTCGTTTTGAGCAAGCGTGAGCGCCGCACCGTTAACGATTTGCGGCGCTCGTCCTCGATAGACATAGCTGATTTCGACATAATCGTGCACGTGTTCCGGCACAGGATTGAAGCGCGAATTGCGCACGATCGACAGGCCTTCGGGCATACCCTCTTGGCGCAGGGTGAGCGTTGGGTTGCCGATTTTACGGATATGTCGACCATCGGCATCTGCTTGATTAGCTTGGCCGAGTGCATCGCTCCAGTCGTAATGGGCACCCGCACGGTAGGCGCGCTCACTGTCGGTCAGTTCGAGCAGCAGGTTATCTAGACGCGTGAGCTCCATAGTGCCCCATCGTTGATTCGGTCATATTCTGCCGTGGTTTTGATATTAGCAGGACGACGCGCTCGACGTACTCTGACTTCAATGGATTTGAAAGGTTGGTTTTGGAGGAGTGGGTATGGCGGCGTATTTTGAGCAGGTGCTTGGCGGCACCTACGACAACCATGTGCTTCCGTTTTTGTGGCTCAAGGGCGAGGCGCGCGAGACGATCACCGAGTATTTGGAGCAGATTGCCGGCGCGGATATCCGCGAAGTCTGCCTCGAGTCGCGCACGCATCCCGATTTCTGTCACGACGGCTGGTGGTCCGACCTGTGGTTTATTATCGACGAGTGCAAGCGTCTGGGATTGAAGATCTGGCTGCTCGACGACGCGCACTTCCCCACGGGCTATGCCAATGGCGCGCTCGAAGGCGAGGGCGTCGACCCCGCGCTCAAGAAGACCGTGCTCAAGCATCGCACGATTACAGTTGTTGGGCCTCAACCGTCCACGACTATCAAGCTCGGTAATCTCATGGATTCCACCGAGCGTTTTATGGGTGCGGCGGCTTTTGATGCCGCCGGTGCACCGCTCGACCTTGCGCTCGTTGTTGAGCATGACGACGAGAGCATCCCTGCCCGCCTGCGTTTTGACGCTCCCGCCGGCATCACCACGATCGAGCTGTACGTCACCAGCCAAAAGACCGGGTTTCGCGACGAGTACATCAACATGGTCGATGCCGCCTCATGCCGCGTGCTGATCGATGCCGTCTACGAGCCCACGTTTGAGCATCTGGGCGACGAGTTCGGCAAGACCATTCTGGGCTTCTTTACCGATGAGCCCGGCTTTATGAACGAGAAGGGCACCACGCTTGACGATGCTTCTACCAGCAGCTTTATCGGGCGAGGCGACCTAGCGCTGCCGTGGTCGGACGAGCTTGCCCGCCGCCTGCGCGATACGCTTGGCGAGGGCTGGCTCACCGAGCTGCACGGCCTTTGGACGCGCGAAACGGACGGTGCCCGCGTTCGACACGTCAACATGGACATTGCCACGCAGCTCTACCGCAGCTGCTTTGACGAGCAGATCGGCGATTGGTGCCGCGCGCACGGCGTTATGCACGTTGGACATGTGATCGAGGACAAGAGTTGCCACACACGTCTGGGCCAGGG
This sequence comes from uncultured Collinsella sp., assembly GCA_934654835.1. GTDB lineage: Bacteria > Actinomycetota > Coriobacteriia > Coriobacteriales > Coriobacteriaceae > Collinsella. Next base: position 6,484 of record CAKUGY010000028.1, read on the forward strand.
CGCGGGACACTACTTCCGCGCGGTTGCCGGTCAGGACATGGCCGGCGTGGATGTGGTCATCAACCAGCTCGTCCCCGGCGCCGACCGTGGGCACTACAGCTATTTCCACGGCGCGTGGAACATGGAGTTCTTTACGTACGCGCTTGCCAAGTTGGGGTCTTCGGCCGCGCGCCTCGATCCCAAAAAGCAGGGGCGTTGCATGGCCGAGGTCTTTGGCGCCTTTGGCTGGCACGAGGGCCTGCGCGAGATGAAATGGATTGCCGACCATATGCTCGTCCGCGGTATTAACTGGTTTACGCCACACGCGTTTAGTATGGCGCCCTTCCCCGATTGGGACTGCCCACCGCATTTCTACGCGCACGGCAACAACCCGCAATGGCCGCACTTTGGCCAGCTCATGCGCTATATGAATCGCACGGCAACGCTCCTTTCGAGAGGCAACGCCGCTCGCCCCGTCGCCATTCTGTACCACGCCGACGCCGAATGGGCCGGCAACGCCATGCCCATCGAGCGCGTAACGGCCGAGCTCACACGGGCGCAGATTGACTTTGATTTTGTGCCGGCAGAGGCTTTTGAGGATGAGGAGCGTTACGAGGTTTCGATTGCCGATGGAACGCTTGCCGTTAATGGCTGCCGCTATCAGGCGTTTGTTATGACCGGGGCGTCGTTTACTGGAGCTGCTACGGCAGAGGCGGCGAGACGCATGATGGCCGCGGGCGTTATGGTGCTTGCCGTCGACAAGGTGCCGAGTGCGCTCTATGACGCGGATGGCGCGGCCGAGCTGGACGGGCTTACGGCGACGCCGCTTGCCGGCGTGGCGGACGTGCTGGCAGCCGCGGTACTGCAGACCGTTGTGACCGATACGCCGCAGCCCTGGCTGCGCGCACTGCGCTACGATCGTGCGGGCGAGACCTATGTCATGCTGGTCAACGAACACCCGCGGGAGCGCCTTACCTGCACCATTTCGCTTCCACAGGACAAGTGTCTTTGCGGCACGCGCCTCGACCTGCTGAACGGTACCGAACCCGTTGCGTTTGACGGCGTGCTGGAGCTGGCGCCGGCCGAGAGCTGCGTTGTTGTTCTGGGGGCAAGCAGCGAAATCGAGCCCGCGAACCGCACGGACACGAGCACATGCGCAACGCTCGCCCTCGACATCAACCACCCCTGGACCGTCACCCTCTCCCCCGCCGGCGGCGATGGAACCTTTGGCGAGCCGCAAAAGCTCGAGGGCTTGTGCGATCTCACGGCCGAGCTGTTCGCCGGCACCTGCGGCACATACCGCTACCGCACGTCGTTCGAGCTGGCGGACAACCTTGCCGACGCCACGATTGACCTGGGAGATGTCTACGAAACTGCAACGCTCACGCTCGATGGACGCCCGCTCGGCACGCGCATCTGCCCGCCCTATCGCTTTGCGACGGGCGCGCTTGCCGCCGGCGCACACGAACTCACCATCGACGCCATCAACACGCTCGACCATACGATTCCCGACATTTTCGCCCTCACCGAACCCGTCGCCCCCAGCGGCATCCTCGGTCCCGTTGTCCTTCGCGGGCAAAACCTGCCAAAATAACCCTGTCCCTTTTTGGTCGGTTTAGTGAGTGCGGGAGTTCGCATGGATATCAAACGCAAGATTTCCGAGGCGCAGGGCCTTACCCCCACCGAACAGCAACTCGGCATCTCGGCCCTTGCCATGGGCGAGGAAATCCGTGGACTGTCCATTAAGGAGTTTGCTGCCCGCACCAACGTTTCGGTCGCGAGCGTGCACCGCTTTTGCAAAAAGCTCGGCCTCGAGGGCTTTAAGGACCTCAAGGTCGAGCTCATTCGCCTGGCGACCGAGGCGGGCAACCGCCGCGACGTGGATATCAACTTTCCCTTCGATGCCACATCCACGCCCGCGCAGGTCATGGAGCGCATGGAGGGTCTCTACCAGACCACGCTAGCCGAGACGCAGGAGCTACTCGACCCCGTGCAGCTCGACCATGCTGCCAAGCTTATCGCCAACGCCCGACAGGTCGACATCTACACGGGCTCGCACAACCTCTACCCAGCGGGAATGTTCCGCGATCGCTTGCTTTCCGCCGGCAAAAGCGCCACATGCTATAGCAGCATCGAGGCCCAGGTGCGCACGGCGCTCGCCTCGGATTCCGACCGCGCGGCGATCGTTATCTCCTACAGCGGTCTTGCCCCCAACCTCAGGGAAATCTTGCCGATTCTCAGCAGCCGGCATGTCCCGGTCATCGTCATCGGCACGCCCTATTGCGCGCGTATTCACCCTGGCTTTGCCGCCTACCTCACGGTGAGCGATCACGAGAGCATGACGCACCGTATCACGCAGTTCGCCAGCCACATCGCCGTGCAATACGTGCTCGATTCGCTCTACAGCAGCTACTTCGCCAAAGACTACGCCCGCTGCTCCGAGTTCCTAGAGCGCTCGTTCCCCTACACCCGCCTCCCCGGACTCAAATAACAATCCGGCCCCGCCGCGTCTCCAATCGCTCTCCTAAGTTGCGGTGAAATAGTTCCTGTTTAGGCCCTAGACCAGCACTTTCAGGAACTATTCCACCGCAACTCGTTAGCGCAGGGGCATCGGGCGGACAGCGGGCTTTTACTTGCGAGGCGTCGGCAGCGCAAAGAGTCCGTGCTGGTTGCAGTAGAGATACATTCTGCCGCGCCCTGTGATATGAAATCGCGGCTGCACCAATTGCTCGGGATAGAGCTTTTTGAGGCAGATGCCGTCCATGGTCGTATAGGCTACAAAGCTAATGTAGTGGTCCTTGGTCATGGGATGATCGAGCGTGACATACCAATCGTCCTCGACGCGCTCGATGGAAAAGGCATGGTCCGCATCCGGCTCTTCGGCCTCCTGGGGAAACATCGTTGAACCGCAGCAGCTAAAGCTGCCTTCCCCGAGCGCATGTACCACGTTTCCGCAGATAGGACAAACATAAAACACGCCTTTGAGCATGTTGCCCGCTCGATTGGCATTAGCCCGAATGTCACCAGCCAAAAGCTCGGCCACGCTTATACCGAGCCTCTGGGCCAGAGGCTCAACGAGGGAAATGTCGGGAAGACCACGGCCGGACTCCCACTTGCTGACAGCTTTATCGGTCACGCCAAGGCTTTCCGCCAAGGCGCGCTGAGTGAGGCCGCGCTCTTCACGCAGCCGCTTGATGGCAGACGCGGCCAAAAAAGTTTGGGGGACATTGCTTTGCGGTGTCTGGTTCATGAGATGTCCAATCAGATTGAAGAAATGGAGCGAACCGGTTCAAAAGCCAGTATCCATTTGAAGATCGTCCTCGACAACCTACGCTGCGTAGACATGCACCGACCGAACGAGCGTGGATTTTTGGACATTCAAATCACGAGCGTGGATAATCTCCCACTTTGAGCCCACACATAGGCCAAAAACGGGAGATTATCCACGCTCGTTTTGGACGGCACGTTTTTCCGGCGCCCCTGTAGCTCCTGTAAGCACGACTTCTCGTCATTAGATTACTCATACCAATTCTAATAACTATTTACGCCTTAAACTCGTTATTAGAATTGATATGATAAGCCTAATAACGAGTTTCCGGCACTAAAGATATGGAGGGCGCGATGCAAATTGAGGAGAACGGGCAGGGGACGCTCCGCAACAATCTATCGGGAAAACTGGCGTACTATTCGTTTTTGCCGACGCCCTTGCAATCATTGAGACAGCTAAACCTCACCGAGAAAACCTATCGCACGCTTTCCGCATGCTCGCGAAAACTCGGAGAGCTCGAAGGCATGCTTTACTTTGTTCCCAATGCCGACATGTATCTGACAATGTACGTTCGCAAAGAGGCCCTCCTCTCTTCGCAAATTGAAGGAACCCAGTGCACGTTTGACGACCTGCTTAGTCCATCACAACCCCAACTCCATCATAAAGATGTCGCAGATGTCGTGAATTACGTTCGCGCCGTCGACCGAGGCGTAAAGCTGCTCAAAGACATGCCCTTGTGCACGAGACTTCTTAGGCAAGTTCATGCGGTCCTGCTGGACGGAGTGCGCGGAACGGAGAAAAATCCTGGCGAGCTTCGCTCCTCCCAAAACTGGATTGGCCCCTCAGGTTGCACCATTGCAAACGCATCGTTCGTCCCCCCAAATGTCGAAGATTTGAGCGATACGCTCCAGGATCTCGAACGGTTTATCAATGAGCCTCAAGTCGAAATGGATCCGATCGTGCGGGCGGCACTCGTCCATTACCAATTTGAAACTGCCCATCCATTTCTTGACGGAAACGGGCGCTTAGGCAGGCTTCTCATTACACTTATGCTCATCAACGATGGCGTTCTTCATTCCTGCTTGTTCTATCCATCGTTCCAGTTCAAGAAAAATCGAAGCGAGTACTACCGACAACTCACATCCGTAAGGGAACGAGGCACTTTCGAGGAATGGATAGAATATTTCTGCGCCAGTCTTCTCGAGAGTGCGAAGGACTCGGTAGGGTCTTTAAAGAGCCTTGTTGACCTCCATAACCGTTCGACGGCAGTCATTACCGAAAACCTCGGAAAGGCCGTCGCAAATGGGCAAAGGCTGCTGAGTCTTCTTGAAGAGCATCCTATCGTCGACACCGCATTCATCGCGGCCCAACTCGATATCGGCAGGAGTACCGCAAGTTCACTCGTCAAATCATTTGAAGAGTTGAACATCCTTTGTCCGCTCGATGAATCAAAACAGAGATATCGACAGTACGGATATGAAGAGTATCTTTCGATTCTTAGGGAAGACGCTGATCCGATTAGGTAGCATCGCAGCCCGGGCAAATTATAACGAGCGTGGATAATCTCCCACCTTGAGCCCAAACACAGGCCAAAACCGGGAGATTATCCACGCTCATTTCCGAGTAGTCGTTGGACGTTCTTAAACGACTAGTCAAACAAGAACGTCCCCAATGACTACTCTGGCAACGCCGATGTTTTGTCACCGACAGACACTATGACCCAATCCGAGGGCACGGAAACGACAGGAGCCCCCGCTCGTGACCGCGGGTCGGGGCTGCGAC
>CAKUGY010000029.1 GCA_934654835.1 uncultured Collinsella sp.
TGGTGGGCCGTCAGGGGGTCGAACCCTGGACCTTGGGATTAAGAGTCCCCTGCTCTACCAACTGAGCTAACGACCCGATATCAACACGAAGCAAGAACTGGGGTGGGTAAAGGGACTCGAACCCTCGACCTACGGGACCACAACCCGTCGCTCTAGCCAACTGAGCTACACCCACCGTGTCCTGTGCGCTTCGCGCTCGACTATTATTGCAAGGAACGCCACGCGATGCAAGCCCCAATTTTCAAGAATTTTGAAAAGAGTTTTTCGAGCCCATTTCGAGCAAATCCCACCGGTTTTATAGGAGTAAACTTGCCCCACTGCAAATGCTCGAAAGGACCGGCATGAAAGAACTCTCCAACCGCACGGCAACGTTTACCGATTCGGTCATCCGTCGCATGACACGCGTCTCCAATTAGTACGGCGCCGTCAATCTCTCGCAGGGTTTCCCCGACTTCGATCCTCCGGCATCGCTGCTCAATAGCCTCAGCACCATCGCCACCGATCCCAAGCCGCTCTATCACCAGTACTCCATCACGTGGGGCTCGCAGGCAATGCGTGAGGCGCTCGCGGCCAAGCAGGAGCACTTTATGGGTATGCCGGTCGACCCCAACGAGAACATCGTGGTCACCTGCGGCTCCACCGAGGCCATGATGGCCGCTATGATGACGGTCACAAACCCCGGCGATAAGGTCGTCATCTTCTCGCCCTTCTACGAGAACTACGGCGCCGACACCATCCTCTCGGGTGCCGAGCCCATCTATGTGCCGCTCAACCCGCCCACCTTCGACTTCGATCGTGAGGTCCTCGAAGCCGCCTTCCGCGACAACGACCCCAAGGCCATTGTCCTGTGCAACCCTTCCAACCCCTGTGGCAAGGTCTTCACGCGCGAGGAGCTCGCCTCTATCGCCGACCTGTGCAAAAAGTACGACGCCTACTGCATCACCGACGAGGTCTACGAACACATCGTCTACACGCCCCACGAGCATGTCTATATGGCCACGCTACCCGGCATGTTTGAGCGCACCATCAGCTGCAGCTCGCTGTCCAAGACCTACTCCATCACCGGGTGGCGCCTAGGCTACACCATCGCCCCGGCTGAGATCACCGAGCGCATCAAGAAGGTCCACGACTTCCTCACCGTGGGCGCCGCCGCTCCCCTGCAGGAGGCCGTCGTCACCGCCCTCAACTTCGACGATAGCTATTACCAGGAGGTCCTCGACCTCTACACCGCCAAGCGCGACCTGTTCTGCCAGGGTCTCGATAGCATCGGCCTCACGCACAACGTGCCGCAGGGCGCCTATTACGTGATGATGGACATCTCGGAGTTTGGCTACGACAGCGACCTCGACTTCTGCGAGGACCTGGCCTCCAAAGTGGGCGTTGGCGCCGTGCCCGGCTCGAGCTTCTTCCGCGAGCCCGTCAACCATCTGATCCGCTTCCACTTTGCCAAGCGCGACGAGACGCTCAACGCAGCGTTGGAGAACCTCAAGTCCCTGCGTGATAAAATCAAGCCGCGCGGGTAGGGACAGCCCGGCACCTAAAGTGACCAAAGAAACCTCACGTCGCCTGCAGCGATGCGAGGTTTCTTTTTATAGCGACCTCATTTTATTTTTATAGCGCTATACTTTAGGCAAGGAGCAACACGTCCCGGAGAGAGGAGCACTATGGCAGAGCAGCAGCTTATCGGAGCGCTCGAGGCCGGCGGCACCAAGATGGTATGCGCTACGGGCTATGCGGACGGTACGGTCTTGGAGCGCGAGCAGATCGCGACCACGACCCCGCAGGAGACCGTTGAGGCCGTCAACGCATGGTTTGCCGACAAGGGCATCACCGCCCTGGGCATCGGCGCGTTTGGCCCCACTGCGGTCAACCCCGCCTCGACCCAGTACGGCAAGATCTTGGAGACCCCCAAGACGGCATGGCGCTATTTTGACCTGCTGGGCACCATCCAAAACGAGCTCAACATCCCCTGCGGCTACGATACCGACGTCAACGTCGCCTGCCTGGGCGAGGTCACCTTTGGTTGCGCCAAGGGCCTTACCGACGTGGTCTACCTGACGATCGGTACCGGCGTGGGTGCCGGCGTACTCTCGGGCGGCCAGCTCGTCCACGGCATGATGCATCCCGAGGCCGGCCACATCCTGGTCACGCGCGACCCGCGCGACACCATTGGCGAGCACAGCGCCTGTCCCTTCCACGATAACTGTCTGGAGGGCCTCATCGCCGGCCCTGGCGTCAAAAAGCGCTGGGGCGGTAAGTCCGCCGGCGAGATGGCCGATGACCCGGAGGCCATGGACCTGCTCGCCGGTTATCTGGCACAGGCGCTCATGACCTACACGCTGTGCTACGCGCCGCAGAAGATCATCATCGGCGGTGGCGTTGCCGACCACACCCCCCATCGTGCCGCTCGCCCGCAAAAAGTGCGCCGAGATGCTCAACGGCTATATCGTCACGCCCGAGGTCAACGACATCGACAGCTACATCGTCAACAACAGCCTCGAAGGCAAGCAGGGCATCATGGGCTGCCTCGCCCTGGGCGCACAGGCGCTTCAGTAACGGACGTGCCATCGGGACGCAGGCTAAAGCCCGCGAGGCAAAGCCGTCACACCCCCAAAGAGGCCCTTTGACAAACAAGGCCGCCTAGGACCAAGCAAAACGTCCTAGGCGGCCTTTTTAGCACATATGAGCGATCGTAGGAGATATCGAAGCACGACACCCGTCGTCGCCCCGCAGCAGTCGATCATCACATCGGTAATCATGCCGGCACGACCGGGCACAAAGAGCTGAATCGTCTCGTCAATCGAGGGGACCAGCAGCAAGAACACCGCCGTGGGCAACAGCACGTCAAAGGAACGTCGGCCTTCGATATCAAAGGCATGCGTCGCCAAGATGCCGAGCACCATGTACTCGGTAAAGTGGGCGCACTTGCGCACGACGAAGTTGGTCACCCACTCGTACGGAAGCCCCAGGGCCTGCAAGAAGCCGCGAACAGACTCCATAATCGACAGGCTCAACGAGCCGGATCCGGTGCCGGGGACCAGCGAATTGCCCCAAATGACGAGCACCATGACGCAAGCGGCCAGCGCCCATTTTCGATCGACCTTAACCATGCGGCAATTATGCCTCCGCGCGGAGCGGCGTAAAGCTGGCGGTACCGCCCTCGATAACACTCAGATAGGCACGGCCCGTGCGCTTGACGGCAGCGGACTCCAGACGGTTGATCTCTTCTTCGAGAATCTGATTGACGCGCTCGTGGCGACGGTTTTCCATAACGCCGGCGGCGATAGCCTCGGCGCGCTCAATACCCTCACGCGAGATACGCGCGGTATCCTCGGGAAGCACGGCACTGTGGCGGCCAACATAGGCAGGAGCAGCCGGAACGGGCGCGGAGACAGCCGTAGACGCCATCACGGGGGCAGGATCGACCACCTCGGCCATAATCGCTACGGCGGCGGCCCACATGTCCTCATGGCCCGAATAATCTGCCATGGGGACGTCTTCCTCGAGGGAGGCGTCCGGCAGATTGCCGGTGTCTACGCGATCCTGAGCATCGATAGAAGCGGTGATGGCAGCGGGCTCATCCAGATCGGCGAGATCCACGCCCGTGGTATCGGAAATGATGGGCATGCTAGCAAGATTGGCGTTGTACGGCGCCGCCTCCGCGGCCTGCTTTTGGGCCGAAGCACCCCAGAGCGAGCTTTCGGCAGCACGACGGGCGGCGATAGTCTCCTCATCAACGGTCAAGGGCTCATCGGAGTAAGGATCGGCAGCGGGAGTCGACTGAGCTGTGCTCTGCTGACTAGCCGAAGCGGCCGTCGCGCTCGCACCCGACGACGCGGCGTTATGGGCAGCACTGTTGGCCGCATTGGCGACAAGCGCCACGAAGGCCGCGGTACTGCCCGCAGGGGCGGCATGAGAGCCCGAGACGGCGCGCGCGGCAGCGGCGATGTCGTCGCGATTGTAGGAGCCGGTCTTTCCACCATTGGTGAGCTCGTCGATGGCCACCTGGTAGACATCACGCGAACGTTCTGGATCGCAGCTGACCGGAGAATCATCGTCGAGCATGCTATCGATCATTGCCCACGCCTCGGCCTCGTCCATGGCGTTGGCGGCACGCGAAATGGTGGGGACGCCGTCGTCGGCATGGCGACGCTGGAATGCTCCGGTCAGGCCCGAAAGGAATGCAGAAGAAGGCTGGGCGGCATTGGCCTGGCCGGCCGGAGCCGCAGGCTGAGGTGCCCCCTGCTGCTGTGCGGGAATCGAGGCGGTCTTGAACTCGCTGTGATGCTGGTTAAAGTTGGCGGCGCCACCCATAGCATCGGGCTGGAACAGGCGGCCGTCGTGCTCGGCGCGATACTCGGAAATGCCCAGCGAGGCGGCGTAGATACCCACGCCCGCCACCGCGCCCACGGCAAAGGGGACAGCACCCGCAACAACCGTCTCATTGACCGACGAGAACGGCAGCGTCGCGGCATACATCACCACGGGGGCGGCAAGGCCGATCCCGCAGGAAAGTCCGGCAAGGACTGCTCGTTGTGTTGCATCAGAAGAAGCCATGAGCTCTCCCCATCTTCCAGCACCCAAATCGCATCATTTAGTTGGCTGCGCGAGAGAAGATGAAGCGGGACATGCGTCCCAAAGCAACGGTATAAGGTTCGTTTCATCTGCGTTTTCCGTCGCGAAGCTTAAAAGTTATTATGCGAAACCGACCATCCGATTGCAAGCGGCGAAACCGGATTGTGACTCGAAAACCGCTGCTCGTCGGTCATAAGGTCAAAAAATGTTGCCGAGTGGCGTCACAAAGAAAGGGCCGGGATATAAACCCCGGCCCTAACGTCATTCTTGTGGCGGTATTTACGTGCGGCTTATGGCCTAGAACGTCTGCTCGTAGTCGCTGTGCTTTTTGGCCGAACGCACCAGGAACTCCTGGTTGGTGTTGGTGCCCTTAAGGCCCTTGATAAACGATGCGGCCGCGCGCTCGGTATTGTTCATGCCGGCGAGGATACGGCGCAGGCCAAAGACAAACGGGCGCATCTGCTCGTCGACCAGCAGGTCCTCGTTGCGCGTACCGGAGGCAACGGGGTCGATAGCCGGGAAGATGCGGCGATCGGCTAGGTCGCGGTCGAGCTTGAGCTCCATGTTGCCGGTACCCTTGAACTCCTCAAAGATGACCTCGTCCATCTTGGAGCCGGTATCGATGAGGGCGGAGGCCAGGATGGTGAGCGAGCCGCCGTTCTCGATGTTGCGGGCAGCACCAAGGAAGCGTTTAGGCGGATACAGGGCCGCCGAATCGACGCCGCCCGAGAGAATTCGACCCGAGGCAGGTGCCGCCAGGTTGTAGGCGCGAGCAAGGCGTGTGATGGAGTCGAGCACCACCACGACGTCGCCGCCCAGCTCCACGATGCGCTTGGCACGCTCGATGACGAGCTCGGCCACACGGGTGTGGTTATCGGCAGGCATATCGAAGGTGGAGGCCACGACCTCGCCCTTAATAGAGCGCTGCATGTCGGTGACCTCTTCGGGACGCTCGTCGACGAGCAGGCAGATGAGGTGCACCTCGGGATTATTGATCGAGATGGACTGGCAGATCTTCTTGAGGATCGTGGTCTTGCCGGCCTTGGGCGGCGACACGATCAGGCCGCGCTGGCCCTTGCCGATCGGCGAAACGATGTCGATGGCGCGACCGGTGATGGAGTCCTTGCCGTGCTCCATGCGCAGCGGCTCGTTGGGATAGACCGGCGTGAGGTCGCCGAACTTGGGACGGTTGCGGATCTGCTCGGGATCCATGCCGTTGACGGTCGTAATCTTGGCGAGGCCGGCGCGCTTGTCGCCACCGCGCGAAGGACGCAGCGAGCCCTCGATAACATCACCCGTGCGCAAGCGCGCAGAGCGAATGAGGTATGCGGGGACGAAGGCGTCGTCGTTGGACTTCATGTAGCCGTGGGCGTGGATGATACCGGAGCTGTCCGGGCGAATCTGCAGGATGCCCTTGATATCACGGAAGCCTTCGGCCTTCGCGGCGGTGGTGTAGATCTCCTCGACGAGCTCGGCCTTCTTCTTGCCGGTCGTCTCGATCTCGAACTCCTTGGCCTTCTCGCGCAGCTCGGCGACCTTCATGGCCGCGAGTTCCTCGCGCGAAAGCGTGGGCTCGGTGGGGGCGGCGTTGCGCTCCTTGTTGCGCTGCTTGCGGTCGCGCTGGCGGTTGCGGCGATCGTTGTTGCGGTCGTCCTTGCGCTCGTTGCGGTCGTCGTTGCGCTTATGCTGACGACGGTTAGGGCGGGTACCATCTTCGGTCTCGGCACCCTCGGAAGCCGCGGCTGCGGGCGTGTCGGCGCCGGACGGGGCCTCTCCCTCTGCCTTGACGTCAGCGTCGCCGCTAGCGTTGGCCTCGTCATCGGCCTGCTGCTCGGCAGCCTTGGCCTTTGCAGACTTCTTGCGCGTGCGCTTGGGCTTCTCGGGAGCCGGCTGGTCGGCGACCACGGAGTTCACTGCAACAGCCGCATCGGAGAACTCATCAGCGGAGGGCTCGGCATCGGTGGCGGGCTTGACCTTGGCCTTCGTCGAGCGCTTTGCCGCGGTACGACGGCTGCGACCGGGGCGGACATCGGTGGGCTCGGCATCGGCAGATGCGGGAGCCTCGGCGGACGGAGCGTCCTGGACCGAAGCATCGGCAAGGTCTGCAGGCTCAACGGTCACCGCTGCACTCTGGGCAGCAGCCGCGGCAGCAGCGGCTTTCTCGGCCTCAACAAACGCCTTAGGCTTGCGGCCGCGACGATGCGGGCGCAGGGCCGGGTCAACGGCAGGAACCTCGTTGGCCTCGGTGGCAACAACGGGCTCGGCGGAGGAAACGCTCTCCCCTGCCGCGGGACGAACCGGGGCCTCAGCGACCTCAGGAATCGGCTGCTCGGCAGGCTGCTGCGCCTTGGCTGCCGCACGGCGACGCGTGCGCGGAGCCGGCTTCTCGACCGACTGCTCGGCAACAGGAGCCTCGTTGGCCGCAGGTGCCTCGGAAGCAACCGGTGCCGCAAGCTCGGTCAGTGCCGCGGCCTCGCGCTCGGCAGCGCGACGGCGGGCGCGCACAACCTGGGCCTCGCTGATCTGCGCCAGCGCACGGGCCTGCGCGACCTCATCGGAAATGGGCACCGAAGCATCGGCGGCAGCGGGCCGCTTCGTGCGCGTGGTGCGCGTCGTGCGGCGCTTGGGCTTTGCGGCCTCTTCGCCGTCCGCAGCAGACTTGGCCACGCGACGCGTACGCTTGGGTTTAGCGGGCGCAGCCTCCTCGCTAGCAGCTGGCGCAGTCGGCGCAACGGCCGTAGGCGCCTCAGGAGCCGAAGCCTGAGCCGGCGCGGGCGCCACGACCTGGTCCGACGCAACCGGTGCAGCGGGAGCGGTTTGCGCCGTCGTTATTTCGTTTTCTTGCTGTTGATCAGACACAGTGTTTGCTCAACTTTCTTTTCAAGCCCTGTGATCACATGCTCCCTGCATATACCTTCAGGGCGGCTAAACAGTCTAACTCCGTCCAAATGCGACGGACATCATTGATCTGTATCGAGATGATTGCGTCAAATACGCAGCGTTAGTGTAACACAACCGCCGCCACCTGCAACTTAGTCATAGGCGTTCTTAAACGACTAGCCAAAAGGGACACTCTTCCCCTAAGGCGCCTTGAAATGGGGCGACAAGGGACAAAACCATGACGTCCGCAATCGCCACGCCACAAATCGCGCCTATCTACTACGTTTGACCCGGGACCCCTGACCATACCCTCGATTCTCCTAAAATCGCAAGCCCGCTACCTGCGGTTTTAATATCGCGACTTTCGGCATGGTTCGGGACATGCGGCTAAACGTAGTAGATAAGCCCGATTCGTGGCGGGCGAATTCGCACCGCTCTCCCACGGGACAAATATCATCCGATTTCCTCCGTCCCCAAGGGATCATTTTCAAAACTATGTCGGTTTACGGGGCCAGAATGGCACAAGCCAACCATACCCTACATTTTAAATATTCGGCAAGCCGTCTACCTGCGGTTTTGGTTTCGCTGCTTTCGCTATGGTCGCCAGTCAACGATTCAGCCCCGTAAACCGGCATAGTTTCGTATTTCTAGCAGTTCAAAATTCGTAAATACGCCGGCTTTTGCGCAAAAAGCCCGACCTCCGCGCGGGAGATCGGGCTCTCAAAGCTCAGTTAAGCCAAGCCAGCGCAGTCAAACGACCCGTAGATTACATCTGCTCGGGCGCGGAAACGCCAACGAGAGTGAGCACCAGGGCGAGCGTCACGCGGACGGCGTCGCAAGCGGCCAGACGGGCGCGCGAGAGCTCGGGGTCGACGGGACGGCCCTCGCTCGGCAGGACCTGACAGGCAGCATAGAAGCTGTGGAAGTCGCCGGCGAGCTCCTCGGCAAAGTGCGTCAGGCGGAACGGAGCGCGGTCGCGAGCGCAGCTACCGATGAGGTCGGTAAGCTCGTTGAGCTTGCGCGAAAGGGCGAGCTCGGTCGGGTCGGTCAGCAGCGAGTAATCGACGTTCTCGCCAATGGCCTTCTCGGCGACGGCCTTCATGCCCATCTCGGCGGCCTGCTCGGCGGTAACGTCTGCAGCACGGCGCAGGATGGAGCACACGCGGGCGTGAGCATACTGCACGTAGTAGACCGGGTTGGAGTTGTCGCGCTTCTTAACGGCCTCAATGTCGAAGTCGACCATCTGGTTGGAGCTCTTGGAGATGAGCGTGTAGCGAGCGGCGTCGGAGCCGACCTCGTCGACGAGCTCCTGCAGGGTCACCATGGTGCCCTTACGCTTGGACATACGGACGGGCTTGCCGTTGCGCAGCAGGTTGACGAGCTGGCCCAGCAGAACCTCGAACTTGCCGGGGTAGCCGAGAGCGTCGCAGACGCAGCGGACGCGTTCGATGTAGCCGTGGTGGTCAGCGCCCCAGATGTCGATGACGTGGTCGACGCGCTGGAACTTATCCCAGTGATAGGCGACGTCGGAAGCGAAGTAGGTGTACTCGCCGTCGGACTTGACCAGGACGCGGTCCTTGTCGTCGCCCAGATCGGTGGAACGGAACCACAGGGCGCCGTCCTTGGTGTAGAGGTAGCCCATCTTGTCGAGCTTCTCAAAAGCGCGGTCGACAGCGGAAGTGCCGGCCGTCTCGCCCTCGGTGTCCTTCACGTACAGCGAGCGCTCGGAGTACCAACGATCAAAGTCGCAGTTGACGGCGTGGCAGAGGTCGCGCATGTTGTCGACCATCTTCACGTAGCCGCGCTCACGGAAGCTCTCCATGCGCTCCTGCGGATCGGCCTCGACCCACTTGTCACCGTCGGTGCGCCAGAACTCGACAGCCTCGTCGATGATGTAGTCGCCACCGTAGGAGTCCTTGCCCAGGGTCTCGGCAAAGTTGTCCTGATACGGATGGGTCTCGGGATGCTCGTCGTTCTCGTCGGCAACAAAGGCGTCGCGGTCGGCGATCAGAATCTTGTGAGCCTCGTCGATATCCACGCCCTGCTTGGCGATGATGTCGGCAAGCTGCATGTAGCGCGTGCTGATGGAGTTGCCAAAGGTGTTCATCTGAGAGCCGTGGTCGTTGATGTAGAACTCACGCTGAATCTCGTAGCCGGCGTGGTCCATGACGCGGCAGAGCGAATCGCCCAGAGCGGCCCAGCGGCCGTGGCCGATGTGCATGGGGCCGACGGGGTTGGCGGAGACGAACTCGACCTGGGTCTTCAGGCCGCCACCGACGTTGGACTTAGCGAAGTCCATGCCCTTCTCGCGGGCCTCGCCAAAGATGGCGTTCTTGACGGCGACGGAGAGGTAGAAGTTAATGAAGCCGGGGCCTGCGATCTCGACCTTCTCGATCGCGGGGTCCTCGGGCATATGGGCAACGACGGCCTCGGCGATCTTGCGCGGGGCGCAGTGAGCCAGCTTGGCGGACTTCAGGGCCATGGTGGAGGTCCACTCGCCATGAGAAGTGTCAGCCGGTCGCTCGATAGCGCAATCGTCAAGTTCAAATGCGGAAAGGTCGCCGGCCTCCTGGGCCGCAGCAAGCGCAGCGCGTAGCAGCTCTTCAATCTTCTCGGGCATAGATCCTCCTTGTGTTAAAGCCCCCGAGCTCTTGGTCACTCGTAGGGCAAAAGCCAGAGTTTGTAGCACTCTATCACAAGCGGCGCGCACTGTCGCAGGGTAAAGCCAATCGATATTGCATATGCACAAAATTGACTACAGCGTATGCGTGGTTGCTCAAAGATGGCGGTCTGCCTGCAGATTATGCACGCGCTGGAACTGCATAAAGGCATGAATGAGCAGCGCTTTTTATCGAATACTCTTACCTATCAGAGTTGTGTGCTTTTCCTGCATAAAGTGAAGGTTTTCGCACGTCAGCGTGGTATTCTAGACATATGCAAATTCGTATAAGTTGGAGGTAGCATGTTCTCAATCGGTCAACACGTCATTCATCCGGGCCAGGGAGTCTGCACCGTCGTCGGTTTTAGGGACGACACGCCGCAGCCCATGTTGCTGCTCGAGACCAAGCAGGGACATGCGCAGACGATCCTTATGTACCCCGTGGCGCAGGCCGATCGTTTGCACGCCGCCATCTCCCAGCAAGATGCCGAGCACCTGCTGAGTCACTACGACGAGCTCGAGTGCGACACCTTTACCGAGCGTAACAGCTCGCTCGAGGAGACACATTTTAAGCAGCAGCTTAAGCTGGGCGCTCCCGAGACGGTCCGCGTGGCAAAGACCATGATACACCGCATTCGCCAGGCCGAGGAGGCCGGCAAAAAACCCAGTTCGTACTACATGCGCGTACTCAAAGAGGCAAAGCGCCGCTCCGTTGAGGAGTTTGCCGTGGCACTGGGCGTTACCGAGGAAGACGCCGAGGCCTGCCTGGCCCAAGCCGCCCTCAATTAACCTGCCAAAACCACCACAAAGGGGACAGTGAACTGCACCCCGAAACTTGGACTGAATAAATAGCGACTACGCCGCAAGGGC
>CAKUGY010000030.1 GCA_934654835.1 uncultured Collinsella sp.
GTCGCAGCCCCGACCCGCGGTCACGAGCGGGGGCTCCTGTCGTTTCCGTGCCCTCGGATTGGGTCATAGTGTCTGTCTGCGCCAAAACATCGGCGTTGCCGGCGGGCCTTTTCGTTTGCTACTATCACAGGGATGGAGACGACGATGGGAGCGAGACATGCCTCTTCATGAGAATCCCGAGCTCAAGAGGGAGAGCTTCGAGTCCCTGCTCATGGCCGAGCTCGTGGGCCTCGGCACCACGATGTGCGCCGCGATGGACGCAAATCCAGGATTTGTGCCCTGCAGCCATGCGTTTGACGTGCTTCTCGAGGGCCTCGAGGCGGCAGCGGTCCCTGCTCCCTTAGAGATCCTCCGCGAGCAGGCAGATAAGGTCCACGCGCGCAGCGAGCACATCGCAGAGCACCGCGGCGTGCCCCGTGGAGCCGTGACCTGCCCGTATGCCGGCCCTGGTAGGGAGCCGATCGCGGATGCCGTCTCAAGTGTCAAGATGGCCGCGTGCGCCGTTGAAGACTCCGGCTGCGAGAACGAGGAAGCCTGCGTGGCCATCGCACGCGCGCTTGCTGGCATTGGCGACCCGCACTCAGATGCCGCCGCGGTTGCGGAGCAGGCCGCCGAGGCCCTTCGCCTGGCTCATCAGTTCGACTAGGCTCGCCGCGGCTAGTGGACGCACCTCGCAGTAAGGAGGACTAGTCATTGGGGACGTTCCTTTTGTGCCGGCACTTGGGGACACTCCTTGCGCCAAACCTGTCTTCCCGTCCCCGGCTCGCCCTATGCTTTACTGAGATAAAGTGAACGCGCAGATTCGTAACCCGCTCGCAACCGTTCTATGGCACGATATTGAACGAATGTATGCTATGCGCCCGAGCCTTTCGGGCAGAGTGGGAGACAGAATGGTCAAGCTGTACGAGGACGGCATCTACCTGCGTGGTGGCAGCGAGGTTGTGCCTGCGGCCGAGGCCGCGGAGCGCGGCATTGCTCAGACGCCCGAGGATGCCAAGCGCGGCACCATCGCGTATTCGATTCTTCAGGCACATAACACGTCGGGCGACCCCGAGGCGCTCAAGATTCGCTTCGACGCCATGGCGAGCCACGATATCACCTTCGTCGGCATTATCCAGACGGCGCGCGCTTCGGGCATGGAGCAGTTCCCGCTGCCCTACGTGCTTACCAACTGCCACAACTCGCTGTGTGCCGTGGGCGGCACCATCAACGAGGACGACCATGTCTTTGGCCTCTCGGCTGCCAAGAAGTACGGCGGTATCTTCGTCCCGCCCCACATCGCGGTCATCCACTCCTTTATGCGCGAGAACTTCGCCGGTTGCGGCAAGATGATCCTGGGCTCCGACTCGCACACCCGCTACGGCGCCCTGGGTACCATGGCCGTGGGCGAGGGCGGCGGCGAGCTGGCCAAGCAGCTGCTGCGCGATACCTACGACGTCGCCTATCCCGGCGTCGTGGCGATCTACCTCACGGGTGCCCCGCGTCCCGGCGTCGGCCCGCACGACGTGGCGCTCGCCATCATCCGCGCTGTCTTTGCCAAGGGCTACGTTAAGAACAAGGTCATGGAGTTCGTAGGCCCCGGCATCGCGAGCATGACGACCGATTACCGCAACGGCGTTGACGTCATGACCACCGAGACCACCTGCCTGTCGAGCATCTGGGCCACCGACGAGGACACGCACGCGTTTTTGACCATGCACGGCCGCGGCGACGACTACCGCGAGCTCAAGCCCGCCGATGTCGCTTACTACGACGGCTGCGTCGAGGTCGACCTGTCGAGCATCAAGCCCATGATCGCGCTGCCGTTCCATCCTTCCAACGGTTTTGAGATCGACGAGCTCAACGAGAACCTCGAGGATATCCTGCACGAGGTCGAGCTCGAGGCTGCCAAGATCGGCGAGGGCAAGACGCGCTTTAGCCTGCTCGACAAGATTGTCGACGGCAAGCTGCATGTGCAGCAGGGCGTTATCGCTGGCTGCTCGGGCGGCAACTACGACTCCGTGGTGCAGGCGGCCCGCGTGCTCAAGGGCGCCAACACCGGCTGCGGCGAGTTCTCGCTGTCGGTCTACCCCACGAGCCAGCCCGTGGCGCTCGAACTCACGCGCCGCGGCTATATCTACGATCTTATGGAGGCCGGCGCGATCGTGCGCACGGCGTTCTGCGGTCCGTGCTTTGGCGCCGGCGACACGCCCGCCAACAACGGCCTTTCGATCCGCCACACTACGCGCAACTTCCCCAACCGCGAGGGTTCCAAGCCGGGTAATGGCCAGCTGAGCGCCGTGGCCCTGATGGACGCCCGCTCCATTGCGGCGACGGCTGCCAACGGCGGCATCCTGACGCCGGCGACCGACCTGCCCGAGGAGACCTGGGACGAGGCCTGCGAGTACACCTTTGACGACGCGCCGTACAAGAAGCGCGTGTATTGGGGCTTTGGCAAGGCTGAGCCTGCCGACGAGCTGGTCGAGGGCCCCAACATCAAGCCATGGCCCGCGATGGAGCCGCTCGGCGACGACATTCTGCTCAAAGTGTGCTCCAAGATCATGGACCCGGTCACCACGACCGACGAGCTCATTCCCTCGGGCGAGACGAGCTCCTTCCGCTCCAATCCGCTGGGCCTGGCTGAGTTTACGCTCAGCCGCCGCGACCCTGCCTACGTGGGCCGCTCCAAGGAGGTCGACGCCGTGGAGAAGCGCCGCGTTGCCGGCGAGGCCGCGGGCGATCTTGCCGCGCTCGATGCCGAGCTTGCCGGTGTGTTTGAGGCGCTGGCCGGCGCGGGCGTCGCGGCCGACGCCAAGGCGACCGAGTACGGTTCCATGCTCTACGCCAAGAAGCCGGGCGACGGCTCTGCCCGTGAGCAGGCCGCGAGCTGCCAGCGCGTGATCGGCGGCCTGGCCAATATCGTCCACGAGTACGCCACCAAGCGTTATCGCTCCAACGTGATGAACTGGGGCATGGTGCCCTTCCAGATGGAGGCCGAGCCCAACTTTGAGGTGGGCGACTACGTCTTCGTGCCGGGTATCCGCGCGGCGCTCGATGGTGACCTCAAGAACATCGCTGCCTACGTGGTACGTGCCGACGGTGCGGTTGAGCAGATTGAGCTCTACATTGCCGACATGACCGCCGAGGAGCGCGCCATCGTCAAGGCCGGCTGCCTGATCAACTACAACAAGTTCAAGGCCGCTGCCGAGTAACACATCTACTTGTCCGCCCGGGGCTTACCCTTTCCCGCCCGCTCACGCGCTTCGCGAGGGTCGCGTTCGGCAAAGGGTAAGCCCCGGGCTACGTTCATGCGTCTTCGTTGGGTCTTGAGGGACGCTAAAAATAGACTTGCTTGAAGCCGCCTCTTTTATTGGGGCGGCATCTTTGTTCGGACCACCACAAAGGGGACAGGCACCCTTGTGGTGGTTTTTGTTTGTCTCGATCTGTAACAGGCAGACCCTTGTTTGCCGAGTAGTTGTTACAGATCAAGATAAACGGTCGACTGCCAGCCCCTCTGTCTCGATCTGTAACATCTGAGACCGAAAATGGCCGCTAAATGTTACAGATCGAGACAGTTGCCACCAGAGCCGAAAACCACCACAAAGGTGCCTGTCCCCTTCGTGGTGGTGGGGCGGCATTTTAATGAACGTCCCTACAGGATTTCATCCGGGCTGGCGGGTTTGGTTGTTTTGGGAATGCCGAGCTTGGATGAGACGAAATCGTCAACATTGCCTTTGATTCCATCTTTGGTGTAGACGGTGACCATATAGGTGCTATGCCCGAATTCACTCTTGTTGCGCATCGCCCAGGCCTGCCAGTAGGCGGCCCTGCCTCGCCCTTCTATTTTTCCGATACGGTGGAGTTCTGTTCGCTTCAACTTCTGGTCGTTGTCGATGAATCGGCCTACCTCCTCGGTGAGCCCACACTGTTCGAGCAGCTTGTCGAGGACTTGGTTCATGTGGTGCTCGCTGGCGTTTGGCGCGTAGTCGTAAGCGAGAGTAATGGAGGCAAGGGGCTGGTCGTAGAGCAGACAGTTCGCCGCCGGAGGTTCAAGGCTGAAATATGGGGAGCATCCGTCAATCTGGCCGAGCAGCCGTAACTTTGACTGCCAACTTCCGGTGGGAATTGCTTCTTCATAGAACACGCCGCGGCAGATAAAGGAGAGCGAGGTGGCGCGCGAACCGGCGTCGACCATCCCGCATAGATCGAAGGGCGAGGCGATACCAAGGGAAAAGGGCGCAACGACGATAAGGACGAGCATCAAGATGGGCACGGTGAGAATGGCGATGGCTTTACGGCCGGTGGAACGAGACGGCTTCATATTCGCTCCTTGAGACGAAGGGCTGTCAAGGACGAGACGATAGAAATGAATATCCTCGGATAACAATTCAATTCTAACCCCATAACGATCAAGAACAACAATATCGAATTCGTTGGGGTGGACTCTATTTCCTGAATACTGTCTGTAAACGGTATCATTAGCTCAACAGACATGGGCCAGTTTGTGGGGTGTTTTGCTGTGAGACGTTCTACCCGTATTGGATTGATTGCCTTGGCGCTGGTAGCTACTGCAATTGGCGTGGGCGTTGTTGGCATGGCGTTTCTGCCCGCTGCGGTGACGGAACCGGTGGTCAAGCCTGTGACTCAATCAGTCGAATTCCTGACCGGCGATGCCAAGCCCGAGACCATTACCGTCGATTTTGATGAGCAGCCGGCGGTGCTAGGGATTAGCAATTACCCGCGCATCCAGCTTGGAGCTATGCGCTACACCATGGATGCGGGTCTGATTCACAAAGCATCTGAGTTACTCAAGGGTAAAACCTTTAAGCGTTGGTACGGATATGCGTCCTATCGGGCAAAAGCGAATGACATGGTTGGCGGGTGTCACTCATCCATCGAGCTGGACACTGCGAACGGCGCCAAGCTATGTGATGTCTCGTACGATCCGGGTTGCGAGGGCAATGAGGGTCCGGGCATCTACATCATGGACGGCGATGCGGCCTATGTCATGGAGGGCGACCAGACCGAGCTCAACGATTTTATGGGCCAGTGTATCCAAGATGCCTATAAACAGACCTGCTTGCCTGACCCGCAAACCGCACGTGATAGTGGGTCTGCCCGTACATGGTTGTTCGAAGACGAGATGCCCTGGAGCGACGAGTCGGGAAGCACGAGCTCGTCAAGTAAATAGAGACCGCAACCACCACGAAGGGGACAGGCACCTTCGTGGTGGTTCGGTTTGTCTCGATCTGTAACAGGTAGACGCTTATTTGCCGAGTAACTGTTACAGATTGAGACAAACCACCGGCTGCCAGCCCCTTTGTCTCGATCTGTAACATCTTGGATCGAAAACGGCCGCTAGATGTTACAGATCGAGACATTCAAGCGCCGGGTGCCGCGGTGCGCCGACGAATCTCAGCCCTATCCTTCAATCACTCAGAAAATCTTATATATAGAGACTTAGATTTGTGTATAAGATCGCTTAAAGCTGGCAACAATACTTCTCGAACAACGTGAAGCCGCCCCGTAGGGTGGCCGCCCCAAGAGAGGTGATTCCATGAGAATCGATAAGCTAGCAATGACGTCGCGCGAGGCGCTGCAGACCGCCATGAGCGCGGCTGCCGACGCGCAGGCCGGCGCGGTGGAGCCGATCCACCTGCTGTCCGCCCTGCTCGGTGCCGGTGAGCGCAACATTTCCGTGATTATCGAGCGCATTGGAGCCGATCCGGCACAGCTCGCACGCTCCACGCAGGATGCCATCGACCACGCGCCCAAGGTTTCGGGCGAGGGCCAGCAGATGGGTCTTTCCAACGAGCTCGTCCGTGTCATCGAGAAGGCCGAGAAGAAGGCCACCAAGATGGGCGACAGCTTTGTGGTGACCGAGCATCTGCTGATGGCGCTTGCCGAGGACAAGGGCGAGGCGGGCCGCGTGCTGCGCGACGCTGGCGTTACCAAGGAGCGCATCGAGCAGGTCTACGAGGAGCTGCGCGGTGATGACCGCGTGACGTCTGCCGAGGACAAGACCCAGTTTGAGGCGCTGGAGCAGTACGGCCGTAACATCTGCGACCTCGCCCGCGCCGGCAAGCTCGACCCGGTCATCGGCCGTACCGACGAGATCCGCCGCACCATCCAGGTCCTGTCCCGTCGTACCAAGAACAATCCCGTACTCATCGGCGAGCCGGGCGTTGGTAAGACGGCCATCGTCGAGGGCATCGCCCAGCGTATCGTGGCCGGCGACGTGCCGAGCACGCTGCGCGACCGCGACCTCATCGAGCTCGACATGAGCGCGCTGGTCGCCGGCGCCAAGTACCGCGGCGAGTTCGAGGACCGTTTGAAGGCCGTGCTCAAGGAAGTGCAGAAGTCCGAGGGTAAAGTCATCCTGTTCATCGACGAGCTCCACACCATTGTGGGCGCGGGTGCCACTGAGGGCTCCATGGACGCCGGCAACATCCTCAAACCGGCGCTCGCCCGTGGCGACCTACACGCGATCGGCGCGACCACGCTCGACGAGTACCGCAAGTACATCGAGAAGGACGCGGCGCTTGCACGTCGTTTCCAGACCGTTCTGGTGAGCGAGCCTACCGTCGAGGACACCATCTCGATCCTGCGTGGCCTCAAGGAGAAGTACGAGATCTTCCACGGCGTGCACATCACCGATAGCGCGCTCGTGGCGGCCGCCGACCTCTCCGATCGCTACATCGCCGACCGCTTCCTGCCCGACAAGGCCATCGACCTGGTCGATGAGGCAGCAAGCCGCCTGCGCATGGAGCTCGATAGCATGCCGGTCGAGATCGACGCCACCACGCGTCAGCTCACCCAGTTGCAGATCGAGGAGCAGGCGCTCATGAAGGAGACCGACGACGCCTCCAAGGAGCGTCTTGAGGCCCTGCGCCAGGAGATCGCCGAGGTCCAAGAAAAGCTCAACGTGCAAAAGGCCGGCTGGCTCAACCAAAAGAACGCCATCGACCACGTACAGGAGCTCAAGGGCAAACTCGACGAGGCAAAGAGCGAGGAGGAGCGCGCAACGCGCAACGGCGATCTGGGCCGTGCGTCCGAGCTACGCTATTCCGTGATCCCGGGTCTGCAGCAGCAGATTCAGGAATCCGAGGCTGCGCTCGAGGCTCAAAAAGAGCAGGACGGCGAAGGCCTGAACGAGCAGGTGACCTCCGATGAGATCGCCGAGGTCGTGAGCGCCTGGACCGGCGTGCCCGTGTCCAAGATGATGCAGGGCGAGCTCGACAAGCTCAAGGGCCTGGAGGGCGAGCTGCACAAGCGCGTCATCGGTCAGGACGAGGCCGTCTCCGCCGTTGCCGCGGCCGTGCGCCGCAGCCGCGCGGGTCTCTCCGATCCGGACAAGCCCATCGGTAGCTTCTTCTTCCTGGGTCCCACCGGCGTGGGCAAGACCGAGCTCGCCAAGGCACTGGCCGAGTGCCTGTTCGATGATGAGCGCGCGCTCGTGCGTATCGACATGTCCGAGTACATGGAAAAATTCAGCGTCCAACGTCTGATCGGTGCGCCTCCGGGATACGTGGGCTACGACGAGGGCGGCCAGCTCACCGAGGCCGTGCGCCGTCGTCCGTACTCCGTGATCTTGCTCGACGAGATGGAAAAGGCTCACCCGGACGTCTTCAACGTGCTGCTGCAGGTGCTTGACGACGGTCGTCTGACCGACGGCCAGGGTCGCCAGGTGTCCTTCAAGAACGCGATCATCATCATGACGTCCAACGTGGGCTCCAAGGCCATTGCCGACCTGTCCGGTAAGGATGAGGAGGAGATGCGCCATCAGGTCGACGCGGCCATGGCTCAGACCTTCCGTCCCGAGTTCCTCAACCGTATCGACGACATCGTGGTGTTCCATCCGCTCGGCATGGCGCAGATCGAGAAGATCGTCGACATTCAGCTCGCCGACGTCCGCGCACGTCTGGCCAAGGAGCGCATGACGCTTGCCATCACCCCGGCTGCCAAGCAAATGCTCGCCGTGGGCGGCCTGGACCCGGTCTTTGGCGCCCGTCCGCTCAAGCGCCTGGTGCAGCGCGAGGTCGTGGATGCCATCGCGGGTGCCATCATCGACGGCACGGTGCGCGAGGGCGATCAGGTGACGGTCGATGTCGACAAGGACGGCGCCTTTACCGTCGTGTGCGACAACACGCCGGCGGCCACCTACGAGGTCCCCGACGCCGAGTAGATTTTTGGGACATGCCTTAAAATCTACCTTTTGAGCTTTCGAGCCGAACGCTAAGGGCGACGGATCCAATTGGGTCCGTCGCCCTTTTTTCGTGCGACAATCGATGATGTCGAACGTGAGTACATGGCAAGGAGATATGCAGATGAAAGACGAGACCAAGACGAACGCGCCGGCGACCGATGCCGCGCCCGCCGCACCCAAGCCTGCGCCCAAGCCGGCCCCAAAGCCGCGCGACCCCTACATCCGCGCCGAGAACGAGGACGACGATGGCTACGATCCCTACAGCGATCGCCGCCCCGAGCGCGAGCCACTATTCGAAGCCGACCCCTGGCGCTGAGTGCCACCCAAAAGGCCACCAATAAGTTGCGGTGAAATAGGGACTGTTTTGCGGTTTGGCCAGCAAAAACAGTCCCTATTTCACCGCAACTGCGTTAGGGACGTGGGTGTTGGGCGGCTGTTTTTGGGTCGGCTAGTCCTGGGCCTTGATGCTCGGTAGCAGGATCTGTGCGAGGTAGTCGGTCTCGAGCTTGGTCGCGGCGTCGGCCTTGCCGTCTTTGCCGACCAGCACGTTCTTGATCTGGCTGTAGGTGTAGCGGTTGCCGGTCGTCAGCTCGACAAGTTCGATGGCCGTGTCCATGGGGTAGGTCGACACGGGGTCCTGCGTGCGCCCGTTGATGGTCTGGGGCACCACATACGGATAGACGGGGCCGCTGGCGTAGACGGTGTAGCCGTTGCCCAGGTTTGCCGCACCCAAAACCGTATCGCCCTCATCGGGCGAAAAGCTCTCGCCGTCACGCACGGCGACAAGGGTCACAATCGGCGTATTGGTGTCGCCGGCAAGATAGATGCACAGCGTGCTGCCGTTTTGCCAGGTTGCGACCTTGCCGTACCACTCGACGGGAATATCGAGCTGATACAGATTTGTCGCCTTATGTCGAGCGTCGGCATCGCGGGCCGCCTGTGCCTTTTGCGCGCTCACAGCGTTGGCGGCGGCGTCGCGCCGTGCGGTTGCTGCCTGCTGGAGCACCTTGGCGGTGGCGGCGGAGCTCGCGCCACCTTCCTCGGCATACTTGGCGGCGGTATCGATCTGGTCGTCAGTCACCGTGTCGGCCGAAGGCACCTTGAGCTTAAAGGTGGCCTGGCCGCTCAGGTCCTGTCCGTCGCTCTTGATAGCGACCTGCGCCTTGGTGGTCGGGACGGTATAGATAGTGCCGTCGGCCGCGATGGGGGAGGCGGCGATGGAGAGCGTGTAATCGCCGGGCAGCAGCTTGATGCCGCGACCGTGCTCATCAACGTAGAGCGTTTCGCTCACGGATGAGCCGTCGGAGTCCTGCCCGCTCACCTGTACGGGAATTTTGGAGCCGGTGGAGCAGTTGAGCCCTGCGGCATGCATACCAATCTGCACCGACATCATCGTGTGCGCATTGGCGGCGGCAACGGCAGCCTGTTCCTGTTGGTATCCGGTCCATGCGGCGTAGCCTGCGCCGCCGGCGACAAGCGCGACGGCTACGACACCGGCGACCATCAGATTGCGGCGCTTGGGCGACATCTTGCGATGGCGAACCTCGGCTTCGCGTGCCGAAGGAACGGACGGTAGGGGAATATCACCCATGGCGATGGTCTCGTCTACGGCCGGCGCAGAGCCCAGGCCGGGGAGTTCGCGGGTCAGCGAATCCTCGACCGGCAAGCTGTCGAGCAAGATGGTTTCCTCGCTCGTGCCTGATTCGGGCTGGTCATCTGCCTCGCTTTCGGAGTCCTCATGATCTGCCTCATCTTCGACAGGCGCAGCATCATCGTCGGCATCTTGTTCGCCATTGGCTTCCGACTTGCCCTGCGCGTCGAGCTCCGCATCTTCAAACGCAATCTCGCCCAGCGCTATCTGGTCTAAGCTCTCCAAAGCCTCAGCGCAAGCTTCTGCATCTTGGACCGCATCCTCTTGGCCCGTTGTCTCATCACTCATATATCCCCCAATGCAATGTCGGCTCAACAATGTACCCAAAAATGGGGCCATATAGAGCCGGCGTGCAATTTGAAATTCGATTTAATGTGAGCGTAAATCCGACCCACAGTCGCGGCAGCAAAAAGCCCCCGGAACGCAAGTGAGTCGCGTTCCGGGGGCTGTGCGAGGCATGGATCGAAAGCTGGGCAAGTGGGACTATGCCCACGTGCCGACGACGACCAATACGTTACTCGGCGTGCGCGTAATCCACCTTGGCGCGGCGGGCGGTTGCCTTCTCCCAATCGCTGGTGCCCTCAAAGACATCCTGCTTGTAGGGGTTGCGGCCGAGCTTCTTGGCGCGGTAGACGATGTAGACGATCGCGGCAACGTTGGCGATCAGTGCGGCGATCGAGACCGCGGTGGCGGCGGTAGGGTCGAGCGTGGAGTGCGTCACAAAGATGGACTCCTCCTGGAAGTAGGGGAACACCTGGGCAAACATGCACCAAATGGCCAGCGTAAAGGCGCGGTTCTGGATCCAGCCGCCCTTGTTCCAGATAAAGGCGGCGACGGTGGGCGCCAGCAGCAGCGCAAAGCCGCAGAACCAGGAGTGAGTGGGCAGGCAGTTGTAGGTGTAGCAGAAGTTCCAGATATCGTAGGCGATGATGTAGACCCAGGTCATGTCGGGCCA
>CAKUGY010000031.1 GCA_934654835.1 uncultured Collinsella sp.
GTTTGTCTCCACCCGCATAGCGGGTGGGTTGAAGCTGGCCGCTGCGCGCCCAGCAGACTAAAGTCTTTACTAAAAAGGGCGTCGACCATCACGGTCGACGCCCTTTATTATTGGCGGTTGTAAACCCCAGTGCTTATTTGTTGACCTGACCGGCACGGACGGCGGCCTTCTTGCGGTCGGTGGCGTTGAGCAGACGCTTGCGCAGGCGGATGTTCTTGGGGGTAATCTCCACCAGCTCGTCGTCGGCGATGTACTCCAGCGCCTCCTCAAGCGAGAAGGTGCGGGGCGGCACCAGCTGCACGGAGATGTCGGAGGTCGAGGAACGCTGGTTGCCCAGGTTCTTGGTGCGGGCGATGTTGACGACCATGTCGCCGGCCTTGCTGCGCTCGCCCACGATCATGCCCTCGTAGCACTCGGTGCCCGGCTCAACGAACAGCTGGCCGCGCTCCTGCAGCGTGCCCAGAGCGTAGGCGACTGCCTTCTCGGTGGTCATGGAGATCATGGCGCCGTTCTGACGGTTGCCGATCTCGCCAGCGTAGGGACCGTACTCCAGGAAGGTGTGGTAGAACACGCCCTCGCCGTGGGTGACGTTCATGATGCGGTTCTTAAGGCCCATGATGCCACGCGTCGGGATCTTGAACTCGAGGTGCGCCACGATGCCCGAGGTGTCCATGCTCGTCATGATGCCGCCGGAGGTACCGAAGACCTCAACGACCTTGCCCGAGTACTCGTCCGGGCACTCGACGACGGCCTGCTCAACGGGCTCCATCTTGTTGCCGTTCTCGTCTTTCTTAAACAGAACGCGGGGACGGCCGACCTGGAACTCAAAGCCCTCGCGGCGCATGGACTCCATCAGGACGGACAGGTGCAGAATGCCGCGGCCCGAGACCTCGACGCCGCTCTTGTCCTCGAGCTCCTCGATCTTCATGGTCACGTTATTCTCGGCCTCGTTGAACAGGCGCTCCTTGAGCTGACGGGCGCCCACGATGTCGCCGTCGCGGCCAACGAGCGGGGAGGTCGAGGCCTCGAAGACGATGGACAGGGTCGGCGGGTCGATCTCGATGGGCTCGAGCTCGACGGGGTTCTCGGGGTCGGTGTAGACATCGCCGATATCGGTGCGGTCGATACCAACGACGGCGGCGATGTCACCGGCGCCGACTTCCTGGCACTCGGTGCGGCCCAGATAGTCGAAGGTAAAGAGCTGCTTGACGGTAGCGGTGGCGCTGGAGCCGTCATTCTTCACAACCAGGATCTGATCGCCCTGGTGGATGGTGCCGGAGTACACGCGGCCGATGCCGATGCGGCCGACAAAGTTGGAGTGGTCGATGGTCACGCACTGCATGGCCAGCGGCGCAGTCTCGTCAACCTCGGGCGCGGGCATGTCGTCGATAATCATGTCGAGCAGCGGGTACATGTCCATGTTGCCGTCCTCGGGGTCATGACGGGCAAAGCCGTTGACACCGCTGGCGTAGATAACGTGCTCCATGGCGAACTCGAGCTGGTCGTCGGTAGCGCCCAGGTCGGCCATAAGATCGAGGCAGTCGTTGTAGGCCTTCTCGGGGTTAGCGCCCGGACGGTCGATCTTGTTGATGACGATCATGATCTTGAGGCCGGTATCGATGGCGTGACGCAGCACGAAGCGGGTCTGGGGCATGGGGCCCTCAAAGGCGTCGACCAGCAGCAGGGCGCCGTCGGCCATACGCAGCACGCGCTCGACCTCGCCGCCAAAGTCGGCGTGGCCCGGGGTGTCGATGACGTTGATCTTGACGTCCTTGTACTCGATAGAGATGTTCTTGGCGAGAATCGTAATGCCGCGCTCGCGCTCCTGGTCGTTAGAGTCCAGGACGCGGTCCTCGACCTGCTGGTTGGCACGGAAGGCATCCGTGGCACGCAGGAGCTTGTCGACCATCGTCGTCTTGCCGTGGTCGACGTGGGCGATGATGGCGATGTTCCTCAGATTGTCTACGCGCATGTAGTTCCCCTATCTTCTATCTATATACAAACGGCACGCGTATGCGGCCCGCCCAGCGATACAACGCTCAGCGGGAATATTGAGCCTTTTACCGAAAACTCGTTTATTTTAGCGATTTTAGATAAGAGGGGTTTCCTCACCTGCAGGTTCAGGGTCGCTCCACATAAAACCATCGCCGGCGCCCGCGCCCTCATACAGTACGTATGCCGAAAAACCGCTTTCGAGCGTCGTCTCAAAGAAGCTCACGAGCAGGGCGTCATGGTAACCGCCGTCAATTTCGACACAACCGGTATAGCCGATGGCATAACGGGCGATACGGCCCAGCCCCTCGTCTTTAAGGCCCATCTTGTGCTCGGAGATAAAGTTGGTGGCCGCCTCGAGACACGCCTCTTCGCCGTCCTCGTCAAGCGCCGCCAGATAGCGGTTGGATGCGGCATCTTCAATCGCCACGACAACGCCCGGATTCTCGCCGGCGGCAAGATCGTCCAAAAACGCCCCGATCAGGTCACACACCATGGCGTCGAGCTCGGCGGAGACGTTACCGGCGTCCTGCATATCCTGTGCCATCTTTAGACCTTCCCATCGAGTCCGGCGTCGTTACAGTTCTTGTGCCTCGGCAGCGATCTTGGCGGCAGCATCGCGGGCACGCATCATATCCGTCGCGCGCTTGTCGAGCACCTTGATCTGGTTGGTGAGCATCACGGCATCCACCACGCCCCAGATCACCAGGCCCGTCGAAATCGAAAACCCAAGCGCACCAACTGTACCACGAAGCCGTGAGCAGATTGCCGCGACAAGGACGGAGACGATAACCATCTTGATATAGGAGCCGCGGCGCTCGCGAAGTGTGCGGGCCTGCGTCACATAGGCAATGCGGGCGGCCTCGGACGCCTCGGAACGCATCTGCGCCTCTCGGGCAATGGCGGCAGCCTCGGCCGACATGCCGCCGGCCATCAGCGACCGCTCCACAACTTGTCTGCCCCGCATTTAGAAATCATCGGGGGAGAGCGTATGAACGAATTCGTCGAACTTCTCGAACTCCTGCTCGTCGTCGACTTCCTCGGCGTGGGCAGAAACGGTACCCAGGCGATTCATGATGTCGTCCTCCACAAACATGGGGGCATTGCTGCGCACGGCGAGGGCGATGGCGTCGCTGGGACGGGCGTCGATTTTGCGCTCGCCGCCATCGGCGAGCACGACGATCGTCGCATAGAACACCGGCGGCTCGGCGCGCACGATCTCGATGCGCTCGAGCTTGGCGCCTAGGGCGTCAACGGTATCGAGCAGCAGGTCATGGGTGATCGGGCGCTCGGCGCGGCCGCTATCGATACCGCGGCTAATGGCAGCAGCTTCAAACGAACCAGTCTGAATGGAAAGGGAACGCAGCGGCGCGGGCGAGTCCGATTTACTGCTGCGCTCGCGAAGCACGATAAGCGATGGCACGGGACCGGCGGCCATGACGATGGTCTCTATGTCGACACGAACCATGGAACACCTCCGGTACGTAGCGGTTAACGCGCGGCAGGGCTGCCGCATTGAATAGCTATACTACCCAATCTTTCGCCCAGCACACAAAACCAAAATGAGATTTATCGCACACAGAAAAAAGCCCCGAGGCAAATGCCCCGAGGCTCTTTACGTTTTTGATGGTGGACCTGACAAGATTCGAACTTGTGACCTCCCGGTTATCAGCCGGACGCTCTAACCAACTGAGCTACAGGTCCATCATGGTGGAGGTTAGGGGGATCGAACCCCTGACCTCAGGCTTGCAAAGCCCGCGCTCTCCCAGCTGAGCTAAACCCCCACGGAGACAGTAATAAACACCCCAGCGGCGACTCGGCTCTCGCTGGGGTGTTTATTGCGAAAGAAAGTGGTGGACCTGACAAGATTCGAACTTGTGACCTCCCGGTTATCAGCCGGACGCTCTAACCAACTGAGCTACAGGTCCATCGCGCAAGGGATATATTAGACGAGTCGTTACGCGCGCGTCAACAACTTTTTTGAAAATCTTTGGAGGGTGTCGGCCCTGGCTGCCCGGCGGCATGCGAAGTCGCCTGCTCGGACAGTCCTGCTCGCACGGAGAGCACATTAAGTGCTCTCCGGCTCGTGCGGAACTCGCGATCGAC
>CAKUGY010000032.1 GCA_934654835.1 uncultured Collinsella sp.
CGGATACTGGCCCTGCGAGGTGGCCAGGTAGCCGCGACCGCACAGCTGGCCGATGATGTCCTTAATGCGCCCGACCGATTCGCTCGACAGCTCGCCGTAGCCGCGATCCTCGTCCAGGTGCATCTGGCGGATGCGCTCGGTGTTGCCGCCGTGGAGCACGTCGGCGATGAGCGACTTACCAAAGCGCATGGGCCGCGTGGCCACGTAGCGCACGGTGGCGCGCGCCATGTCGGTCACGTCCTCGACCTCAAACTGCGTGAGGCAGTTGCTGCAGTTGCCGCAGCCCTCGGCCTCGTCCGCCGTGCCGCCTGTGCCGGCCGCCGCATGCTCGGCCGCGGCCTCATCGCCAAAGTAGCGCAGCATGTATTCGCGCAGGCAGCCGGTGGTATTACAGTAGCCCTCCATTTGGCTGAGCAGGCGGTAGCGGTTCTGGAGCGCCCACGCACGCTGCTCGTCGTCGAGCGCCTCGTCTGCCGCATCGCCGCGGTCGATCAAAAAGCGGCGCATGCGGAAGTCGTTGCCGTTCCACAGCAGGTGGCAGCTCGCCGGATCGCCATCGCGACCCGCGCGGCCCGCCTCCTGGTAGTAGGCCTCGATGCTCTCGGGCACGTTGTTGTGGATCACGTAGCGCACGTTAGGCTTGTCGATACCCATGCCAAAGGCGTTGGTGGCAACCATCACCTGGATGTCGTCGTCGATAAAGGCGCGCTGGCTCTGGCGGCGGGCGTCGTTGCCCATGCCGGCATGGTAGCGCCCCACGCGAATGCCACTGGGGTCCAGCGCCTCGGCAAGCTCGCCGGCCAGAGCATCGACCGTCTTGCGGGTCGAGCAATACACGATACCGCTCTCGCTCGAATGCGCGATCACGTAGTCGCGCACCCACGCGGTCTTGGCCTTGTCGCCCATCTCCTCGCAGCCAAAGTAGAGGTTCTTGCGATCGAAGCCCGTCACGACGGTCGCGGGGTTTTGCAGGCCGAGCATCTGCTGAATGTCGGCGCGCACGCGCTCGGTCGCCGTGGCGGTAAAGGCCGCCACGATGGGGCGCTGCGGCAGCGCATCGATAAACTCGCGAATCTGCAGGTAGGCGGGGCGGAAATCCTGGCCCCACTGGCTCACGCAGTGGGCCTCGTCAATGGCCACGAGCGGCACGCCGATGCCGTCGGCGGCCGCGGCCTCCTGCGCAAAGGCCAGAAAACGTGGCTCGAGCAGGCGCTCGGGCGCCACGTACATAAGCTGGTAGCGGCCCTCGCGCGCCCGTTTGAGTACGGTATTTTGCTGGGCGGGCGTAAGGCTGGAGTTGAGGTAGCTGGGGCGCGCACCCGCCGCGAGCAGCGCGCGGGTCTGGTCCTCCATGAGCGACAGCAGCGGGCTCACCACAAAAGTGATGCCGGGCAGCATAAGCGCAGGTACCTGATAGCAGATAGACTTGCCGGCGCCCGTGGGCATAACGCCCAGCGCATCGCGGCCGGCCAGAATCGCATCGACCATGCGGTCCTGGCCCGGGCGAAACGAGGTGTAGCCATAATAGGCGCCGAGCGTATCGAGCGCCATCTGCTGCATGCTATCGGTCATGGTTTCCTAACGTCAGAATCATCTGCCGCCGATTATACGCCGCCACGGAGACAGCAGCACACGGCCATCGCCCAGGCTAGTCATTGGGGACGTTCTTAAACGACTAGTCAAACAAGAACGTCCCCAACGACTAGTCATTTAAGAACGTCCCCAATGACTACCCCGTTGTCTCGGCAAAGTCAGCGAGCGCCCGTCATTTGAGCCAAGGTGCCGTGAAATGAAAAGGCGCTGACCTTCTGGTCGCGCCTTTGAAATTGAACGGCAGATTGGCCAAATGCCGGACGCGCAGCGTCGAGTAGTTACGCGGTTTGGTAAAACCGCGTAACCTACAGAACGATGACGTAACGAGAACCCACGTAGTACTGCTTGCCCATCAGGACTGGCTCGTCGTTGGGGCCGATAAAGCCGGCGCGCAGGTTGAGCAGCGGGTCGTGCGGGGCAATGCCCAGCTCGGCCGCCTGCTCGGTGTTAGCGCGAACGGCCTCGACCGTGCGGTAGCCAACCGAGACGATCGGGGTACCGCCCACGCGTTCGACCTCGCCAAAGATCGATTTATCCTCAAGGTCGGCCGTCAGCAGCTCACGATACTCATCAAACGGCACGAAAATGTTCTCCTCAAAGATAGGCTCGCCATCGGCCGTACGCACGCGCTTAATGTGCAGCAACAGCGCGTCCTTCTGCAGGCCAAAGAACTCCATCTCGTTTTGGCGCGCCGGCACAATCTGGCGATCAATCACGTGCGCGCCCGCCTTCATGCCATTCGATGCGCACAGCTCGGTAAACGTCTGCAGCGCCGTGGCATGGAACTGGCGGTTGATGTGCGGCGTGGCGACAAAGGTGCCGCGGCCCTGCTGCTTAACTAGATAGCCATCGGAACACAGTTCCTCGACGGCGCGACGCACCGTAATGCGGCTTACCTCGTACTGCTCGGCAAGCTCGAGCTCGGACGGAATACGCTCCTTGGGTGCATAAACACCCTTCTCAATCGCATCCTTGATTTCATCGTAAATCTGCTGGTAAAGCGGGGCGTTTTTAGGCGTGGGCATATCGGGTCACTCTTATCAAAATAGCGAAATAACTAATACGTATATAACGTCTTTTTATATGTTATCTCAATTTGATAAAACGATATACCATATACAGCAAATCCTTACTTGCCGTCATCCTGCTGCAAGCTCTCCTGATCGTTCAGACGCGCCTGCCTGCTGGCCATGCGCGCCGGCTTATCCGGATCGGGCACGGCCGTGGGCATGGGCTCGTCGACATGCCCGCCCCACCAGCCGCCCACAAAGTCGAGCGTGTGGAACACGTTGATCACGGCGCCGGGGTCCACGTCGCACACTAGCTTAACGATATCCTGGCTCTCGTAGGTCGAGACAACGGTGTGCAGCAGGTACATCTTTTCGCGGCTGTACCCGCCGATGACCTCGGCACAGCTAATGCCATGCTGAAAATGGTCGACGTAGGCAGTCATGATCTCGTCGGCCTTACGCGTCGTGATCTGTAGCGTCACGCGGTCGTAGCGGCGATAGAAGCTGTCGATGGTCTTGGTCGAAATAAACTGGAACACGATGGAGTACGCCGCGTTGTCCCAGCCAAACATAAAGCCAAAGATCGCCAGGATAGCGCAGTTAAAGCCAAAGATGACGCCCCAGATGGTCTTGCCCGTGTG
>CAKUGY010000033.1 GCA_934654835.1 uncultured Collinsella sp.
ACCGCGGCGGCAGATGCCGGCGCATGGGGTACCTCGATATCGATCTGTTCCTGCGTCAGGCGCGGAAAACCGGCCGTGCGGCCCGCAGCCAAGTCGGACGCGGCGGCATCCTCGGACAGAATGCCCGGTGCGGGACGTCCACACTTGGGGCAGGTGCGATCATGCGGGGACAGGCGCGCGCCGCAGCCGTCGCAAAAGACGAACTCGGTATGCTCGGGGCCGTCGCCCGGGCCAACGTATGCGTTGCAATAGGGGCAGAACGAGGCGCCGTCCTCGATGTTCTTAAGGCAATGCGGGCAGATCACGGCATCCTCTTTTCGGAGCAATTCAAACAATCGAGGTTAGAGCATAACATCGCTACGCCCCCACAAGCGCAAGGCACCAATTCAACATCGCAGAGCCGTCCCAGAAAAATCATCCCCTGAAGGTCGAGGACTACTTCTTCTTTTTGCTCGGCATCGAGACCTTAATACCCTGGGCGGACTTGGTCACACGCGAGCGCTTGGCGCCCGTGCTCTTCTTTTTCTTGGGCTGGGCCTGGGCCACGCCCTCGAGCGCGCGGGCCTCCGCCTCGCGCGCGGTGCGGTCCTCGCGGCGCTGCGCCATGTCGGCAGCGACGCGCTTGGCAAAGCGCTCGGCCGTCGAGCCCGTCGAACTCACCTTGCCGCCACCGCGACCCAAGCGAACACGCACGCCACGGCCAAATCCGGTAGCTGCATGACGGCGACGCGGCTTAAGCGAATCCATCATCGTGGCGAGCTTAAAGAACACTGAGCAGGTAATGCCAACGATACCCGTCAAGATAATCATTTGGCTCATCGACAGGTTGGCAATGGACAACAGCTCCGGGAAGCCGATAACACCCGTCAAAATGCCGGCAACAACGAACACAAAGAGCGCCACGCGCAAGGGCGTGAGCGGCTGCGAGATGCGCCAGATGAGGCTGACGCTCGCCGCGCACGACGTGAGCAGGCACATGGTGGAAAGCGTGAGCTGGCTAAAGCCAAACACGCGCGCCACAAAGATATCGAGCGCCGCGGCCAAAATGACCGCCAGCGAGGCTGGCAATGCACGCTTGAGCACGTTGGTCAGGAACGACCCCTTCACGCGGGCGTTGTTGGGCTCCAGGCCCAGCACAAAGCCCGGCGCACCGATGCAGAAGAAGTTGATGAGCGTCATCTGTATGGGCTCAAAGGGATATGGCGGCAGCGCGATACAGAGCGCTGCAAGGCCCATCGAGAACAACGTCTTGGTGAGGAACAGCGCCGCGGAGCGCTGCAGGTTATTGATGGAGCGACGGCCCTCGGCCACCACGGCGGGCATCGAGGCAAAGTCGTTGTCGACGAGCACGATCTCGGCCACGTTGCGCGCGGCGTCGGAGCCGGCGGCCATGGCCACGGAGCAGTCGGCTTCCTTAAGCGCCAGCACGTCGTTGACGCCGTCGCCCGTCATGGCCACGGTGTGCTCGCGACGCTTGAGCGCCTGCACAAGCTCGCGCTTCTGCTGCGGCGTCACACGACCAAAGACGTGATAGCGGTCCACCGCTGCGTCAATCTTGGCAGGCGTATCGAGCGTCGTGGCGTCCACATAGGCATCGGCCCCCGGCACACCCACCACGCGCGCGATCGACGACACCGTGCGGGGATCGTCGCCACTGATCACGTTGAGGGTCACGCCCTGCTCGTTAAAGTACCCGATGGTCTCGGCGGCCGAGGCGCGAATCTCGTCGCGGATGGTCACAAAGCCCACGGGCTCGGCCTCGCCCACCATATCACCATCGGGCGTAAAGCCTTCCACGCAGGCCACCACGAGCACGCGACAGGTGTCGGCAAGCTCTGCCACACGGTTCTCGACCTGCGCAAAGGCGCGCTCCGAAAGCACAAACTGTGCCGCGCCCATCACATAGGAGCCCTGCACAAACGAGGCGCCGCTCCACTTTTTGGACGATGAGAATGGGATGACCGACAGCGGCTCGGACATCTCGACCGGACGGTCAGCATAGTAGTTGAGCAGCGCCTGGCAGGTCTCGTTGGCATCCGCCGAAGTCGCGCGCGCCACGTTAGCGAGCGCAAAGTCGAGCACCGTGGTATCGACGGGAACAGCCGCCTCGTCCGAGTCCGCGCCAAAGCCCACACCCTCAACAGGCAGCGGATAGGTGCCCTCGACTTCCATGCGACCCGACGTGATGGTACCGGTCTTGTCCAGGCACAGCACGTCAACGCGCGCGAGCGTCTCGATGCAGTAGAGCTGCTGTGCCAGCACCTTGCGGCGCGCCAGGCGCACCGTGGCGATCGCGAGCACCGACGAGGTCAGCAGCACCAAACCCTGAGGAATCATGCCCAGCAGGGCGCCCACCGTGGACAGCAGCGCCGAAGAAGGCACGCGACCGGCAAGCAACTCAGAGAAGCACCACGATAGCGCGCTATCGCCCGGCATACCGGCGGCGTCCCACAGCTCGCTCACACTCGAGGCGAACAGCGCCAGGCCCAGCGGAATCATGATGATGCTCGCGAAACGCACGATGGCGTTGAGCGCGTTCATGATCTCGGAATTGACCTTTTTGACGTACTTAGCCTCGTTGTTGATCTTGGCCACGTAGTTGTCGGCGCCGACGTGGATCACGCGGGCGCGCAGCAGGCCCGAGTCGATAAAGCTGCCGCTCATGAGCTCGGAGCCGGGCTGCTTCTTAATGAGATCGCTCTCGCCCGTCAGCAGGCTCTCGTTAACGAGAGCCTCGCCCGACACCACCACGGCGTCGGCGGGAATCTGGTCGCCGCGTCCCAGGCGAATGATGTCGTCGAGCACGATCTGGTCCAGGTCGAGCTCCACCTCGGCGCCATCGCGCACCGCAATGGCCTTCTTGGAGGTCAGCAGCGTGAGCTTATCGACCATCTTCTTGGAGCGCATGGACTGAATAACGCCGATAGCGGTGTTCAAAAACACCACGAACAAGAACGTCAGGTTCTTAAACGACCCCGTCAACAGGACCAGAATCGCCAAGACCACGTTGATTAAGTTAAACAGCGTGCAGAGGTTTTCGATGATGAGCTCGCGGACCGACTTGGTCTTGAGCTCCATGTTGCGGTTGATCTTACCGGCGGCGATGCGCTCCTCGACCTCGGCGGTCGAGAGTCCGCGCTCGATATCCGTTGCTGCCATACCACGTCCCATCACGTCGCGTCGGTATAAGAAAAACCGCCCGGACCATGCGAGGTTCGGACGGTCTTACG
>CAKUGY010000034.1 GCA_934654835.1 uncultured Collinsella sp.
CAGTGGTTCTCCATGCGCACGCCGCTCATCGACGGCCACGGCAACTTCGGCAACATCGACGGCGACGGCGCGGCGGCTATGCGTTATACCGAGAGCCGCCTGGCCAAGCCCGCCATGGAGCTCTTGCGCGACCTGCAGAAGGATACCGTCGACTGGCAGCCCAACTACGACGAGTCGCTCGCCGAGCCCCAGGCGCTACCCGCGCGTTTCCCCAACCTGTTGGTCAACGGCAGCCAGGGCATCGCCGTCGGCATGGCAACCAACATCGCCCCGCACAACCTCACCGAGGCGATCGAGGCCACCTGCTACCTGATTGACAACCCCGACGCCACCGTCGACGAGCTCATGCAGATCATGCCCGGTCCGGACTTCCCCACCGGCGCCATTATTATGGGCAGCGCCGGCATTAAGCAGAGCTACGAGACCGGCCGCGGCTCCATTACCGTGCGCGCCAAGGCTCACGTGGAGTCCACCAAGACCGGCCGCAGCCGCCTGGTCTTTACCGAGATTCCCTATATGGTCAACAAGGGCACCCTGCAGGAGAAGATCGCCCAGCTCGTCAACGACAAGCGCATCGAAGGCATCTCGGACATGCGCGACGAGTCCAACCAGAAGGGCATCCGCCTGGTCATCGAGCTCAAGAAGGGCGTCATTCCGCAGGTCGTGCTCAACAACCTGTACAAGTACACCTCGCTGCAGACGACCTTTGGCGCCAACAACCTGGCGCTCGTCAACGGCGTGCCCAAATGCCTGAGCCTGCGCGAGATGCTGCAGCACTACATCGACCACCAGGTCGACGTCGTCACCCGCCGCACCCGCTTCGACCTTAAGAAGGCCCGGGCGCGTGCTCACATCCTCGAGGGCTACCTGATGGCCCTCGACCATATCGACGAGGTCATCAGCATCATCCGCTCCTCGCAGACCGACTCCGAGGCCAGCGGCCGCCTGATCGAGCGCTTTGGCTTTACGCCCGAGCAGACCACGGCTATCCTCGAGATGAAGCTGCGCCGCCTGACCGGCCTGGAGCGCGACAAGATCCAGGAAGAGCTGGACGGCCTGCGTCGCGCCATCGCCTACTACGAGGACCTGCTGGCGCACGAGGAGAAGATCCTGGGCGTCATCAAGGAAGAGATGCGCGAGATCTCCAAGAAGTTTGGCGACAAGCGACGCACCGAGATCAGCCAGGTCGAGAAGGACCTGGATGTCGAGGACCTCATCGCTGACGAGGACATGGTCGTGACCATCACCCACACCGGCTACGTTAAGCGCATCCCGGTCGCCGCCTATCGCGCCCAGAAGCGCGGCGGCAAGGGCGTGTCGGGCGTCAACCTCAAAGAGGATGACGTTATCGACGAGATGTTCATTGCGTCCACGCACGAGTACGTGCTGTTCTTCTCGAGCAAGGGCAAGGTGTATCGCCTGAAGGTGCACGAGCTACCGGTGGGCACGCGTCAGGCGCGCGGCACCGCGATCGTCAACCTGTTGCCCTTCGAGGAAGGCGAGAAGATCGCGAGCGTCATCAGCTGCCGCGAGTTCCCCGCCGACGAGTACCTGATGTTTGCCACCAAGAGCGGCATGGTCAAGAAGACCGTGATGAGCGCCTACGACCGCAGCCGTCGCGACGGCCTGATTGCCATCAACCTGAGGGACGACGACGCGCTGCTCGCCGTGCGCCGCGTGCGCGAGGGCGACAAGATCATCATGGCCACCACCGCGGGCAAGGCGATCATGTTCCCCGAGGACCAGGTACGCGCCACCGGTCGCGACACCAGCGGTGTGCGCGGCATTGGCATGAAGGACGGCGTGAGCGTTCTGGGTATGGAGGTCACCAACGGCAACGGCGACCTGTTCGTCATCACCGAGCGTGGCTACGGCAAGCGCACGCCGGTTGCGGACTACCCGGAGCAGAACCGCGGCGGCCAAGGCGTCTACACCATCCAGATGACCGAGCGTAAGGGTAACCTCGCGGCCATGAAGACGGTGGGCCCGCAGCACGAGCTGTTCATCGTGACGGAAGGCGCGACAGTCATTCGCGTCAAGACCGACGAGATCAGCCAAACCGGCCGCGCCACCCAGGGCGTCAAGATGATGACCGTCGACGACAACGACCGCGTATGCGCCGTAGCCCGCATGACAGCCGCCAAAGAAAAGCCCGAAGGCGAAGGTGCGGAGGATGCATCTGCAACTAGCACCGAGGAAGCCCCCGTCGACCTAGGCGACGGTAATGAAATACCAGAGGATCTCCTAGACGAGTAAGAGGAACGAGCTGGTAGAAAATATCAGACCCCTTATATCGGCGGTCGGCGCACTGCGCGCCGACCGCTTTTTTGACAATCTTGGAACCCCGTGTCGGCCCTGGCTGCCCGGCGGCATGCGAAGTCGATCGCGAGTTCCGCACGAGCCGGAGAGCACTTAATGTGCTCTCCGTGCGAGCAGGACTGTCCGAGCAGGCGAC
>CAKUGY010000035.1 GCA_934654835.1 uncultured Collinsella sp.
GGCGAAAAGAAGGGCGGCCTGACGTTTGCCCCCGAGGCCGGCAGCCAGCGCATGCGCGACATCATCAATAAGAACGTGACCGAAGAGGACCTCGATCGTGCGGCCAAGGCTGCCTTTGAGGCCGGCTGGAACCGCATGAAGCTCTACTTTATGATGGGCCTTCCCGGTGAGCGCGATGAGGACATCGTGGCTATCGCCAACCTGGCCGATCATGTGCTGGAGCTCGGTCGTTCCGTGGTGCCCAAGGCGCGCCGCGGCTCCATCTCGGTGTCCATCTCGGTTTCGGTCTTTATCCCCAAGGCGGCCACCGCGTTCCAGTGGTGCCCGCAGCTCGACTACGACGACGTCAAGCGCCGCCAAAAGTTGCTTATCACGAGCGTGCGTAACCGTGCCGTCCGTGTTCACTATCACGATGCCGAGACCTCGCTCATCGAGGCTGCGCTCTCGCGTGCCGGTCGCGATATGACGCCCGTCATCATCGATGCCTGGCGCGCCGGTTCTCGCTTTGACGCCTGGGTGGAGCACTTCTCGCTCGACAACTGGAAGGAGGCCGCCGCCAAAAACGGCATCGATCTCAACGAGCTCGTGCACCTGCCTTACGAGCTGGACTGGCGTCTGCCTTGGGAGCACGTGAGCCCCGGTTGCTCGCGCGGCTTCCTCGAGCGCGAGTATCGCCGCTCGTTGGAAGGCGTCACGACACCCGACTGCACCCGTACGTCGTGCACCGGCTGCGGAATCTGCCCCACGCTCCATGCCAAGAACGTATTGGTGGGTGATCGCGCATGAGTGAGCGCTTGACCGACAACCCCACGCTCTTTAGGCTGCGCGTTCGCTACGGCAAGCGCGACCGCCTTAAGTACCTGGGCCATCTGGAACTGATTCATACCATTGAGCGCATCGTGCGCCGTGCAGGGCTGCCCTATGCTGTAACGCAGGGCTTCTCTCCGCACATGCGCGTGGGCTTCTCGTCGGCGCTGCCGGTGGGCACATCGTCGACCTGTGAGTGGTATGACCTGTATATGACCGAGTTCGTCGCGCTCGACGAGGCGTTTGAACGCCTGGCCGCGGCGTCCCCGGCCGATCTGGCGCCCATCGAGGCCGCCTACATTGACGTGCGCACGCCGGCACTGACGGCACAGCTCACGCGCCTGTCGTATCGTATCGACCTGCATCTGGACCCCAAGGCTCCCGTGAGCGCCGACGAGGTGCGCGCCGCGATCGATACGCTGCGCGCGGGCCATGGCATCGACTACGCGCGCGGCAAAAAGAGCAAGCGCCTGGATCTGGACCATACGCTCGTGGGCTATGAACTCACGGCGGGGGAGAGCTCGGACCATCTGGTACTCATGCTCGACACCCATGCCGACAACGAGGGCTCCATGCGTCCGGAAATTTTGCTTTCTGCTGCTGATGTTTTGTTGCAGGGCTTGACCCCGGGCGTCGATGCACCTATTGTTTCCACCGGTATGCAAGACCTCGTGACCATCTGCTC
The DNA here is from genome assembly GCA_934654835.1 of uncultured Collinsella sp. Classification (GTDB taxonomy): domain Bacteria; phylum Actinomycetota; class Coriobacteriia; order Coriobacteriales; family Coriobacteriaceae; genus Collinsella. The sequence continues at coordinate 1,493 of CAKUGY010000035.1, forward strand.
CTACGATGTCGAGCGTCAGAATCAAGCATGCGAGGACGACGAGGGCCGACTCGTCAGCCCCATACCTGTGCGAACTTGTGGATTTGCTCCACATACTCGTTGACGGGGGTATTTTCGCCTGCTACTATATTCGGCTGTTGCACTAACTGATGCATGAAGGGCAAGTAAACATGTACGCAATCGTTAACACGGGCGGCAAGCAGTACAAGGTCGCCACCGACGATGTCATCACCGTCGAGAAGATCGAGGGCAATGAGGGCGATAAGGTCACCCTGCCGGTCATCTTCCTCAACGATGGTAAGAAGATCGTCACCGATCCCGACAAGCTGGCCAAGGCCAAGGTTACCGCTCAGATCGTTGAGCAGTTCAAGGGCGAGAAGCAGCTGGTCTTCAAGTTCCACAAGCGTAAGCGCTATCGTCGTCTGAAGGGTCACCGTCAGCAGCTCACCAAGCTGAAGATCGTGAAGGTCCAGGCTACGTCCCGCGCCAAGAAGGCTGTCAAGGCAGAGGCCGAGGCTGTTGCCGAGGCTCCCGTCGCCGAGTAGATTACACTCGTAACGAAAGAGTAGGTATACACAATGGCACACAAAAAAGGACTCGGTTCCTCCCGTAATGGCCGTGACTCCCGCGGTCAGCGCCTTGGCACGAAGCGCTTCGCCGGCCAGACGGTAACCACGGGCACGATTCTCGTCCGTCAGCACGGCACGCACATCCACCCGGGTGAGAACGTTGGCCGTGGCAAGGACGACACGCTGTTCGCGCTGGTCGACGGTACCGTTGAGTTCCACAAGGGTATCAAGCACAGGGTCAGCGTACGCCCGCTCGCGAACGCGTAATTCACCCTTCATAGAGCACATATGTGGGAGGCACTTGAGTTTTAGGATTCAAGGGTCTCCCTCTTTTTTGTAGGAGGCGATTCTGTTGTCACAGTTCACCGATAT